>JAETNQ010000001.1 GCA_021772075.1 Lachnospiraceae bacterium
CTCCGTATAGCGGTATCAAAAGTTGAGACTTAACTTTTAATACCCATGATAGAAATATAGTCTATTGTCACATATTTTGCCGCTATAGTCGAGGTACCTACTATCTACCGTTTACGGACAGACGGTACTGTTTTTGTAAACGGACGCGGCAAAAAGAAAAGTAAGAACCAACGGTATTCAGAACTCTTCCGCAGATTTCTTGAGCGCCAGACGGTTTATGACTGGCATACGGCAAGCTTCCAGGGGCGGAACAATTACTGTAAAACAGATACGGATGCCACCTTTATGCACATGAAAGATGACCATATGAGGAATGCCCAGCTAAAACCGGGATATAATGTACAGATCGCCGTGGACAGTGAATATATCGTGGCTGCCGATGTCTTTCAGGACAGGAATGATGTCTGGACGTTAGTCCCATTTTTAAAAACAATGGAAAAGAACCTTTTATTCCGGTACCCAAGCGTGACTGCCGATTCCGGATATGAAAGCGAAGAAGGATACACGTACTTAAGAGAGTGCGGGCAGGCCCCGTATATAAAGCCCCAGACCTACGGGAAGTGGAAAAAACGCAGTTTCAAACAGGATATCAGCAAGCGGGAAAACATGCGTTATGATGAAACAGCTGATACATACACCTGTCATGCAGGGCAGCTTCTTTCCCCGCTTTATATCAGGAAACAGAAAAGTAAAAGTGGGTATGAATCAGAAGTGACCGTCTATGAGTGCGAAGATTGCAGCGGTTGTGCCTACAAAAGTAAATGTACAAAAGCAAAAGGGAACAAGCGGCTGTGCCTGTCAAAAAGTTTTTTGGAAAAACGGCAGGAATCTTATGAAAACATCCTGAGTGAAACAGGGATCAGATACCGGATGAACCGTTCCATTCAAGTAGAAGGTGCATTTGGTGTCCTGAAAAATGACTATGGATTCCAAAGATTTCTGCTGCGTGGGAAAACAAAGGTAAAACTTGAAATACTTTTGCTATGCATAGGGTATAACATCAATAAGCTACATGAAAAAATACAAAAAGAAAGGACAGGAAGCCATCTGTTTGCAGTGAAAGGGACAGCTTAAACCCTTTAAAACAGGAACCGTTATTAAAGTACGCCCAAAATCCAGCAGATTTTCTTGAAACAAGAAAACGCTGGACTTTTTTTGTCGAAATAGAGCGAGGGTATCGCTCAATCATCTAATTTTATGATTTTGCGACACCCCCTTCGGTGTGAGAAAGACTTGCTTTGCAAGTCTTAGTACTTCTTAGCGAAATGCCCTCTGGCATGAGCTTTAGAAGTACTTCTCACACTAATACAATTTAATTAAATTATTCTTAATTGCAAAAACAGCCGCCTGAGTTCTATCATTTACCTCTATTTTTTTAAAAATATTAGATATATGATTTTTTACGGTTCTTTCACTAATATTCAATATAATAGCTATTTCTTTATTAAACATACCATTGGCTACCTGTATCAAAACTTCTAATTCTCTTTTCGTTAAGGTATTAATTTTTTCTTTATCAAGATCCCTATTTGCTAAACGGTAATTTAAAGACGGAATCAGACTTGCCTGTATATAACTCTCTCCATTATAAATAGAAAATATAGCTTTTTTCAATTCAGCTGATTCTGAATCCTTTAAAATATAACCATCTACTCCTATATCCACTGCTTTTAATAAATATTCTACCTCATTATGAACAGTAAGAATCAACACCTTAATATTCATATTATTATTTTTTATTTCCTCTAGAACTTCAATTCCATTCTTATTTGGCATATTGATATCTAACAATAATACATCCGGCTCCACCTTTTTTAAACATTCTAAACATTCTATTCCATCTGCAGCTTCAGCAACAACCTTAATACTGCCATCAAATTCCAAAAGCTGTCTAACTCCTTCCCTCATTAAAACATGATCATCCGCTATCATTACTTTAATATTCATGTTCATTTTTCTCCCTAAATTAATCTATCAATGGAACTATAATTTTTATAGTAGTTCCATAATCAGGTTTAGAATCAATTTCCATAGTTCCAAATAAAAGTTCAACTCTTTCTTTTAAAATTGAAAGTCCAAAATGATTATCCTTCGAAAAAGATACATCATTACTATCAAAACTTATACCATTATCTGAAACTATAATTAAACAATTATCATCATCATTTTTCTTAATTTCAAAGAAAATTTTCGTACCTCTTGAATGTTTAATTGCGTTATTTAAGCACTCCTCTACTATACGAAATATGGTCATTAATATTAAAGAATTATTACAGTTTATATTTTCAATATTATAATCTATACTTATTTTTGATGTCTCACTAAATTTTTCGACCAATCTTTCAAAAGATTCTTTTAAACCCAAATCATCAAATGTCATAGGATGTAAATCAAATATAGTATTTCTAATTTCCTTTATGACAGATCTTAATTTCTTATTTATTATCTCAAGTTCAAGTTTTGCACGTATAGGGTCTTCATCAATATACAAAGAACTTAATTCTATTTTATGTGTCAAATGTGTTAAATTCTGCAAAGAAGTATCATGTAATTCTCTTGCAATGCGGTGTCTTTCTTTTTCCTGGATATCCAATATTTGAAGATGTTTATTAAGAAGCTCCTTACCAAAACTGCTTTTTAAATCTATACCATCTTTTTCATAATCTGAATCAATTTCTTTTAAAACAGCAGTCTTTGAAGAAATAACATTTTTAGAAAAAAGATATTCTTCAAAAAGTTTCAAAAGAGTACCTAAAGTATTTATTCTTGAATCAATAGTATACAAATAATTATTATATAATTGGTATTCATTATCATTTTCGCTTGATTCCAGTTTTTTCAAAATATCTTCTTTTTCTAAAAGAAAACTTTTATATATTTCTACTAAGCTTTCATATAATTCACCTGACATAACAAACCTCATAAAAGGAACATTGTACACATTAAATTATACCATACAAAAAAATATTTTTCATTATTATTTATTTGTAAAAGATAATCAAATTATCTTATTGGTTCCTTAGAAGGAAGTCCTGCTTTTCTTGGAAATTTCGGCGGTGTTTCTTTTACTTTGTCAATCACAAGAAAATTTCTATATATCTTTGAAGAAGGGAGAAAAAAATCTACTTGTTTTTCTACTTTCCCGCCCAATATAGAAATTGCCTTTTTTGCATTGGAAAGTTCGTCCGTAAGTTTTTCTGATTTATAACAAATAAACTTACCTTTCTTCTTTACAAAAGGAATACAATATTCAGAGAGAGTAGAAAGATTTGCTACTGCTCTGGAAACACATAAATCAAATTTTTCTCTCCCTCTATTTTCTTTTGCATAATCCTCTGCCCTTCCATGAATTACAGAAATATTTTTCAATCCAAGTTGATTTATAACTTCCTCTAAAAAATGAATTCTTTTTTTTAAAGAATCCAATAAAACAATATCCAAATCAGGAAAAGCAATTTTAAGCGGAATACCAGGAAATCCAGCTCCAGTTCCTACATCAATTATAGAAATTTCTTTTTTTAAAAAAGCAACTTTTACAAGAGAAAGACTATCAATAAAATGTTTTTTTAAGACATCATTAAAATCTGTGATCGCTGTCAGATTCATAAAAGAATTCCACTCTATAAGAATTTCATAATACTGCATAAACTGATCGAACTGATTCTCTCCTAGATAAATATCTAACTCATTCAAATCTTCTTTAAACTGGTCGAAGTAAAAATTCTTTAAATTATCCAAACTAACTCTCCATCTTAATTATCTTTTTTAAAATGCTCCAAATAAATAAGCAAAACAGAAATATCTGCAGGAGAAACCCCGGATATGCGGGAAGCCTGCCCTATCGATACTGGTTTTCTATCCATTAATTTTTGTCTCGCTTCTAATCGAAGACTTTTTACATCATGATAATCCAAATTTTCAGGTATTTTCTTATTTTCCATTTTCTTAAACTGGGATACCTGTTTTAATTGCCTGGAAATATAACCTTCATATTTTATTTCTATTTCCACCTGCTCTATCACATCTTCAGGTAAAGGTACCCTGTCAGTATCGATTTCAGACAAAATATCATAAGATAATTCAGGACGGCACATTAATTCCGCCATACTCGTTGCCGTCTTTAATTCCGAACTTCCCTTCAAAGAAAGAAACTTCTGTACGTTTTTAGAAGCTCCCACCATAAGATTCTTTAAACGTTTCATTTCTTCATTTATCATTTTCTTTTTTATCAGAGTTGCTTCATAATCTTTTTCAGAAATAAGTCCGACCCTATATCCTTTTTCCCTTAAACGTAGATCTGCATTATCCTGACGAAGCAAAAGACGATATTCCGCCCGGGATGTCATCATACGGTAAGGTTCAAAATTATCTTTCGTCACAAGATCATCGATAAGAACTCCTATATACGCTTCCGAACGATCCAATATTATCTGCTCTCTGCCTTTTATCAAAAGAGCTGCATTGATTCCTGCAACCAATCCTTGCGCTGCCGCTTCCTCGTAACCGCTGCTTCCATTCAGCTGTCCAGCACTAAAAAGTCCTTTTATGTCTTTAAATTCCAAAGTCGGATATAATTGCTTTGCATTAATACAATCATATTCTATAGCATATGCATTTCTTACTATTTTACAATTCTCAAGTCCCGGCACTGTCCGGTACATAGCAATCTGTACATCTTCTGGAAGCGAAGAAGACATCCCGCCCACATACATTTCATTTGTATATAATCCTTCCGGTTCGATAAAAACCTGATGCCTTTCTTTATCAGCAAATTTAACTACCTTATCCTCTATAGAAGGACAATATCTCGGTCCTGTTCCCTCTATCACTCCTGCATAAATCGGAGAACGATCCAAATTTTCCCTGATAATTTTATGAGTTTCTGCATTGGTATAAGTAAGCCAGCAGGAAACCTGGTCGATCTGTACATCTTCTGGATTGGTAGAAAATGAAAAAGGAATTACTCTTTCATCTCCAAATTGTTCTTCCATTTTAGAAAAATCAATAGTTCGTTTATCCATCCTGGCAGGAGTTCCTGTCTTAAACCTTCTTATTTCAATTCCAAGATCTTTCAAAGAATCTGTCAAATAATTTGCTGCCTGCAATCCGTTCGGCCCCGTATATGTAATAGCTTCGCCGCAGAGGCATCTCGCTTTCAAATAAGTTCCTGTACATAAAATTACTGCCTTACATTCATAAACAGAACCTGTAAAAGTCTTTACACCTGTAATTTTCCTATTTTCTGTCAATATTTCACAAATTTCTGCTTGTTTTATCGTAATATTATCCTGGTTTTCCAGTACTTTTCTCATTGTCCTGGAATATTCCGCCTTATCCGCCTGGGCTCTGAGAGAATGAACCGCCGGGCCTTTGGAACGATTCAGCATTTTCGACTGGATAAATGTCCGGTCAATAACTTTTCCCATTTCTCCCCCAAGAGCATCCACTTCCCTCACCAGATGCCCTTTGGAAGAACCTCCTATATTCGGATTACATGGCATTAAAGCAATGCTGTCTATGCTGACTGTAAAAATAACCGTTTCCATTCCAAGCCTTGCGCAGGCAAGGGCAGCCTCACATCCGGCATGGCCGGCTCCTATCACGCAAACATCCACTTTTTCTCTTACTTTTACTTCCACGGCCATCAAAAAAATTCCTTCCTCTTATATCAATGAGTTAACAACCCCTCTGCAAAAAACGGGAAATCAATATCTTCATTCTTCTATTTTCCCATGCAGAATTTAGAAAAAATTTCATTTATCAGATCTTCGCCCACTTCTTCTCCTATAATTTTTCCTAAAGAAGCATAACTGCTCATTAAATCAATAGAATAAAAATCTTCCGGCATATCGTTTTCAATACTTACTTTTACTTGAAGCATACTTTCATAAGCATCCATAATAGCTTCTTTATGTCTTACATTAGTTATTATTGCTTCATTATCATAAGAAATATCACCATGGAAAAACATATCTTTTATCATTTCCTCCAATCGGTCCATTCCTTTATTTTCTTTGACAGAAGTTCTAATCAATGGAAAATCAGACAAAAAACCATCTGGAATCCTTAATAAAAATTCACGTTTTACCATATCTTCCGTTATACAATGTTCCAAATCCGTTTTATTAAAAAGTATAATAAATTTTTTATCCGATATCATTTCCATAATATCATAATCATTTTCATCCAAAGAAACAGATGCATCTATCACATAAAGAATCAAATCCGCTTCATCCGCATATTTTCTTGCTTTTCCTACTCCGATTTCTTCCACTTTATCCGTTGTCTGCCGAATACCTGCAGTATCCACCATATTCAAATGAATTCCATTCAAATAAACGCTTTCTTCCAGCACATCCCTTGTTGTTCCTGCAATATCTGTAACTATCGCTTTCTCTTCTCCCGTAAAAAGATTTAAAAAAGAAGATTTACCGACATTCGGTTTTCCTACAATAACCGTACGGATTCCTTCTTTTAATATTTTTCCATTATCAAAAGAATCCATCCATTTTTTTAAAGAACCTAAAATATTATCCGTTTTTTCCAATAATTTTTCCCGATATCCTTCCAAGCTGATATGTTCCGGATCATCCAATGCAGATTCTATATAAGCTATTTCATAAAGAATATCATTTCTAAGTTTTTGAATAAAATCAAAAACAGAACCTTTTAACTGATTCACAGAATTTTTTAAGGCAAGATTATTTTTGGCATGGATAATATCCATTACGGCTTCCGCTTTTGATAAATCGATTCTTCCGTTCAAAAAAGCCCTCTTTGTAAATTCCCCCGGTTCCGCAAGCCTGGCTCCATTTCTTATGACAGTTTCCAATATTCTTTTTGTCATAAGAATACCGCCATGGCAGTTTATTTCCACCGTATCTTCCGCCGTATAGCTGTTTGGAGCTTTCATCAGGCTTACCATCACTTCATCTATTATACTCCTTTGGCCATTGCTTTTATCCACGATATAACCATAATGGATAGTATGCGAAGAAAATTCACGGAAACAGGATTTTCCTGATTTTGATTCATAAATTTTATCTGCAATTTGAATAGCATCTTCACCGCTGATCCTTATTATGGCAATTCCTGAATCCACCATTCCTGTAGCTACCGCTGTAATTGTATCACTTTTCATAACAATAATAAACTCCCAAAAAACATCCATTTTATAAAACCCTTGAACTTCTGAAAATTCAAGGGTTTTATATGATTTCCGTATTTCATTATTTTTTCAAATTAACAACCACCCTGCGAAACGGTTCTTCCCCTTCGCTATGAGTTGTTACATATTTATCATTCTGGAGAGCCGAATGAATAATTCTTCTTTCATAAGGATTCATAGGCTCTAAAGAAACAGAACGTTTTGTCCTTTTCACTTTATATGCAATATTCTTTGCCAGATTTTCCAAGGTTTCTTTCCTTCTCTGCCTATAATTTTCCGTATCTACTTTCACACGGATATAATTCTCAGACTCTTTATTGATCACAAGAGAAACCAAATACTGCAAAGAGTCCAAAGTCTGTCCTCTTTTTCCTATCAAAACTCCCATTTCATCCCCGCTTAAATCAATATCTATATAATGGTCTATCTCATCATAATTAATATCTATTGCAACAACAAGACCCATCGCTTCAAAAACACTGTCAAGGAAATCTTTTGCTTTATCTTTGATAGAAGATTTTACCCTTGCCTTTATAATGGCAGGTTTAGCACCTATTCCAAGAAACCCTGAAGAACCTTCTTCAATGACAATATAATCCAGTTTTTCGCTTGTTACGAGAAGTTTCTGGCATGCTTCCGTAATCGCATCGCTTACTGTTTTTGCTGATACTTCCATATATTCCATCACAATACCCTCCTGTCAGTTTTTATTATTCTTTTCATTATACTGCTTTACCATATTCGCCTTAGAAGCAAGGCTTCCTGCTTTTGCATTCCTGTTATAGTATTCTGTCGATTTTTTAACAGCAAGATCCTTCTCTTCCTGCGTCATAGAAGAAGCCTTCGATGAAATGGTTCTTGTACTCATATTTGCATAATTATTGATTGTTTTTGGATTAACCCCCGCTTTTTCAAGCTTTTTATTCCTTTTTTCAACATTCTTCTTAATAAGCTCATCCAAATCCATCTTATCGATATGTCTATTAATAATAACCTGCTGGATACTTCTTACCACAGATCCGGCAATCCAGTAAAGTCCCATACCTGCGGGAAGCGTATAACAAAATATTGCAGACATAAGAGGCATCATATAATTCATTGTTTTCATAGAAGAAGCCATCGCATTTTCCTGAGAATTATTATTTTCAGGCTGCGGCATAAGCTTCGTATTAATCCATTGGGTCACTGCAGATAAAACAGGAACCGCAATGGCAGCTGCAACCATAAGATAAGATCCGGCTGCAATAGCTTCCTTTACGATAAAGGAAGGGGAATTCCCTATATTTAATCCTAAAAAATTATTATATCTTTCCAATGTCTCTACTGTCGTACTTACATCTGCAGAAAGGGAAGGAAACTTTTCGGCCAGGCTGCTCCATTCCAGCGTAGAGGCACGGTTCAACACATCAATAAAAGTATTCCTTATATATTCCATATTGCCGCCTGTAAAAGCTTCATTGGCAAATTGTTTGGTAAACATGGAAGCGTCTTTAAAAGTCTGGATAAATTCCACGCTGCCAGGCTGTGCGATCAGCTCGTCCACCAAAGGGAAAAATGCATCTTTAATCTTTCCTACGTAAGCGGGCATAGCATATATAACACGGTATAAAGCAAACAATATAGGCATCTGGATCAGAAGCTGAACGCAGCTGCCGGTAGCGGAAACTCCATATTTTGCATATACCGCCTGCGTTTCATCGTTCATCTTCATCATCGATTCATTATCTTTTTTATTTTTATACTTTGCCTGAATAGCCTGAAGTTCAGGATTCATTTTTGCAGAAAGCTTTGAAAATTTCTGCTGTTTTACCGTTAAAGGCATCATAAGAAGATATATAACAATCGTAAATAAAATAATAGATAAACCAATATTAGGAATACCTATCTTGTCCAAACAGAAAAAAATACCTTCCATTATATATCCGAGAAGTTTTGCAACCGGCCCTATAATAAAGGTCTTATTCTGCGTTAAAATTATTCCGGGCAATTTCTTTCCTCCTACTTTCCACGAACTATCTTTTTACTTTATTCCATGTATTCTAAGGCACAGGGTCATATCCTCCCTTAGAAAAAGGATTACACCTCAATATCCTCCAAATAGCCAAAAGCCCCCCTTTCACAGCTCCATATTTTCTTACGGCTTCCAATCCGTATTCGGAACAAGTAGGTATATAAGGACATTTTGTCGATTTCAACGGTGATAAATACCTTCTATAAAATTGAATCATGCAAATAAGTAATTTTTTCATAATCATTTTCAAATAAAATAAAAACTAAACTTCATAAAAAAATATCTTTATTATATGATGAAGTTTTCCAAGATGCAATAATGCGCTTTCTATCTCGGCAAAAGAAGCCGATGCCGCATTGTTCCTTGCAACGACTACTATATCTAAACCACTATTAAATATATTTTCATGTAGCCTGTAACTTTCCCTTACCAGCCTTGTCACCCTATGACGGACAACGCTGTTCCCTACTTTCTTGCTCACTGATATTCCAAGCCTGTTGCATTCGCTGTTATTTTTCAATACATACATTACCAGATACTTGTTAGCATAAGACCTTCCATTTTTATACACATTCTTGAAATCATCATTTTTTTTTAAAGAATCAGAGAATTCCATGTAAAGCCGCGTCCCTTTCTACGTAATAAAAAGGCCACAATACTGCGGCCTATGCTGATAATCTCTTTCTTCCTTTTGCTCTTCTGGCAGCTAATACTCTTCTTCCGCCCTTTGTACTCATTCTAGCCCTGAAACCATGAACCTTTTTTCTTTTTCTCCTATTT
Organism: Lachnospiraceae bacterium; assembly: GCA_021772075.1. Classification (GTDB taxonomy): domain Bacteria; phylum Bacillota; class Clostridia; order Lachnospirales; family Lachnospiraceae; genus Kineothrix. The sequence goes on from JAETNQ010000001.1 coordinate 9,960, forward strand.
GGCTGAAATGTCATTTTCATAATCGATGCACCTCCTTTTCCAGCCTTTATACATAATACCTTCTATATTATCCATGAAAGGCAAATATATTTTAAACAAATGTATTGAAAAATATCATTACGATTATAAAGGATAAAACCATATACGTCAAGTAAATAAGGACAAATTTTGTAAAATAAAAATACCTAAAAAACAGCGAAAAAATCGTGATTTTTACTAACGCAACATCTAGTTGCCAAACCAAAAGAGCAACCACAAAATATAGGGTCAAAAAAGTTATCCACAATAACTATCTTTCTATTTTTCCACAATCCAAATTATACACAATATGTGTATAATTTGTGGATAACATGACTATACCATGATGATAAGAAGAGTATATCATGTGAAAAAAAAATGGAAATATATGAATAATATATCTTTTATCAAGTCCTTTTCACTATTAACCCTTTTATTTAATTATGCACATCTTTTTCATGAATTTTATAATAAACATGAACTTATACATCCGTTTATCCCCCGAATGTGCATAACTTTGTTGATAAATTAACTATTTGAAATTTTACTTTATTTATATTAAGATATAAATACTTGTATAAACCGGAGGTATTTCAATGAATTTTATTGAAGAAAATTGGGAACTGATCAAACAAACGATTAAAAAAGAATATGACCTGTCCAACATATCTTATAATACATGGATTGCAAAACTTATGTTCCATAGTTCTGAAAATGATGTAGTAACTATTGTCATACCATCCGAACAATCCCATGCTTTAAGCTATATCAGCAATAAGTATAAAAGTTATTTTCAGGTTACCATTTCTGAAATGATGGAACACGAATATGAAATATCTTTCATATTGGAAAAAGACGTCGATCAAAATAATGAAGATTCTATGGCGCCGAAACCATATTACAACATTAATTATGAAAAGGCCAACCTGAATCCAAAATACCGGTTCGATACTTTCGTAGTGGGAAGCAATAATAAATTTGCCCATTCCGCTTCTTTGGCAGTAGCAGAATCTCCCGGCAATACCTATAATCCTCTTTACATATATGGAGGAGCCGGACTGGGCAAAACCCACCTGATGCATTCTATCGGGCATTTCGTGTTGAAACAGAACCCTAATAAAAAAGTGCTATACGTTACTTCCGAACAGTTTACAAATGAAGTAATTAGTTCGATCCGAAGCGGTAATGCCGCTGATATGACGAAATTAAGGGAAAAATACAGGACAGTCGATGTTCTGCTGATCGATGATATACAATTTATAATAGGAAAAGAAAGTACACAGGAAGAATTTTTCCATACATTCAATGTTTTACATGCCGCAGAAAAGCAGATTATTATATCTTCCGACAAACCTCCAAAAGAAATGGAAACACTGGAAGAACGGTTCCGTTCCCGGTTCGAATGGGGGCTTATCGCCGATATACAGCCGCCGGATTATGAAACGCGAATGGCCATCCTCCAAAAAAATGCGGAAAATTTCAATAAAAACATAGATGATGAAGTTTTTACCTATGTAGCTACCAATATAAAATCGAATATCAGGGAACTGGAAGGGGCTTTTAATAAAATCATCGCTTTTTCCAAATTAAACAATGTGGAAATTGACTTGGAAATGGCAAAAGAAGCATTGAAAGATATTATTTATCCGGACAAGCCGAAAGAAATAAGCCCTTCTCTTATTATTAATATAGTAGCGGAGCATTTCGGCGTGAGGGCGGAGGATATCACTTCCAAAAAAAGAAATTCCGAATTCGTGGAACCAAGGCAAGTCGTCATGTATCTCTGCCGGTCCATGACGGATACTTCTTACCAAAGTATAGGAAAAATACTTGGAAAAAAGGATCATACCACAATTATCCACGGAGTTAACAAAATAACCGAAGAATTACAGACTAACGAAGAGTTGAAAAATAAAATAGAAGTCATAAAAAAGAAAATAAATCCTTCTTAAATTAGTAATTTTAAATATGTAAAAACATTTATGTGGGTAACTAATGAAAAAAATATGAGTTATATTTTGTTTTTCACATAGATAATGATTTCTTTTTTCCTTGAAAAATAGTATAATAATTAATGTTATACACATATCAACAATGCATAATAAGTATAATAATAAATTCTTAATATATATTATGAACCTTTTCGAGAAGGGAGTTTTACCAAAATGAAATTAATGTTATCCAAATCAAATCTATTAACCGGCGTTCAAACTGTATCAAAAGCAGTTCCTAATAAAACGACAATGTCTATTTTAGAATGTATCCTTGTAGATGCAAGAGGACCGGAAATCAAATTAATGGCTAATGATATGGAATTAGGGATAGAAACAGTTATAGAAGGAAATATCATTGAAAAAGGAATGATAGCCTTGGATGCGAAGATATTTCTTGAAATTGTGAGAAAGCTTCCTGACAGCGATATAACAATCGTTACGGATGATATGTACAAAACAACAATTACCTGTGAAAAATCCAAATTTAATATTATTGGCAAGTCAGGGGATGATTTTTCTTATCTCCCTTCTATTGAAAAGATCGATTCTATTATCGTGTCCCAGTTTACTTTAAAAGAAGTGGTAAGGCAGACGATCTTTTCGATTGCGGACAATGATAATAATAAATTGATGACAGGAGAATTATTTGAGATTAATGAAGATATTTTAAAAGTAGTTTCCCTGGACGGGCATAGAATATCGATCCGTAAGATCAGGCTTAATAATTTTTATATGCCGAAAAAAGTCGTTGTTCCCGGAAAAACTTTGAATGAAATCAGCAAGATATTATCCGGCGATATGGAGAGCGAAGTACATATTTTCTTTACGGACAAACATATTGTTTTTGAATTCGATCATACTACAGTTGTTTCCCGCCTGATCGAGGGGGATTATTTTAAAATAGACCAGATGCTTTCCAGCGATTATGAAACAAAGGTAAGAATCAACAAAAAAGAATTTTTAAATTGTATTGACAGAGCTACTTTGCTCGTAAAAGAAGGCGATAAGAAGCCTATTATTATAAATATTACGGACGGAATGATGGAACTTAAGATTAATTCCGCAGTAGGAAGCATGAATGAAGAAATTGATATTGAAAAAAAGGGAAAGGATATTATGATCGGTTTTAATCCTAAATTTCTGATCGATGCCCTCAGGGTAATTGAGGATGAAGAAATCGATATTTATCTCGTGAATCCGAAAGCCCCTTGTTTTATCAGGGATGCGGAAGAAAAATATATTTATCTTATTCTTCCTGTAAACTTTACAACAGTAAACTAAAAGAATGAAAATATGGATTAAAAAGGAAAAGTATGGAAATAATAGAAATAAGAGATGAGTTCATCAGGCTTGGCCAGGCATTAAAATTAGCTGGTATGGCTGGTTCCGGCGTGGAAGCGAAAGAAATGATCCTGCAGGGAAAAGTGAAAGTAAACGGAGAATGCTCCTTACAAAGAGGAAAAAAATTATATAATGATGATACAGTGGAATTTGACGGAAAAAAGATAAAAATAAAAGCTTAACAGGTGTAATATATATGATTATAAAATCTTTGGAGCTGATGAATTTTAGAAATTATGATTTTTTGGATCTGAAATTCAGTGAAGGAACCAATATTCTATATGGCGACAATGCACAAGGAAAGACAAATGTATTGGAAGCTATTTATTTGTCTGCTACAACAAAGTCACATAAAGGAAGCAAAGATAAGGATATGATAAGTTTTGACCAGGAAGAGGCTCATATCAGGACTTATCTGTTTAAAGAAGAAATTGGTTATAAAGTGGATATGCATCTTCGTAGAAATAAGTCAAAAGGAATTGCTGTGGATGGCCAGAAATTAAAGAAAGCGGCAGACCTTTTAGGCTTATTAAACATTGTCTTTTTTTCTCCTGAGGATTTAAGCATTATAAAAAACGGTCCTGCTGAAAGAAGAAGGTTTGTAGATATGGAACTTTGCCAGCTGGATAGTTTTTATCTTTATAATTTAAATCATTATAATAAAATAGTGAATCAGAGAAATAAGTTATTAAAGGATATGTATTTTAATCCGCAGCTTAAGGATACCCTTAATATATGGGATTCCCAGCTCGTTTCTTTTGGAAGTAAAATTATAGAAAGAAGGCGTATGTTTGTCGGGCAGTTAAATGAAATTATCTATGAAATACATAAAAAATTATCCGGCGATAAAGAGGAACTTGTAGTAAAGTATGAACCTGATGTGGAAATAGAGGATTTTGAAACTTCTTTAAGAAAAAGCCAGGAGAGGGACATCAAACTGAAGCAGACTTGTGTCGGCCCACACAGAGATGATTTTTCTTTTATTACCGGTAATATAGATCTTCGTAAATTCGGATCCCAGGGACAGCAAAGAACTGCTGCTTTGTCTTTAAAACTTTCGGAAATAGAACTTGTAAAAAAGATAGCAAAAGATACGCCGGTTCTTTTATTGGATGATGTATTATCCGAACTTGACAGCAACAGGCAAAATTACCTTTTAAATAGTATAGGGAATATACAAACGATTATAACGTGTACGGGTTTGGATGAATTTGTCAATAACAGGTTTGAAATAAATAAAGTTTTCCAGGTAGTAGAAGGAACAATAAAAAGCTAATTCTAGATGACATCCATTTTAGATGATCATAAAGGAACGGCCGAAATAAGGCAGAATGAGAGGTAAGAATGAGTAATAACAGCGAATACGGTGCGGATCAGATACAGATATTGGAAGGACTGGAAGCCGTAAGAAAAAGGCCCGGTATGTATATAGGAAGCACTTCATCAAGAGGGCTTCATCACTTGGTTTATGAAATTGTGGATAATTCTGTAGATGAAGCGCTTGCCGGTTTCTGTGATACGATTGAAGTAGTAATTAATAAAGATAATTCCATCACTGTTACCGATAACGGAAGGGGAATTCCTGTCGGGATTAACCATAAATCTGGAATTCCTGCGGTGGAAGTAGTCTTTACGATTCTTCATGCGGGTGGAAAATTCGGCGGCGGAGGGTATAAAGTATCCGGCGGCCTCCACGGAGTGGGAGCTTCTGTTGTGAATGCTCTTTCTAATTGGCTGGAAGTAGAAATTTACCAGGAAGGAAAAATATATAAGCAAAGATATGAAAAGGGGCATGTGGCTTATTCCTTGAAAGTGGTAGGAGAATGCCCGAAAGAAAAAACAGGTACGAAAGTAAGTTTTCAGCCGGATGAAACGATTTTCCAGGAAACGACAGTTTATGAATTTGATATTTTGAAACAACGGCTTAGAGAGATGGCTTTTCTGACAAAAAACCTTAAGATCGTATTAAGGGATGAAAGGGTGGAAGAAGGGCAGAAACCGGTCGAAAGACAGTTCCATTATGAAGGCGGAATTAAAGAGTTCGTTACTTACCTGAACAAAAGCAAGACACCTTTGTATGGAAACATTATGTATTTTGAAGGAACAAGAAATAACGTTTATGTAGAAGTGGCGATGCAGCACAATGATTCTTATACAGAAAGTTCTTATAGTTTTGTAAATAATATTAATACTCCGGAAGGGGGAACTCATCTGGTAGGGTTCCGCAATGCTTTGACAAAGACTTTTAACGATTACGCCAGAAATAATAAGCTTTTAAAGGAAAGCGAAGCAAATCTTTCCGGTGAAGATATAAGGGAAGGGCTTACTGCTATTATAAGCGTAAAAATTGAAGATCCGCAGTTTGAGGGGCAGACAAAGCAGAAGTTGGGAAATTCAGAAGCAAGAGGAGCGGTGGATAGTATTGTGAGCGAGCAGCTTACTTATTTTCTGGAGCAGAATCCTGCGATAGCCAAAATAATATGTGAGAAATCAATTCTTGCCCAGCGGGCAAGGGATGCGGCAAGAAAAGCGAGGGAGCTTACGAGGCGAAAAACGGCGCTGGAAGGAATGAGTCTCCCTGGCAAGCTGGCCGATTGTTCGGATAAGGATCCGTCAAATTGTGAAATTTATATCGTAGAGGGAGATTCGGCGGGAGGAAGCGCAAAGACGGCAAGGAGCCGTACTACCCAGGCAATTCTTCCGCTCAGAGGAAAAATATTAAATGTAGAAAAAGCGAGATTGGATAAAATATATGCCAACGCGGAAATAAAGGCGATGATAACAGCCTTTGGGACGGGTATTCATGAAGATTTCGATATCAGTAAATTAAGATACCATAAAATTATTATTATGACGGATGCCGATGTGGACGGCGCCCATATCGCTACCCTGCTTCTTACTTTTCTTTACCGTTTTATGCCTGATTTGATCAAAGAGGGATATGTTTATCTGGCACAGCCTCCTCTTTATAAATTGGAGAAGAATAAAAAGGTCTGGTATGCCTACAGCGACGAAGAACTTGATAATATATTGAAAGAAGTAGGAAGGGATCAGAATAATAAGATCCAAAGATATAAAGGGTTAGGGGAAATGGATGCGGAGCAGCTTTGGGAAACGACGATGGATCCCGAAAAGCGCGTTCTTTTAAGAGTAACAATGGATGAGGAAACGGAGTCAGAGATCGATTTGACCTTTACAACCCTGATGGGGGATAAAGTAGAACCAAGGCGGGAATTTATAGAGGAAAATGCCAGATTTGTAAAGAATCTTGACATTTGACGAAGGCAGAAATGAGGGAAAGAATGGAAGATAATATCTTTGATAAAATTCATGATGTGGATTTGAAGAAAACAATGGAAAATTCTTATATCGATTACGCTATGAGCGTTATCGCTTCCCGGGCGCTGCCTGATGTAAGGGACGGGCTGAAGCCTGTACAAAGAAGAGTCCTGTATTCTATGATAGAATTAAATAACGGCCCCGATAAGCCGCATAGAAAATGTGCGCGTATCGTCGGCGATACCATGGGTAAGTATCATCCTCACGGAGACAGCTCTATTTATGGGGCTTTGGTGAATATGGCCCAGCCCTGGTCTACCCATTATCCTTTGGTGGACGGCCATGGAAATTTTGGATCGGTAGACGGCGACGGCGCGGCTGCCATGCGTTATACGGAAGCCAGGCTTTCCAAGATATCGATGGAGATGCTTGCCGATATTAATAAAGATACGGTGGATTTTGTACCTAACTTCGATGAAACGGAAAAAGAACCTTCCGTTCTTCCGAGTCGTTTTCCGAATCTTCTTGTCAATGGGACAACAGGGATTGCGGTAGGAATGGCTACTAATATTCCTCCCCATAATCTGAAGGAAGTCATAGGCGCGGTAGTAAAGATCATAGATAACAGGGTGGAAGAGGACAGGGATACCGAAATGGAAGAAATCCTTTCCATTGTGAAGGCTCCTGATTTTCCTACCGGAGGAATCATACTTGGAACAAGGGGAAGCGAAGAGGCATATCGGACCGGAAGAGGAAAAGTAAGGGTAAGAGCTGTAACAGATATAGAAACTCTGCCGAATGGAAAAAGCCGTATCATTGTAACCGAACTTCCTTATATGGTCAATAAGGCCAATTTGATACAGAAAATAGCGGAATTAGTAAAGCTGAAGAAAATAGACGGAATTACTGACTTGAGGGATGAATCCGACAGGGAAGGCATGAGAATCGTCATTGAATTGAGGCGGGATGCTAATGCCAATGTTATTATGAACCAGCTTTATAAGCATACACAAATGCAGGATACTTTTGGGATTATTATGCTTGCTCTTGTTAATAATCAGCCGAAGGTTATGAATCTTCTCGATATGCTTACCCATTACCTCGCCCATCAGGAAGAAGTAGTGACGAGGAGAACGAAATATGATTTGAATAAGGCAGAAGAAAGGGATCATATTTTGCAGGGGTTGCTGATAGCCCTTGACCATATTGACGAAGTAATCCAGATTATAAGAAGCAGCGAAAATGTACAGAGGGCGAAAGAGAGGCTGATTGAGCGTTTTCAGCTCAGCGAAGCGCAAGCTCAGGCTATCGTTGATATGAGGCTCCGTACCCTGACCGGTTTGGAAAGGGATAAGATAGAGAATGAACATAAGGAACTTCTGGCTAAAATTGCGGAGTTAAAAGCTATCCTTGCCGACAGAAAATTGCTGTTGGGCGTGATAAGGGATGAAATTACGATTATTTCTGAAAAGTATGGGGATGAAAGAAAGAGTACGATAGGTTTTGATGCTTATGATATTTCTATGGAAGATTTAATTCCAAAGGATAATACCGTTATAGCTATGACGAGCCTGGGATACATTAAAAGGATGACAATCGATAATTTTAAAAGCCAGAACAGGGGAGGAAAAGGAATCAAAGGGATGCAGACGATCGATGAGGATTATATCGAAGATCTGCTTATGACGACAACCCACCATTATATTATGTTCTTTACTAATTTTGGAAGGGTATACCGGTTAAAGGTTTATGAAATACCGGAAGCAAGCAGAACAGCGAGGGGAACCGCTATTATTAACCTTCTGCAGCTGAATCCGGGAGAAAAGATTTCTGCAATTATTCCCATAAAGAATTATGAGAATAATAAAAATCTTTTTATGGCGACGAAGAATGGAATTGTTAAGAAGACCCATATCATGGAATATTCCAACGTGAGGAAAAACGGGCTTGCGGCGATCAATCTGAGAGAAGATGATGAACTGATAGAAGTAAAAATAACCGATGAAAATACAGAAATATTCCTTGTGACAAAGCATGGTATGTGTATCCGGTTTATGGAGACGGATGTAAGAGCCACCGGAAGAACTTCCATGGGAGTCATAGGCATGAATCTTTCGGATGGGGATGAGGTTGTCGGTATGCAGCTGGACCATCAGGGTGATTCTCTTTTGATTGTTTCTGAAAACGGTATGGGAAAAAGAACTTATTTGGATGAATTCAGTGTCCAGAAACGCGGCGGAAAAGGTGTAAAATGTTATAAGATTGTAGAAAAGACGGGATATGTAGTAGGAGTAAAAGCGGTAAATGACAGCCATGAGATTATGATGATCACGACTATGGGGACAATTATACAGTTAAGAATGGATGATATATCCACTCTTGGGAGGATCACATCAGGAGTAAAGCTGATTAATCTTGATGAAGGCGCTAAAGTAGCTAAGATAGCTAAAGTGAGGGAAAAGGTATCGGACGGCGACCATGAGTTTGAAAATTTTGAAGATGCGCTGGAAGATATACCGGAAAGCGAAAAACATCCCGTGTTACCAAATAGCAATATGTTACTAGATGATGAGGAAGTGACTCTTCCAAAGGAAGAAGATAATGAATGATGGATTTTTTATGGAAATAATAATTCAGTTTGGATTATTAGTTGTTGGATTTTTATTGTTGGTAAAAGGCGCAGATTGGTTTGTAGGAGGGGCATCAAAGATTGCGGACAGATTCGGTATTCCGCAGTTGATCATCGGCCTCACTATAGTGGCTATGGGAACCAGCGCGCCGGAGGCCGCTGTCAGTATATCTGCAGCATTAAAGAATACGGCGGAAAGCAATAGTGCGGCAATCGCTATTGGAAATATCCTCGGCAGCAATATCATGAATATATTGTTGATTCTTGGAGTGACTTCTGTAATCGTTGCTATACCGGTACAAATATCAACCATAAAATATGAAATTCCTTTTATGATAGCTATTACCTGTCTTTTGGCGGGAATCGGTTATTGGAAAGGCCATCTTGGAAAGATAGACGGATTAATTTTATGGTTTTTTATGATTGTTTATTTTGTGTATCTGATCATAATGGCAAAGAAAGGAAAGATAAGCGTAGGCCTTGATGAAACGGAAATCAAAGTAAATGATAACATATTCATGCTTCTTTTTTTATTAGTTGTCGGAATTGCCGCTATTGTATCGGGAAGCAATATAGCGGTAGATGCCGCTACATCTTTGGCAAGGATTTTTGGAATGAATGAGCGGCTGATCGGACTTACTATCGTTGCGTTCGGGACATCGCTTCCTGAATTGATTACTTCCATTACTGCCGCAATGAAGAAAAAGGCGGATATTGCCGTTGGAAATATAGTGGGCAGCAATATTTTTAATATATTATTTGTTATAGGAACTACATCATTGATTACCGATGTTCCTTATAATAATTCTTTTAACTTTGACAGTGTCATATGTATTGGAACCTCTATACTTTTATTTTTATTTGTGTTATGGAAGAAAAAATTATCACGTATCCATGGAATATTGTTTCTTTGTGCATTCTGTGCATATTACGGGAAAATCATATTTTTTTAAAATATTAAAATAAATAGGTAAAGTCGGGAGGGAAAGTATGAAGAAAAAGTATGATGTAGTTGCTTTAGGTGAATTACTAATTGATTTTACGGATAACGGAGTAAGCGGGCAGGGAAATACTATATTTGAAGCAAATCCTGGCGGAGCGCCTTGCAATGTGCTTGCCATGCTTCAAAAATTGGGAGATAAAACGGCTTTTATTGGAAAAGTCGGGAAAGATATCTTTGGCGTTAAATTGAAAGAGGTTTTAAAGGAAGCAGGAATTGATATATCCGGCCTTGTGATAGATAAAAAAGCAAGGACTACCTTGGCTTTTGTACAGACATTGAAAGGAGGAGACAGGGATTTTTCCTTTTACCGTAATCCAGGAGCGGATATGATGCTGGAGGAAGCGGATCTCAACAACAGTCTTATTAAAAGTTGCAAAATATTTCATTTTGGAACTTTGTCCATGACTCATAAAGGAGTCAGGAAGGCAACAAAAAAAGCAATAAAAAAAGCAAAAGAAAGCGGAGCTTTGATTTCTTTTGACCCTAATCTCCGCCCCCCGCTCTGGGAATCTCTTGATGATGCGAAAAAACAAGTAGCATACGGACTTGGGCAATGCGATATTTTGAAGATATCGGATAACGAAATACAATGGTTTACGGGAGAAAAGGATTTTGATCAGGGCATAAAGAAATTACAAGATGAATATCATATAAAATTGATTGTATTATCTATGGGAAAGGATGGAAGCCGCGCTTATTATAAGGATCTTAGGGTGGAAAAACCGGCTTTTGTCCAAAAAAATACGATAGAAACAACAGGAGCAGGGGATACTTTCGGAGGCTGCTGTTTACACTTTATATTAAAGTACGGCCTGGACCATATGGATCAGGAAAAATTGGAAAAAATGCTGACATTTGCCAATGCGGCGGCCTCTTTAATTACGACAAAAAAAGGAGCGCTGCGTGTTATGCCGACAAAAGATGAAGTAAAAGAATTTATCAAGGCATATTAATATTTTGTACGGGAAGCCTGTATATGATTGTAATAAATTATATATAGGCTTTTTATTATAAAAGAAAGGAATGAATGTATGAAAGAAAATTTACTGGAAAAAAGAGAAATTCAGGCAGATTTAGGAGATGATAATAAAGTAATTTCTCCTATGAGAAGTATTCATATGATTCCTATGGATAAGGTATCCGGATTTGAAGTGCGTCCCGGAATATATGAAGTAAATGGCGCTACTGCAATTCCCTGCGGCGTTAATTTTACCGTTCATTCTTATCATGCAACAGGATGTGAACTTCTTCTGTTTCATAGAATGGAAGATGAACCTTATGCAATTATTCCCTTTCCTGAAAATTACAGGATAGGAAAAGTATATTCTATGATTGTATTTGGATTGAATATAGAAGATTTTGAATATGCCTATCGGATTGATGGTCCTTATGATATGAAAAAGGGATTATTATTTAATAAAAATAATTATCTTTTAGATATTTATGCAAAAGCGGTGAGCGGCCAGAGAATATGGGGAGAAAAGAAAAAAGAAGGAGTAAGTTATAAAGCAAGGGTAGTAAAAGAAGATTTTGACTGGCTTGGAATGAACCAGCTTTTGATCCCTATGGAAGATTTGGTTATTTATGAGATGCATGTCAGGGGTTTTACCCAACATGGGTCTTCCGGCGTGAAATATCCTGGAACTTTCCGGGGGCTTCAGGAAAAAATAGAATATTTGAAAGATCTCGGTGTAAATGCTGTGGAACTTATGCCCGTTTTTGAGTTTGATGAAATGAAGGATTACAGGGAAGTGAATGGAAAACAGTTATTAGATTACTGGGGATATAATACGGTCAGTTTTTTTGCTCCGAATACGAGTTATACAGCGAAAGCGGAGTATAACCATGAAGGAACGGAATTAAAGGAATTGATCAAAGAACTGCATAGAAATGGAATTGAATGTTTTCTGGATGTGGTATTTAACCATACGGCAGAAGGGAATGAGATGGGTTCCTGCTTCTCTTTTAAGGGATTTGATAATAATATTTATTATATGCTGACGCCGGATGGAAGCTATTATAATTTCAGCGGATGTGGAAATACACTGAACTGTAATCATCCCATCGTTCAGCAGATGATTATGGAATGTCTCCGTTATTGGACAACGGTATACCGTATCGATGGTTTCCGGTTTGATCTTGCTACAATTCTCGGGAGAAATGAGGATGGTTCTCCAATGAATAATCCTCCATTATTAAAAAGCCTTGCTTTTGACCCGATTCTTGGAAATGTAAAACTGATTGCAGAAGCATGGGATGCAGGAGGCCTTTATCAGGTTGGAAGTTTTCCGGCATGGAACCGGTGGTCGGAATGGAATGGAAGATATAGAGATGAAATGCGGGATTTTTTAAAAGGCGATTACGGTATGTCAGGACTGGCAGCAAAAAGAATTACAGGTTCTAAAGATTTATATGATCCCGAATATAGGGGAAATAATGCGTCGGTTAATTTTATAACCTGCCATGACGGATTTACTTTATGGGATCTTTACTCTTATAATTGGAAACATAATGAGGATAATGGATGGAATAATACGGATGGAAGCAACGATAACCGCAGCTGGAACTGCGGCGTGGAAGGGGAGACGGATAATGAGGAAGTTTTGAATCTTCGCCGGAAAATGGTAAAAAATGCGGCGGCAGTTCTTATGATGAGCCGGGGAATTCCTATGTTTTTAGCCGGGGACGAATTCTGTAATACTCAGTTTGGAAACAACAATGCTTATTGCCAGGATAATGAAATTTCGTGGCTGGATTGGAAATTGCTTGAAAAAAATAAAGATATATTTGAATTTTTCCGATATATGATAGGATTCCGGAAAGAACATGATATTGTCAGAAAAGATACCGGGTGTTGTTCATTGGGTTTTCCTGAAATACAGGTTACGGAGGCGAATGATTATTGTAAGATACTTCGTATTATTTATGCAGGCAGAAATAAAACGAATACAAGAGATGATATTGTATGTCTTGCGATTAATGTATTCTGGGAAGAGCAGGAATTTTACCTTCCTCCAATAACATGTGACATGGGATGGTATGTAGCGGCGGATACTGGAAATAAATATCTATCGGATTCGATTCCGAAAAAAGAAGAAAAAATGCCCTTTTTGGAAGAAGGAAGAATACGGATGGCTCCGCGTTCAGTTTGTGTATTGGTTGTAAAATAAGTTCAACTTATTCAATTTTACAAAATCTATAAATGGAGGAGAAAATAATGGCAGAAGAAATGAAACAGGAAACGATGGAAGATTACAGCAAGGAGCTGGAAGCGTCTTTTAAGAAGATTGAAGAAGGCGATATTATTTCGGGTACGGTCATATCCGTGAATGAAGAAGAAGTGATCCTTGATTTGAATTATTATGCTCAGGGTGTTATTAAAGCGGAGGATATGAGTAATGATCCGAAATATAATCTCTTGGATGAAGTGAAGATCGGAGATACTATAAAGGCGACTGTGGTAAAAATGGATGATGGCTCCGGGAATATACAGTTATCCTGCAAAGAAGCAAAAGAAGTTCTTTCTTGGGATATATTAAACCAGTATATGGAAGAGGAGAAGGAAATTGAAGTAAAAGTAAATGAAGTGGTAAATGGCGGCGTTATCGCTTATGCGGAAGGTATCCGCGGATTTATTCCAGCATCCCATCTTTCTTTGAATTATGTGGAAAATCTGGAAGAATGGGTGAATAAAAAACTGGCAGTTAAAGTAATTACCGTGGATGAAAGCAGGAAAAAACTGGTGATGTCCGCGAAGGCAGTGGAAAAGAAAAAAGCGGAAGAAGAGATTCACCATAAAATATCTATGCTGGCGCCTGGTACCATCATGGAAGGAACCGTGGAGTCGCTGATGCCTTATGGGGCATTTATCGCTCTTCCCGACGGGTTAAGCGGGTTGGTTCATATATCCCAGATCAGCCAGAGAAGAATTAAAAAACCATCGGAAGTAGTGAATGTAGGGGATAAGGTAAAAGTGAAGATATTAAATACGAATGATGGAAAGATAAGCCTCAGCATGAAAGCGGTGGAAGAGAATTCGGAAGTAGATGAAGTGGAAAGGGTGGAAACAGCGAAATATAGTTCTAACGAGCAGATCGGTACTTCTTTGGGAGATCTGTTTAAAAATCTGAATTTATAAATGAGGCAGTGAGGAGTGGTATTATGGAATCATATGCGGTATTTAAAGATTTGGCCATTATTATAATAGCCGCAAAATTTTTTGGAATTCTGGCAAGAAAATGCAAAGCGCCCCAGGTAGTAGGGGAAATTATTGCCGGGCTTATTATTGGACCTAGTATTTTAGGATTAGTGAACCAATCAGATTTTCTTATTGAAATGGCTGAAATCGGCGTAATTATCCTTATGTTTTCTGCAGGGCTTGAAACAGATTTGAAGGATCTTATGAAAACAGGACCGATCGCGGCTTTGATCGCCTGTGCAGGAGTATTTATTCCCCTTATATTAGGCGCTTTGCTTTACATGGCTTTTTATGGTTTTGCTCCATGGGGATCGGAAGAATTTTATAAGGCAGTATTTGTCGGTACGATATTAACGGCGACTTCCGTAAGTATCACGGTAGAAGCGTTGAAAGAAATGGGAAAGCTGAAAGGAAAGGTCGGGACGACGATTTTAAGCGCGGCGATTATCGATGATGTTATCGGTATTATCGTACTTACATTTGTTATGGGATTCAAAAGCCCGGATTCCAATCCGACATCCGTTGTTGTTAATACGGTTTTATTCTTTATATTTGCCATAGTCGTTGGATTTGTCTGTTTCAAAATATTCAAATTTGTGGATAACAAGTATCCTCATACAAGGCGTATTCCGATCGCCGGCCTTGCCTTATGTCTTGCCATGGCTTATATCGCGGAAAAATATTTTGGAATCGCGGATATTACGGGAGCTTATGTAGCGGGAATTATTCTTTGTTCCATAAGGGATTCCGAATACATAGCCAGCAAGATGGATACTAATTCTTATATACTGTTTGGTCCTGTCTTTTTTGCCAGTATCGGTTTGAAGACAAATTTGGAAAGCTTAAATGCCAATATTTTAATATTTTCTATTGCATTTGTAGCGGTGGGGTTGATTGCAAAAATAATAGGCTGCGGCCTGATGGCGAGGATTTGTAAATTCAATATGTCCGATTCCCTGAAGATCGGTGTCGGAATGATGACGAGAGGAGAGGTTGCCCTTATTGTTTCCCAGAAAGGATTATCCGTCGGACTTCTTACGCCTGTATACTTTACTTCTGTTATTTTGCTGATTATTATTTCTTCGATTGCTACTCCTATTATTTTGAAATTATTGTATGCAAGGGATGATAAAAAAATTGGTGTGGCATAAAAATAAGAAATATAAAATCAAATTTTCTGAAAAAAATGATTGAGAGATAGAAAAAGAGTGTATATAATAAAGATAAGAAGCAAAAGAGTGAAATTTTCGAAAAATAGTAAAAAGATGGAAAGGAGGAGTATATATGTATCAAATTGTAACGATTGAACGCCAATATGCCAGCGGTGGAAATGAAATTGGCAGGAAATTGGCAGAAGCGCTTGGATATAAACTATATGACAGGAATATTCTTATGGAAGCGGCAAAAAATCTTAAGATACCTTCCGTACAGATCGAAGGGCTGGAAGAAAGAAGTCCCGGAGGATTTCTTTTTAATCTTTCCAAAACTCCTTTAGGAGGAATTTCTAACAGCAGGGAATTATCTTTGGCGGATAAATTATTTCTTGAAGAAAAACGGATTATCGAAGAAGTAGCTGAAGAAGGAAAATGCGTGATCGTCGGAAGAGCGTCAGGATATATTCTTAGGGAGAAAGCAGACAGCTTACGGGTATTCATTCATTCAGATAACGAAAAAAGGAAAAAGAGAGCTATAGAGAAGGAAGGAATTAACGAATCGGAAGTAGAAAATACCCTTAAAAAGAATGATAAAAGAAGAAGCGGTTTCTATAACGCCGTTACAAATTGGGAATGGGGAAATCCCAAATACTATGAATTATATATGGACAGCGGAAGGCTCGGTATTGATCTGTGCGTAAAACTGCTTACGGAGGCAGTAATGTGAGAAGTACTATATCGAAAAATACGGTTATTGTCGGGAAATATAAGATCTATCCCGTAATAACCGTATTTTGATTAGTCTGTCCATTGTTTTAACATAGCTTTTGCGGAACGATTCATTTCTTTTCTAAAATCTACATAAAATTTTCTATTAGCAAATGCTTTGATATGTTCCTCCAATTCTTTTCCATTTTTTTTCGTTTGTTTTTCAAACATGTGCATTGTTTCTTCTATAGATTTTGGGCGGTATGTATTGATATGGATGATATCTTCTAATGCAAAACGTTTTGGCTTGATTCTGTCTTTTTGCTGTTGGGTAGGCCTTCCAAAAACGACCATGGAATAAGGAAGAGCATATTTGGGAAGATGAAGCAATTCCTTGTTGATTTCAAAATTTTCCATAATATCACCGATATAGCAGGAGCCGATCCCCATGGATTGCGCGGCAACCACGGCGTTTTGCGCGGCAATAACACAATCCTGTGAAGCCAGGAAGAGATCGGCTTCTTCTATTTTAGGGGATTCGTCACAGCAGGCATAAAAAATATCATACCATTTTTGAAAATCGGCCAAAAAAATAAGCACAAGGGGAGCTTTGGCAATAAAAGGCTGGTTATCGCATCTTCTGGCAAGTTCCTCTTTTAAACTTTGTTCCTGGATATCCAGAATGGAATATAAAGCCATATTTCCTGCAGTAGGAGCCTGAAGGGCAGATGTAAGTATCATTTGCTTTTCATCATCGGTAATTGGTTCATCGGTAAAAACGCGTACAGATTTCCTGTCATATAATTGTTGGATTGTTTGGTTCATAAGAATCATCTCCTGATCAATAATTTCTGTTTCCATTTACTACTATTTTTTGGTAAATGTCAATATATATTCCGATTAAATTGACATTTTATAAAGAAATGCGTAATATTATAGACAAAAAAAGAGAATGGAGGGTATGGGATGAATTTATTTGGGTTTTTGATTATTTTAGTAATAGTCGTTTTTGTCGCTATTATTCTTGTGACAGGGTATAAAAAGGCTCCGCCGGATACGGCATTTATTATTTCCGGTCTTCGGAAGAAAATTATTATAGGTAAGGCCAGCGTAAAAATCCCGTTTTTTGAACGTATGGATAAATTGAGCCTGAAACTGATTGCTATTGATGTAAAGACATCCAATGCGGTTCCTACGGCGGATTATATCAATATCCAGGTAGATGCGGCAGTAAATGTAAAAATCAGCAGCGAACCTCAAAGGCTTGCTTTGGCCGCGGAGAATTTCCTGAACCAGAATACACAGTACATAGCCGGAATTGCCAGAGAAGTGCTGGAAGGCAATATGAGGGAAATCGTAGGCCGGATGAGGCTGGAAGAAATGGTCAGCGACAGGCAGAAATTCGCTAATCTGGTAAAGGAAAACGCAGAACCCGATCTGGCGGCTATGGGTCTTGATATTGTCAGCTTTAACGTGCAGAATTTTGCGGATGGCAATGGAGTGATCGATGATTTGGGTATTGATAATATTTCCCAGATTAAGAAAAAGGCGGCGATCGCCAAGGCGGAGGCTGAAAAAGAAATCGCTGTGGCAAAAGCCGATGCGGACCGCCAGGCAAACGATGCGCGTATTAATGCGGAAAGAGAGATCGCTAAGAAAAATAATGAACTTTCCCTTCAGAAATCCGAACTGAAGAAGATGGAGGATACGAAGAAAGCAGAAGCGGATGCAGCTTACCGTATCCAGGAACAGGAACAGAGGAAGACAATAGAAATAGCGACTGCGGAAGCGAGTATTGCAAAGCAGGAAAAAGAAGTAACCTTGAAGCAGAAAGAGGCGGAAGTAAGGGAAAAAGCTTTGGATGCGGAAGTGCGCAAGAGAGCGGAAGCAGATAAATTCGCGCGCCAGCAGCAATCGGATGCAGAATTATATGAAAGGCAGAGAAAGGCGGAAGCTGAGAAATTCGAACAGGAAAGAGAAGCGGACGCTATGAAGGCGAAAGCGGAAGCCCAGAAGTTTTCCAAAGAACAGGAAGCAGCCGGAATACGTATGGTCGGCGAGGCAGAGGCGGAGGCTATCCGGGCGAAAGGACTTGCGGAAGCGGAAGCTATGGAAAAGAAAGCGGAAGCTTACCAGAAATATAACAATGCGGCTATGGCTGAGATGCTGATCAAGGTACTTCCTGATATTGCGGGCAAGATTGCGGAACCTCTGACGCAGATCGATAAGATTACGATTATCGGCGGGGACGGGCAGATGAACGGCGTCAGCTCCGTAGCGGATAACGTGCCGGCGGTGATGGCGAAGCTTTTTGAAACGATGAAAGAAACGGTCGGCATCGATCTTGCTGATATTGTAAAAGCCGGGACTTATGATGCAAAGGTAAATCGGAATATTAATATTACGACGGATGGAAGTGAAGAGGGAGAAGCTATAAAAGATGGGGCGGTTGCAGCATCTGCAATAAAATAAATGAAACTTTTTTTGTATTCCTCCGTTATCTGTGTTAAAATAAACGATGACATATTGATAACAGGAGGAATACAATTTCATGGCGAAAGAAAATAAAGCGCAGGAAAATAACGGGCAGAAAGTCCAGACAAAATATGAAAGAAAGATAGAAAAGAGAAAGAAACAGGAAGAAAAGGACAAGCGGGATGCAAAAATGATGCGCATAGGAGTGATTGTAGTATGCGCCCTTATTGTGATAGCGATTATCGGTTCCGCTGCCGCTTCTGTTTTACGTAAAAAAGCGGCGACCAGCGATGCTTATGTGACAATCGGCGAACATTCCGTGACAAAACTGGAGTTTGATTATTATTATTATTTGATGAAAAATAATTATATGATGACTTATGGTTCTTTGCTTTCTTATATGGGAGTGGACGCGACGCAGGATTTGGAGGACCAGCCGTACAGCGGCGAGATGACATACAAAGATCTGTTCGAACAGCTTGCGGTAGAGCAGATCAGGCAGACGAAGGCTTTGGCAGACGATGCGGCGGCCAACAATTTTGTTTATGATGATGCGGAAGATTATGAGGCCATATTAAATGAAGTTGCAGTAAATGCGGAAGCAGCAGGGACAACGGTTAAAAATTATTATAAATTGTCTTATGGGGAATATGCTACAGAGGAAAATCTGGAACCTTTTGCAAAAGAGGGGTTGCTGGCAGGAGAATATTATAATTACCTGATCGAGCAGAATGCGCCGGAAGAGCAGGAAATCAAAGATTATTATGCGGAAAATGTCCTGAATTACGACAGAGTGGATTACCATAGCTTTGCTTTTGAAGCGGAAACGGAAGAAGGAGCTTCAGAAGAGGATGTGGCAAAAGCTATGGAAGATGCCAAGAAAAAAGCGGAAGCTATGAAAAAAGGACGGGAAGAAGGAGCAGCATTTAAGGAGCTGTGTCTGGAAAATGCTTCCGAAGAAAATAAAGTGATGTATGAAGACAGTGAAACGGACGCTTCTTTGAGGGAAGGCGCATATCATTCCAGCGTTCCTGCGGTTATGGCTGACTGGCTGTATGAAGACGGAAGAACAGGCGGGGATCTTGCAGTTCTTGAAGATAGCGATAATAACCAATATTATGTAGTGGAATTTGTGAAACGCTACTATGACGAAGCGGATGATGAAAATATTTCCAATACGATATCCAGCGAAAGAGTATCGGAATATATTGAAAGTATAATGGAAAGTTATACGGTCATCGATCAGAAGGGAGAATTGAAATATTTAACGGTAGAAGATGCGGTGGAATCATAACATGTTTTTTAGTAGAAAATTATTTTTTCTAATTATATAATAATAGGATTGCAAACGGATTTGCAACGGAAGAACAAGGAGGTTGGAAGTATGATGTTACCGATAGTCGGTTCGATCCGTAATACTGTGAAATTGGCGGAAATGGACAGTAAATGGCAGCAAAAGAAGAAAAACGGCGGGAAGGCATTGAAAAAAGAAATGAGCCCCCAGGAAAAGCAGATCCAGCGGTATAAGGAAGATTTGGAAAGGATGCGGGAAGGCAGGCAGATGTCGGATATCGATGCGAAGCTGAAATCCGGAGGGACGCTTACTCCGGAAGAGATCACTTATCTGCAAAGGAACTGTCCGGAAAAATACAAGGAATATGTGGAAATAAAAAACGAGAGGGAAGCCTATAAAAGGCAGATGGAATCGTGCGAGACAAAGGAAGACGTGGAAAAGCTGAAGATGAATAAGATGAACAGCTTTTTGGCGGAAGCCAAGTCGGTGATGAACAATCCGAATATTCCAAAAGGTAAAAAGCTGGGATTGATGGAGAAGATTCTCAGAAGAGTGATGGGGATTGAAAAGGAGTATGTCAAATTTGTCAATTCCGGCCGGTATGGGAATCTCCCTACTGAGGAGGAACTTGCGGAAGAGGAGAAGAAGAAAGCGGAACAGAGCGAAGCGGCGGCAGAGGAACTGGGAGAAACAGACGAAGACCAAGAAGTACAGGATAAGGAAGATTTTTCCGAAGTTCCGGAAGCGGAAAAATATGAGGAGTATGCGTTTCCAGAATTAAAACAGGCTGCGGATACGGCTTTTCAGCAAATAGAAACAGAGTTAAAAGGATATTTGAAGGCTTATCGGCCTTGTTGACTAATGTGTAGAAAATGATATATAATGAATTGCGCTGATGCGCAAGCAGGTCATCAGCCTGACGGCTGGTGACACGATATAATGAATTGCGCTGATGCGCAAGCAGGTATAAGGAAGTATGGTAAAACCGCGGCAGAAAATCCAATTTCTGTCGCGGTTTTATAAGAAAGGAAGTATGGATAAATGCTGGAGATTCTTAATCTGACGAAAACATATGGAAAGTATAAGGCGGCGAACGATGTGAATTTTACCGTTGAGGACGGAGAGATAGGGATACTCCTGGGACCGAACGGAGCCGGTAAGTCCACGGTCATCAAGAGTATTGCCGGGCTGCTGCGTTATGAAGGAAAGATCCTGATCCGGGGTATGGATGCAAAAAGCCTGGAAGCAAAAAAAATTTTTGCTTATGTGCCGGAACTTCCAGCGATGTATGAAGCTCTTACGGTAAGGGAGCATATAGAATTTATTATTAACGCTTATCATGTTCCGGTAAACGAAGAGGATATCAAAAAACTTTTTGAAAGATTTGAACTGACGGATAAGCAGGATAAGCTGGGAAACGAACTTTCTAAAGGAATGATGCAGAAAGTGAGTATTTGCTGTGCTTTAGTTATTCGTCCAAAGGTTATTTTACTGGATGAACCTATGGTCGGACTGGATCCTGCCGCTATTAAGGAGTTAAAGCAGATAATTATGGAATTAAAGGAAATGGGAACCACGATATTAATCAGTACCCATATGCTGGAAATGGTGAAGGATCTTTGGGATGTTATGTTTGTAATGGATAAGGGGCGCATTATTGCTTCCTATAAAAAAAGCGATGTAAAAGAAGAAGATTTGGAAGAGCTGTTTTTCCATGTGACTGATAATGAGAAGGAAGAAGAAAAATGAATATGATATTTTATCTTTACAGAAAGACTTTTAAGAATCGTGTAAAAAGAGCGTTGAAAAAACCGGTGACATATATTTATGCTGCTTTTGTTATTTTTTATTTCTATTTTATTTTCCGCTCTCTTCCTGTTTTTTTTGAAATGTTCGAGGTGGAAGGGGCATCTGTTCTGACGGCGGTATTGACGGCAATTGTTTTTATTTTTATTCCCTCTAATATGATTTCTTATAGCAAACGGAAAGGGCTGGTCTTCCGGGAACCGGATATTCATTTTCTTTTTCCTGCGCCCATCGGCCCTAAGAAAATCCTGTTATATGCCCATATAAAAAATATGATAGTAACGTTGATATTAAATATTATCGTAATTGTTGCCAGCATATTGTGGCTTGATATGCCGGTTTGGAAAATGGCGGTATATTTTATATTTTCTTTTATAGTGGAAAATATTCTGGAAGGTTCTATTATGATTTTATGTTATGGAAATGAAAAATTGGACAAAAAGCAGATGTTTGCGGTGCAGATCGGCATGTATCTTCTGGTCGGCATTTTTATTTTAATCGGTATCGGAGTATATTTAAAGGAGGGAATCGGCTTTTGGCCGGTAGTGAATTATCTCCATAGCCCTGCGATCCAGATGGTTCCTGTGGTGGGATGGTATATTGCTTTTCTTCATTTGTTATTTATAGGGCCGGAAACAGTGAATATTGTTTGTTCCATATTGTATTTCGTTTCCGTTATTTTATTGTTTTTAGCGGCCCGCCGCATGAAATGTACCGGTGAATTTTTTGAAGACGCGATTCAATTCGCTGAGGATTATGAAGCGGCGAAAAAGAAAGGGAAGGCTGGAGAGGTAGCCATTGTAGGATGGAAGAAAAAATATGGGAAGGCTACCGTTGTTTATAAAGGAAAATATGCAAAAGCCATTTTTTACAGGCAGTTATTGGAGTATAAAAAGAACCGGTTTTTTATTTTCGGCTTTTATACATTGGTCTGCTTTGCAGTTGGTATTGGGCTGGCAATAATCGGTGGCAGAAATCATGGTTTTGGAGGATATGAGGTTTTTGTTATTTTAGGGGTGATGGCTTATCTTACGTTTATTTTTTCCGGTTACCAGGGAAAATGGGGAAAGGAATTAAAAAAGCCATATACCTATCTGATTCCTGATACGGCTTTATGCAAGTTGTGGTATTCTACTTTAATCGAGCATATAAGGTCATTGATTGACGGATGCCTGATTGCTTTGCCGACAGGAATTGTGTTTGGAATTCCTTTCCTGCAGATTTTGTTGGTTATTTTGGCCTATATCTGTATTCAGGCGTGCAAGCTTTATGCGGATATTATGGTGGAGGCATTTTTAGGAAATATTCTTGGACTGGCAGGAAAACAGTATGCGAGAGTGCTTTTTGAAGGAATTGTCATTGGTATAGGAGCAATAGGAGCCGCGGTCGGAAGTCTTATTTCGATGGAAATAGGATTGGTTGTATTGGTAGGAGTGGTTGTTTTTATGACGGCGGGAATGATGGCGATTGCCACGATGAATTTTGAGAAGATGGAGACGGTTTGAGAAAAGTCAAAATAATGTACTTTTTAATCATAAAAACGTAGGATGTTTGAAACGGATACGCTATAATATGTCATATATAAAAAAATGTCCGGAGGTAAAGTTATGGTTAAAAAATGGTGGAAAGAAGCGGTAATTTATCAGATCTATCCCCGCAGCTTTATGGACAGTAACGGGGATGGGATCGGAGATTTGAAGGGGATCACGAGCCGATTGGATTATTTAAGATATCTGGGGATCGATGTCATCTGGCTTTCCCCGGTTTACCAGTCGCCCAACGATGATAATGGATACGATATCAGCGATTATCAGGCGATTATGGATGAATTCGGAACGATGGAAGACTTTGACGAAATGCTGGCGGAAGCCCATAAAAGAGGGATCCGTATCGTTATGGATCTTGTGGTGAACCATACTTCCGATGAACATAAGTGGTTTGTAGAGAGCAGGAAATCAAAAGATAATCCTTACAGGGATTATTATATCTGGCGCGAAGGAAAAGCGGACGGGTCAGCGCCTAATAATTGGGGCGCCTGCTTTGGAGGTTCGGCATGGGAATATGATGAAGAGACAAATATGTATTATCTTCATATGTTTTCTAAAAAACAGCCGGATTTGAACTGGGAGAATCCAAAAGTGCGCCGGGAAGTATTCGATATGATGACTTGGTGGTGCGAGAAGGGGATCGATGGATTTCGTATGGATGTCATCAGTATGATCTCCAAGACAAAAGAAATGCCGGATGGGGAAGTGCAGGGTTTTTATGGAAATGCCAATCCTTATTGTGTAAACGGGCCGAAGGTTCATGATTATTTGCAGGAGATGAACGAAAAGGTATTGTCAAAATATGATATTATGACAGTAGGGGAAACGGCAGGAGTGACGACGGAATTGGCAAAACAATATGCGGGCGAGGATACGAGGGAATTGAACATGGTGTTTCAGTTCGAGCATGTGGAAAGCGACGGAAAGTATGGAAAATGGACGGATGAAAAAGTTTCTCTGCCTGTGCTGAAGAAAATTATGTCGCGCTGGCAGACCGAATTGTATGGAAAGGCTTGGAACAGCTTATTCTGGGATAACCATGACCAGCCAAGGGCGGTTTCCCGTTTTGGGGACGACAGGCCGGAGTACAGGGAAGTTTCCGCAAAGATGCTGGCCACTTGTCTGCATATGATGCAGGGGACTCCTTATATTTATCAGGGAGAAGAACTTGGCATGACGAATTATCCTTTTCAAAGTATGAAGGATTTCCGTGATATCGAGAGCGTGAACGCGTACAGGGAATGGTGCGGGAGCGGCCATGTATCCCATGAAGCATTCTGGCCATGCCTGACAGCGAAGAGCAGGGATAACGCCAGAACGCCGATGCAGTGGGATAATACGGAAAATGCAGGGTTCAGCCAGGGAACGCCGTGGATCGGAGTAAATCCCAATTATAAGGAAATCAATGCCGAAGCAGAAACAAAAGATAGGAATTCCGTTTTCCATTATTATAAGAAATTGATCGGTCTGCGGAAACAATATCCTGTAGTCGTATACGGGAAATATGAACTTTTGTTGGAGGACAGCGAAGAATTCTTTGTTTATACGAGGACTTTGGAGAGGGAAAAATTGTTGGTTGTCTGCAGCTTTTCGGATAAAGAAGCGGAGTTTTTAATACCGGAAGAGTTTGTCGAAGCGGATTGCATCATATCGAACAGGGAGAATTCTTATGAAGGAAAAATGGTAAAATTGGGAGCATATGAGGCGTTTGTGTTGTATAAGGATAGATAAACGGATGCCGGAAAACGGATGGAATGAGCGGATAGAAGCAGAATGATAAAGCGGGGGGTCAGTATTGCCGGTCCAGCGGCAGCGGGCCGGCGATGCTCTCCCTTGATACGTACAAAGTCATATCCGGCCTGGTAGCGAGCGTCCATTTTACGAGGCGTATGCATTTGTGTTCGATCTCAAGGCAGGTAATACATCGGGGATGGACACAGCTTCCGCTATTATAATAAAAACGGTCTTCTGCGGAAAGGGCAGGACGGTGGGTATGGCCGGTGACCAGGATATGGTTTTCCTGTTCTGCCCAGTGGTGGAGCCGTTCTTCCGCTTTGTGTTTTCTCGTATAATTTTTAGCGGCGCTGGTAGGATCGAGAACGCCGAAATGTTCCAGGGGTTTCCATAAGTAACGGACAAGAAAGCGGGAGAGCCTCCATAAAGAGGAATTAAAAAGATCCGTTTGATGTCCGTGGGTAAGGTAAACATCCATAGAAAAATTGGTTTCTAATATGATGCCGGAATAAAAGGGTATATTGGGGATGGAAATTTCCTGTTCCTGATAAAAATGATTATCCAGGACACAGCCACAGCTCCGGCAATGTTTTTCCGTATACCGGCTGTTCTTTTTTACCATATCATGGTTGCCATAGAGCATATACAGCCGATGCTGTTCATGGAAACGGGAAAGAAGAAGAAATACATTGCCGTGGGCTTCCATGATTTGTTTCATGCTGCGGTTTTCCCACAGTTCATCGCCGTCGCCCAGCTCGATATAGGTATATCCTAATCTATAATAGTGTTGTAATGCGGCAAAGTATAAGTTCTGGTTTTTCAGAAAGTTATCGTTTGAATTTCCTACGCCGCGATGGCAGTCGCTGATAAAAACATATTTGGAACGTTCTGTGAGAGGGAGCTTTAAGGCTCCCTCAAAAGATTTGGAAAGACGTGAATAATAACTCATCTCTTTACCTTCTTTTTCGTTTTATTTTTTTATATTTCTTAATGCGGAGTATCTTTCGGAATATAAAAGGAAGATAATAGTACAGATATAAGATTTTATCTAAGGAAAGGCAAAACGGCCTGGTGATAAACAGATAGGTTCTGCACCAGAAGCGGTTCGCACATTGTACCAAGCGGATATGCAGACGCCGCAGACAGCCGTATTTTACAAATGATTTGGCGAAAGAAAAGGTGACAGTATGGTGGCAGATACAAATATCGTCAGGACAATAACCGGTACGTACAAGTCCTTCCGTAAAAGCTTCTGCCATTTCGTGATGAGGGAAAGTAATGCTGGCCCGCATATACAGGTCTTCCGGATGGGAGAACCGTCCTACGGAGAAAGCCGTCAGCCACCAGTGCCTTGCCCCTACGTCGGCAATTCCCATGCCTTTTCGGAAAAGGTTAAAGGAAAGTCCTGCCATATCTTCGTTTTTCACGCACTGGAAAATCGTATTTTCCCATTTTGACTCGGGTATGATGTCATCTGCGTAGTAAATTCCTATTTCTCCGCCGGTATTGATTCCATACTGCCCTTTCCATAGCTCTACCAGCCAGGTTCTGGCGTTGTAATTAAAATAAACGGGCAGACAATCGAAAACCATATGAAAGGAAAGAGCGGCCTTGTCGTACAAAGCGCAATAGCCGAATTCCCGCTGCATGGCATCGATCCGGGAGGTAAAAATATCTTGGGAGGGCATATAGCAGAAACCAAAAGGCTCTAATAGTTCGTCCAGCAGACAGCATTTTTCCTCCGTGGACATACCACAGATTTTTTTAATGATTTTTTTCCGTCGCCAGAAGTTCAGGCAGAAAAAGAAAAGAAGTATCAGGAAAAAAATACCAAAAAACAAGTACATAACAAAATCCTTTATCATTCATTTGTTATATCTTATGATTAAATGTCGAAATTGGTACGCAAATGTTTTATGGAGTAATATGAATAATTGTGCCTTTTCCTTTAAATCCGGCATCCCCGGTTATTTGCAGAATCTCTTTTTCCCCTTGGATATAAGAGATATCGGAAAGATGGACATGTCCGGCAAGCACTGCCGCTACGGGACTGTCATTGGAGGTAATTAATCCGATAAACTCTGCGGAAACATCGTTAGGATAAATTCCTCCATGAATACCGCCTCCCAGTACTACGCTGTTTTGCCAGACAGAGGAGGTCTTGTCGAGAAGAGGCTGTGTATAAAAAGGTACATGAAGCAAAAGGAGAACCGGCTTGCCTTTTTCCGCGATTTTCTTATACTCTTCCAAAGCCTCCGGCGGAATCTGGTTATCGCTGTTATTGATTGCTGCAATAATAAAATCGTCGAATTCCAACGTATGGAAAGTCGTATTTTTGGAAAATTCGTTTTTAACGGAAACCATATAAGGCGACAGCAGGGGAAGATATTCTTCTTTTCCCTTTTCTGTCATATACTCCCAAGGATAAGTCCAATCGTGGTTGCCAGGAGCATAGATATATGGGATCTCCAACTGTTCCAGGGAATCATTCAAATAACTGATATTGGCCGGGGAGGGGGAATCAATAATATCTCCGCCCAGAAGCAAGGCATCCAGTTCCCATTCGCCGGAGGAAGCGATCCAAGATAAAAACTGGTCGGAAGAGACTATGCCGGTTTCTTCCGTAAACTGGGCGAGGCGCTGGTCAGAATAATCCATAATTTCCTGGGATGCTTCCGTTTCCGGGAGAACCATATGGTTATCTGTAAGAAACAAAAGGTTATATTCCCTGGATATGCCGGGAATAACAATCTCATATTTGTCAATATTGGCTTCATCGACAGGAGCCGGTGAAGGTTTGGAAGCACAGCCGCTGAAAAAAAGAGCAGGGAGGGCAAAAGCAGATAAAAAAAGAGGTAATATTTTTATATGTTTTATTGTTTTCATATGTTCCATTTTCCTCATTTATATAGAAAGAAATGAAGTTAATATAGTTGATATTATTTTTATAATCTTGTAGAATATGTTTTACCGCTATAGTTTTCTATCATAGTATATGCGGCAGATATATATGATGAATACTCGCCATAATTATATTATGACAGGAATATTGGAAAAATGTGAAAAATTTTCTTAATAATTTATGAATTGACGAGGTTGTTATGCAAGAGAAAAAATTATCAGGATTAAAAAAATTATTCGCCCCTATCGATATGACGGTGGGAGTTCCTGGAAAACAGATCATAGCGTTTGCCGTTCCGATGCTGATCGGGAATATTGCCCAACAGTTATATAATACGGCAGACAGCGTAATTGTAGGGCAGTATGTGGGAGATAACGCTCTGGCTGCAGTAGGAAGCGCTTCGCCTATCCTGAATCTTCTGCTTGTTTTGTTCGTAGGTATTTCGGTAGGCGCCGGGATTATGGTTTCCCAATATTTTGGGGCAAAACAGAGGGAGGATCTGTCGGGAACGATCGGGAGCTGCGTGACGCTGACGGCAATTTCTTCCGTGATTATTATGATAATAGGGCCGTTGGTTTCAGGTCCTTTGCTGAAGCTGCTGGATACGCCGGATACGATCCTTGGATGGTGCGAGTCTTATTTGAATATTATTTTTATTGGTATTGTCGGGATGGCATATTATAATATTCTGGGAGGTGTTCTCAGGGGGCTTGGCGATTCGGTGTCGGCGCTTTTGTACTTATTGGTCGCTACGATTGTGAATATCGTGTTGGATTTGTTGTTTGTTGCCAGTTTCCATATGGGAGTGGCGGGCGTGGCATTGGCAACGGCGATTGCCCAGGCTTTGTCCGCAGTTCTTTGTTTCTGGAAACTGCTGAGGATGTCCGATGTTTTTGATTTTAAAAAGAAATATTTGAAATTACATAAAAAATACGCTATGATGACGATACGCCTTGGCCTGCCTTCAGGATTGACACAGGCTATCTTTTCCATGGCGATGATTGTTGTTCAGTCTTTGACGAATAGTTTTGGGGAGATGTTTATCGCCGCTAATGTTATTGTGATGAGGGTGGATGGTTTTGCGATGATGCCCAATTTTTCGTTTGGAACGGCGATGACTACTTACGCAGGGCAGAATGTAGGAGCCAGGGAGTTTGACAGGGTGGAAAAAGGCGCGAAGCAGGGGACATGGATTGCTATGGGCGTATCTGCGGCGATCACTGTGATGATTCTTCTTTTTGGCAGCCAGTTGATGGGCATTTTTACAAAAACGGAAGAGCTGGTAAATATGAGTATGCGTATGATGCAGATCCTTGCCGTTGGATATATCGCTATGGCAGTTACCCAGTCCTTGTCCGGCATTATGCGCGGAGCCGGCGATACGATGACTCCTATGTGGATTTCCTTGGTTACTACGGTGGCTATCCGTGTGCCGGTGGCGTATGGGCTGGCTTACCTGACCAGAAGCGAGCAATATCCGGGCGGACGATGCGAAAGCGTATTTATTTCTTTACTGGTTTCATGGACGCTGGGAGCGGTTATTACGTTTATTTGTTATAAATGGGGAAAATGGAAACAGAAGGCGATCGGAGAATAAAAAGGAAATGGATGGAATGCAGCAGGAAGAGAAATATAAATATATGACGGAGACGCCGGTTCCAAGGCTGATTGGGGAACTGGCCGTGCCTACGATTATCAGTATGCTGGTGACTTCGTTTTATAATATGGTCGATACTTTTTTTGTAGGCAGGATCGACAGGCAGTCTACGGCGGCAGTAGGCATTGTTTTTTCTGTGATGGCCTTGATCCAGGCGCTGGGATTTTTTTTCGGACACGGTTCTGGGAATTATATTTCAAGACGTCTGGGGGCAAAGGATTTTGAAGAAGCGGCAGCGATGGCGGCAAACGGCTTTTTTTTGGCTTTTCTTTGCGGGATTGCCGTAATGGCCGGAGGACTTACTTTTTTAGAGCCGCTGGCGGTGGCTCTTGGTTCGACGCCTACTATATTGCCATATACGGAAGCGTATTTAAGAATTATTCTAATAGGAGCGCCGTTTATGACTTCTTCGCTGGTGTTGAATAACCAGCTTCGTTTTCAGGGGAGCGCGGCATATGCCATGGTAGGCATCGTGACAGGAGCGGTGATTAATATTGTGCTGGATCCGCTGTTGATTTTTGTTTGCGGCATGGGCGTGGCGGGAGCGGCCGCGGCTACCGTAGTCAGTCAGTTTTGCAGTTTTCTGCTTTTATTGTTCCAAAGCAGGAAGGGCGGCAATATAAGGATACAGTTTTGCAATTTCAAGCCGAATGGACATTATGTGAAGGAGATCTGCAGAGGCGGAATTCCTTCTTTATGCAGACAAGGGCTAGCCAGCATATCCGGGATTTTATTGAATCATGGAGCCGGGCTTTATGGCGATGAAGCAATCGCGGCGATGTCCATTGTATCGAGGGTAACGATGTTTGCCAGCTCCGCCCTGATCGGATTCGGCCAGGGATTCCAGCCCGTATGCGGATTTAACTATGGGGCGAAGCTATATGGCCGCGTGAGGGAAGGATTTGCTTTTTGTGTGAAATATGCCACTTTATTTTTGGTTGGTATTTCTATTGTGGGCGCTTTGTTCGCGCCTGGAATCATCGGCCTGTTCCGGAAAGGGGATGCGGAGGTTATTGCGATCGGTGCGCTGGCGCTGCGCCTGCAATGCCTGGCATTTCCCCTGACCGGGTGGATCGTTATGTCTAATATGATGCTCCAGTCCATCGGAAAAGCGTTGAAAGCTTCTATTCTGGCAGCGGCAAGGCAGGGTTTGTTCTTTATACCTTTGATTCTGGTTTTGCCGAGGATATGGGGGTTGTTCGGCGTGGAAGCATGCCAGACAGTATCCGATGTTCTTTCTTTTGCGCTGGCGGTTCCTTTGTGTGTCAGTGTTTTGAAGGAGATGCGTTTTGACGGTATTGGAAATGCTTCATGCTAAATGAAATACCGTTTTCTTTGATATTCAGTATAAAGAATAAAAAATAGGGCATTTATTCTTCATAAACAGCGACATAGCAAAGGGGTTCATGCATTTTTTCATTGTATAGCGGGAAAGATTAAAAGTCCTCCAGCGGGAACCTTCGTGTTCTGTTACTTGTATACTGCTATAATGCGTATAATGGAGATATTTTTCCATCCATGTAGTCGGCCGGTAAGTATCGGGACGATAATCTCTCAAGTCATCGTTATTCCATGATTCTAAGTCCTGTATCCAGCGGACGGAGCTTTCCGGGCCGTTAAGGAGGGCGGACAGTGTTTTTGCATCGAGGATAGCCGGAGCGGCATCGGCGGAAAGGCTGAGCAGATATTCCGTGTCATAATCCGGTCGTTCGGATTTCGTTCCTTCTTTTTCCAGCATTTGCGCAATATTATATTTGGCAATAAAATAATCGGGGCGGCTGAAAGAAAAGGCAATATAAAGGATAGTAACAACCGTTATACAATATTGAAACAGAGGAAAGGTTTCTTTGTATATATGGATTAAAATGCCTGTCATCAGGAAAAATATTACGATTAAGGCCCAAAGCACGAAAAAGCGCAGGAAAGTCAAGTCGTAATATTGAATATATAAAAGCATGCGCATGGCAGAGGATGCGATCATAATATAAGTACATAAGGATATTATGGTTAAAATGGCTTTTAACGTTTTGTTTTCTTTGAATCTGCCCAGGCAGACGAGTACCAGGATCAGATTGATCAGGCAGACAAAGAGAAGCTGGAAAAATCCTTCCCGCGCATATTCCGCATAGGTATATTGTTCGGGAAGCTGCATATTGCCCGCAAACAAATAAATGATCTGAATACCGCTGAACAGAAGGTAGATCAAAGATAACAGGGCGGTAAAGGTGACGGCGACCAGAGGTTCCCCTGTACGTTTATCGGTTACTTCTTCTTTTATAGAGCGTTTTTCCAGATAAGCAAGAATACAGTAAGAGGCAAAAAAGGAAAAAAGGATGGAAAAGCTCAATCCTATAAAGTTTTCCGAAAGCCAGTCGATAAAAATATAATCTCGGATAAAGGAACGGAAAACAATATCCGCAGAGGAAAGCAGCGATAATACGATAGTAAGCAGCGGCAGGGAAATAAGAACACCGATAAAGATATAAGCGGCGCTGGACAGCTTGCCCTTTTCTTTCGTTTTTTCAGCTTTCCGGTATAGTTTAAAGTCGATGACGGGTCTTGTAAATGCTTGTAAGGAACCGAGGACAGTCTGAAGTATGGCTTGAAGGTATTTAAAAATATCCCATAGTTTATCTTGATAGAAATTGTGTATAAACAGGATAAAGAACAGGATAAAAATCCCCCATTTATTCATGGAAATAATGTTTTTATTATCGGTACAAAAAGTGGAAATGCCTAAAAGTTCAATACCGGCCGCATAAAACACGGAATCTTTTTTCGCGGAAATCCCTAACTTTTTTAAGGACGAGAAAAAATAAAAAAGGGTTCCGCCTGTGAAAAAAGGGTATGTGATACCAGAAGCGTTTTTGTACAGGCAAAAGGTATAAAAAAGAGCATAAATAACGCTGCTCAGGCCGAAAAGGCCAAAGTGCCGGATTCGTTTTTCTTTTTCTTCTTCCGCCATGAGTGTCGGAGATTTTGTTATGAATGGTATGGCTTCGGCAGCTTGGGATGCAGGGTCGCATGCGGAGTTTGGATATTCGTTCATTTTTTTTCTTCCTCCTTTTCTTCGTCAATATATTGCAGAATATCGCCGGGCTGGCAGTCCAGCGATTTACAGATCGCGTTCAGCGTGGACAGCCGTATGGCTTTGGCTTTGTTATTTTTTAAAATGGACAAGTTGGCAAGGGTGATATCGACTTCTTTGGCAAGTTCGGTCAATCCCTTTTTTCGTTGCGCCATTACCACATCTAAGTTAATTATAATTCCCATGGGTTTCCTCCTAAATGGTCAAGTCGTTTTCCAGTTTGTATGCAACAGCTTTATCAAATACCTGAGATAAAACTTTACTGAAAAGTCCGGCTATAATGAAAACGAGAATAACGATAAGGACGGCCGGAGTGATATAAAGGAACAGCCGGCCGGCCGTAATCAGGGCAATAACCAGACTGTAAGTGCCCATGCGGCGAAGGCTTATGACATTTTCCCGGATAAAGCAGTCGTCGTTCAGGACGGTGCGGAATATTTTCCTGAGTTCATAAATGATAAGAATGGCAAATACGCCGGAAAAGAAAAAAAGCAGGATAAGCGGAATATAATGATTGGCAAAATAACTGTTGTACCTTCCGTAAAATTTTATACTGAGAGGAAGAGTAAGAGTTACAAGTATTCCTGCATAAAACATAAAATCTAAAAGCAGTTTGGTAGCCAGCGTCAGTTTATCTTTCATAGGAAAGCCTCCCTTGGTCAATGAAATTAGTTTGTTGATATTTATCCTATCACTGGGCAAATTGAAAGTCAATAATAATTTATTGATATTCGATAAATTATTATTATAAGACGATATATAGTCGGGAATTATAATGAAAAGACGGGAAATGAGGGAGAATTCTTGCATCTGATTGCCGGACTTTTCTGGTTTTCCATCTAAAATATTGTATAAATTTACCAAAAATAAGTATTATAATAGAAATTAAATATAAAATATTCACAAAAAATTTACAAAATATCAATCCCATGTAATATCTGTATGTTATTCTAATGCTATAGGAGAAGGTTCCGGGTACGATATGGGAGGTATACGGATGTGGCGGAGAGATTTTTGGCGGGGGAGGCGGCCGGACAGGGGGAAGAGGCGCCTGCTGCTATGGGGGTTTTGGATTTTTGTGGTGCTGGCAAATCTTCTGGCATGGAAGAGCAAGGTTTTCTGTGATTTTTATGTAGCGCATATTTATCCCTTATGGGTGAATACATACGGCAGGGTCATGGGATTGTTTCCTTTTTCCGTAGGTGAAATAATGGTTGCGGCGGGCGCTGTTTTAACGGCGGCGGTTATGCTGCTGGCCGTTGTATATGGTATTATCCGGATGGAAGAAAGACAGCAGGGCATGTCCCGGCCTGCTGGTGAAAGCAGGACAGGGCAGGAAAAAGGAAACAGGAGCGGGGTAAGAAAGTTTTGCAAGGGCTGTTTTGCCGTTTACGGATGGATATTTGCCGGGGTGGCCGTAGTGATGACGTTGAATTGCTTTATTCCTTATCATTGTTCCGTACTGGAAGAAAAATACGGGATATTGTGCAGGGAAGCGGAGGAAGGATTTGCCGTGGGCGATCTGTTGTCCAAGGAGTATACGTTAGAGGAACTGAGCAGGCTAAGGGATTATGTGGTAATAAAGGCGAATGAACTGGCAGTACAGGTAGAAAGAGATGAAGCCGGGAATATTATTTATCCGGCAGACATGGAAGAAGCGCTGATAGCGTGTATGCAGGAGCTTGGCGGGGAATGCGGGCAGTTGGCCGGATATTATCCCAGGCCGAAACAGTTTACATTTTCCGGATTTTTCAGCCAGCAGAAAATGAAAGGATATTTTTTTCCTTTTTCAATGGAAGTGAACTATAATAAACTGATGCATGAAATCAACCGTCCGGCGACGATCTGCCATGAATATGCGCACTTGAAAGGTTTTATGTATGAAGAAGAGGCGAATATGATAGGATTTCTCGCCTGTATCCATTCTTCGGAAGCCGTATTCCAGTATAGCGGATATTTGAGCGTGTTAAACTATATTGATAATGAATTTTATAAAGCGATAGGAAAAGATGCAGAGGTGTATTTATCCCATGTAAATATTTCTCCCCAAGTGAAGGAGGAAAATATATTTTTGGAGGAAGATGCATGGGAGAAAGTGGAGGCCAAGGCGGTGATCAGTACGGAAGTGGTGGATAAGGTATCGGATAAGCTTTCAGAGACTTCTATGGTTTTAAATGGAGTGGAGGACGGGACGCTCAGCTATGCGCGGGTAGTCGGTCTGCTGCTGCATTATTATGACGGTTCCCAGGAAGTGGAGGAGACGCTGCTTCAGGCACAGGGCATTCCTGCAGAGGCGGAGACCGCCAGTGCGAGGGATGCAATGGCAGTTGAGGGAAGTACGTATTGACAGGAACCGCAATTCCATATAATATCTATTTAGTTTTATCTGGAAGGAGCGAAAAGAAGCATGAAATTAATTTCCTGGAATGTAAACGGGCTTCGGGCGTGTGTAGGTAAAGGGTTTCTCGATTTTTTTAAAGAAGTGGATGCGGATATTTTTTGTATACAGGAGACAAAGCTGCAGGAGGGTCAGATTGAACTGGATACCCCCGGATATCTGCAGTATTGGAATTATGCGGAAAAAAAGGGTTATTCAGGAACTGCTGTTTTTACAAAAAAGGAACCTTTATCCGTGGCTTATGGAATAGGCGTGGAGGAGCATGACCACGAAGGAAGGGTCATTACTTTGGAGTACGAAGATTATTATGTTATAACGGTATATACGCCGAATTCCCAGGATGAACTGGCAAGGCTTTCTTACCGTATGCAGTGGGAGAAAGATTTTCTTGCTTATTTAAAGGGGCTGGAGACAAAAAAACCGGTTATTTTCTGCGGGGACCTGAACGTGGCCCATAAGGAAATCGATTTGAAGAATCCTAAGACAAACAGGAAAAATGCGGGATTTACGGATGAAGAGAGAGAAAAATTTACGGAGCTGACGGAAGCCGGCTTTGTGGATACATTCCGGTATTTTTATCCTGATAAGGAAGGCGCTTATTCCTGGTGGTCATACCGGTTCAGCGCCAGAGCAAAAAATGCGGGGTGGCGGATCGATTATTTTCTTGTATCGGAGGCGTTGAAGGAACGCCTGGAGGATGCGCTAATTTATACGGAAATATTTGGATCGGATCATTGCCCCGTGGGATTGGTTTTGGATATTACCCAACCCTGATGGAATCTTCATAAGGGAGTATAAGTTCATAGACGATCTCATAAGCAAAATCCTTCATGAGGGAAAACTTTTGCCGGTAGTTATCCTCTGTAAGCCTGTTGCTTCCGCGAATAATTGCTTCTGCCATATATTGGTTGATCTC
Source organism: Lachnospiraceae bacterium (assembly GCA_021772075.1). Taxonomy (GTDB): domain Bacteria; phylum Bacillota; class Clostridia; order Lachnospirales; family Lachnospiraceae; genus Kineothrix. The sequence goes on from JAETNQ010000001.1 coordinate 46,101, forward strand.
CGGAGAGAAATGCAGGGTATCCATATAGTTGTCCAGGTTGGTAACGATCTCCCTCTCATCCTGGAAGTAGAATAGTTCCACATTACCGTATGGCAGCAGGGCGGCAACGGCTTGTTCCATATTATAGAGATAGGCTTCCAGATCCCCGGTACGGTAAAGGTTGTCCCAGAAGAGCATGGAATAAGCCGGGAAGAAAATCTTAAACTCCGTTTCCGGGTGGTTTTCTACCTGTTTTTTTATTAAATTAATATTGGCTTCCAGAGTGTCGCGATAATAATCTTTTTCTTTCATGGGAGCGATTTCTGGGGTGCGGATATAAAGGCCGAGAGCCATATCCTGGTTGAATTCTTTCCACTGCGCCCAGTTATAAGAGTCGTCAGCATCATAATCTCCTAAAAAAGTATTGGCGATCATATAGGGTATTTTTTCAAAAAGCACCCCTTTGTTAAAAAGATACTCTACGTCGTCAAAATAATTTTTATTGTACAGATACATGGGGCATCCCGTCAGCTCGTAAGTAGGAACAGGGTCTGCGGCCAGGGAGGAAGTGTCCATGCTGTAAAAAATATATTTCAAATCGTGTTTTTCATAGGCAGCATCCAGAAGATAGCATAAATCCGCAGTAGCGCCATAGGAACGGACTGCTTTGATGGCGGTACAGTCAAAACCGTCGTTAAACCAGCCGTTATAATAGTTCTCCGCTACGGAGGAGCCTGCGATCAGGCTGTCATATTCAAAAGTCCGCAAAGAACCGATACACTGGTATTCTTTATCGGTGAGAACCGCTTTCAGGCCAAACCATGGTTTATGGTAGTGGAAAAAGGGGTCAATAAGTACGACGACAGCGCCTATGGCCGCCATAAGAAAAAGGATGCGCCGGAAAAAACATTTTACAAATTTCTGTGCCGTATATTCTTGAAGTTCCGATGTCTTTAACATGAAATAGTCAGTCCTTTCGTAAAGTCACTCGTAAAAATAACCCTGTCCCATCAAAAATTAAAATAAATAAATGTGCTGACCTGTGAAAAGGAAACCAGCGACCAGATAAACAGGATAACGATAAACCAGCAGAATCTGGAGCCATAATCTGTTGTTTCCACGATCTGCAGCGCATTTTTTCTTGTCAGGATAAACGCGCTGGCGGCCAGGACCAGCAGGAGCAATACGATATAAGCAATAGGAAGCATTCCCGGAGCGAACATGGTAATAGCCTGTTTAAAAATATAAAATTCAGGAATATCCATCTTTACAGCCAGCTTATGGATATATCCCGTATTCTGGAAGGAAAACAGATTTTTAAACATTTGGAAAGCATGGGCCATGCTTTCGCTGCGGAAAAAAAACAAGGATAAATTAAAGAATGAAAAAGTAAAAAACCATCCCAGCCATCTTGGAATATAAAAACGGGAAGGATTTTTTTCCTGGCTTCCCCTGACGCCTATGATGCCCAGATTATCCCAAACGACCAAAAGTCCCTGCATAATTCCCCACGCTACATAAGTCCAGTTAGCCCCATGCCATAGGCCGCTTAAGGCAAAAATAGCCATGGTATTGAAAATTGTCCGTGCCTTTCCTTTTTTGCTGCCTCCCAAGGGAATATAGACATAAGTAATAAAAAAGCGGGAAAGAGTCATATGCCAGCGCTGCCATAATTCCTTGACGGAACATGACTTATAAGGGGAGTTAAAATTGACCGGAAGCCGGACGTTAAACATATATCCCAGCCCTATCGCCATGTCGCTGTAACCGCTGAAGTCAAAATAGATCTGGAAGGTATAGGACAGGATGACGAGCAGAGTAGAGGGAGAATCCAGAAAATAAGTCTGTTCAAACCCGAAATTTGTAACAAGGGCAAGCACGTCGGCCAAAAGAACCTTCTTGGCTAATCCTATGATAAATAAAGAAATACCCTTGGCAAAATTGGAGATATGAAACTTTCTGTTTGCCAGATCATCGAACTGGGGAATGATTTCTTTATATAAAACAATAGGTCCTGCAATCAGCTGGGGAAAAAAGGTGACAAAGGCAGCATAATTCGTAAAGGAATAATGTTCTGCCTTTCCGGTACAGCGGTCGATGATAAAGGACAATTGCTGGAAAGTAAAGAAACTGATCCCCAAAGGCAAAAGAATATGCTTCAGGTTAAAATCCGTCCCAAACACATAATTTATATTCTCAATGAAAAAGTCATAATACTTGAAATAAAATAGAATCGCCAGGTTTGCGCCGATACCGGCAAACAGACCCAAGCGGTTCGTCTTTTTGGTTTTGCAAAAAGTCAGCAAATAACTGATCAGGTAATTGATAAGGATGCTGCCGACAATGATGAAAAGATAATAGGTATTAAAATAACCGTAGAACCATAAGGACATGCCGGTTAAAAAAATTTTTGCCAATTCATATTTTTTCAGTTTGTTCAGCCCGTACCATCCGAAAAGGACGGCGGGAAGAAAAATAAAAATGAATATATAAGAGTTAAAAAGCATTGGTAAAGCGGTACCTTTCGTAGTAGTGATGGGGACTGGAGCAGCGTAAGGCGGCAGACTGCGGGAATATCCTGCAAATTTATCGCCCTTTTGTCCTTCCTTATTATACCATAGTTACAACATATTCATAACAGTTATTTAAATAATTAAGATTTGGGATAAATTTTATTGATTGGGAAATAATGAAAACAGACAGGAAGCAAGTATTGCCGGCAGTATGGAGGATGATTATGAAGATACGTACATTGGCTATGACATTGATAATGGTATTGAGTATATGGATTTTGGCGGCGCCGGTTATGACAGGGTGCGGCAGGGAATTGGTTTCCGATTCCAATACAAACAGCGTGGAAAACGTAAGGCGGGGCAGCGGAAATGAGGGCAGTTTGGAGGAAGAAAATGTCAGTGTATATATTCCCATGAATAAGATTAAAAATGAGGTGGTAAATATTCTGGGAGAAAATTACTGGCCGGATAAGCGGCTTACGGCAGCGGAACTGAAGACAGAAACCGGAATTAGCGAAGAAATGTATGATGACTTTTTGGCAGAAAAAATGAATATAGAAACGGATATTGATATTATGATCATTTTGAAGGCAAAAGCGGAATATTTGCCGGAAATAGAAAAGATGCTGAATGCATACAGGGATGCTTTGCTGGTAAAATACCGGGAGAGGCCGCAGGAGCTTGGAAAAGTGCAGGCGTCCCGGATAGAGGTGATCGAACCCTATATTTGTTTCGTGCAGCTTGGGGCGGATACGGAGGCGGCAATCAAAAAGGGAGACGAGGAAGTCGTTGTTGTATGCCAACAGGAAAATGAGAGAGCGGTAGATATCATAGAAAAAACAATTTTAGACCAATAAAGGCGGCGGCTTTTGATATAAAGCAAAAATGGAACCCCTTATAGATTCCATTTTTGCTTTTCTGATTTTTACTTTTTGTGTTTCCGTTTTACTTTTTTAATTCCTGCTGCCAGCAACAGAAGGAATAGAATGCCTCCTGTCGCACCGGCTATGGCAATCCATATCTTTGATTTCTGTTCTATTATGCAGAAAGACTGCTTTGGCCCGGTCATGTAAACCTGTACATACTGTCCTCTTTTCTTGCTTTCCATTTTTGTCCACATTCCGTCTTTATACCCCCATACCGCGACATCATTGTAAGGATTGTAAAGACGGATGGCAAATGTATCCGCGCTGCCTATTTGGGCATATTCCAACGAAATATCATAAACTACATATTGTTTGTTCTGAGCGTCCTCCGGAGGCTCTTTATCGCTGATTTCGGCATTCAAAACGGTATCTTCCGTAAAACGCTGTTCAACTAAAGCATATGGTTTTTCCCATTTGCTTTGTTCTTCTGCCGCCTGTCCGGCGTTGCTTTGAACAACGGTGACATCCTCTTTATACTCGCCCTCGATCAAGAGATTTCCTGTTACAACCTGATCCGAGCAGTCTGGCCATACACCATAATATCCCTGCTTTTCCGGAATTTCCGGATAGTCCAGTTGTGAAAGTTTTTTCCCGAACTCCACTTCCTGTGTGCCAAGATATAAATCGTCGATTCTAAAAATCACTTTGAGATGACGGAATTCCGTAGGAAGATTTTCTGCTGTCAGTAGTTTTTCGTAGCTGACCGGTTCAGCGACGCCTATATAACTAATATTGTCAATGCCGTAAATATTATCTCCTACATAATAATTACCGCTTACTTTAATCTCTTCTTCGTTCAAGGCATCATCGTAATTCACCGTCTGTCCTGCAATAGCTCCTACCCGTCCTTTTTTCGCCCTGCAGTCCGCCATCGCATAGCAATCTTTTAAGGTATCTGCAAAACCGGCTATGCCGCCTACATTCTTGCCTCCTGAAACAGAACATAATGCATAACAGCGCTTAATTACTGTAAATGATTCACCGCAAATCCCTCCGACATAATCGCCTTCCGTACTTTCCACGCTGCCGTAACCCTCCGAATCAACGACGATGCCATGCCGCATGTATCCTGTAATTCCGCCGGCGCCGTCCTTTTTGGCTGTCACATATCCTTCGTTCACGCTTTTTGTAATAATGCATTTTGTAAAATATCTTCTTCCGATCTGATAATCCACGCTGCCGGCAGCGCTGTCTTCAGGGTCTTCCTCATCAATGGACATCGCTCCTGCAATGCCTCCCACGTTGATATCCCCTTTGATTACGCCTTTATTTCTGCAATTATCCGCTTTGCCTGAGGTAATGGCCTCCGTGTCTTCTATGTCAACATCCTCATATAGCTCTTCTACGCTGATATCCCCGTAATTCATCACATTATCTGCCAGCAAATTAAATATAACGTTAATCTGGTCGTTGACCGCCCTTAAATCGTCGTTTACCACATCGGAATAATCTGACGCATGATTGCTGAGATTTTTTATGCTGCCTGATATCCCCCGCAGCTGGCCGTGCAGATTTTCCCTATTGGCGTCAAACTCTGAGCCAAGCTTTGAAAAATGCAGATTAGGCTGTCCGTTTACATAATCTACGATGCTTCCTGCATCCCTGGTGGCTGATTTTACAGAATCGACCGCATTCTGCAGTTGTTCCAGCACTTCCGGCATACTGCTTCCTATACTATTTATTTTATCGGATATTTGCTGCCCCCAAATATTAGCCGCCATATTCAGGTTAGCCAGAACAGCAGAAGATGCATTCAACATTTTGCCCAGCTCTTCCGCAAGTCTGCTTAGCTGTTCGGAAGTTATGTCCGAACTGCTTTGGATTTCCTGAATGATTGCATTTACATTTTCGGTTGCTGCCTGCTGTTTCTTGATTGCATCATGAATATTTCCTTTGGCGTTGCCGGCTGCCTCGGATTTATCCATTTTTCTGAATATAATATTCACCTGATAGGTCGTGCCGCTGCTGATACCAAAGGTATATGTATATTCACCCTCCTGGGACTTTGATGCGGAAACGGACTGTCCGTCTGCCGTTACCGAAGGGATGCCATCCACGGTATATGCCTCATCCGGAATTACGGTTACGGTTGCTGTGGAGCCGTCTGTCTCATACGATGCATTGCCGCTGAGATTAGAACTTAACCGAATAACCGTTTGGGCAGTTTCTTTGCTGATTTCTTTGACCGATCCGCGTTCTCCCGCTTCCGCCATCAGCAGTTTCGGTATATACTGGGAATCGGATTTGAGAATCTGTTGTCCGTTGTCCGATACGTTGATACCGTCCGGTATATTGCCATCCTTTTCGCTTTCCTCCGTGCTGCTTTCTGTGTCCGCTGAACCGCTGCCAGAAGCATTTGCCGCGCCGTCGTTTTTTCCGTCCGCCGCGCCGCTGCCCGGGGTATTTGTGGCTCCATCGGTTCCTCCGTCTGTTGCGCTGTTGCCAGGAGCATTTGCCGTGCCGCCGTTTTCCCCGTCCGCCGCACCGCTGCCAGGAGCATTTGCTGTGCCGCCGTTTTCTCCGTCCGCCGCACCGCTGCCAGGGCTATTTGCCGCGCCGTCAGTTTTTTCGTCCGCTGAGCCGCTGCCCGGGGTATTTGTGGCTCCGTCAGTTCCTCCGTCTGTTGCGCTGTTGGCGGGAGCATTTGCTGTGCCGCCGTTTTCCCCGCCCGCCGCACCGTTGGCGGGAGCATTTGCTGTGCCGTTGTCAGGGATATCTGCCGCATCCTTTTTCCCTTCGGTGTTTTCCGTTTCTTCCATATCAATGTCGGCGGCATCTTCTTTTGGACCCGGCTGGCCGGCTTCTTCCACCCCGTTTTCAAATTCCGTTTCTCCGCCCTGATAAGAAAAATATGCTTCTACTCTGACATTCGGTTCGGGCATTGTAAAAGTATAATTTTTTTCATCTTCTTTTTGTATATAAACGGAATTGCCGTTTCCATCAATGATATTCATATGGTCTAACTGATAGTTATTATCAGGTTCCGCTAAAATATGAACCGTCTCTCCTGCCGCCGGGTAATGCTGCAGGCTTATTATATTTCCGCCTACAGTAGAAAGCAAAGCAAGTCTGCCATAATCCGTTTCTATATATTCCCCTTCTATATTCCCTGCATTTTTCAGTTCGTCGGCAATCAGCAGCAATGTTTTGTTCGCATTGGAAAAACTGTCTTCTGCTGCATAAACATCATCAAATACATCCGGCAGCATATCCATTACATGGGACAGACGGTCTGCCATGGACTGTGCCTGATCCAGGTTTTCGTCTGTAAAGTCCGCGATTTGCCCGGCCAGTGCATCACTGGCATCCGCCGCGCCGTCGCTGTAGGAGGTCAGTTCATCCAAATCTCCTTTGATGGCATTTTTCCCTTCTTCCATATCATCAATTGTTTTTTCAATCAAATCGTGGAGCTTATTGACTGCATTGCGCAGCGACGCTGCTTCATCTACCTCGATATACGGCTCCATCTGTCCTATGATACCGCCGACATCCTTTCTGCCGTATACCGCTCCCGTATTTGTGCATAAAGATACAATGCCGCACTGTCTGCCCGCGATTCCTCCGATATTATAGCCCGTATGTTCATATCCGATTCTTCCGTAGTTGGTGCATCCCGTAATCGTGCCGTCGGAATATCCGGCAATGCCTCCCGTGTCCACGCCGCTGAAAAGTTCTGTCCCTGACCCGCTGATATTAATGCTTAAGAACAGACCCATGCCCATCTCGTCATCTTCTTCTACCCATTCACTGTCATTGTTTACGCAGGAACGGTTGCTGCAATAGGAGAGCAGTCCGTGGTTTTTTCCAACAAAACCTCCCGTCGAATAATAACCCGTCACACGGCCTCCCATCGTGCAGTTCCGTATGGTTCCTGTTCCCTCGTTGACCCCGGCAAAGCCTCCTACAGTTGTTTTGCCGCTTACATTTCCCTGAAAACTGCAATTTTGTATTGTGCCGTAATTCACGCCGCATAAACCGCCGATGCATTCTTTCTCATCGGATGCAATGATTTCTCCTTTTAACTTCAGGTTCTCTACCAAACCTTCCTTTTCAATATACCGGAACAGACCGGCTACATAGCCGTCCCCGCTGTATCGGAATCCGGAAATAGTATGGTTTTTTCCATCAAAGGTACCCGCAAATACCGGTATGGCGCCAAATTCGACTCCCTCCAGGTCAATGTCCGCATTTAGAACAAACTTTTTATCGGCGGACCATGAATCTAAAAAACAATTCGCGGCAAAAGACAGGAAATCGTCTGCCGTATTAATTTCTATCACTTTCTGCGCCGGATGATCCGGCAGTTCTTCTGCCCGCAGACTTTGCAGCGGAAATAAATTGCAGATTAGTGCCGGAATGATGGACCAAGCCATAATTTTAGAGAAAAGCTTTTTATTTTTCATCGTTTTCCTCCTTTTCTTTCTGCATGATCAATGACAAATCACTTCCGTCGTCTTCCCTTATTTCCATTTTTCCCATATTTACAAACAGATTAGCATCGCCCCGTATAAAACCGTGCATTTCACCGATGACAATACCGTTGATCTGTCCGTTTACAATACCGTCTACCCTCATAAGCCCGGAACTTTTTTCCGGTTTTAAGGGAATGGATACCGCAAAGGAAGTCTTGTCAATAATCTTTTCACCAAGCAGAAGAATCTGCGGCAGGACAAACATTACAATAACGATCGACATAATTGTTCCGCGTCCGAGGCATTGGCCGATGCCGCAGATCGCGCCGTCCGACGACATCTGTCCGATCAATATTCCCGCAAGGGCAAGCATGGAACCTGATGTTACAATCGTAGGGAATGCAAAATTCATTGTCTCTATGATAGCATCCCGCTTGGGCATTTTTTCTTTCAGCTCTAAAAAACGCCCGGAAATAACGATTGCATAATCTATATTTGCGCCCATCTGGATAGAGCTTACAATCAGATAACTCATAAAAAACACGTTTTTCTGCTGTATGGACGGTACGGAAAAATTAATCCAGATAACGCCTTGGATTACCATGATTAGCAGCACCGGCATGCCGGCCGACATAAAGGTAAACAGCAGGACGACAAGCACTGCCAGGATGGAAACCACATTTACCACCGTATTGTCTCTTTGAAAGGTTTTATAAAGGTCATATTGGCTGGTCGCTTCTCCCGGTATCAGAATCGTTTCTTCATAATATTTACCGGCAATTTTATGCATCTCGTCCAAAAAAGCAAAGGTTTCTTCCCCTTCTTCCGGCAGATTCAAATAAATCAGCATACGGCTGTATTCTTTCCCTTGTAACTGGTCGAGGGCAATCTGCATTTTGGTATGCGCCTCTTCTAAAGTATCCATCATATCATCGTCCAGCGTAACATAACCTTCCTCCACTTCATCGTAGAGAAACATAAACATATCGATCAACGGAACGCTGTAGGTCGAAAGACCGTTAATAATTTTTGCATAATTTTCATCATTGACGGCATATGCCATATACAGTACTTCGGCAATTTCATAATCCAGTTCCAAAAGTTCTGAAAAATCCCTTGCCGTCAGCTTGTCTGTCAGCATATATCCGTCCATCGCCTCGGTATTGGCCAGCCCCATGGTATCATCGATTTCTTCCCTTGACTCCAGTTCCTCCAGCAGCTTCTTTTCCTTTTCGTAATTTCCTGCGGGAACTATCATGGCAACCATGTTGGAATCCCCGAAACTCTCGCTGATCATATCATCCACTATCATCGCATCGCTTTCTACCGGCGTTTCCAGCATGGTATATCCGTAAACATAAGGGCATTTGGACGATACGATATATGCCGCAATAATTAATATTAAAAACAGCGGAGGCATAATATGCTTAGTTGCAAATGCGAATTTGCCCACAAAAGGAATCTTCGGAATGAAGCTTTTATGTTTTGTTTTATCCATTGCATTTCCAAAGAGCATGATCAGTCCGGGCATCAGTAAAAATACGGACAAAAGGCTTAATACGATGGCGCGGATCAGGCAAAGCGCCATATCGCTCCCGATTCCGAACTGCATGAACATCATGGCAATCAGCCCGCCTACCGTTGTCAGGGAACTGGAAGAAATCTCGGGTATGGCTTTGCTCAACGCCACAATATCCGCTTCCCTGACGGATAGTTTTTTATGTTCTTCTTTGTAACGGTTGCAGAAAATAACGGCATAATCAATGGATAGAGCCAACTGCAGCACAATGGTTACGGAATTTGATACAAAGGAAATGGTTCCCATCATAAAATTCGTGCCTTTTGTAATCAATGCGGCGGCGCAGAAAGTCAGAAGAAGAACCGGGACTTCCGCCCATGTTTCCGATGTCAGGAGCAACACGGAAACCACTACGATTGCCACTAATACGCTGATGATTTGCATTTCCCCCGCAATCTGCTCCGCCGATGCATCCCCCATGGACGTGGACACATATATGTCATAGCCGTCCAGCATTGCTTCTACCTCTGCCAGAGCCTCCAACGCCCTGTCATCCGTTTCTTCATATCCAAAAGTAATATCATATAATGCGGAAAAATTGTTATAATGTTCCTCGGTGCTGTCAAAAGCCAGCATAATGACCGCATCCATATCTTCTATATTTCCCGCGATTTTTTCCGCTTCTTCATACGGTATATTTGTCACCATAACCTTTGCCGTTCCATATGTAATGAACTGCTCCTCCATACGGTCCAGCCCTTGGCGTGTCTCGGTCGTATCCGGTAAATATGCGGACATAGCGTTTTCTACTTTTACCCAGTTCATCGATACGACAGAAAAAATAAGCGCAATGCCAAAAAGCAGAAAAAATAAATTCCTCCTATCGACAATAAAAGTGGCGACTTTAACCATAAACTCGCCATCTCCTTTGCCTTTCTTCGGTTGTGCTGCCATTTAACCACTCCTTCATATAAATAAAGCCTGTATTGAATTAAAATTTACTGGAGAATATTATATAATATAGCTTATTTTTCTACAAGTATTGCCTGCAATAATTTCATAGGTTATAATAATGCTATGCCCTTTACGGATGAAAATCAGTATAGGGCTTATATGTGATTATACTGGCTTACATAAGAGAAAGGCGTGAGCATACTATGACAAATGCAATTATATTCGATATGGACGGAGTGTTGTTTGATACGGAGCGGATTTGCTGCGAATGCTGGGAGGAGATCGGGGAGTCAATGAGACTGGGTGATTTGAGTGAAGGTATCAGGGGATGCATCGGCTTAAACCGGAACGACGCAGAAGCTTTCATGTACAATCTCTACGGAGAAGATTTTCCTTTTGAAGAATTTACCGAAATGGTGCGTGTTCTTATGAGAAAGCGTTTGTTAGAAGAAGGAACCCCTGTGAAGGAGGGCGTAAGGGAAATATTAAAATATTTGAAGGAAAACGGCTATATTATAGGCATGGCTTCTTCCAGCAGCAAGGAAAGCGTGATGGAACATTTAAAGGAAACAGGACTGGAAGAATATTTTCGCGCGGTGGTTACGGGGGATATGGTGGAGCATAGCAAGCCTGATCCCGACATTTACCTGAAGGCATGCGAAGAGCTGGGGGTTACGCCGATGAATGTCATCGCTATTGAAGATTCCCCGAATGGGATCCGTTCCGCATACCGGGCAGGGATGAAGCCGGTAATGGTGCCGGATCTGATCGAACCCGCGCCAGAAATAGAAGCGATGCTCTATGGGAAGTTTTATTCCCTGCTGGATGTGCTGGATTATATGAAGAACAACAGTAAAAGCGAAATTTCAAAATAAAATTGCCCTTTGGGCGGAATGGAGGTACATATGGCAGTATCCAAGGTATACTATGCAAATATGAAAACATCGTTTACGGAGAATCTTCCCCAAAAGCTGGAGAGGCTGATAAAAACGGCGGGTATTAAGGAAATTGATTTTCATAAAAAATATGCGGCGGTCAAAATCCACTTTGGGGAGCCGGGGAATCTGGCATATCTCAGGCCGAATTATGCGGCGGTTGTGGTAAGAGTAATCCAGGAGCTGGGAGGAAAAGCTTTTTTGACAGATTGCAATACGCTGTATGTGGGCGGCAGGAAGAATGCGCTGGATCATATGGATACTGCATATGAAAATGGTTTTTCGCCTTTTTCGACGGGATGCCATGTAATTATTGCGGATGGATTGAAAGGAACGGATGATGTATTGGTTCCGGTGGAAGGCGGAGAATATGTAAAAGAGGCAAAAATCGGCAGGGCGGTTATGGATGCGGATATTTTTATTACGCTAAACCATTTCAAAGGCCATGAAGCTACCGGCTTTGGCGGAGCGCTTAAGAATATCGGCATGGGATGCGGTTCCAGGGCCGGCAAGATGGAGATGCATAGTGCCGGAAAGCCGCAGGTAAACAAGGATGCATGTATTGGCTGCGGGCGCTGCATAAAAATATGCGCCCATGACGCTCCGTCGATATCGGGGAAAAAGGCTTGTATTGATCAGGATAAATGCGTAGGCTGCGGGCGTTGTATCGGCGTCTGCCCGATGGATGCAGTGGAACCGGCGGCCGATGAGTCCAATGATATTTTAAACAGGAAGATTGCGGAATACAGCAAGGCAGTAATCCAGGGGCGTCCGCATTTCCATATCAGCTTGGTAGTGGACGTATCGCCGAACTGCGACTGCCATGCGGAAAACGATATTCCTATCGTTCCTGATGTGGGCATGTTTGCATCTTTTGATCCGGTAGCGCTGGACGTAGCCTGCGCTGACGCGGTAAATAAACAGCCAATCATTGCCAACAGCCAGCTGGATCGTATGCCCCATGTACATCATGACCATTTTATCGATTCCGCGCCGCAGACGAATTGGAGGTCTATGATAGAGCATGCGGTGAAGATCGGGATCGGCAATGCGGAATATGAGCTGATTGAAATATAAGATAAAATAAAGAAAATGAAATGTAAAATGAAAGAAAAGAAACAAGTGAAAAAGATCTTGATGATAGGGGTAATGTTTATCATTGCCCTTATTATTCTTGGGAAAGCGTTTGCGGTTTCGAAAACATCTGTATTTATGGAAAAAGAAACGCATGATGGAGCAGAAAATTTACCGGGATATCCTGTAACTATAGATTCCTGCCGGATAAACGGCGAAAGCGGCAGGATCACGGCAAGGATATCTGCAGAAGCAGTTCCCGAAAGCGACGATGAATATTATTATCTTTTTGCACTGCCTCCTTATGAGGAGGAAATCGCAGAGGATGATGCGTTTTTAGTGAAAGAGCATAAAGACCGTCAAGCGGAATTTCATATGGAAGCCGATATATTCTGCAAATTTGTTGTGGCCGTTAAAAGGGAGGATAGATATGTCGGTGTAAGCGCCCCCCATTATGTAACGAATCCGGAAGAAATGGCAATATTTAAATATAACGGAAAACGGCCTTCCAGTAAAAAAGGTTTGTTAATTGATCCTGATAAGCTGATGTCGCCGGAACTGGATGATCTTGGAATAAAACATGCGGCATATAATATTCCGGTTTCCCGCCTGTTGGAATGTTCCGGGGATGATAGTTATCCCGATATTCATTTTAAATATAATGAAAAGGATTATATTTTTAACGGAAGGGTCATGGCGGAGTATGATTTGATATTTCGGACACTGACCGAAAAAGGCATTGAAATTACGGCGATTATACTGAATGACTATTCCGAAGAATATCCATGGATGATCCATCCCTTGTCCATTTCCGGCGTTGGAAAATCTCCCTATTATGCGTTTAATGCCAGCGATGAAAAAGGGGCTGAATATCTGGCGGCGATAGGAAGATTTCTGGTAGGAAGGTATTCCGGAGCGATGAATGGAAGGGGCATGGTCGCTAACTGGGTAATCAGCAATGAAATTAATGCGAGAAAAGAATGGAATTATATGGAGCATGTGGATTTGGAGCTTTATGTGAGGGAATATGCCAGAGCATACCGGATTTTTTATAATGCGGTCAAGAGCGTAAACAGCGCATGCGGAGTTTATATTTCCTTGGATAACCAGTGGAACAGGATAAATATTTTGACGAAGAGCTATAAAGCGAAGGATGTGCTGGATGAGTTCAACCGCCAGATAAAGAAAGAGGGAAATATCGACTGGGGGCTGGCGATCCATCCTTATAATAAACCTTTATCCAGGCCTTACACATGGAAGTCTTCCATATATGTAAAAAATACGGAGAAAACGCCGGTCGTTACGATGGCGAATATTCATATAGTGACGGATTATATGCAAAAAGAAGAATTTTTGACCGAGGAGGGGGAAGTGCGTTCCATTATTCTCAGCGAATTGGGCTATACTTCTTCGAAAGGGGAAGAAATCCAAGCAGCGGCAATTGCATATGCTTATAAAGCGGCGGAAGCGAATCCGCATATCGATTCCATTCTGTTTTCCCGGCAAACGGATGCGAAGGAAGAAATCGAGCGGCTGCATCTGCATCTTGGCATCAATTATGCGGATGGATCCCATAAGTATGCTTATGATGTATATAAATACATGGACACGGACAAAGCGGAAGAGTATATGGAGTTTGCAAAGGAGATAATAGGCATTGACGATTGGGAAGAAATAATAAACCGCTGAAAACCAAGACCTGGGAGCGGAAACAATTATAATTTTTGGATGCCCATTAGAAAGATCCCTTTGGCTTTGCCGGAGTTAATGTTTTTTATTAACTCGCGGAAAGTCGGGAAGGGGCCGACTGTCCTGCCGTTACAATATACATTATGGGCAACATACTCATCGTTGCTTTTTGAGATATGTATGGTATGGATTTCTTTCCGGATATCGTTTTTATCGTTATACATCATAAATATAAGACTTGGATATGCGGCTGCCAGCGTATCGAAGTCTTTTTCTTTTGTGCTGAATGAAGTTGTAAATTCCTGGGATTCCAGAAAATCCCGGAGGGCTTTGGGGGATGTGCCGAATTTTCCGCCGAAAGCCATTCCGTCTTTTTCAAAGCAGGAAATCAATTCCGGCAGATTCATAAGAGGGCGGTTCAACAGGCTGTAGACAGCGTTATATACGGCAAAAATCTCGCAGCCGGAGTATTGCATCGTGGCTTTGCCATAAGGCATATCGGTATAGTTGTTCTGATCCTCAATATAACCATTGCTTTTCAAGATAGTATCCGCATGGCCGGCAAAGGCTTTTTGGTTAATAAAAAGGTGTTCCTGCCAAGGGGCTTTCCGCAGCTTTTGGAATTTGCGCAATAACTCATAAACGGTAATAATAGTTTTGTTGTTTACTTTTTTAGGAATAAAGGCAAATAAAAAATTCATCTTTTTTCCTCTTTTCTTAGGGTTTCTTCCAACAAATCCGTAATCGTCCGAACCGAGTTAAGCTGGCTGCTCCTGCCCATAGCATCAATATAAGTCTGTCGCGTGAAGTAAAGCTCATGGGCTTTTTCAACTAAAAGATCTTCCGTCAGGTAGTCTTCATCAATGATCAGGCTGAATCCTTGTGATTCAAAGGATTTGGCATTTAAAATCTGGTCGCCCCGGCTGCTGTGCGCCGAAAGGGGGATGAGCAGGTTGGGCTTTTTCAGGGCGAGCAGTTCACAGATTGAATTAGCCCCGGCTCTGGATATGACGATATCAGCCATAGCGAATACATCTTTTAATTCCGATTTTAAATATTCAAATTGTTTGTAGCCTTCGATTTGCAGCATTAAGTTATCCACTTTATCTTTGCCGCAGATATGAACCACCTGAAAATCTTCCAGAAGCTGGGGCAGGGCGTCGCGCACCGTTTTATTAATGGCTTCGGCTCCCAGACTGCCGCCGATTACCATAATGACGGGCTTATTGGAAGTGAAATCACACATATCATACGCGGCGATCTTGTTGCCTTTGGACAATTCCTCCCTGATGGGAGATCCTGTGAGAACCGCTTTCCCTTCCGGAAGCATGGGGATGGTTTCCGGGAAATTGCAGCATATTTTTTCTGCAACGGGAATGCAAAGTTTATTGGCTAACCCGGGGGTCATATCCGATTCATGGATAATACACGGAATTTCCAAGGAGGCCGCCGCCCGTACGACAGGGACGCTGACAAAACCTCCTTTGGAAAAGACGATATCGGGTTTGATCTGTTTCAAATATTTTCTCGCCTCCCCATAGCCTTTTATGACGCGGAAAGGATCCGTGAAATTTTTGGGATCGAAATATCTGCGGAATTTGCCGGTGGCAATGCCATAATAGGGAATATGGTAATCGGAAATCAATTTTTTTTCGATTCCTTCATAGGAGCCTATATAATATATTTCATAATCCAGCTCCCTGAGCCTTGGTATTAAGGCGATATTGGGAGTTACATGGCCGGCTGTCCCACCACCGGTAAGAACGATTTTCTTTGCCATCAATCATTTGCCTCCAGATTTCTTTTTTTATAATTTTATAAAAAATTGTCAGATCATGGCTTCCAATGCCTGTGCCAGCTGGTCAGGGCAGGAAGTGGACTTAAATCCGCAGCGGATGCCTTTGAGCTTCTGGATAGCTTCTTTTGCATCCATGCCTTCCACCAGTTTGGAAATACCCTGTAAATTGCCGTTGCATCCCCCTGTAAAAGATACCGAACGGATAATGCCGTTATCCAATTGTATGTCTATTGATGTCGAACAAACGCCTTTTGGTTGGTATTTCATAAAAAATCCTCCATTTCTGCTTGCCTGTAAATTCAGGATGAAGCACAAATATTATATCAGAACCCATATGATTTTACCAGTAGTATCGCGCAATCTGTCGAAATTTGCAAATGCCTTACACCCCTTGGAATATTGAGATATAAGCGGGTTTTGTTTATAATATTAAAATCAGGAATGGGAGGTAGGCATATGCTTGACGGTATTTTTACAGTATTTATGGAGCAAAGGGTTTTAAGCTGTGTTTTTCTGGTGTTTTTATTATTAAGCATAATATGCCAGATAACGATCGGCGTGATATATTTGCGGCTAATAAGGGAAACGGATCATATATCCTCTGCCAAAAGCAAGTTCCTGAAACAATGCAAGTTAAAATTTATTAATTGCTATCAGTTAAGCGGCGAGGTTTCCAATATTCCTGTTTTTGTGGACAAGTCCATATCCAAAATATCGTTTCTCGGCATATCCATGACAGGGCTGCACCATCTGTCCGGCCAGTTTATTCTGCTTTCAGTGGTCGCTGCGGGCGCAGGGGCATGTTATGAAATCACACAAGGAGAAACGGTAGGAAAAATACTTCCTTATTATGTTGTCAGTTTTCTTGGATTATATGTATATTTTTCGATAACGGGGCTGGTAGATATTGCAGGAAAGAAAGAACGGCTGAAGGTCAACTTGGTGGATTATTTGGAAAACCATATGGCGAATAAGCTGAAGCAGTCGGAGATCGACTGGGAGGAACTGACGGGCGAGACTCTCAGCGCATCGAAAGCCAAAGGGCATAAAAAAGGGAAGAAGAAAAAAGAAAAGAACGCGGTGGATGAAAAAGAGAAAAAAAGGTCGCTGAGGGAAGAAATAGGACTTTCCGCAGAAAGGGGAGAAGCGGATCCTGAAAAAGTAACAGCCTTTGCGCGCCCGGAAGAAAAAGAGGACAATGGGAGCGCAGAGGAAAAGGAAGAGAAGACAGCGGTGTTTTCCCATCAGGAGGCGGAGGAACTGGAAGAACTTTTGCGGGAGTTTTTTGTCTGATTTCCGTAGATTATTGCCAAAACGCCATTGACAGAAAAACTATAATATGATAAAATTCTTACAGTTATATAGATGGATTGTTACTGGTAAAGCAGGCTATACCATTCTCTTAACGATTGACGAGTCAATGCAAGAGAAGGTATGGCCTTTTCTTGTACCCTAAAGAAACGGCGGTGAAGCGACAGATGGGAATGAAGGTCATAAAGGTTATCAACAATAATATTATAAAATCCTATGATGCCAAAAACCAGGAAGTGCTGGTTATGGGCTGCGGCATCGGGTTTAAGAAAAAACCAGGGGATGAGGTGGATGATTCCCTGGTTGAGAAAATTTATACCAATATTGACAAAACCACTTCCAACAAATTGACCGAGCTGTTGGAGAAGGTGCCACTGGAGCATATTCAACTGACGAATGATATCATCAGCTATGCGAAGGCATCGCTGGGAAAAAAGCTGAATGATAATATTTATTTGACGCTTACGGATCATGTCAGCTTTGCCATTAGCCGTATTCAGCAGGGACTCACTCTGAAAAATGCACTTCTCTGGGAGATTAAGCGCTTTTACAATCATGAGTATCTGGTGGGGAAGGAAGCTTTGGCTATGGTCGAAAAGCGTTTGGGCGTTGTATTGCCGGAAGATGAGGCGGGATTTATTGCTCTTCACTTGGTAAATGCGACGATGGATTTTGCAGGGATGGAACAGACAGCGGAGGCTACCAGGATTATCCAGCAGATTCTGACTATTGTAAAATACCATTTCCAGATGGAGCTGGATGAATATTCCCTTCATTATGAACGGTTCATTACTCATTTAAAGTTTTTTGTACAGCGCGTGTTCAGCGGAATGGAGATCAATGATGATGAGAAAAGCTTTCTTTTGATGTTGAAAGAGCAGTACCCTAATGAGTATCGTTGTGCATTGAAGGTAAGGGATTATATGAGGAAGGAATTCGGGCAGGATCTTTCGGAGGATGAGCTGATTTATCTGACCATCCATATCCGCAGGGTGACAACGAAGTCCTGACTGGCAGCAGAGTATTTGATTTGAAATTGCGGCATTGATATGATGCTAAGAAATGCAAACAAGGAGGAACGAGGTATGGATTACAAGAAACTTGCGGAAGAAATTCTGCAGAATGTAGGCGGTTCGGACAATATTTCAGGACTGACCCATTGCGCGACACGCCTTCGGTTCAATCTGAAGGATGAAGGCAAGGCGAAAACGGATGTATTAAAAGGAACGAAGGGCGTTATGGGTGTTGTAAGCAGCGGCGGCCAGTATCAGGTGATTATCGGCAGCGATGTGGCAAACGTATACAGGCCGCTGACGGAAATGGCTAATTTAAAAGAAGGAGCGGCTCAGGAAAAGGACGGGCGGAAGCTGGGGGCAAAATTGATTGATACGATTTCAGGAATTTTTACGCCGATCCTGCCAGCGATTACGGCGGCGGGTATGTTAAAGGCAGTACTGTCCCTTTTGGTGGCGTTTAAAGTGGTATCAACCGATGCCCAGACTTATCAGGTGGTAAACTTTATGGCGGATTCCGCATTTTATTTTCTGCCTGTCCTGCTGGCAAATTCTGCAGCCAAGAAATTTAAGTGCAATCCCTATCTGGCTATGATGGTAGGAGGAATCCTGCTGCATCCTAATTTTGTGAATATGGTGACGGCATCCAAAGAGAGCGGGGAAGCGATTAAGCTCTTTTTCCTTCCCATTTATAATGCCAGCTATTCTTCATCGGTTATTCCGATTATTTTATCCGTCTGGTTCCTCTCTTTTGTAGAACCGATCGCGGACAGGGTTTCCCCCAAGGCTGTGAAATTCTTTACCAAGCCGCTGATTACGGTGTTGGTCGGAGGAGTAGCGGCTTTGGTGGTATTGGGGCCGGTGGGCTATATTATTGCCAATATTATTGCGTCGGGAATCAACGGATTAGAGACATATGCAAGCTGGCTCGTACCTACCATTCTGGGAGGATTGTTCCCGCTTCTGGTTATGACCGGGACGCATTATGGAATTATACCTATTGGAATCAACAATCGTATGACTTTGGGATATGATACGATTGTTTATCCGGGCAACCTGGCATCCAATATCGCCCAAGGCGGAGCAACTCTTGCGGTAGCGGTTAAGAGCAAGGTGTCTGAAGTGAAGCAGCTTGCATCTTCTGCGGGTATCACGGCTGTCTGCGGAATTACGGAGCCGGCATTGTACGGCGTCAATATGCGGTTTAAAACCCCTCTCTATTCTGCGATGGCAGGGGGTGCTGTAGGCGGGCTTTTTATGGGTATTATGCGGGTGCGCAATTATTCCGGCGGCTCGCCGGGACTTATGACTCTTCCCAGTTATATCGGCGGGGACAGCTTGCGCGATCTGTATTTGGCATGTATCGGCGCGGCTATTGCATTTGTTATTTCTTTTGTGCTTTCCTATATTTTATTTAAGGACGGGGAGGAGAGCGGTGAAAAACAGGAGACGGCTCCTAAAACAGAAGAAGCGGCGGGAAAAAGCATTTTAAAAACCGGTTCCGCAACGATCTGCGCGCCTTTGACGGGAAAAGCAGTTGCCTTAAGTGAAGTGAGCGATCCCACATTTGGGGAAGAAATATTGGGAAAAGGAGCGGCTGTCATTCCTGCGGACGGAAAGGTGGTTTCTCCGGTGAACGGCACGGTGGAGACAGTTTTCGACACCCTTCATGCCATCGGCTTAAAATCGGAGGATGGCGTGGAAATTTTGGTTCATATCGGGCTGGACACGGTAAAGCTTAACGGCAAATATTTTAAGGCTCATGTAAAAAATGGCGATAAGGTGAAGGTAGGAACGCTTCTGGTGGAGGCTGACCTTGAAGGAATAAAAAAAGAAGGGTATGATGTTATCACGCCGGTGATCGTAAGCAATTCTTTTGATTATGGGGATGTGCTGGCAGTGACCGGCCAGGAGGTAAAGGCCGGGGACGATCTGCTGAAAGTGGTCAAGTAAGAAAATAATTTCATAAAGAAGAGGTGGTTTTATGGGCAGTTTGCCAAAAGACTTTTTATGGGGCGGCGCTACAGCGGCGAACCAATGCGAAGGAGGATATCTGGAGGGAGGAAAGGGTCTTGGAACGGTGGATGTAATTCCTTGGGGGGAAGACCGCAGGGCGGTTATGCTTGGAGTAAAAGATTATAAAACTTTGCCGGAAGACGCCTATTATCCTTCCCGCGAAGCCATCGATATGTATCATCATTGGAAAGAGGATATCGCGCTGATGGCGGAGATGGGCTTTAGCTGCTATCGTTTCTCTTTTGCCTGGTCCAGGATCTTCCCCACAGGAGAGGAAGAGGAGCCGAATGAAGAAGGATTAAGATTTTATGAAGATATGATCGACGAAATGCTGGCCCGGGGAATCCAGCCGGTGGTTACCATCTGCCATTTTGATGTGCCGCTTCATTTGGAACAAAAATATGGTTCTTGGAGAAGCAGGAAGCTGATCGATGCTTATCTGCGCTATTGTGAAGTGATTTTCCGGCGCTTTCGGGATAAAGTCACCTATTGGATGACGTTTAATGAAATCAATATGCTGATGCATCTTCCCTTTATGGGAGCCGGGATTTCCATCCGGGAGGGTGAGAATGAACTTCAAGTGAAATATCAGGCTGCTCATAATGAGTTGGTGGCATCCGCAATGGCTACAAAGCTTGCCCATGAGATTAATCCCGGGTTCCGGATCGGGTGCATGCTTGCGGCCGGGCAGTTTTATCCCTATTCCTGCGATCCTGCGGATGTATGGGATGCGCTTTCCAAGGACCGGAACAATTATTTCTTTATAGATGTCCAGTCCAGAGGGGCTTATCCCCCTTATGCGGAGAAGTTCTTGGAGCGGAACGGAATTGTCTTGGAAATGGGTGCGGAAGATGAACGGATCTTAAGGGAAAATACGGTTGATTTTATTGCATTCAGCTATTACGCATCCCGTCTGACCAGCGCGGATCCGAATGCGGGGGTTTCTACAGGGGGGAATGTAATTAAATCTTTAAAAAATCCTCATTTGCAGGCCAGCGAGTGGGGATGGCAGATCGATCCCCTGGGTCTGCGCATTACAATGAATTCGCTGTATGACCGTTACCAGAAGCCGCTTTTCATTGTGGAGAACGGCTTGGGCGCGGTGGATAAAATAGAGGAAGACGGCAGTATCCGGGACGATTACCGGATTGCTTACCTGGAAGCCCATATTAAGGAAATGATGAAAGCGGTGGAAGAGGACGGCGTGGAATTGATCGGTTACACGCCCTGGGGATGGATTGATCTGGTAAGCGCATCCACCGGGGAAATGAAAAAACGGTATGGTTTTGTTTACGTAGATAAGGACAATGCCGGAAACGGAACTCTTGAAAGGCGCAGGAAAAAGTCTTTTGAATGGTATAAAAAAGTGATTGCCACGAATGGGGAATGTCTAAAATAGAGGATGGAAAACTCTTGAAAAAGAAATACAACTTTGCTACACTGAATATGGTATCAGATGTTTTTATTATTAAGGCAAAGGAGCGAGACAAATGGGCAATAAAGTAACGTTTGATTATTCCAAAGCTTCATCGTTTATCAGCGGGCATGAAGTAGAATCTATGAAAAAACTGGCCTTGGATGCGAAGGAAGTATTGGTTTCGAAGACAGGGGCGGGCAACGACTTTTTAGGATGGATCGATCTGCCGGTGGATTATGACAAGGATGAGTTTGCCAGGATTAAAAAAGCGGCGGCAAAAATACAGAGCGATTCGGATGTCCTTCTTGTTATCGGTATCGGTGGCTCCTATCTGGGGGCAAGGGCGGCCATCGAGTTTTTAAGGCATAGTTTTTATAATATAGTGGACAAGTCGGTGAGAAAGACGCCGGAGATTTATTTCGTAGGAAATTCGATCAGCTCCACATATATCAGGCATCTTATGGATGTGATCGGGGAAAGGGATTTTTCCATCAATATGATCAGCAAGTCCGGCACGACGACGGAGCCGGCCATTGCATTCCGCGTATTTAAGGAAATGATGGAAAAGAAATACGGGAAAGAGGAAGCAGCAAAAAGAATTTATGCTACCACGGATAAAGCGAGAGGATCGCTGAAGAAGTTGGCGACAGAAGAAGGCTATGAGAGTTTTGTCGTGCCGGACGACGTGGGCGGACGTTTCTCTGTATTGACGGCGGTAGGCTTGCTTCCCATTGCAGTCAGCGGCGCGGATATCGACAAGCTGATGGAAGGCGCGGCAAGCGGAAGGAAACGCGCGTTGGAAGCATCTTTTGAGGAAAACGATGCTTTGCAGTATGCAGCGTTGCGCAATATTTTGCTTAGAAAAGGAAAATCAGTAGAAATTCTTGCCAATTATGAACCGGGTGTGCATTATGTTTCCGAATGGTGGAAACAGCTTTACGGGGAAAGCGAAGGAAAAGACCAGAGAGGGATCTTCCCGGCGAGCGTGGATCTTACCACGGATCTGCACTCTATGGGCCAGTTTATCCAGGACGGAGCGAGGATCATGTTTGAAACGGTCATCGATATTGAAACGAGCAGGGAAGAGATCGTATTGGGAACAGAACCCGTGGATCTGGACGGATTGAACTATCTGGCTGGCAAGACCGTTGATTTTGTGAATAAGAGCGCTATGAATGGTACAATCCTGGCGCATACGGATGGAAACGTGCCTAACTTTATGGTTCATGTGCCGGAAGTAAATGAGTTTTATCTGGGCGAACTGTTCTATTTCTTTGAATTTGCCTGCGGTGTCAGCGGATATCTGCTTGGGGTCAATCCGTTTAACCAACCCGGCGTGGAGAGCTATAAGAAAAATATGTTTGCGCTTTTGGGCAAGCCCGGATATGAAGAACAGAGAGAAGAGCTTTTAAAGAGGTTGTAGAAAAGAATCGATAAAAATAAGCCGCAGATGGCAGAATGTTGTCCGCTGTGTACGGAAATCAAAAGATACCGGAACGAATCATCATGGTTTGTTTCGGTATTTTTGATTATCGGGGAAATTTGGGCAAAAGAGGCGCATTTATGATGAAAATGTAACCGTAATGTAATAAGTACCGTTTATAATGTAAAAAAAGAAAGAGGCAATAAGGAGTTGTACGGTATGGAAATATTAAAGGCAATGCATTTAAAAAAATATTATGGCAGCGGGGAAAACTTGGTAAAAGCGGTGGACGACATCAGTTTTTCGGTGGAAAAGGGAAGTTTTACCGCAGTGGTAGGGACATCCGGGAGCGGGAAAACTACTTTATTAAATCTGATCGGAGGGCTGGATTATGCGGATGACGGGGAAGTAACGATAGGCGGCCAGTCTATCATGCATATGAAAGAAGAAGAACTGACTGTGTTCCGGCGCAGGAATATCGGATTTGTTTTCCAGAATTATAATCTGATATCCGTTTTGAACGTGTATAAAAATATTACGCTTCCTATACGGCTGGACGGGAATAAGCCGGATGAGGGATATATCAGGCATATATGCATGGTGCTTGGGATAGAAGGAAAAATGGACAGGTATCCGAACCAGCTTTCCGGCGGGCAGCAGCAGAGAGTGGCGATTGCCAGGGCGATTGCGGCGAAACCTGCGGTGCTTCTGGCGGATGAACCGACAGGAGGGATAAAGTTAGTAGTACAACAATCACAAAAAAATAATGTGGATATTTTTCTCATGGTCAACACGGATTTCCTTGACGATTGACCGCCACAATTCACGCTTTTCCGGAATGGAAAAAGAATCATATACACTTTCAAAATCCATTTTCAAAAACTCCTGTAGATATGATAAATCCTTGACGGGGTGGGAATCCTCTGCATTGATCTTTTCGAGTTGTATGAGAAGCTTTTCCCGGTCGAGTTTAAATTCATCCATGGTTATGAGATCATTCAAATACAAATCCTTAAGTTTCTGCAATTTGTTTTCGACACTCCGGCGTTTTGCATCCGTCCGGATGGCGGGCAGGTTTGCAACCTCATATTCTGCAATATACTTTTCCAGTTCCGGACGGATGCGGTCAAGCATTATCGACTCAAGGGTGGATTCCATGACAATTTTCCGGTTGGGGCAGCGGTGCAGATTTATCCCCTGTCTGCATCGGTAGCAGCTATATTTATATATTGTCTGCGTACCGTCTGCACGGATGCGACCACTTGAGCGTTGTTGGCATCCGCTCATGATATGATCGCAGTCATCACAGACCACAAGACCGCCGAAAATGTAATCATGTTTCTTCCCGTCCTTGATATTGATTTTGAGAAGTCGCTGAACATCCTCAAAGAGATCACGGTCGATGATAGCCGGACAATATTCCTTATTATCACGAAACACTCCGATGTATTTTGTATTTGTCAGCATATTCTTGAGACTGGCATGAGAGCGCACAAGCCCGAACTCTGATTCCATATGCCGGAGCGTCTCACTCAAGTTCCCGTTTTTCCGGTAGAATTGAAAGATCGCAACGGCGGTCGGGGCATCGTCATCCGGCGTGAGGTGCTTGTCTTTGATGGAATAACCGAGGGGCGTTGAGCCGGAAAGAACCTCACCGTTTTCAACCTTGTCATCGAACACGCCGAGGATTCTGTCAGAATCGTTTTGAGCCTCAAGTTCTGCCCATATCATGGAATTGTTCACGAACGCCCGTCCGTGGGGCGTGGATGTGTCAAAATAGGGTTGTTCAATCGCAGTCCATGAAACGCCGTGCTTGTCAAGGATGTCTTGTGTGTTCAGATAATGCCGGAGGTTTCTGAACCAACGGTCAAGGCGGGTAAAGATAACAAGGTCAATCTTTCCTGCCCGCACATCATCGAGGAGGCGTTGAAAGTCGTCTCTCTTGAGTTTTTGTCCGGAGATTCCGTCGTCGATGTAAGTATCGACGAGAATCATGTTCTCATGTGTGTCTATGTATTTTTGTCCGGTCGATAGTTGGTCACGCATGGAATCGCCCTCTTTGGCCTGCCTGTCAGTAGATACACGGATGTATATTGCGACACGGAGCAGGATTTTCTCAACGGTGGCGACGGTTTTTCGTCTCATTTTATCAACTCCAATCATAAAAAGGTATAAAAATAAAACCTATGCAAAAGCACGGTTTCGTGGTAAAATGAGACTTGCTAGGGTTTCATTTTATCTCCGTGATTTTACGGTGGTAAGTGAATCTTAAGGGCGGTCACTGTTGATAGCAGCGGCCGTCTTTTAATTATTCAGAATTTTATTTAGGAAGGTTTGCGATAGCATAATCTGCCTCTTCCTGGGTGAATCGCTCACCGTATTCAGAAGTAAGCTGGTCACGGATTGCTTCGGGAGACATATCCATTTCCTGATAAGATTTAGCTGTTTCCAACGCATTTCTATTATAGTCTGTGACAAGATTGTCAACCGCATATTGTGCTTCATCGGCGGTGAATCGCTCACCGTATTCAGAAGTAAGCTGGTCATAAATTCCCTGTTTAGACATAAACATGCTATCGCTATAACTTTGAGCCATAGCTAATGCATTTGCATTATAGTCAGCATTAAGATTATCCAAGGCGTATTGGGCAGCTTCGGCAGAAAATTTCTCACCATATTCAGAAGTAAGTTGATCGTATAAGCCGGCTTTTGACATATGCATACTATTGCTATAGGTTTTAGCTTTGTTTAAGGCAGACTGATATTCACGTGGTACATCATCATTATTAGTATCAGCCTCATCTTCTGCATTAGAACCAGTTTCCATATATGCCATGTTGTCTGTTTCAGTATCCGCAATATTCGTATTGTCATTAGATTGTGAAGCTTGAGACGATGTGGCACTATCATTAGATTTATCGTCTGAATTTCTTCCAAACAGTAAAAAGATAGCCATAATAGCCACAATAACAATTATAATCTTTTTTTTCATTTGAATATCCTCCTATTTCATATGGAATTTTCATGCAATATACACTTTACCCTGACGAAAGAGGTGGTAAAGTGGAAATTTTATTATGGGAAAAAAGAACCGAAAAACGGTTCACTTTGATGGAGTTGGCGAAGAAATCCGGAATCGGGAAATCAACGCTCAACAACATCGAAAACGGAAAGGTGTCACCGACATTATTTCAGCTTGAAACGATAGCCATTGCGCTTGATGTCAAAATCACCGACCTGTTTGAATCCGAATACAAATAATTGTATCACACGCCGGACAGGAAGTCGGTAGCAGGTGAGAATATTTCCATAATCATGGAAATGTGCCTCACGATTTCCACAATCATGGAAATTTGTGCTACAATGCGTATCGGAAGGGAGGTGGTGTTCCCTTGAGTTACAAAGAGGCTATCATTGAGTTAGTCGGAAAGATACATAACGATAGAATCCTCAAGAGGATATACGAACTTGTTTTGTATCTCTACACCATGAGTGAGACTGGCAGTTAAAAGACTGTCAGTCTTTTTCTGTTTCCGCATCTTCAAAAAGGGATGCGGCTTTTTTGATGAAACGCTTGATTGTGGCAATGTCATCATCACTTGCATCCAGTAATGATTTAAAGAGGACTTTTCTTGTATCGTCCTCACTTGCCATAATTCGGTCTATCCTTTTGCGAAAATCATTATCCGAATCAAGAAACATTTCTTTATCACCAGTGGTCAACCATATGTAATCAACGCCAAACTCCCGACAAATTGCTTTGATATTTGCATCAGTGAGAGAACATCGTCCATTCTCTATTTTAGAAACGGCAGACCTTTGAATCCCTAACTTTTCCCCGAATTTCTCCGTGGTAAGTCCAAGCGATTTCCGGATTTCTTTCACACGCTCACCTTGCGTC
Organism: Lachnospiraceae bacterium; assembly: GCA_021772075.1. Classification (GTDB taxonomy): domain Bacteria; phylum Bacillota; class Clostridia; order Lachnospirales; family Lachnospiraceae; genus Kineothrix. The sequence goes on from JAETNQ010000001.1 coordinate 72,981, forward strand.
ACTCTAATTCACCTCCATCCTTTTGACTAAGCATAACAGCACAGAACATAAAAGTCAATAAAAAAGTTGAATAAAGACGCAAAATATAATTGACAAAGCGTCTTTAAGATGCTAATATGTGTCTATAAGACGCAAAAGGAGGCGAGGGAAAATGAAGTATTCATGTTGTAAAGGGAGCAGAGAACAAAGCATGAAAAATACCATGTTCTATAGAGAAAAAAAGGAGTTAGAGGTCATGAGTTAGTAGTGGTAGACATAAAGGCAACGGGGGGAAAAGCGCAAGAAATAATGAAGATAGCTGAAAGAGCAACGGAGAAACTGTTCACAAATATAAAAGAAGCATTGGAAAAGGAGGATTCCGAAGAATCCCCGCAATAAGAAAAAAGGGTTAAATATTTAGTTTGATGAACTCAACAGAATCGTCTGATGTTTCAAAACTTAATATTTTGCCGTTAGACACCAACTCTTTACACGCAGCAATAACGGTATTTTCGGGGAGTTGAATGTCATCGCTAATTTCGGCAAATCCGTCACATTGACGTGCTAGAGCATATTCAAGGACGATGCTTGCAGCAGCAGACAAATGAGCCACGTTGTTCACCTCCTGTCATTTATAAGATGGTCGCACATTCATTATATGGCAGGAGGGCAAGGAAAAAGGGAGGGCAGAAATGACAAGAAACGAGAAAAAGGCAGTGATTGAGGATATGGCAGAGCAGTTCATGAGTATTGACAGCCTTGAGGGAAAATCAATGATTATCATGGCGATGTCAGCGTATACAGAGGGAAAAGCAGCAGGCAGGGCAGAGGAAAGAAAGATGTGGGAGCAGCGACAAGCGCAAGCCTCCCACACATAAAAACAGGAGGGAACCACAATGACGACGAAAGAGCAGGAGAGACAGGCAATTCAGAAAATTAGAAAGATCGTTGAGGGAATGGGCGAAAATAGTTATCTTGCCACAGCGATGGAGGGAGTTCTTGAGACCGCAGAGGAGAACATCGAATATGACGCAGCGTTTTCTTTAAAAGGCAGAGCGGAGGCTGCTGAAAAAAAGTCATACGAACTCAAGAGAGAGAATGAGGAACTTCTGAAAGCACTGAAAGAGGCGCAGGAGAGGGCTGAAAAGTCAGAATCAAAGCGCAATGAGGCATATGAGGCGTATTCAGAATTACAGAGATATTTATTGCCGGATTGGATGCAGCAGGAACTTGACAAGATGGTTCAGACCGGACTTGAAAGAGTGAACCGTGAAGTCAAAGAGGCAGCGGACGGGATGGCAGAGGCGATCGGCGAGCAGGGCAATCTTGCACCACAGGCAGCAGAACACGCCAAACAGTACAGAGAGAAAAGGTCGGAACTGGGAACATTGAATCGGATGCAGAGTTTCCTCATGAATTACAAGAGGAAAGAGCAGGAATAAGGCAGCAGGGAGGAGCAAGCCTCCCGCAGAACAGGAGGAAAGACAATGTTGAAAGACAATCCAAACAATCAAAACGCCCTGCGGGTAAAAAGAATTTTAGACGGAGAGATCGGATGCAGTACCTACAATATGCGGATGTGCTATTTCAACACATCGGTGAAAGAACATGATTCCCTTGAGGCATGTCTGAAAGAAATGGAGGAAAAGTTGTCTCCGGAGGTCAAGGCAGAGCCGTTCATGCAGGAGTGCATGGAGGAGTTCAAAGAGAAAATTGACATATACGACCGATTCTTTCGGGAACTCTCAAGGCGGGAAAAAGAGGGAATTGAATAAAAGCCGAAACGGGGCAGCAGTCGCCTCGTCATGCAGGGATGGCAACCTTGTGTCTGACGATGGCAAGCCGAGAGACAAAGTCAGTGATACCGTGGGAAACATGGCAGCGGGTGAACCATGCTAGAGAGTTCATAGTCGGATGACAGGTTTTTCTTGATTTTTTAAGGTGAAAAATCAAAACACGGTAGACATCGCCGGAATAGAGGTGAGCAGGTTGAAAAGACCGAGAGAGCCACCGAATTTAGAAAAGAGGACGGGATGGAAAAACAGGAAAAAAACGCAATAGAGATTTTGAATTTATTGTGCGGGAATAACGGTTGCACCATAGCGGACAGCGGGGGAAAGGACAGCAGTGTTCTAAAACATATAGCGACGAAAGCGCATGAAATGTATGGTCTCCCTTTTTCGATAAGGCATAATCATACGACCGTTGACGCACCGGAAACAGTTTATTTTGTTCGGAATGAGAAAAAGAAATATGAGGGAATGGGAATTGTATACGAGATTTCATTTCCAAAAGAGACAATGTGGCAGTTGATTGTGAGGCATTGCACACCGCCGACGAGGTTAATAAGGTATTGTTGCGCCGATCTGAAAGAAAATACCGGATTTGGTGAAAAACTGGTCACAGGGGTGCGAAAAGCTGAAAGCAGAAATCGAAAAGACAATCAAGGGATAGTCACATTCACAAAGCCAAAGAAAAGACTGAAAAAAGAAATAGAGGGAAATGAGGATTTCAGAGAAACAGACAAGGGAGGTGTCATTGTCTACAACTTAGACAATGATGAAAACAGGAGAATTGTTGAAAGCTGTTACCGGACACATAAGACCCTTATAAATCCCTTGCTAGACTGGGATGATGATTTTTTATGGTGGTACATAGAACACGAAAATATTACCTTAAACCCTTTGTATGGATGCGGTCAATGTCGTGTCGGTTGTGTCGGGTGTCCGATGGCAGGTAATAAGAGGTGGGATGAATTTGAACACTATCCAAAATATAAAATGGCGTACATCAGAGCGTTTGACAGGATGCTCATTGAGAGAACACGGAGGGGGCTTGAAAACAAAATAGGATGGGAGACCGGATTGAAAGTTTTCAAGTGGTGGATGGAGGATAAGAACATCGACGGACAATTATCTTTTGACATGGACGGGAAAATCTATGAGGAATACACGGAGGAGTGGTTGAAATGAAAAGATGGTTAGTGACTGTACATGCAAGTGAGGAAATTGAGGTTGAGGCAGAAACAGTCGAGGAGGCGAAAGAACAGGCAGCAGAGGAATCCAGTTTTATGGCGGTTGACTATTGCGAGGCAGATGAAATCGGAGAGGAGGAACATTCATGACAACAAAAGCAAAGAAAAGGGAAATGGTTGAGGGCATTGCAGAAAAGTTCCTGTTATTGCCGGAATCTGACAAGTCGTTCATTGCCGGATATTTGACAGGCAAAGAGGAGGAGCGGGCAAGATGGCAGCAGGAGCAGGAACGGAAACAGGTAGCAGTCGTTACCGCATAAAGGGGCAGGAATGGAGCAGGAAAGAATCGGACTGATTGACGTTGACGGTCACAATTACCCGAACTTGCCTCTCATGAAAATATCTGCATGGCATAAGCAGCAGGGAGACACGGTGGAATGGTATAAGCCATTATTGCACGGTTTCCCTAAAAAGCCACTTGACAGGGTATATATGAGTAAAGTGTTTTCATTTTCTCATGATTACGAATATTACGTCAACGCAGAGAAGATCATCAGAGGCGGGAGCGGGTACGCAATTCAGACGGTCAACGGGAAAGAAGTTTTTGACAAAAGGAAAGACGCTGATTTGCCGGACTACATAGAACACATTTATCCGGATTACTCCCTTTATCCGGAGCAGACAAAAGACACGGCGTTCGGTTTTCTGACAAGGGGATGTCCGAGGGGATGCGCCTTTTGCCATGTGGAGCAGAAAGAGGGGAAACGGTCATACAAGGCCGCCGATCTGTCCGAGTTTTGGCGAGGTCAAAAGAAAATAGTCTTGTGCGACCCGAACATTTTAGCATGTCGGGAACACATGGAACTATTGCAGCAGTTAGCGGACAGCGGGGCGAAAGTGAATTTTAATCAAGGACTGGATGTGCGCCTCATGAATGAGGAAAACATTGCAATTCTGAAAGAGATCAAACTGGAAAAAATTCATGTCGCATATGACAGGTATGAGGATAAAGACATAGTTGAGCAGAAAATGAAACGGTTTAAGGAAATGACGGGATTTGATAAGGACAAAGGGAAAGTCACCGTTTATATACTGGTCAATTTCGGAACAACGATAGAACAGGACATTGAAAGAATACAGTTTTGCAGATCATTAAATTTTTCACCATATCCCATGATCTACGATCGGGAACACGCAGACCCTATATATAAAAAGCTGCAAAGATGGTGTAATAATTTTATTTTTTGGAAAACGCCTACATTTGAGGAATACAACGGGGGAAATAAATCTTTTTGATAAGAGGCAGCAGTACGGAAACAAGCAGACGACGCATAAGGGCGTGACGGTGCGGTTCGATTCCCGCCGTCTGCATTTGGTGAAGTCACCATAGTAAAACAAAAGGAAAGGAAAAAAATAACCTTTAAAGGGAAAGCGGCTAGTCGTGTTCAGACGTGAACATGAAAGGAATTAAAGTATTGAGTTTATTTGATGGAATCAGTTGCGGGATGGTAGCACTGGAAAGGGCGGGGGTCGAAGTAGAAAAATACTTTGCATACGAAGTCGAACCCAACGCAATAGCAGTCAGCAAAAAAACTATCCGGAGATAGTTCAGTGCGGGGATGTTATGGTAGCAGATTTCGAGCAGTACAAAGGAGTTGATTTGCTTATAGGTGGTTCGCCTTGTACAAATTGGTCATGCAATAAGAATCACAATGCAAAAGTAAAGAAAGAAACAAAAGTCAATGACGGAATTGGGTGGACTTTGTTCATGCAGTATGTGAGGGCGTTAAAAGAGGCGAGTCCAAGATATTTCCTTTATGAGAACAATTACAGAATACCGGATGGAATACAGAGGGAAATCACGAGAATTTTGAATGTAGAGCCTATATTGATAGACAGCGCGCTTGTTTCGGCACAGCGGAGAAAGCGGTTGTACTGGACAAATATTCAGAACGTAGGGCAACCGGAAGATAGGGGGATATTCATAAAAGATGTATTTATTCCGGATGAAAATCTCATTAGGACAGACAAAAGAATATTAGAAAGTGCGGTGGTAACTGAAAACTATGTCAAATACGACTTGATGAACAAAGGGCATTATTCAGAGCCATACAGACTGTATTATTTGGACGGAAAAATGAAAACATTGCCGAGATGCAGGACAGAAACAAAGTGCAATGTCCTGCTGAATAGAGAAGATTTAAGTAAATACAAGATTGTAAGCCCAGTAGAAGCAGAACGATACCAGACATTACCGGACAACTATACAGAGGGGATCCCGAAAACACGGAGATTTGAGGCGATAGGAAACGGATGGACGGTGGATATAATAGTGCATATTTTAAAAAGCTTACCGGAGGAATACTTTGGCGAAAGGGGAATGGAGGTGGCAGCGGGTGAGCGCAGAAAATATCAAGAAATTTTATGAGACCATTGCACGGATAATCTCTGAACGGGAGCAGATCAAAGTAACGGTGAAGGTCAGAGAGAAAGAGACAGCAGCTTGAAAATGAGAAAAGAAACGGGCGACCGTTGGCAGCAGTCGTCCGTTTCAATCGTGCTTTTGTGTCATTTGTTCTACTAGAAATATTATAACAAATCTGACACGAAAACACAAGCAAAAAAACATGGAAAAAGCCCCATTTCAAGGGATTTTCTGGCTTTTAGCGTCCTTGTAATAGATAGTAACAAGTCAGCGAAAACCTTGAGGGGCAGGGATAACGGGAGTGTGTCAGATGGAGAAGAAAGAGCAGGAAAGAAAGAGGAAAAAGAGGGGGATGCAGTTCATCCCGTATGACTATGAGGCAGCATATAACAAAGCCATTGCAGACTTGAATGAGTGGTTTGTGGAGCAGATGTTCTCCCACGGGAAAAAGACGGTGTATGCCCTCAAAGAGATAACAGCAGGGGAACAATTTGAAATTGAGATATACCCGCAGTTTCGAAAAATGGATGATGTGCCAAAAGAGGGGCAGAGGGTTGTCAAGGATAACAGCAGAGCGCAAAAGAATCTGAATGATAAAAATGCAAGGAAATATTTAGAGCGTCTTATAAACGAAAATTTTAACAATCGTGACATATGGTTGACTCTGACTTATGATGATGACCACCTCCCTCCGGACGGAGACATCGACGCAGCGATCAAGAATATGCAGAACTATATCAAACGGGTAAATTATCAGAGAAAGAAAAGAGGCCTCCAAAAAGCCAGGTACGTGATTGTGAACGCATACAATCCAGACGAGGAAATCCGGTGGCATCATCACATTGTCATGGACGGTGAACTTGACATGGATGTGGTAGAGGGATGTTGGAATCAGTCGAGCCGGAATGAGGTGAGGAGGCTGCAAAAGGATGAAAACGGTTTGTCTGGTCTTGCAAACTATATCGTCGAAGAAAAAAACCGTATAAAGTCGGAAAAACGATGGATGTCCTCTAAAGGCTTAAGAAACCCGAACATTAAAGTCGTTCACTCGAAGCAGCAGAAAAAAGGGAAGGGAAGATATAAGCCGATCGGGAAATATGTTGACGGGATGGTAAAAAATCAAGATTCCATTCGGGAAGTGCTTGCGGGGTGGTATCCGGAATTTGATTTCACGGATGCGGGTGTTTATTACAACGATTTCAATTTCATGTTCTACATACACGCAAGAATGAGGAGGAAAAAGGACAATGGAAAAGAGACGGAGGGAAAGAAAGCGAATCCGGATGATGATTCTGTCCGTGACGGCGGCGGTCGTTCTCCTGCTCGCGGCAGCGGTCAAGAGAAATGACGGCGGGCAGCGGGGCGAAACACATAAGGAGACCAAGAACATCGGGGAAGTTTCCTCATGTACGCAGGTAGCCGACACGATGACAGGGACAGCGGAAAGGAGAGGAAAAATGAACATGCAATATGCAATGAGGAGCGAGGACACGGAGCAGATTGCCGTTATCCAGTGGGCGCGGTACAACGTGAACCATTATCCGGAATTGAAATGGCTGCACCATTGCCCGAACGGGGGCAGCAGGAATCGCCTTGAGGCGGTCAAATTAAAGCAGATGGGCGTGAAAGCGGGTGTCTCCGATTTATGCCTCCCGTACCCGAAAGGGATTTACTGCGGGCTTTACATTGAAATGAAATACGGGGATAACAGGCAGACGGACAGTCAAAAAGAATTTCTTGAGGACATGGCAGAGGCCGGGCATTTCGTCGCAACCTGTTATTCCACAGAGGAGGCAATCAACGTCATCACGGAATATTTGAGCCTTGCGGGGAGGAGGCACATGGAACATAACGGAAGAATGAGCCTCCCGAATAACTGCATCCTCAAGAATGGAGAGGTCAAGGGAGGCGGTGTGTGATGACATTGGAGGAATTTGCCAAGCTGCTTGAGAACTCTGACAGGCTGCGGATTCTAAAGGACGAAAACGAGGTTTTTGTCGGATGGCTTGCAATGTTGGTCATGCATAATGAAACATATGAGAAAATTCGGACGAATGCGGTCAAGAAATTCAGAGCGATTCCAGAAATCCGTCATAGACAGTGGAAAGAACGGAATCTCATGAAACCGCTTGAGCCGGACAGGACGCCGGAATTTCTTTTCAGCGATTTGCAAATAAATCTCTACTACACAATTTATTTATAGGCGGGAGGTGAGGAACACGAGAAAAATCATCACGGCAGCAGGTGTCATCATACTGGGAGCGTTCTTTTTGTTCGGGTATTTGCTTTATAAGGTCGGTGAGGATACGAACATGTATAGATGTGGATGCAGTGAAAAATAGTTATGAAAAGTAGAAAAAAAGAGCCTTACGGCTCTGCCCGACGTTTTCTTTAGGTGAGGAATCTCAACCTCACAAGGGTCTACTGACGGCATTGCGTTCCCTGTTATTTATAGTTTTATAGTTTAGCAGAACGAACGGTGAAAAACAAGAGAACAGGAGGAAACAACATGAAAATTATTGCAGTAATGTCACCAAAGGGAGGAATCGGAAAGACCACAACCGCCGATTCCATCGCTTATATTTTAGGCGAGGAACACGGGAAACGTGTGCTTGTGATCGACGGAGATCCCCAGGGCGACACGTCAAAGACGTTCGGGGCGTATGAGCCGGAGGGAATTGGTTTAAGTGAACTGCTTGAGCGTCATGTCAATGTCGGGGGAGATTACCGGACATCGGAACTCATTCAGGCGACGCAGTATGAGCATATTGACATCATTCCGGCGAACGGGTATCTCATGCGGACGGACATGAATCTGCTGCTCAAGCAGGAGGAGAATCAAATCACGAGGCTGCGGGATGCGCTCACGGAGGTATCGGGTGCATATGATTATTGCATTTGCGATTGCGGGAGGCTGCTTGACATGGTGGTCATCAATATTTTGTTGTCTGCATCACTTGTGATCGCCCCTGCAAAGGTCGGAGGATTTGAAAACGAGGCTCTACGCAACCTTGAGGAGCAGGTCGAGGATTTGAAAAAGGTCAATCCGGATTTGAGAATCAAGGTTGTAATGACGATGCGGCAGAAAAACAAGACCTCCCTTGAAATGGAGTTATGGCTGCATGAGGAGTATGGGTGGAAGATGTTCACGACACCGATCAGACGGTCGATCATGGCAGAAAAGGCAAGCATGGCAATGAAACCGTTGCCGGAGTTTTCGAGACGGGGGATTGTGACACAGGACTATCGGAGCATGGTTGAGGAACTTTTGAGGGAGGTGTGAGCATGGGAAAACAGAAAATAACCTGCAATAATTCCTCATGCAAGCATCACGGCAAAGACGGGAAATGCGACACTTGCATCACGATCACTCCGTCCGGAAAATGCGGGTCGTTTGAAAAAGGGTTCGTATATTATTTTCATATTGTGTGGGATGCACTGGCAAACAAGAATTACATTGACATGGTGGAAGTGCAGCAGAATCCGGATTTGAGAATCGGCTTGTATTATGTGATGGACTGTTATGGTTTAGGTTTTTCGGAAATGGAATGGGGAACATGCCGGATGCTCATACTGAAGAACGGAGAAAAGGGCGAACCGCTCAAGTATGAGGATATAGTTTCGAGAGAGTTGAACATGGAAAAGTTCGGAAAGCATTTAGAGGATTTCAACAACGGAATCATGCCGAACACAAAAGAGGAGCAGGAGGAAGCAGGGCAGCAGGAGGCAGAATCAAAAGAGTTCGGATGGTTGTCTCCGGCAGGGGAGTTCACGGAAAGTCCGTTCGGACATCATGAGGAATCAGCGGAGGAAATATGCGAAAAGAAAGGATTCGGTGAAGAATACTGGAAGTGGAGAAAAGAGCGAAAAGACGGAGAAAATTGCTTGAGGTTAAAGCGTGATTTCCTATCAATAGTCAAAGGCTATTGCCTGATTCACAATCCGTCCGGATATGGCGGTTATATTGTGACCAACATGAAGAATCTGACAAAGAAACAGAAAGATTTCTTGTATGGGTATTTCATGGATATGGGGGACAGGTTCAAGGCAGAGCAGTTCGTCGAGTAAAGGAGGAAAGGCGATGGGAAATGTTATAAACACAGCACCGTGCCGGTTCTGCGGACAGATGGCACAGATTGAGGCAGATGGAAAGCTGACAAAGCCACAGGCAGAGGAAAAGGCGACGATGTCCTGTACATGTTCAGAGGCGGTCGAATATCAGAAAGAAAAGCAGCGGAAAGAAAAGGCATTGAAAAATGTTTCCGTCCTTTTCGGCGAGGATGCAGCACCGGAGAAAAGAATCGGCGAGGGCATTGTGAATATACTGCGGGTAGCGGTCGAGGAGATTTATTCGGGAGGGCTTGCAAAGGTCACTTTGAACCTACGGGGGGGCGTTAAAGCCTCAATTTCGCAGAATAGCAAAGGCGAGATCAATGTCGAGCGGACGGAGACCAAAAAGCAGAAATTAACAGAATAGAGGGTGATGTGGCGTGACGGAGAGGGAAATCTGCATCATGTACCGTGAGGCGAGAAACCAAAACACACAGTTGCAGGTATTAGCAGAGTTAAACGACGTGAGCCGGAATGAGATTATCAGAATTTTGGTCAAGAACGGTGAAAAGCTGCCCTCCCGTGCAATCAATCAGCTATATAAACGGTTGGACGTTTTGGAGGAGCAAATCTCCGAGAAAGAAAAGGAATATCGTGAAATCGTTCGGGCATTGAACGGTGGTGAAAAACAGGACAGGAGGACAGGGAAAAATGAGTTTTATCGAGGGAACGGCGACTATAAGCATTGAAACATTGGATAGTCTACGGGAAAATGAGAAGTTATTCAAAAGCATCAAAAACAATGCATCCGGATTGATAGAGAGAATAGATTCGGAGCAGTATGAAAAGAAGCAAAAAGAAATTGATGCAATAAAAGAGATTTCAGACGATGATCTCACACGATTGCTAAGAGAGGCACGGTCAGCATTGAGAATCATTGTGTCTACGGGATGTTTGCGGAGACTGATTCAAGAGTTCATGGATTCTGAAAAATCAAATGCACATTATGAACTTTCAGAAATGACAAAAGAAGAATTTGCAAAGATTCCGCTGGTTTTAGAATCGGGGCAGCGTTTGGAACGGGCAGGAGGGCAGCAGGAGAAATCAGTTTGCGAAATGTGCGAGGCATATATGGAAGATAAAGAGTGCGACATGAAAGAGGACTGTCCGGCAGCGGGTATTGCGAAACGCCTGGAAGAGGCAGAGAAAACAATTAAGATAAAAACAGCGATCATTGAAAAGCGCGACAAGGAAATCAGTAAACTAAGAGAAAAGTTATCCGATTTAGAACTGGAAAAGTCATACATGATTAACCCTATGGCAATAGGGGACCGTCGTGAAATGGGAGGTTAAGTGAGAATGAACAGGGATAAAAAGCCGAGGAGACAGGGGGAAGAACAATGCAGAGATTAAATATATCCGTGGATATAGAAAACGATGAGATTCTATCGAAAGAGATAGAAAAAGCTATCAAGGGAGCGGTAAAAGCAAAAACAAGGGAATTTTTCAACGCAGAAATTAAGGGCGAGGTCAAAAGGCTTGCAGATAATACTATCAAAGAATGGAACCAAAAAGGGGCTTACAGTAAAGAAACACCGATAGAAAAAGAGGTAAAGAAACAGATTGATGCAAGAATCAAGGAAATATTGGGAGAAATCACCGTATCGAGACGGGATATAGACGAGCGGATTGAGGAAAAGATGAAAGACGTTGCCACAAGTATTGATTATGCGGTCGGGTTGCGTGTGGAAAAATTGGCAATAAAGGACTATGTGAAAGAGGTGGTTGTGTCTGCGGTTCGGAAGTTATACCCGCAGGAGATTTTGAGACTTGCGGAGCAAAAGGAAATTGAGAACTTGAGACAGAGAGTGAAAGAACTTGAGACAGAAAATGAGGCTTTAAAAGCAGGAAAACAGGAGGTTTTGTGATGGCAACGGGATTCAGCGTCATGGACGCATTAAACAAAAATAGCAAGGCGGGCATCGAGGAGACACCGAAAGCGAGATTTCGCACGAAAGACATTTCGATTTTCAAGATGTACCGGAATGAAATGAACTTTTACAGTATTGCAGCGGTGGAGGAACTTGCGGGAGACATTCTGACATTCGGTCTCAAGCAGAATCTTGAGTTAGTATATGAGCCGTGCGAAAAAGGCGAATATAGGATTGTTGCAGGGGAGAGGCGTTGGCTTGCCCTCAAACTTCTTGTTTCAAAGGGATATAAAGAGTTTGAAATGGCGACGAGTAAGCTGACCGCACCGCAGGATAAGGACGAGGAGCAGGTGGAGATCATCATTGCGAACGCATACCGGGATAAGAGCGTCACAGACATGATCGAGGAGGAAAAACGTCTCAAGGAATCACTGGAAAAAATGAAGGCAGCAGGAAAGCAGATCAAAGGGTATGATCTCACATCCGGTCGGTTGCGGGATGTCATTGCCTCAATGCTGCACATGTCAAAGACAAAGGTTGCACAGATTGAATCTGTCAATAACAATCTGATTCCGGAATTTAAGGAAGAATTGAAAAGCGAGCGTCTCACGTTTTCCGCAGCTTATGAACTGTCCGGAATGTCTGAACAGGAGCAGCAGGAGGCACTTGAGAGGTTCAAAGAATCCGGCGAACTTTCCCACAAGGACATAAAGACCATGAAAGGGGAAAAGACGGGGCAGCAGGACGTACAGAAATCCATCGGAGAGGGCGCAGAGATCACCACAGACGGGAAGAACAGGGCAGAGCCGGAAAAGAGTACACCAGAGACCAAAACGGGCGAAAATGGGGCAAATACAGAGACACAGGAGGGCAATGAAGAGCATCCGGTAGTAGGTGACGAATATAAGACACCGCATCCGGAGGGAATCACATCTCTTTGCTATTCCTGCACAGAATACGAGACTTGCAACGTAAAGACAGGAACATGTACAAAGTGCGACCAGTACAAAAACCGATCGGAGGTATACAAGACCGAGGAGCAGCGTTATTCGGAGGAGCAGGATAGGATTGACAGGGAGACAGCAAGAAAACTCCGTGAACAGGCAGACGAGGAGCGCATGAACAATATTCCGTCCGCATCCGGAGAGAACGGTCAGAAAGTGCATCAGATCAGACTAGGGGCATCGTTTTTCGAGGACGCTTGCAGCAATGTCAAGAGTTTTGAACTCCGGAAGAATGACAGGGGATATAAAAAGGGCGACATTCTTGAATTGATGGAGTTTGCAGACGGCAGGAACACCGGACGCATGGTGAGAAAGCTTGTGACGTATATCCTTGAGGACTGCACCGGACTTGAGGACGGATTCTGCATCATGGCGACATCGCTTGTCAATAAGGACGGAGAGGCGTTGCAGGGTGCGGATTTGGGGCAGATATGCGCTGATATAAGGGCAAACGGCGACGGCTACATTAACGGAGACGAGGAGTGCATATTGATTGACAAGGCAGTAGGAATTGTAGAGGGAGGCGGGCTTGAATGATTAGAAAATTCAAACAGATGGAATTACTGGAATTAAAAAACAGTACGGATATGAGTTGCGGATTGACGGAGAATTATTCAACGCTTATTACAGCGAGAGAAAAAACAGGGTATATATAATAGACCCGAAAAACGGGTTGCTTTACATGTATATGATGAAGACGAGAACGAAGATGAATTATTGCTTGAAATCGACTTAATTGAAAAGGCGAAAGAAAAATTTTTGCAGAGTGCCAATTTGAGCAGATGGAAAGAAAAGAGAGATAATGAAAGTTGCAGATTGTTGGAAAAAATGTTCAAGGCATATAAGAGAGCCGAATTATTGAGGGAAAAAAAGAGACTGCACGTCGTGAAAATAAGGAGGCAGCGGGACGATGAATAAAAGCGCATTAAAAACATTATTTTTCAATACAAAAGTAGAGGGGGCAAGATATATCGGCGTAAAGAGAGAAGGTGGCAGAGAATGACATGGCAGCAGTACAGAGAGGAGTGGGTGAGGCTCAATGTGTGTAAATTTTGCAAAGGGTCTCACATGCACACCTGTTCATTATACCAGTGCAAACCCGCAGCCAAGAAAGCAGAGGAATATTTTAAAACAGTGATAGCACAGGAGGAAATAAGGACGATGAAAAGGAAATATGTCACGGACTTGCGCCAGTGGTTCACGGAAAGTCTGAAAATGAGAAATATCGTGACAGCAATGTGGCTCATATCGGACGAGGAGAAAAAACAGCTTATTGTCAAATTTAATGAGGAATTATCCGGAATGGAGCGGATGGCATATCTCCGTTGCATCGGTCAAAGCCTCATGACATTGGCAGCGACGGAGGATGCAAAAGAGGGCGGGGAGAGCGGGTTCGGAAATCTTATGGATATGATGCAGTTGAGGGAATGGCGAAAAGAGGACGAGGAGACCATCAGAAACGGGATTCCTCATAATACGGACGAGGAGGCAGCAGGACAATGAATAAAAGCGCATTAAAGGCATTATTTATCAATGCAAAAGTAGAGGGTGCAAGGTATATCGGAGTAAGAATTGCGACCGAGGGCAGCAGCGAGCTGGAAATCATCATAAATCCGGAGAAAAACTTTGATTCAAAGTTTGAGTATTATATGAGCGCATATGACGATGATCTGATTCTGATTTCCGCAAAAGGAAAGAAAGAAATCCGAATCACGGGCGTTGCACAGGGGAACACGTTTGAGGATATTGAATATCAGTTGATGTCGGTCGGAGTTGGATGGAAAAAGCCGATTTCGGATGCAATCGACAAAGCCTATAATAAAATGATTGCAGAGACACCGCCACAGACAGAGGAGGAAAAACTACAATGTGATACCATGAAAGAGGCGGTCAAGGGGATGTTCCTCAATGAGAGCAGATCGGCAGCGGAGGCGAGGTTCATATTCGAGAATATTGAGAAGTATGAGCAGATTTTCGACATCTGCATGAACGGTAATGACATGGAGTTCAGAAAGGGATTGATGGAATTGCAGAGGATGCAGAATGAGCATATTTTGAAAGAGGAGGATGATTCATGCCGATCGTAAGAGGAGTTATTTGCGATAACTGCGGAACAATGATCTATTGGTGCGGAAACGTGTCAAAGGAGCGGGCAACAGTACACGTCCGCAATGAAGGGTGGACGGTTGGGAAAAAGTGTCTATGTCCGGACTGTCAAAAGGGAATGAGAGCCGGAAAGGGCAAGCAATGAAATGAAACGGAGGAATCAGCGTGAAAGAGGAAAAAGAGCAGACGGTCATTGACAGGACATATCTATATCTTGAGAATTACCGTGAAATGGAGCGGTATATCAATGATGCGGTGTCGGAAGTGTCGCAGATTCCGGATGCGGACAGGTATAACATATCAGCAGAGCGGGCGTTTCTGCAATCCATAAGGGAGTGCAGGGCAGAGACCGTCCTCCTGTTTGAACATCTGCGGAAAGCCCTTGCGTCGCTGAAAGAGGACACGGAGGCAGCAGGTGAGGCGTACAAGTACGAGGCGCTTGAGGCGGTCTATATAAAGGGAATGACATACGAAGAGGTTGCCAGAGAGACCGGATGCGGAAAGAACTCTCCAAAGAAGTGGTGCAAAGCTATGATTCCGAGGTTAGCAGTCAAGTTATTCGGGGCGCAAGCAATAGAAAACAAATGTCAGAAAACGGGCAAAAATAGAGAAGAATTGAATTAAAAATACAAACAATAAGGGAAAACGGGGTGAAAACAGGGTGAAAAAGGGGGTCAAAAGTGGGTGAACACAAAGGGGTTCCGATGTGTTATTATGTTAGCGTGAACAGTTGAGACGAGCGATTGCAGAGATGCAGTCGCTTTTTTCTTGCCTGTTCGCCCTCCTGTTATATGCGGGCAGCAGGGAGCAGCGATGCGGTCTATTGCCCGCCTCTCAAAAGCAGATAGCAGGGGCAGGAACACAGGGAGGAGGGTGAACGATGCTGTTGAAATCATGCAGGTGTGGAAAGCTGATTCCTCAATCAATGAAGATGTGCGAGGAGTGCGAGCGGAGGCAGCAGTCAAGGTATGTGGTGTACAACAACACACGCCGAGACCAGAGGGCAGCAGAGTTCTATTTATCAAGGGAGTGGAGGGCATTGCGTCCGGTCATCATGAGCGTATATGGGCATGTGGATATATACGCACTGTATGTCCTGCATGAATTGAAAACACTTGAGGAATCCGACCCGATTCACCACATCATAGAACTTGAGGAGGACTGGGAGCAGAGGTTGAACCCGCTGAACTTGATACCTCTCAAGCATGAGACACACAGCACCATCACAGCACTATATAAGCAGAGCAACGCAAGCATGAAAGCGACGCAGAAACGGCTGCGGTCACTGATTGAACACCATTTCAAAGAGGCGGGGGGATATGAAAAAGTTTTGAGTGATGCTTTTCTAGTCACGCCACCTCTTTTCCTTTGGGAAAACTCCCCACGGGAAATTCAGTAAACAGGGAACACCGGAGGGGGTGTCAGAATGTGACACAAAACCGCTGAACACTAGACGGAAAGGGGGTTGACGTTGCGATGGCAGGACAGAGACAGCCCACGGATTTAGTGGTCATGAAAGGCAAAAAACACCTCACAAAAGCGGAGATCGAGGCAAGGAAAAACGCAGAGGTCGTCGCACCGAATGATAAGGTCAAGCCCCCGCAGTACCTAACGCCGGAACTCAAGAAGAAATTCCGGAAACTGGCGAAAGAACTGCTTGAGATCAAGCTGATTGCGAATGTTGATTGTGATGCACTGGCGAGGCTGCTGATAGCACAGGAACAATATATTGAGATCACGGCGCAGATAAGGGAAACGCCGTTGATGTTGGATGTTCCGGTTTATGAGACACAGACAAATCCGGACACGGGGAAAAAAGAGCAGGTGCAGGTCGGAACACGGCAAGTCGTGAACGGGGAACGTGAGCGCCTCATGATAATTCAAGACCGCTGCATGAAACAGTGCCGGCAGGGGGCGAGCGATTTCGGGATGACGGTGTCGAGCCGTTGCCGTTTGGTCGTTCCGAAAGCGGACAAGGAAAAACCGGAAAACAAGTTCAGCAAATACGCAAACGCATAATGACAAAAACGGAGCGCATCACCGACCGATGCACACAATACGCCATTGATGTCACAGAGGGGCGCATCACAGCCGGAGAACTTGTCAGACTGGCATGCCAGAGGCATCTTGACGACATAGAAAAGTCAAAGGCTGCGCCGTACAAGTATTATTTTGACGTTGAACAGTCTGAAAAGATCATCAATTTTGCAGAGGAACTCACCATTGCGGAGGGCGAGGAGCAGGAAAACGTCACGGCGTACCCGTTCCAGTGTTTCATTTTAGGCTCAATCAACGGGTGGAGGACGAAAGAAAAGTCATACAGAAGGTTCAGAACGTCCTACATTCAGTTGGGGAGGCAGAACGGAAAGTCATTCATCAATGGGATTTTGGCTGCATATTACGGAAATTTTGACGGCTACAAGTACGGGAAAATATACTGCACAGCCACAAAGCAAGACCAGGCGAACATTGTCTTTGATGAAATTGTTAAATTTATCAATTCGGACGAGGAATTGTCGGAGTGGTTCAAGATACATGAGCATAACCACACAATAGACTGTCTTTTCACTCATACGGAAATAAAAGCCCTGTCCGGAGACACAAAGTCACTGGACGGACATCGTGCGTATTTGGGAATCGTTGACGAGTACCACGCACACAAGACGAATCAGATGTACAAACTGCTTGAGGGCGGCATCAAGAAACTCAAGTCGGCACTGATTTCAGTCATTACAACGGCGGGGTTCGATTTGAAATCGCCCTGCTACAAATTATACGAATACTGCTGCAATCTCTTGAGGGGCGTATTCGAGAATGACAGTCAGTTCGTGTACATCGCACAGATGGACGCAGAGGATGACTGGTACACTCCGGAAAACTGGATAAAAGCGAACCCTATCTTAGAGTTTGATGCGGATGCGGTCGAGAACCTTATTCCGGTAGCGCATACCGCCCGTGATATGGGCGGGGAGGACTTGCGGGATTTCCTTGTAAAACAGCTTAACATGTGGATGCAGTGGTCAAATTCCATGTACATCAAGGAGATTGCAAAATGGAAGATGTGCGCCGTTCTGAAATCGCTGAAAGATTTCAAAGGCTCAAAATGTTATGTCGGGGTTGACCTGTCATCCGGAGGGGATTTGACCTCAATCGCAATCATCATCCCGTACATGGTCGGCGATGTGAAAAAGTATTTTATACATACACATTCATTCATCCCGAAAACACGGGTGGACGAACATATCAAAACTGACAAGATTCCGTATGACCTATGGATTGAAAAGGGGCTTGTGACGGTCACGGAAACACTGGGGGGAATCAAGACAGATTATAAATACATCATCAAGTACCTTGAGGAACTTGTGAAAAAGCATGACTTGAAACCGCAGTTGATTTGTTACGACCCGCACAATGCGTCGGCGTTTCTGTCAGACCTTGAGGCGTTAGGGTTCGATTCCGTGTCGGTGACGCAGACGGCGAAAGAGTTAAACGATGCGACCGTCGATTTCAGACTGGAAATCCTTGCGGGCAATGTCGAGATCGAGGGGGTCGAGGTCGGAAAGGGAGAGAAAAAGAAAGTCGTTCCATTCGACGAACTGCTGACATGGTCAATCGCCAATGCAAAGACCATTTCCAACAATTACGGGGAAATCAAGATTGACAAGGACATCACGACAGACCGCATTGACCCGATCGACGCAATCATCGACGCATGGAAAGCAGCAATGAAAGAGGAATACAAGCCGGACATCAACGAATCCGTGAATGAATGGCTTGAGCAATACAAGAAATATGTGAAAGGTGGTGAATAAAAATGAATCCGTTTCAGAGGCTTGCAAGCCGTTTCGTGAACTGGTGGCGGGGCGCACCGCAGGACACAGGAGGGGTGAGGACGATGAACTCATGGTCTTTCCTTGAATCATTGGGATTGCGCCGGAAAAGGAAACCGACATCGGAAGTGACATATTTCACATGCATCAAAATGCTGTCAGAGACGCTTGCGAAAATGCCTATCAAATATTATCAGAAAACAGACAAGGGAATCGTGGAGGCAGAGCAGACGGAAACGTCAAAGCTGCTGACAAAGAGACCAAACCCGTTCATGACACCGACGACATTCTGGAATACGGTTGAAATCAACCGCAACCACTACGGGAACGCCTATGTGTACATGAGGAAAAAGTTCATCCGGCAGCGGTACGGGGGAGAGTTCCGCATCATTGACTTGTGGGTGATGCAGTCAAATTGTGTGCAGATAGTCGTCGATGATGCAGGAATATTCGCAGGAGTGGGGCGTTTGTGGTACGTCTACACAGACCCGACATCCGGTAGACAGTACGTTTTCAGCACCGACGAGGTGATGCACTTCAAAACATCATTCAGTTTCGACGGAATCACGGGGCTGCCCGTGCAGCAGATATTGAAAGACACCGTGAGCGGGGCATCGGCATCACAGGAGTTCATGAACGGCATGTATGAGAGCGGGCTGACAGCAAAAGCGACACTTGAATATACGGGCGAACTGAATGAGGGAGCAAAAGAGGCTCTCCGTAAGTCATTCGAGGAGTTCGGCAGCGGTGCAAAGAACGTCGGGAAAATCCTGCCAGTGCCGTTGGGGATGAAAATTACGCCCCTTGACATAAAGCTGACAGATTCACAGTTCTTTGAACTGAAAAAATACACGGCATTGCAGATCGCAGCAGCGTTCGGGGTGAAACCGAATCAGATCAACGATTATTCAAAATCATCCTATGCAAATAGTGAATTGCAGCAGTTGTCTTTCTACGTTGACACGGAGTTGTTCATCATCAAGCAGTATGAGGAGGAGATAAACTACAAGATGGCGACGGAGGAGGAGCAGGAATCCGGATTTTACTATAAGTACAACGAAAAGGTGCTTTTCCGGACAGATTCAAAGACACAAATGGAATACCTCAAAAACGGTGTGGGCGGTTCGATCATCAAGCCAAACGAGGCGAGGAGAAAACTTGACATGCCGGACGCAGAGGGAGGCGATGAACTGCTTGCGAACGGCAGCATCGTTCCGCTGACTATGGCGGGAGCAGCGTATCTCAAGGGCGGTCAGACAGAGGAGACCGCAGAACTGGAGCAGCCGGAGGAAACTGAACCGGACACAGGGCAGCAGGCCGCAGAAAACAATGAACCGGATGAAACCGACGAGGCAGAGGACGGGGAAACAGAGGAGGGAAGTGAGTGAAATGGCACTGAAAAGACGTTTTGATTTCACAAAAAAGAACAGGAGTACCGGAAAGACGGAAAAAGTCGGGTATTTGGATTTCACCGAGGGAGAGGAGCAGGGAAGATGTTCTCTGTATTTTTATGGTGACATCGTGTCGGCAACGTGGCAATCCATGTGGTACGAGGAGGACAAATGCCCGCAGGATATCGCAGATTTTCTCAACCAGTTGGACGGATATGAGGAAATCGACATTTATTTCAATTCCGGAGGCGGTGACGTGTTCGCAGGGCTGGCAATTTACAATCAGTTGAGGAGGTACAACGGACACAAGGTCGGATACGTGGAAGGTATGGCAGCATCCATCGCATCCGTCATCATGTTTGCATGTGACGAACTGCATTTTGCGACGGGCGCACAGGCGATGATTCACAAGCCATTGTGTATCACGGTCGGGAACGCAGACGATCACGAGGAATCTATAAAACAGTTGAATTTGTGCGAGGATTCCATTCTTGACATCTATGAGCAGCACACGAAAGACGGAGTGACGAGGGATAAACTCAAGGATCTCATGGCAGCGGAAACGTGGTTTAACGGAGAAAAACTGGCAGAGTATTTCAATGTGGAGGTCGAGGAGCGGGCAGCAGTCGCAGCGTGTACGTCTGACTTTTTTGACAGGTACATGAATACTCCGCACAAGGTCGGGGAGACGGGAAGGACAGGTACGGACGATATTGTCGATGCGGTGATCGAGGAAATGCAGAACCGTGAAAACAAGAGAATCGAGGCAGAAAAAAAGGAGATTCTTGCAGATTTGGATATGTATGGGATTTGAAAGAAGTAAAAGGCAAGAGAAGAAAAAGGAGGAATGGAAATGATACAAATCACAATGGCAAACGGGTGCCATGACGAATGGAAACCGGAGGAGTATACGGATTACATGTATGACGGAAAATGTTTCGTTATCATACGTGGCGGGCAATGGGTTGGAATCTACAACATGGATTCTGTTAGAAAAATTACAGTAGACAAATAAATAAAAAAGGAGGAAAGAGACCATGAACAAAGAAATGCAGAAACTTTTGAAACAGATCAATGACAAGAAGAATGAGGTCAAGAGCCTTGTCAGCGATGGGAAACTGGATAAGGCGAGGACGGCGAAAGAGGAACTCAAGACGCTGCAGGAAAAATTTGACCTGCTTTTCGATCTGGACGAGGAAGAGCATGAGGAGATCAAGGACAAAGTGAACAGGGGAACGGCAAAGACGGTCGGAGGGGAAAAGGCTGACAAAAAGAACCTCGTCAAGTCTTTTGTCAATATCGTCAAAGCCGGATTCCTGCATGTTGAGCCGGACGAGGCAGACGTGAAAGTCTACAAGGACGCACTGACATCCGATGCAACGCCGAACGACGAGGGGCAGCAGGGCATCGGGGTGACGATTCCGGAGGACATCAGAACGGACATCATCGAGTTGCGCCGTTCCTCCGACAACCTTGAGCAGTATGTCAACGTGGAGGGCGTGGCAACGAAGACAGGAAAGAGGAACATTGAGGCCGATGCAGAATCAACGCCGTTTGACAATGTGGACGAGGCTGCGGATTTTCCGGAAATGGATGAACCTGTTTTCGAGACTATCGAATACAAGATCAAGAAAAAGGGTGGAATCCTCAAGATGACCGCCGAACTGCTTGAGGACACGGCAGCCAACATCATGGCATACATCAACAAATGGATCGCCAAAAAGACAAAGGCGACCCGCAATGCGATGATTCTGAAAGTGCTGAACACCATGACAGCAGGGAAAGAGGTAGTCGTCTCCAACCTTGACAGCCTCAAGGATATTTTTAACGAGAAGCTTGATCCTGCGGTGGCAGAGGCATCCATTGTCATCACGAATCAGAGCGGTTTCAATTTCCTTGATAAGCTGAAAGATTCGGATGGCGACTATATTTTACAAAAAGACCCGACATTGCAGACAAAGGGAAAGCTGCTTTTCGGGGAATACCAGATTGTGAAACTGTCAAAAAAGACGCTGAAATCCACGCCAATTCTTGCAGAGGATGGAAAGACGGTCACAGGGTACAAACATCCTGTTTTCTGCGGTGATTTAAAAGCAGCAATCACTCTCTTTGACCGGAACGTGCTGACCATCGACCTTAATAATAAAGGTGCGGGGTTATGGGAAAAGGACATGACCGGAATCAAGGTGCGTGACCGTTTCGATGTGCAGCCCGTTGACAAGGGGGCAGTCATCAAGGGAGAGATCACGGAGGTCGTGAACGGATAGAATGAGCGGGGCGGGATGACCGCCCATGCATGAAAGCAGGTGGGAGCATGACAAACGAGGAAAGAAAGAAATACAGAGTGGAAATGATCGAACTCTGCAAAACTTATTGTCATATCGACTATGACGACGACGCTGAAATCGTTGAGTTGATGTTCGACACGGCGATGGAGGAAATGGAGCATCTGATTCCATCGTTTGACAGGCACACAATGACGAGCCGTCAAAAGCTGCTTGCATGTTCTTTAACGAAAGAACTTTACGACCACCGTGAGGAGTATCAGAGAGAGACAAGGACGCTCACGAACGCCGTTTCCTCCATGCTGCTGAAAGAGATATACAAAGGGGGCAACGCATGACTGGACGGATAAAGGTGATAAGGAAAGAGACGGCGGTTGTTGACGGCAGGAGGCAGCAGGTGTCGTCACTGTTCTATCAATGTTGGTGCGAGGTTCAAGATCTTGCGACGAATGAAAAATACACAGCATTGCAGACAGGGCTTGAAAATACGATCGTTTTCAAGGTGCGGAACTGCAAAAAAATAGAAGAAATCAGACTGAATCTGAAAGAGTTCTATGCGGAGTACAAGGAAACGGAGTTCAAGATTTATAGTGCGTCGCCGATGGTCTCCGACAATCGGCGTGTGCTGCTGAAATGCCGTGCGGGTGCATAGTGTCACAATCTGACACCGGAGGCGATAGGATGAAAATTGAAATGGAGTTTCAAGGTCTTGAGGAACTTGTAAAGGCGTTTGAAAAAGCAGCGAGTGACGAGGAAATCAAGGCGGTAAACAGGAAAATTGTTGAGAAAAGCGAACCGGTTGTCAAACGCATCATGTCGGGAAAAGTTCCGAAGTCTAACGACCATTCAAAGAGCGGGAGATGGTACAAGCATTCAAAGAAAAGAAAAGTTCCGGATAAAAGGGCAGCGGATAGTGTGCCAATGGGAAAAGTTAAGGTGAAAGGAATAAGTGCGTCAGCAGAGGTCGGATGGGAGAAGTCAGATAAAAGTGAGCATTTCTATGTAAAATTTGTAAACTGGGGAACGGTTAAACAACCGCCTCAAGAATTTATCTATGCGACGGGGCGGGAGGCAGACGGCGAGTTGCAGAAAATCGCCGAACAGGAATATCAATCATTTTTAGACAACACAGTGGGGTGATAAGCATGGGCGACAGTCCGGACATCATAAAAGATGCGTCAGAGACCCTAAAGCCCGTCAGCGGGCGGGGAATCACGGTGATGCAGGGATGGTATGACAAAGATATCAAGGCGTGTCATGTGACCTTGTGGGATTTGGGAGAGACGGACGACAATTTCTCCGACGATGACGCAGAGGGCGTGACGTTGTCCGTGCAGGTCACAATATTTTCGCAGGAGGACGAGGTGAAACTGGCAAGGGAAATCAAGAGCCTCATGAAAGCAAATGGATTCTCTTTCGAGGGCAGGAACGGAGACGATTCAAAACCGGAGGATGGAATCTACATGAAAGCACAAAGATTTTCGAAATTTTATGAAAGCGAGGAATGACAATGAGTGAAAAAGTAACACAGTTAAGCGAAACGAAACAGCAGATTGTTCGGAGTAGGACATGCGGTTGCAAGGATTTATATGCCGCACTGGTTTTGCAGAATACGGCGACGCAGTATGTGGCAGGAGAGCCGAGGAAACTGTCAAGGATGGTGAAAGCTAAGATTGATGAAAAATGGAGTTCGGAAAAGATTTACTCCGACGACGAGACGGAGGAGGTCATCACGGCATATGAGGGAACGGACGTGGAACTGGAGGTCAATGCGCTTGCACCGCAGGACAGGGCGTTTTTGTTCGGGCAGAGGTATGAAAACGGCTATCTTGTAAAGACATCCAACGACATGGCACCGGAGGTCGCTATCGGATGGCGCGAAAGAAAGCTGAACGGAAAATATGAGTTCAAATGGCTTTTTGTCGGGAAGTTTGCGGAGGGCATCAGCGACGAGGCGAACACCAAAGAGGGAAAACTGTCTACGGCCACAAAGAGCATCAAAGGGTCGTTCTACGAGCGAAGTCTTGACAACCAGTATGAGATTTCCGTCGATGAATCGAACCTCATTGACGAGTACACGGACGCAAAGACGGCACTTGAGAACTGGTTTTCTGCGGTGCAGGAATTTCCGAACGCTATTGAAAATACCGGAGGAAATACCGAGGACAGCGCAGGAGACGGAACGACAGAGTAACAGTAAGAAAGAGGACATATAACAGGAGGGAAAATCAATGCAAAGAGAAATCATAGTAAGCAATAAAGAATATACAATGCCGAAAATGTCAATCGACACATATATGGAATATCTGGAATTATCCGAGCAGATTGACAAAAAGACGAGGTACACAAAGCAGGACATCGAGGCGATGACGCTGTTTGTGTGCAAGGTATATGGAGACCAGTTCACGGTTGATGAACTCAAGGACGTGGAAAAGGGTCTTGACGCTGCGGGAATCATTATGGAGTTCCAGTTTATTGATGTGAGCGTCGGCGAGGAACTTGCTCACCGTATGGAGAAGATACAGAAAAATTTTCAGAATGGCAAGTGATTCCGGAAATAGAAATCACTTGCAGAGGAGGAACGGTTTTCATCAATTCCGTAACGGTCGAGCAGTACAAAAAATATGTGAGCCTCATGGAAAAGAACGGGTCGGACAGGATAACGGATGCGATGTTTTTCAACAAGAAAATCATACAAGAAATTTTCGGAAACAGGATGTCTCTTGCGGAACTGGGAGGAGCAGAGGTCATCGAGTTTTTGACGGCAGCAAAGGGAATACATTTCATCATGCAGAATGTCATTTCCGAAAAACTGTTAAATATCGTCGAGGTTGAACCAGTGGAGCAGGAGACATCGGCGTTCGATGAATACGACAATGAAAACGGATATGAGGAGGAAAGCGAGCCGGAGGAGAACACATGGAAAGTGTGCGGGGAGATTCTTGACAGGGTCATCAAAATAGCAATACGGCTCTTGAAAAATTCGTACAGCCAATGTATGAGGGAGGACATAGTTTCTCTTTTGGAATATTTGAAATTTGAATTAGACACAGTCAATGAAAACCAGTAAATCCGGCAGCAGACAAGGCACAGGGAGGAGGTGAAAACGTGGCACATACAAGCGTCAAGATTACCGCTAATTCAAGCGACTACCGGACACAGATGAAGTCGGCAGCGATGCAGATGAAAGAACTGTCAAGTGAATATTCCCTTGCAGCGACAAGGGCGAGGCTGACAGGTTCAGCAATGGACGCACTCAAGGCGAAAGCAGAATCCCTCACGCAAAAGGTCACTGTACAGAGAAATATTGTGCAGATGAACAGGGAGCAGCAGGAACGGCTCACGGAGCAGTTGGGAAAGCAAAAGACAAAGCAGGAGGAACTCAAAACAAAAGTCGAGGCTGCAAAGAAAGCATATGAGGATGAAAAGAAAGCTACCGGAGAAAATTCAGACGCAACGAAAGCCTTGAAAGAGGAACTCGATAAACTTGAGCAGGAGTTTAAAGACAATGAGACCGCAATCGGAAAAACAGAAACGGCTCTCTCGAATCAGACTGCAAAGACAAACAGGGCAGAAACTGCACTCATGGAAATGGAGGCAGAACTTAAGGGCGTAAACAGTGAGTTGAAAAACCACAACCTAAATGTGTTCGCTGATGCTTGCGGCAAGGAAGGTCAGAAGATAGAGCAGTTCGGAAAAAGGATGATGGTAGTTTCTGCGGGTATTGCCACATTTGCTACGGCATCGGCAAAGATGGCGGTCGATTTTGAGGATTCCATCGCCAAAGTATCAACCATCATGGACGAGGGCGTGATGTCCGTGGATGAAATGGAGGATGCAATTATCGGTCTATCGAACGAAACAGGGATTGCAGCCGGAAACATTGCGGACAATGTATATAATGCCATAAGCGCAGGACAGGATACAGCGGATGCGGTGGATTTCGTGAGGGAATCGACAAAACTGGCAATGGCGGGTTTTGCAGAATCCGGAGACACACTTGACATTTTGACAACGATTTTAAATGCGTATGGACTTGAGGCAGAAAAGGTCACGGAAGTTTCTGACATGTTGGTACAAACGCAGAATCTAGGAAAGACGACAGTTTCGGAGTTGTCGTCTGCTATGGGTAAAGTGATTCCGACCGCAAACGCAAACAGCGTCGCACTTGACCAGTTGTGCGCCGGATATGCAATCATGACGGCAAACGGTGTCGCCACGGCAGAAACAACCACCTATATGAACTCGATGCTCAATGAGTTGGGAAAGACAGGAAGCACGACCGACGTGATTCTGCGGGAAAAAACAGGAAAGTCATTCAGCGAACTCATGCAGAGCGGTTCAAGCCTTGCGGATGTATTGCAGATTATTGACGGGGCAGCAAAGGAAGAAAACCTCTCAATGAGCGACATGTTCTCGTCTGCGGAGGCAGCAAAGGCGGGTTTGATTTTACTAGGAGATAGTGCGGATTCTTTTAACGGAACACTGGCAGAAATGAGGCAGTCAACAGGTGCAACGGACACAGCGTTTGAGAAGATGCAGACGACATCATATGACATAAAAATTGCAATGAATGAACTGAAAAACACCACTTTGCAATTCGGGCAGACAATCATGTCATCCGCTGCACCATTGGTCGAACAGTTCACGGAAAAGGTACATACATTATGCGAATGGTTTGGCTCATTGGACGAGGGGCAGCAGCAGACAATACTCAAGATAGGGTTATTCACGGCAGCAGTAGGACCCGCAGCAATCGGAATCGGGAAGTTTGCACAGGGTATTTCATCGACGATTAAGGCGGGGCAGAAATTAGTCTCCGGCATTTCATCCATTATTGCAAAAATTACGGCGAAAACGGCAGCGACGGCAGCAGGAACGGCAGCAGATACAGCGGGAACAGCAGCGACGGCAGCGCACACAGCAGCAACGGCAGCGGGAGCAACGGCAACGGGAGGGATGACGGCGGCGCAGAAAGCTCTCAATTTTGTAATGTCAATGAATCCAATTATGAAAGTGGTGGCAGCGGTATCTTTGTTGGTTGCAGGATTTGTCGCTTTATATAAAAATTCAGAGACGTTCAGAAATGCAGTCAATAAGCTATGGGAGACAGTTAAAGCAGTTTTTGGAAAAGTTGCGGAGTTTATTTCGAATGTATTTGGAAAAGTCAAGGAAGTTATTGGAAGTACTATGACTGCAGCGAAAAATATCGTCGCTGAAAAATTAGGCAATATGAAAACCGCATACGAGGAAAACGGAGGCGGTATCAAGGGTATCGTGGCAGCAGGATGGGAGGGAATCAAAGGATGTTATTCATCCGGGTTTACTTTCGTCGATAAGCTGACCGGAGGGAAACTGACAGAACTCAAGGCAAAGTTTTCTGAAAAGACATCGGAAATCAAAGAAAAAGTTTCCGAGGGATGGACGAACATGAAAGAGACCGTCACCTCAAAGATGACGGAGTGGAAAACGAACGCATCCAACAAACTGGATGAAATACGGACAAATTTCACGACAAAAGTGTCAGGAATACAGACCTATGTTGCGACGGGATGGTCGCACATGAAATATACAATCACGGCGACAATGCAGCAATGGAACTCCGACGCATCGGCAAAACTGGCCTCACTCAAGCAGGGGTTCGATTTAAAGGTCAACGACCTCAAAACAAAGGTCTCCGAGGGATGGGCGAACATGAAAACGTCCATATCAACAAAGATGCAGCAGTGGAACTCCGACGCATCGGCAAAGCTGACAGCGCTCAAGACAAACTTTTCGTCACGGGTCAATGAGATAAAATCGGACTGGACGGCAAAATATACGGAGATTAAGGACAAAGCGACCTCTCTCATGGAGACAGCAAAGTCCAACGTAGCCACAAAGTTGGAAACGATGCGGTCAAACTTTTCATCGAAACTCGAGGCCATAAAATCAAACTGGTCAAGCGGGTATGAAAACATAAAATCGACGGCGGCTTCAAAGATGGAGGCTGCGAAAAGCAATATTTCATCGAAACTTGAAACGATAAAGTCGGATTTTTCGTCAAAGCTGAACAATGCGTTCTCCACCGTGTCCTCTGTCATGGAGAATATACGGGCAAAATTTTCTGAAAAGATGGAGGCTGCGAAAAGCGTTGTTTCCGGTGCGATTGAGAAAATCAAAGGATTTTTCAATTTTGAGTGGTCGTTGCCGAGCATCAAACTCCCTCATTTTTCAATTTCGGGGTCGTTCAGTCTGGATCCTCCGTCAGTTCCTCATTTTGGTATCGAATGGTATAAGACAGGTGGTATCATGACGAACCCGACCGTGTTTGGGATGAACGGAACACGCCTCATGGTAGGGGGAGAGGCTGGGGCAGAGGCTATTCTGCCATTAAGTGAGTTTTATGCAAAGCTGAATAACATGCTTGACCGGAAGATCAACGCAATCAATCAGCAGATAAAGGCGCATGTAGAGGTTTACACGTATATCGACAGCGATGAAGTGTCGAACCGGACAACGGAAAAGGTCAGTGAGAACCTGGCTGTCGAAAGGTTAAAGAGGAGGTAAGCGATGAAGATTGACGAGACAGACATCCGGACATTCAATGCGAAACAGTTGACCGTTGACTATACGCTGCCCTCAACGGCGGTCAGCGTTGACATGTTCGACGGCGCACTAATTCCGTCAGAGGGGGAGACGTACACGCCACTTTCGGGAGTGACGGTGGGCGTTCTGTTCAGAGGCAGGACGAGGGACGAAGTTCAGCGTTATGTCAGTGATTTCAATGCGATGCTGCAAAAGGGTGTTGCGCTCACACTGGACGGATATTCGAGGCATTTCAAAGGGTATATGACAGGGAACACGCTCTCAAAGACCATCACGAAAGGAAGATACACGGCAGACTTTACATTCACGGGCTACTGGTTCAGCGATGCGGTGACGCTCACATGGGAGAACGTCAATGAAATGGCATTCGAGGCAGCAGGAAACAGGTGGTCTCCGTGCAAAGTGACCATCACGGCGACGGAGTACATTGAGGAAATGAAAATCAACGGCTTTTCGGATGAAATCATCATACATACGATACCGAGAGGGGCGACGGTCATCATCGACGGAGAAAAAGGATTCGTCACGATTGACGGTGAGAACAAGTTCAAGGATGTCGAGGGGATGATGGAGTTCCCGTTCTTAAAGACCGGGGAGGCAAAAAGCCACCACCTCATATTTTCGGATAAAAATGCAATCGTGACGATTGAATACAATCCGATGTGGCTTTAAGGGGGTGTAGCATGGAATTATTCAATGATATGCGCGAAAAGGTGTGCAACCTGTCTGGAATAAAAGAAATCTGCATCATAAGCACTTTGAAAACGGGCGACAAGGAAATCTCTTTCCAGTATCGGAAAGATAATACATACGCAAAGAGCATCAAAGAGGAGGCATATATAAGAACCGACGAGGACGAGTTCGTCATCAAGCAGATTGAGCCGTCCGGAGACTGGTGTAAATGCAATGGTACGATGAATGTTGAGGAAATGGAGGGAAAGCAGTTCCCGACCGGATTTGAGACCGTGGAAAAGACCGCAGAGGACTGCTGCAATGAGGCGATAGCCGGAACGGGATGGAGGGTTATTTCCTGCGGGGTGAAAAAGAAACGGACGGTCAGAATTGAGCAGAACTGTTCGGGGTGGGATGTGGTGCAGCAGGTCATCAGTACATATCGGTGTGAAATAAAATTCGATTCCATCCACAAGACAATCGCAATCTATGAGCAGATAGGAGAGGACAGGGGAGCGTATTTCATGGAACGGCTGAATCTGAAGAAGTTGCAGATACAGTCGAACTCATACAACTTCTGCACGAGGCTAATCTGCATCGGGAAAGACGGATTGATGCTCAACATCGGGGGAAAGAATTACCTTGAAAATTATCAGTATTCAGGGAAAGTCAAGACCTGCACATGGAAAGATGAAAGATACACCGACGAGGAATCCTTGCGGGAGGATGGCGAGGCAAAACTGGATGAACTGTCAAAGCCCTATAAATCATATACGGCAGACATCATCAATCTTGCGGAGGCAGTGCAGGACGAGGAGGAGAGAGAGCGTTATCGGGAAGTGTTCGACATAGCACTGGGAGACACAGTTCTTTTGATGTCAAAGTCAACAGGAATCCGTGAGAATCACCGGATTGTGAAGATGTACCAGTACCCGCAGACAAAGGCAAAAAACAAGGTCGAACTTGCGAACACAAGGCTTTCTTTCGAGGAGGTTCAGAAAACGGAGCAGGAATTGTCATAGGCGAGGAGGTGAGGAAATGCAAATCATAAGGCATATCAAGGTTGACTTATACGGGGCGGTAAAGCGTTTTGCGGTCGCTGCCAAACAGATGGATATGGGTACAAGGTACATCGGGGTAACGCTCATGGAGGACGGTGTCGTCTATGAAATACCGAACGATGCTGAAATTATTATCAATATGACAAAGCCGGACAGAACCCATGTCCACAACGACGGAGAGAAGTACGGAAACGAGGCACTCGTTCCATTGACCCGCAAAATGCTCATGGTTCACGGAACGGCATATTGCGAGGTGCAGTTGTACCAGTACGGCGCATTGCTGAC
Source organism: Lachnospiraceae bacterium (assembly GCA_021772075.1). Taxonomy (GTDB): domain Bacteria; phylum Bacillota; class Clostridia; order Lachnospirales; family Lachnospiraceae; genus Kineothrix. The sequence continues at coordinate 103,562 of JAETNQ010000001.1, forward strand.
AAGCGCAAATTTTGAAATGGAGATTTTCCCGTCGCAGAGGGATGAATCGGAGATTATACACTCCGGAGAGTACACGAGGCTTGAGAATACGATTCATGCTGCAAGGGAGGCATTGCAGATCGCACAGGACACGCAGAACGCTATTGATGCAGCGGAGGCGTTGAGGGCAGCAGCGGAAAAGGCGAGGGAACTTGCAGAGCGGGCGAGGGAGATCAGAGAGAGCCGGAGGGAGGACAGCACGGCGAAAATCATTGCAGAGTGCGCCGAGACAATACGGGCAGCAGTGGAGCAGACACAGGCATGTCTCAAGGCGACGCAGCGGGCAGAGGAGATCATCGTTTCACAGAGTGGGCTTGATGCGATACTGGCAGCAGTCCGTGACTATTATGAGCGCATCCGGCAGCTTGAGACGGACATCAACATCAATGTGGACGGAGGAACGCCCACATCAACCGAACTGCTGCTTGTGGACGGAGGAACGCCGTTCACGACGGACTATGACAAGTACAATGCAGGAAAGCCACACACGATATAAGAGAGGAGTGAGAAAAGAATGGCGACAGCTACAATCCGAATCAAGAAAGGAACGACAGCAGAGTGGACGGAGAGCCACAGGGTACTTGATGACGGGGAAATGGGGCTTGAACTGACCGCAGACGGACACCGAATTATCCGCGTCGGAAATGGTGCGACGGAGTTCATGGATTTGCCTGTTTCTTTTGACATTGAGGAGGTCAGAGAAATCAAGACGGGCATGGAGGACAGCGTCAAGACCTATTATGAAAACATGGTTGAAAAGGGAACGGAACTGCTTGCAGAAATGAAAGCAATGGCGACGACCATTGAACTCGAGGACGATGCGACAGGCATCAAGTACCGGATGGGAATGTCCGGAGGAACGATGTATTTTGAGGAGATAGAAAAAGAGACGACCGTTCCGGATGTTGGAGGAGGCGCAGAGGGCGGTGAATCCGGAGGAGGTTCAGAGGGCAATAAATCCGGAGGAGAACCGGACGACAGCATAGAACAGGAGGTAACAGAGTAATGGCGACAGGCGATAGAGTATTTATGGCGAAAGAATCCACATCGCAGGAGATTCTTTCAAAAACAAATCAGATCATCGAGGCGGGAAAGGAAAAGCCGAAAAGATACGGCATGAGAATCAATCGTCTTGACAGCAATCCGGCGACCCGTGTGAAATATATTCTTGATGCGGTCGGGATGACACCTGCGGGGATGAATTACTCCGGAGGAGGGTTCGATTATGGAGACTGGGGGGATATTTGGTTTGTGAAGAACAACCGCCCCGTCATGCTGAAAACAGACGGAACGGTGGATTATGAACTCAACCACGAGAACCACGCCTTGAAACTGACAGGCGGTGCGTCAGACATTGCAAAAACCTCATACGGCGGGAACGCAATGTCTGAAATTCCTCTGATTTGGGTCAAGCGGTATTCCATAGCAAATTACGATTATGTTATTTTCTGCGAAACACAGTATGATGACACATACAAGGCATATGCCCACACGGACGCAGACGGGAACATCCTGCCCGTGACGTATTTCCCGATGTATGAGGGGGCGGTCATCAATAACCGGATGCGTTCGCTCTCCGGTCAGACACCGACAGCGTCGCAGACGGACGCACAGGAGACAACGGCAGCGCAGCAGAACGGCGACAGGTGGGATAAATTATCATATTCGGAAATCAACCTCATGTATGAAATGTGTACCATGATTTCATGCAGTACGAACTCGCAGACAAAATTCGGGAATGGAAACAGCAATTCGGACACATATTTGCAGACAGGAACGCTCAATGGGAAAGGACAGTTTTTCGGCAGCACATCCACGACGGCAGCAAACAAAGTGTTCTATTGCGAGAACTTTTTCGGAAATTACTGGAAACGGCTGCGGGGGTTGCTGCTTATTAACGGCGTGTATTACATCAAGCCTGTTCCTCCGTACAATCAAGAGGGTACGGGGTACATCAATACGGGGATGACGGTGAGCGGAACATCAGGAGGATATATCTCAAAGATGGAACTTGCGTCAGACATCGGCAGGATTCCAACCGCCGTGTCCGGAAGTGAAACCACATATGAGTGCGACGGGTGTTGGTTCAATAATGCGATCGTGGCGGTTGCCCTGTTCGGTGGCAGCCGTAGCGACGGCGCGAAGTGCGGTTTGTCGTGCTGGTCTGTGCACAGCCCTGCGGCGTCCGTGAGCGCGAGCCTCGGGGCGAGCCTTTCTTGTAAACCACCTGCATAAGCTGCGTAAGCAGCAGGGGGGAACGGGGGGAGCCATCCCCCCGCAGAGGGAGGTTCGGAGGGCTTGCCCTCCGAGTGTTCCGAAAATTTCAGAATTTCCATGATAGTGGAAATACGGTGCATTTTACGCACAAACAAAAATTATTGTGATAAAATCTCCGTCATGAATCAAAAGCCGATGACCTAACGTGACAGGGGATTCGGTGTGCGTCCTTGCCCTGTTCGGTGGCAACCGTAGCAACGGCGCGAAGTGCGGTTTGTCGTACTGGAATGTGAACAACCCTGCGACGTCCGTGAACGCGAACATCGGGGCGAGCCAATCTTATCAATGACGGAGCGTATAACCAAAAGCACACCGTATTCCTACACCGCAGGGCGTTGAAATACGCCTAACCAGTGGAAATTGTACCGACGCAGGCAGGGGCGAGTAAGTTCAGACAGAAAGTCCTTGAGGTGATAAGAAAGAATGGGTAAAAAGTCCGTCAATAACCTGTATAAGCCCATGTTAGAGCATGGCAATGTTGAGAAGAAATTTCATACGGCAGCACGGGGAAAAAGCAACCGACCGGATGTCGCTGCGATATTGGATCCGGATAACATTCAAACACACGTCAATCTGGTCATCGAGCAGTTATCCAATACCGCGCCGGATGGGTACAACGTACCCTGTCCGGAGCGGGCATGGAAACCGACGAACCACGGGAAAGTCAGAATCAACGAGGGAACGACGAAAAAGATTAGAACGATAGAAAAGCCAAGATACAATTATGAACAGGTCATTCATCATATTGTGGTTTCTGCCTGTTATGGGATATTCATGCAAGGGATGTATGAGTTTTCATGCGGGAGCGTTCCGAAAAGGGGCGCACACTACGGAAAGAAATATATCGAAAAGTGGATAAGGATAGACGGGAAGAACTGTAAATATATCCTCAAGATGGATATTCGGCACTTTTTCGAGAGCATTGACCATGGCGCACTGAAAGAATGGCTTGCAAAGAAAATCAGAGACAAGAGGATGCTGCACATCCTCAATCTGATAATAGACGGGGCAGGGAATCCCGCAGGGGATGACCGGAAAGAGGACAAAGGGTTGCCGTTGGGATTCTATACATCACAGTGGCTTGCAAATTTCATGTTGCAGCCACTTGACCACTATATCAAAGAAGAACTCCGTGCGGTGCATTATATCCGGTATATGGATGACATGGTCGTATTCGGCAGGAATAAAAAGGAATTGCATCGGATGCAGCAGTCAATCGCCGTTTTTCTGCGGGATCGGTTCAAGCTTGAAATGAAAGGAAACTGGCAGGTGTTCCGGTTCGAGTATGTCGAGCGGAAGTCCGGAAAGGTAAAAGGGAGGCCGCTGGATTTCATGGGGTTCGAGTTCCACAAGGACAGGACGATTTTAAGGGAATCCGTCATGCTAAGTTGCACGAGGAAAGTGAACAGGGTGTCAAAGAAAGATACCATCACATGGTATGATGCAGCGTCTATCTTGTCATATATGGGTTATCTTACGCAGACGGACACCTATGAAATGTATTTGCAGCGGGTAAAGCCCAATGTGAACGTAAAGAAGTTAAAGAAGATAGTCAGCAAACACTCAAAAAGAGAGGAGAGAGAAAAACGTGAAAGAATGGAAAGAAGTGTTCGGAACAGAAACGGCGAAACCGGAGGAGTTTGATACGCAGCAGTCACCGACAACGGTGTATCAGAGACGGAACATAAAACGGGCGACAAAGACCGAGCAGGACGGAACGAAAGTGACCGGATGGCAGCGGGAGGAGCGTGAGTTGACGGTTGGGGAATACCATCAGATGATGCTCATGCAGCAGATTGTCGCAGAGAACACACAGGGAATCGTCGAATCTGTCACGGAGTTTCAGAAAGGGGCGGTCATCGACGAGTACACAATGCAGTTGATCGAGGAGGGAATCATCTAATGAGAATACTTGCGGAAAGCATTAAGAGGTTGTATGCCAGCGCAAAGCTGACAAAGGCACAGGTTGACGAACGTGTGCAGAAAGGAAGTATTTCAGCGGAGGAATATGCCTACATCACCGGAGAGGAATATCCGGGCGGTGAGGGCGAATGACCACGCTTGAAATAATCTCACGGTTATGCGACATAACGACCGAACTGTCTGAAATCGTGAGGAAACAGCAGAAAACCATTGAACGATCAAAGGTCGAGGAGGAGGTCAAAGAGGAACTCCGTCAGATGGTGGACGGGGCAGAAAGGGAGCTGGATGTCATGGAGTATCATTTGAGGAGAATCGTTGACACCGAAGACGTTGAGGCGTTCGGAAAGGAGTAGACGTTGACGGTTGAAATCTCACTTTTGTTGTCCGGAATCTCCGTTGCATTTGCAATATTTTTCGGGATTTCCTCAAAGAGCAGGAATGAACGGAAAGACGCGGAGCAGGAAACGGAGGACAGGGCAGCGACGCACACGCTTTTGATGACAAAGCTTGAGAACATCGCAGAGGATGTCAAGGAAATCAAACGTGATAATCGGGAAATGAGGTCAGAAGTGCAGAACCTCCGTGACAGGGTTGTCGCAGTTGAGCAGTCATTGAAAAGCTATCACAAGAGACTGGACGGGCAGAAAACCGACCAATAACAGGAGGGCGGGAAACAGGCAGGAATCAACAGCACATTCGGAGGAAAAGAAAAATGAGGATGACCAAAAGTGAGCGTCGCAGATACATCCGACATCGGAAAAAGATGGAGCGGATGGCGCTGCGGGCAGCGGAAAAGAAAGAAAAGGTCTCCGGTCAGTTCATGAATCGTGTAGTGATTGCGATGATTCTTGCAGCTTTTATCTTTACAGTCGTTATGATATTTGTGTTTGTGAGAACAGGGTCAGAGCCGTCCACGCTGATTGAAAATGTATTCAGATTTCTTTCAGTCGAGGGCGGGGCAATGGCACTCATAAAATCCGTTAAGACGGTGACAAAAAGGTCAGAAAAAGAATCAGAAAATCAGCACGAGGACAAACCGGAGCAGTATGAGGAGGAATGACAATGAAATTCATCACGGAAAACTGGTTTGTGCTTGTAGCATTGGCAGCGGTGGCAGCAGCGGGAGGATATGCAGTATATACTTTCGTGAAAATGCCGTCCGATAAACAGTTGAAAAAGATCAGAGAATGGCTGCTCTATGCAGTCACAAAAGCAGAAAAGGAACTGGGAGGTGGTACGGGTCAAATCAAACTGCGGTATGTTTACGATATGTTTGTGGCGAGGTTCACATGGCTTGCACAGGTGATTTCTTTTGAAATGTTTAGCATGATGGTTGATGATGCTCTTGAGAAAATGAAAGGGATGCTTGAGGGCAACAAGGCGATGCAGGAACTTGTGAGCGGAGAAACGGAGGGGATGAAATGATTTCAAACTGCGGGCATGACGAAAACAACAGGTACAAGGGCGGGAAAGCAGGAGATCAGACTGGGGGAGAATGGGCGTTGATTAAATGGTATAACCGCCCGTGGAAATGCGTTCTCCGTTATCCGGATGCAAAAGTCCGGAAAATGATTTCAGATATGGCGATGGCAGCAGCAAAGAATAATAAAGTCGGGTACGATCAGAGTGAACGCTATACATTTTGGGAGCATTTGAAAGCGAGCGGTTATGACCCTGCAAAGATCACGGTCGCTTGCGAGGCTGATTGCAGTTCCGGCGTGGCTGCAATCGTAAAGGCTACGGGGTATCGTTTAGGAATCCAAAAGCTGAAAGATGTGAGTATTTACTGTTATACCGGAAACATGCGGGTAGCATTAGAGGCAGCAGGGTTCGAGGTATTGACAGACAGCAAATATCTGGCAGGCGATGCATATTTGATCGAGGGCGACATTCTGCTCAATGATACCTGTCACACAGCAATAAACGTGACGACAGGGGCAAGGATATTCAGAGGACTGAAAACCGGAAAGGATGGTTTAAGTCTGATAAAACAGTTCGAGGGGTGCAGATTGGAATCGTATAAATGCCCTGCGGGTGTGTGGACGATAGGTTACGGGCATACATCCGGAGTAAAGGCGGGGCAGATCATCACACAGTCACAGGCAGACGCTTTTCTTATTTCAGATGTGGAGAAGTTTGAGAAAAAAGTCAATAAATACTATGAAAAATACGGGTGGAATCAGAATGAATTTGATGCACTGGTATCATTTGCGTTTAACATCGGCAGCATAGATCAGTTGACGGCGAACGGAACACGGAGCAGGGCGGTCATTGCGGAGAAGATGGTTCAGTATAATAAAGCAGGGGGAAAAGTGCTTGCAGAGCTGACAAAGCGGAGACAGGCAGAAAGAAAACTGTTTTTGAATGAATCCGGATGGAACTCATCGAGCGAGGCGAAAAACGATTCGGTGTCATCCGTGAAAGTGGATGCTGCACAGGGAAAGGATAAGAGTCTCACCGGAACGTATGAGGTAACAGCGTCGGACTTTTTATATCTGCGAGCAGGGGCAGGAACGGGAAAGACCGAACTTGCAAGGATGCAGCGCGGGGAAAAGGTTCAGTGCTATGGATATTATACGGACGTTTCCGGCGTGAAATGGCTCTATGTGGCCTATAAGGGAATCACAGGATTTGCGTCAAGCAAATATCTGAAAAAGAAATAAGGAGGACAGAATCATGTTATATTATTTAGGCAAAGGAACGGAGTTCAAGAAAGAGGAGTGCAAGGAATACAAGACCGCCGAGGGGGTGTTGCGGGCAGCGGCAAAGGACGAGGAGTTCGTGGTGTGGGATGAAACAGGAAAGATCGTCGGAGGGCTGACTGACAATGTTCCGGAGGGAGCGTTAAAAACGAATCCGGACGGCAGTGTTCCGATGTTTGATGAAAGCGGTTATCCGATCGGAACGGTGGATGCAGCGACGGTCGCATCGGTTATAGGAGAGGAAGAACGGAAAGCTGCCGGAGAGGGCGCAGAGACAGGCACAGACGGGAAGAACGGGGCAGAGCCGGAAAAGAGTACACAGAAGACCGAAAACGCCGGAAATGGGGCAAATACAAAGCCGGAGGAAAGTGGGACTGTTATTCCGCAGGGAACAATGAGAGTGACGGTGATTTGCGACGGCACACTAAACTTGAGACGTTCGGCAGACTGGGGGAACGAAAATATTTGCGGTCGTGCATCACGGGGGCAGTCATATTATGTGAAAGCGATTCATACCGTGCAGGGAAAGAAGATGGTGCAGACGATTGATGACATTTATCTGTCCGGACAGTCTGAACATGTACAGTTTGAGCAGTTATAAGAAAAAGAGGACGGCGGGGCATGATGTTCCCGCCGTTTTTGCCGTCTGAATGTTCTTGCTACTAACTTATACCCACCGACCGGAAATCTGGATTCCAAAATAAGCGCGGAGGTTATGGGGCTGTTAAAGATGACGGGGAAGGAGTTCCACCAGACGATTATTATGATCACGCATAATGAAGCGATCGCCCAGCTGGCGGATCGGGTGATCCATCTGGAAGATGGGAAGATCATAGGAGGTGAGGCTTGATGATGAATATTATGTTCAGAAATTCCAATGCAGGCATCGGGAAGGAGCTGGCAGCAGAAGATTATAAAGCGCATACCGCCAGGAACCGGATGGCGGTATTGGCGGTCGTGCTTACTACAGTCTTGCTTGCTGTGGTTTTTACCGTAGGATTCAGTATGGTGAGGACGGTCTCCCTCGCCGCGTCGGCGGCTCCGGGTTCCGGTGCAGATGGGAATTATGTTTATGGTGATTATGAGGTATTGGAAAGGGTCAGGGAGCTTCCGCAGGTGGAATGGGCAGCCTTTGTGAGAAGATGCAGCAGCACTTATCTTCATAATAAGGAATTTGCCGGTGTGGAGACAAGGCTGTTTGCAGCAGACCGTGTGCATTATGAAAAAAATATGGTAGATTTGATTGCAGGGGAATATCCGGAAAAGCCGAATGAGATATTAATTCCCGATACGATGTCGGAGCAGCTGGGGCTTGGGGAAGAGGTAGGAATTGTTTACCCGCTTATGGTGGTAGTCAGGGAAAACGGCGAGGACGTGGAAAAGGAAATACCGATGACTGTCTGCGGATATTACAGGAATCCCCTTGAAAATGTAAAGAATATATATGCGGAAGTTTATACTGATGAGAGCTTTATTGAAACTTATAATCCGGAGCTTTCCGCGAAGAGGGATATTATTTATGTAAAACTGAACAATCTGGAATTTTTCAGGTTCGGCCATGACAAAGAAGAAAAGATGGATGAAGTAATGGAACTGTCAGGAGCAGAAAACAGAGGATATAAAATGAGCGATTTGAGTATCGTTGTTATTGTCCCCGTTTTTATCATTGCTCTTATGATTATGTCCTGCGGATATTTTTTCATTTATAATGTATTCGATATTTCCGTTAGAAATAATATTCGTTTTTACGGAGAGTTAAAAACGATAGGAATGACTTCAAAGCAACTGCAAGGCATGCTGCTGTCCCAGATGAACAGGATCGCTCTAGCGGGGATTGCTGTCGGCAGTTTGATCGGATTTTTGATAGGAAGGATTTCCGGGAAAATAATCATGCCCTTATTTATGGAAGGTATTTCAGGGTATTACCAATCGGCCGGATTTGCGGAAGCTTTTATTTTCAGTGCGGTTTTCTCTTGGCTTACGGTGTATATCAGCACGATGAAGCCGTTTAAGATCGCTTGTTATATATCTCCCGTGGAAGCAGCCCGGTACGGGGGGAAGAAAAAGAAGGGAATATTCTCCGTCCTTTCTTTTACTTTAAGCGGTATCCTTTTCCTGGTTGTCTATACCCTGTCGATGGGATATGATATAGATGTAATGAAGGAAAGGTATAACGAGACGGATTTCCGGGTGATGCACCGGGGAAGTATGTGGGCGATGGACGAGGCGTATATGCCGGTGAGCCGGAAAATGGCGGAAAGACTGGAAGGACTGCCGTTTGTAGAAAATTTCAGGGTTTACTATGAGGCGAGAGTAAAGCCGGATTATATAGAAGTGGACGGGGAGATTGAAATGTATCTTTCTTCTATGGGGGAGATTGCGAAGGAGGGAGAGATTGCCGAAGATATCGGGGTTTATAATGAGCGCATGGAGGAAGGGAGTTATTATCGGATAGCGGAGAGCGTGAGGGGAAATTACAGAGTGGGAGTTATGGGCATGGAGCCGGAATATCTTTCCGCAGAGGAAAAGTATTTCCGGGTAATAGAGGGAGAAATGGATACGGAGAGATTTGCAGAGGGCGGTTATATGATTTACCAGCGCTGCCCGGAATGGGCAGCCCCGGTTTCCGGCCAAGAGGCGGAGTATCCGGTACATGCGGGAGATAATGTGAAAATAGCCTTTTATGACGACAGGGCGGATCGTTATGTAGAAAAGGATTTTATTGTTATGGCAGTAATAGCACATGCCGATCCGTATGGTACTTCTAATATCCAGAACAGAAATATTATAGTGGATGATGAGACCTTTAAAAGTATTTATTCGGGTTATGAGGATTTTGTGGGAAGAATCTGTTTTGACGGTTCCGGGAAGGTAACGGAGGACGGCACAGCAGTATTCAAGGGAGAAAAGGAAAAATATGAAGCGGTCCAGGAAATAATCGAAGAAGAAGGAAACTTACAGATGTATTTTCAGTCTAAATATAAAGACGGAATAGATTTTACAGAGAAAAAGAGAGTGATGGGGGTTCTTGGGATGTTTTTGGCCGGTATAGTAGGATTGATCGGTATTGCTAATGTTGTGAATACGGTATCCGCGGACGTATCCGCGCGCAAGCTGGAATATGCGGCTATGCAGTCGATCGGAATGACGAAAAAGCAGATGGAAAGGGATATTTTTGGTAAATATGCCCGTTATGTGTTTCTTGCTTCCGGCCTGGCAGCGGTAAGCGGAGCGGTTCTTACGTATGTCCTTGGCATGAATCCTTTATTTACCGGGTTTTCCGCAGGAACTTTTTTGAAGGCGCTGGCGGCGTTGATCGTCTTTGCTGTTCTGCTGTGCATATGGATGGCTCATATTCTTACGAATATTATGAATAAGCAGTCTGTTGTGGACAGATTAAGAAGCATAACATAAATTGGCGGAGGAGAGAATGGAAAGGCATATTTTGGTAGTGGAAGATGACCGGGCTCTGAACGAGGGGATTGCCTTTGCCTTGGAAAAAGAAGGCTATATTGTGCATAAAGCGTGTTCTTTGAGGGAAGCGGAAAGAAAGCTGGAGGAGAAAATGGATCTGATACTTCTCGATATTAATCTGCCGGACGGAGATGGCAGGGATTTTCTTAAGAATATCCTTGCCGGGCAGAGGGTTCCGGTACTTTTCCTGACCGCCAGGGATTCAGAGGAGGATATGCTGGCGGGCTTCCGGATGGGTTGTGACGATTATATTACCAAGCCTTTTTCTATGGCTGTTCTGGCAATGAAAATAGGAGCGGTCTTGAAACGGAGCAAAGAAACTTCCCGAAAAATCTATACGAATGGAGGGCTGGTTTATGATTATGAGACGAAAACATTAAAAAACTGCGGCAGGGAAGTGGAATTGACGGCGTTAGAGATCAAATTGCTGGAATTATTTTTAGACCATAAGGGGATTGTGCTGACAAGGGAGAGGCTTCTTGACAGAATATGGGATGTACAGGAAAAATATGTGGAAGACAGAACATTGAGTGTGAATATTCACAGGCTGAGAGAAAAAATAGAGGATAATCCGGAAAGACCGAAGCATATACGGACAGTATTCGGAATCGGTTATAAGTGGGAGGATGGATAAAAAATGGCAGGCGGACGGCAGGAGAGAAAACGGGATACGGACAAAATATGGAAAGGCGGTATAGGTATTTTGCTTATACTGCTTTTGCTGTTTCTTGGAATTGGATCTTGGATATTGCGTATTTTGGAAGCGCCATCCGATCTCTTTTTTTATACAGCGATTTTGATGATGCTGTACGGAGGAGCAAATTTAGCAGCATTCTGTATTATTTATTTCATAGCTGCCAAAAATATCAACGGCATTTTATATCGGTTCAGCGACATGGTGGAGAACCTGATCGGCGGAAAAGAAAATTTGGCTTTTCCTATGGCTGAAGATACGGTATTGTCCAAGCTTCAGGAGCAGCTTTTCCGATTATATGATATCCTGCGTTCTTACGAAGACAGGGAGCATCAATTCAGGAAGCAGCTGAATGAGAATATTGGCAACCTGGTGCATCAGATCAATACGCCGATTACAAATCTGAAAATTTATGCCGGTTTTTTGAAAAGGGACGACCTGACGGAGGAAGAAAAAATACAGTTTGCACGGTGTATGGAAGACCAAGCGGAAAAATTGAGATGGCTTGGAGAAGGGTTTTCAAAAATGTCCCGCCTGGAGACTGGTATTATCAGACAAAAGCCGAAAAAACAGGAGATTTTGCCTGTTATACTGAATGCGGTAAATCAGGTAATGGAAAAAGCCGGGCAGAAGGAGATGGATATAAGGTTGGCGGGAGAGCAGCATATTTGGGCTGTAATCGATGGAAAATGGACTTCGGAGGCGGTTTTTAATGTGTTGGATAACGCGGTGAAGTACGGAAACAGGGGAAGCGTCATTGAGATAGAGCTGGCGGAATTGACAGGATATGCGCAGATATTGATCCGGAATGAGGGGATAGGGATCGGAAGAGAGGAATACCATAAGGTTTTCCAGCGTTTTTACCGGGGAAAAAAGGCGGCGGAGGAAGAAGGAGTCGGATTGGGGCTGACGATCGCCAGGGAAGTGCTGGAAGGAGAGAGGGGATATATCAAAGTGGAAACTCTTTGCGATGGCAGGACGGAATTTTCTTTATATTTGAGCAGATATTGGCACGATATGGAAGAGGAAAAAGTTATGTTAGAGCAATTAAAGTTTCCAAAAGAAATTGCAGAAAATGAGAAAAAAAGCGGAAAATGCGAAAGTAGGTATTTTGGCAGAAGATAAGACCGGCTTTTTTATATGGGCGGGTCTTCCGGTGGAGCAAAACCGAAGGTTTTTATTAAAAAGAACGGGGAGGAAGAATTGATATTGGTTGGAAAATCCCCGGGGCTTTCAAAGAGGTGGATGGTAAAAACAATAAAAGAGATAGAAGAGATTGTTTTTACCGAGTTAGGGGACATTTTAAAGTCATACCGGTAATTTGATTTAGCGAACTATACCAAAGCGCCGGATCAGGAATATGCGGAAAGTAAAAAGGGATTGCTAAAAATATAGTTTCGTTTGTTGACTTTGTGAAAGGGCATATGTTAGAATAAGCCAAATAATTAATCAGGGCTATAGGAATGGATGGACGGAATATGTTTTCATGAAAGGAGAGACGGTAAAGTGGAACCAATCAGAGTTTTATTTCAGTCAATGGAAGACTGCCAGAGATTTGTACTGGCTGTTGAAAATTACCCGTTTCACGTTGATTTACGAAGTGGAAGGCATGTGATAGACGGGAAATCCATGCTTGGAATCTTAGGATTCGGATTGCATCGGGTGCTGGATCTGCGGCTTCATACAGATGACAGAAAGCTGACAGAGGAAGTCATGGGTAAGATTGAGTTTTGCATTTGCAGGGAAAACATGAATATCGCTATTTAGAGAGTAACACATTCCTATGGGGGGCCGCCGGATTTGAGCAGTAAAAAATCCGGCGGTTTGAGCTTGTCTGAATAATCTTTGCGAAAGCAAGCGGTGTAAAGATATATTTTCGGTTCCTGTCACGAACCGGAGGAAAGGCATGGTTAAATATATGAAGATAGTAGTATTGGAAAGAGGAAGCGTAGGAATGGATGTTTCGGTAGACTGCCTGAAAGAGCTGGGCGATCTTGAAATATACCATAATACGGTTGCGGGAGAAGTCGAGGAAAGGATAAAGGACGCGGATATCATTATCGCCAATAAAGCCCCGTTGAACAAAGAGACGCTGAAAGACGCGGGTTCCCTGAAGCTGGTTTGTGAATTTGCGACAGGTTTTGATAATGTAGATTTGGAATATTGCGACGAAAAGGGGATACGGGTGGTAAACGTGGTGGATTATTCTACCGCTGCGGTAGCGCAGCATACCTTTGCCCTTTGTTTTTATGTGCTGGAAAAGTTGAATCATTACGACCATTATGTAAAATCGGGAGAATACGCTTCCCAAAGCAGATTTTCCAATTTTGATATTCCTTTTACCGAACTGGATGGAAAAGTATGGGGAATCGTAGGAATGGGCAATATCGGAAGAAGGGTGGCAAAGATCGCGGAAGCATTCGGATGCAAGGTCATTTTCTATTCGGCCTCCGGGAAAAGCACATGCAAAGAGTATAAGAGGGTGGATTTGGATACTTTATTAAAAGAGTCGGATTTTCTCTCCCTTCATTGTCCGCTGAGTGACAGGACAAGAAACCTGATTGATTTGGATGCCCTAAAGAAAATGAAAAAAAGTTCGATATTAATTAATGTGGCAAGAGGGCCGGTAGTGGATGACGGGGCATTATATACCGCGTTGACGGAAAATATGATTGCCGGCGCAGGACTGGATGTGACGGGAACGGAACCTATGAAGGATACCAATCCTTTAAGCAGGATTATGGACAGCAACAAGCTGATTATTACTCCGCATTTGGCGTGGGCGAGTATAGAGGCCAGAAACAGGGTAGTGGAAGAAACATATAAGAATATTAAGGCTTTTTATGAAGGGGAAAGGAGAAATGCAGTGGGACGCTGCTGATGATATTTTGGGCAGTATATTTTAAAATATGCGTATTGCTGTATTTTGAATGACTTGAAACATAATTAGCTATAATAAGAATATCAAATGAAAGAAGAAAGGGCATTGTAATGAAAAATAAGAAATGGATGTGGATCATAATAGGATGCGCCGTTGTAATCGGAGGAGCGGCGGCGGTTATATATGGAATGGGAGCCGGAAAGGGCAGTAAAGAAGAAGGAGAACCGATTTCGGCAATGTATGTGCCTTATGGGGAGGATGGTTATATTTTTGTCAGCGAACAGGCAGGAGTTTTTACGGTAACCGCACCGGAAGAAGCATATCAGGTACAGGATATGAATGGGAACAAGATTTCCATTCACGAACTGAAGAAGGGAAACGTAGTAAAGATTTATGGAAACGGGATTATGGCGGAGTCTTACCCGGGGCAGTATCCGGGCGTGACACGGATAGAGGTGGAATCGGAAGGAGATCCTTCGGATGCAGACCAGTACCAGGAAATCGTGGATGAGCTTTATACGGAGCCGGATCCGGCAGAACCGCCTACGCTGCAGGTAAATTATGTGACATCTATGGCCGATGTTACAGTAATGGCGGCAAGAGGCGGATATGAATGGGTTTATATGGACAAGGACGGCCTGAGCAATGCGGTCGTTGCGGACAGCGTCCCCGTATTGGACTGGGGAGATCTGTTAGTGGATATTACTTTGTCGGAGCCGCTGGATCTGACGCTTTCTTTTTCGGATGAACCTTTGGAAGTAGAAGTGGTCCGTTATGACTCTTCTTTGCTGGGAAAGGGACAGGAGATGCCGGAGGGGGAAAAGGTAACGGTGTCGGAGAAAGAAGGAAAACGGATGATAGAAGGCGTTGACGGCAATTATGTGTACGAGGTTTTGGGAATCTGGGAAAATGGAAGAGCCACATATGGATTTTTGACGGTGGAGAAATAAAAGATAACAGAGCAATAGAAAGTAAAAACTGCTGTCCGGTATTGTTGAAGGGCAGCAGTTTTTGTTACAATAAGCTGGCTCGCAGAGCGTGGCAGCGTTTGTTTGTATATTATTTGTGCTTAGTTATAGTTATCTATGCAAGGCTGGAACATACTTTTGTCAATGCCGCAAACGGGGCATACCCAGTCGTCAGGAAGATCTTCAAAAGCGGTGCCGGGAGCAATGCCGTGTTCGGGATCGCCTTTTTCAGGATCATATGTGTAGCCACAGGGATTACAAAAATATTTTTTCATTTCCAAGTCCTCCTTAATATATAAAATCATAATATTTCTTAGCCAAGGTATCGGTTAAGCTGTAAATATTGTAGCATTTCCAAGGGTTTGCGTCAAGAGAAAAGCAGGGAGGGATATAGATTATCTCCACTCCCGGCGGAGGTATTCTTTCCTTTGCCGTAAAAAATCCAGAACTGCGGAAGTCTGGCTGTCATAATAATTCCGGGCTTCTTCTATACCTGACGTACCGCAGCGGTTCCAACGGATATAATCCATAACAGCGCTTTTTTCTATTTCTTCTTTCCAGAGAGAGAATTCTGACTGTGCCAGCTGATTGAGGTAAGGATATAATGTTTCTTCGTATGTGCCGGCAATATTATGGTATATTGCATCGTTGTAATATAAGAGCTGCCACCACTTTAATGTTCCGGGGACCTCCCGCGCAGAAAATCCTTCCGGGTCAAGATAATCGATATTTTCCTGCGTCCGCTCAACGCCATATGCCCAGTCATAATCCCACGCGGGCCCTGCATAAAGGACGCCGTTCTGGTCCTTATAAAAATACTGGCTGGTTGATGAGCAGTCAATGTTCTTGCTGACCTCTTCCACCAGGTATTTTGCGATAAAGCTGGGGATATCAATGTATTGTGAAAGCTCTTCCACACTGTTTTCTGCTGCGCCGGAAACCATGGCATTTTCACATTCCTGCATATAGGAAGAAATATACTGGTACTGTGCCTCTGATAACAAAGAAGGGGATTTGGAAACCACATATGCGCCGCTGGCTAGTATAAATCCGCTGGCTTCATCTGCATAGCGCCCTGCATGATCCATTTCCAAGAGATAACCGCCTGTTATATTATCAGGATTTTTTTCATAATTCCACCATTTTCCTGTAACGGAATGATTCCAATCGTCCAGCGCCATGCCTGTAGTAGACTGGGAAACCGAATTCTGAAAGCGGTTAAGCTGTTTCGTTTCTGATTCCAGATTCCGGATGCCCAGGCTGTCCGGCGTTATTTTTTGGTACATTTCATAAATTCCCTGAAAAGAACCATTAATATATAAATTTATACAGCCGCCTTCCATATAAGGAGCCTCCATTGCTCTTGCCATTTCATTGGATATCCGATTGCGCAGAAAACTGATATCGCTGGATGCAATTAATACAAATTCCGATGCCCTGCTATTGTTTTCCGATATGGGCGCAGCGTTTTCCAAAGTGATATTAAAAGGCTTTTTTTCCTGTTCCCAACTGCTGTTTCCCCTTCCTTTGATTTTTTCCAATGCTCCGGTATAGACATTTGTTCCGTCCGCATGGAAGATGAATGCCTGTCCTGCATCAGAAACGGTTTTATCCGAACTAATATAAGAAAGGTCGTGTTCCAGCGTTAAAAAAACGGAAGGGATTTCCGACCCCGCCAAAATGGTCAATATATGTTCCTGGTCTATAGGAATGCGGATGCCGGATTCCGATATGCTGGCTGGAAGAGAGGTGTCAAATCCCTCTCCTGCAAGAAATTTTCCTTCTGCCCAAGAAGGCAAAAAAAGATAATAATTCCCTCCATCGGATGGAAAAGCATCGACTGTAATCGAATAGTCCTTTGTCTGGATTTTTGCAGTTATGGCAGTTTCCGAAGGTGCATCCTGCACAAACCGAATCCATACTGTTTCAGAGCGCTTCCATTCCTGAAAGAAACAAATTATGAAAAGAAAGAAAAAAATGGATAATAGGATTATTTTTGTTCTTTTGCCCATTACACTCACCGCTTTATATCTGCTGTTAATATACTGCTTCCCCATCGTGTGCAATCATGGAAGCATGAAGGATATGTTCCGCTGCAGAGACTTCTTCCAAAAGTTCGCCTTCTTTTCTTGTCCTGCATTCCACAATCATATCCATGCCGTCTGCCGTCCGGCTGCGAGTTTTTATTCTTGGATGTTTGGCATATTTGGAAACGATCGGAAGGATATCCCCTTCTTTTCCTTCTTTATCCATATTGACTACAAGTAGCACCGATGCTCTTTTTTCAGGCAGCAGCTCCAAAAGCAGAAGCATAATTGTCACTGCAAGGCAGACAGCAAAGGCAAGCGCATAATTTCTGGCTCCGAGGATAATCCCTATGCTGATGGCCCAAAAGAGAAAAAGCAGGTCTTTCGGTTCTTTAATAGCTGTCCGGAACCTGACGATAGATAAAGCGCCGACCATTCCCAAAGAAATCACAAGATTGGACTGCATAGCCAGAATGATACCCGCTGTAATTACAGGAAGCACTCCTAAAACAATATTGAATTGTTTGTTATAGAATCCTTTTTTCTGTGAAAACCAATATACGCCATAGATATAAAGAGAAAATAAAATCCCTGCTCCTAAAGTATTGTAAATTGCCCGCATGGATAGTGTATTATTTTCCATGGTTTCCAAAATTGATTTCATAATTTTATGCTCATCTTTCTGTTGTATTTTTCATTCTGCACATGGTATATTTTGAAAATTTGGTTCGTTCCATTTTTCCCGTATTGAGAATCTGCCTGATGCATCCCGGAAGGAACTCATCATATTTGACTTCCATCACATATTCACCGTCCGTCATAACGGGCTGCTTGGGAAGAGCCTTTTCCCAAAATCGATGTATCGACCCGGAAAATGCCAGGCGGCTGTCGAAGGTTATCCTTACATTTCCTTCCGGATAAGTAAATGCAGTCCTTTCATATGCAATAATAATTTTCGGCCTTAAGTAATTCCAAAGCATCTTCCGCCGGAAATCTGCCAATACTTTTCGGTTATCTTCTTCTTGGATGCCGCCCGCATCCCCGCGAAGAAAGCAGCGGCATTCCTCCAACGACAAGGAACAGCTCCTCTTGGTTGTCAGATCGTGGTTTTTTATTTTCTGCTCCAGGCGGATGCTTTCTTTGCTTTCATTGTAGATCCTTATCCTGTATTTGCTCCTTGGGGATATTCCGTCCAGATTTTCCATAAGAGCGGTATTCCATATGTCATCAAAGTAAACGCTCCGTATCCGGTAGTGTCCTTCAGGATAGTGGACATCCGGCTCCATAAAATGCCGGATTTGGAAAACGGCTGACGCGGCATCTCTTGCATCCATTATGTACTTTAATTCATGCCGGTATTTTTCTTTGTACTGTTCTATAATCCCACCCCTTTTTAAGCATATTTTAGAGTTTATAACTCTATTTGTCAATAGATATGCCTTTTTTCACTTATACTATTCCGGAGGGCATAAACCATGAGATATAATGAAAGAATACGTGAAATCAGAGAAAATCATTTTCTGACCCAGCAAAAGGTTGCTGATCTGCTTCATCTGGCTCAAAGGACATATGCAGATTATGAGAGCGGTAAAACGAGAATTCCTATTGATAATCTTTTGATTCTTGCCAGATTTTATAATGTGTCTATGGATTATATTACAGGCGCAAGCAATATTAAGGCGGAATATCCAAAAACATAGGCAGCCGCATATAGCGGCAAATTAGATTGAAAACGTAAAGAAGCAGAAAACAACAGGCAGCGGCATTTGTTACAATGTTGCTGCCTGTCATTTTTAGTATTCATAAGAAGATTAGGAAATGTTTGCCTTTCTCTGTGTATTACGATTTTTTGCAGCTAAACGAAATGCTTTTTCCATTGCAGGAGTAAGTTCGGGAGAATCTTCATCAAATACAATTTCCTTTTTTGCCGCTTCCTCTATCTGCCTGATTTGTTCCTTTGTGGGTTTCTGGTTTCTATCCAAAGTAACTGTCCGTATCATAATAAATGCTCCTTTCTGTTTTGGTGGCAAGTCTTGCCGATATTAGACGTATGTTTTCTTTCCGTTCTGTATAAACGACAAACAGAATATCATTTACCATTCCGATAGTATTATAGCGGTCTTCTTTAATACTGTGTTCCATATCATATATTTCAATTCGTTGTAAATCGTTAAAAACTAACATTGCCGTTTCAAAATCAATTCCGTGTTTCTTTAAATTTAGTTGGTTTTTATCCTCATCCCATTCAAATTTCAATATGTCATTTTCCTTTACTTTTTTTGCTTATAGATATTATACACTATTTTAACAGGAAATAAAATAGTTGTTAATATGCAGACTATATAACTATTCTGTGAAAGAAAAGCGGCAGCAGGAGGATTATAAAAAGTTGTCCTAAGTGTAACAAAGGACAATCAAAAAGGGAACAAACCATTTCCGGTTCATTCCCTTACTTTTAAAATCCTTTAAAATGATACATTACATTATATAGGCGGGTAAAAATATTATTCAAAAAAGTGTCATTATCAAGTAAATTATGGTATAATTCATTTTGTTCAATCTGAATTTACAGAGAGGGAATTACAGCATGGAAATCATAGCATATGAAATGAAATATGTAAAAGATGATATTGAGAAAAATAATATCCTATGTATTCCTTTTGAGAAAAAGTATTTCCAACAATATATGAAAATATATAATGCTTGTTTTTATGAAATGCGAAAAGCCCTTGATATCGAGCCATATAATTTTTTGAACGATTACGAACAGATTAGTGAAAAAAGTAAGGATATTTTCTTGTTTGTATGTGAAGAAGAAATTATTGGTTCTGTCGCATGTTATGGAAGTGAAATAGATGATTTGATAGTCAATAAGAAATTTCAAAATAAAGGATATGGAAAACAACTTTTATTATGGGGAATGAACTATATTCGTCAAAGTAGTAATGAGCCTATTTCGTTACATGTTGCTAAATGGAATGAAAAAGCTTTAATGTTATACGAAAAAGTTGGATTTAATATTACAAATACCGAGATTGTACGCTAAATTCCAGTTGTCTATTGCAATACCTAAGAGAGATAAGTTAATGCTTATCTCTTTTTTAAACCCACATTTAGACACAACCGCTTGCACAAAAAAAGGGCATGTCAGATTGCTCTAACATACCCTTAAACCCTCAAAAACATTGATTTTACGGCATTTCTAATTAACCAAAGTACCTCTTTAATAACCCTTCAAATGCCTTGCCATGCCTTGCCTCATCCCTTGCCATCTCATGAACGGTATCATGGATAGCGTCCAAGTTAGCTGCTTTCGCACGTTTTGCGAGATCGAATTTGCCGGCGGTAGCGCCGTTTTCTGCTTCTACTCTCATTTCAAGGTTTTTCTTTGTGGAGTCGGTTACTACTTCGCCTAACAATTCAGCAAATTTTGCAGCATGTTCTGCTTCTTCCCATGCAGCTTTTTCCCAGTAAAGGCCGATTTCAGGGTAGCCTTCCCTGTGGGCAACCCTTGCCATTGCAAGGTACATGCCAACTTCGGAGCATTCGCCGTTGAAGTTAGCCCTTAAGTCGGCAACGATATCTTCGCTTACGCCCTGGGCAACGCCTACTACGTGTTCTGCAGCCCATGTCCTGTCTTCGCCCTGCTGTGTGAATTTCTCAGCGGGAGCATTGCAAACGGGGCATTTTTCCGGTGCGGAATCCCCTTCGTGAACGTATCCACATACCTGACATACAAATTTCATAATTCAAATCTCCTTTTCTTAAATTAAACTTTATTATGACTGCAATAAATTGCAGCAGTTCTCGCATAAACCGAAAAAGTAGGCGGAATAACTGTCAATTCGCCCGTTGAAATCTTTTTCAGCAGTTTCCTGTATATAATCAATGTTCTCCATTTTTAAATCAATAATACGTCCGCAATGAGAACAAATAAAATGATGGTGCGGGGATGTGTCGGCATCAAAATGATCCACGCCGTCACCTACACGGAGCCTTCTGATTTCTCCTATTTCAGAAAGCAGGGTGAGATTGCGATATACGGTTCCGAGACTGATATTCGGATATTCCTGCCGGACATTCATATATACAATATCAGCCGTAGGATGATCTTTTCTGGTACAGAGAAAATCTTTGATGACTTCCCGCTGCCGGCTGTACTTTAAGGCCATATTAACCCTCCTGTATAAAATCAGTAATCATTATCGATTTTATTATAACAAAAAAAGACCCGATGTCAATAGCATTTTACAAAGTTTTAATAAGTTTCTTTTGCTCTTTTTATAATCTAAAGCTACAACCTATGGTATAATAAGAAAGCGCACTTATGTGCCGGAAAATGAAAAAGGTTACAGAGGAAAAGCGGATGAAATTTAAAACAAGGCTGCTGATTACATTTCTGACGATTGTGCTTCTGCCGCTTCTGCTTACTATGATAGCGTTTATGAGTATCGGAGGATATCTGATGAACGCGCAGAGGGAATTCGGCCTGGTTAATATGGATTACACAATGATGTCGGAACCGGCACAGACTTTTGAGAAGATATCTGAAGAAATTTTCAGGAAAGTGGAAGAGCAGATCGCTGAAGATGCGGCATTTATGGAAGATAAGGAGTATTTAGCCGGGCTGAACGGCGAAATAAAGGATAAGGCTTCTTATATCCTGGTAAGGAAAGGGAATGATATTTATTATACGGGGAATGAAGCGGCGGCAGGCAAGATTTTTGATCTTTTGCCGGGATATGGCTATGCGAATGCGGGCGGAGATTCCGGTTATTATTATAATAGCATGTCGAAGCTTGTAAAGCAGCTTGATTTCCGGTTTTCGGATGGGGATGAGGGAAGCTTTTTTATCATTACCCGGATCAATTCACTGATTTCCAAGCAGCTGCTGATCGATATGGTGATTGCCATTGTAGTCATATTGGTTTTTACAAGCCTTATGCTGACCCAATGGATACAGAGGGGGGTATTCCTGCCGGTGAATGAGCTGAATACGGCGATGAAAAATATTGCCGACGGCAATCTGGAATATATGCTGAATACCGAAAGCAAAGGAGAGATCGGGGAGCTTTATAAAAATTATGAAGAGATGCGCCTCCGGCTAAAGGAATCCACGGACGAGAAATTTGAACATGAAAAGCAAAACAGAGAATTGATCAGCAATATTTCCCATGATTTAAAAACGCCGATCACAGCCATTAAAGGGTATGTGGAAGGGATTATGGACGGCGTGGCCGATACGCCGGAAAAAATGGATAAATACATTAAAACGATATATAATAAAGCGAACGATATGGATCGGCTGATCAACGAACTGACGATTTATTCGGGCATCGATTCTAACAGGATTCCTTATCATTTCCACCGGTTGAATGTGGCGGATTATTTTGGGGACTGCGTGGAGGAGGTCGGACTGGATCTGGAATCGAAAAATATCGAGCTGAATTATTCCAATCTGGTTGCCCCGGATACTATGATCATAGCGGATCCGGAGCAGCTGAAAAGGGTGATCAACAATATCATAGGAAACAGCGTGAAATATTTGGAACGGGAAAAAGGGGTGATCGATATCCGGATTTTGGATGAGGTGGATTCGATCCGGGTGGAAATAGAAGATAACGGAAAAGGAATTGCAGCCAGAGATCTTCCTAATATTTTCGAACGTTTTTACCGTACGGATGCGTCCCGCAATTCTTCAAAGGGCGGAAGCGGCATCGGGCTGTCCATCGTGAAAAAGATCGTGGAAGACCACGGGGGATATATATGGGCTACCAGTAAAGAGGGAGAGGGTACATGCCTTCACTTCGTTTTCAGGAAATACCGTGAAGTTATGGAATAGAGGGGAATGGGAGATGTAATAAATAATAAAATCAGAAAGGGCTGGTGGATATGAGCAGGATATTGATCATTGAGGATGAAGAGGCGATTGCGGATCTGGAAAAGGACTACCTGGAATTAAGTGATTTTGAAGTGGAGATCGAACATACGGGCGACGAAGGCCTGCAAAAAGCTTTGAAGGAAGAATTCGATTTGATTGTTCTCGATCTGATGCTTCCGGGATTGGATGGCTTTGAAGTATGCAAGAAAATAAGGGAAGAGAAGAATATCCCGATTCTTATGGTATCGGCAAAAAAGGATGATATTGATAAGATCAGAGGATTGGGCCTGGGCGCGGATGATTATATGACGAAGCCTTTCAGCCCCAGCGAGCTGGTTGCCAGGGTGAAAGCCCATATGGCGAGATATGACAGGCTGGTCGGTTCTGCGCAGAAGGCGAACGATGTCGTGGAAATACGGGGAATTCGGATCGATAAAACGGCGCGGCGCGTATATGTGGACGGGGAGGAAAAGACATTTACGACAAAGGAATTTGACTTGCTGACTTTTCTGGCAGAAAACCCGAACCATGTATTTACAAAGGAAGAGCTGTTCCGGGAAATATGGGATATGGATTCGATCGGCGATATCGCTACGGTAACGGTGCATATTAAGAAAATACGGGAGAAAATAGAATTTGATACCGCCAAGCCGCAGTATATTGAGACGATATGGGGGGTTGGATACCGGTTTAAAGTATAAGGAGAGATCGGTTGCACAGAAGTTATGAAGAAATAAAAAAGTATGTGGGAGGGGTAAAAGCGTTGGTAAGAGCCGGCCAATACCGGATAGATGTAAGCAGAAAGCGACCGGCGAATTTTAGCCTGTATAAGGATTACGTGATCGGCGAGGCAGGAAGCAAAGATATTTTAATGGATCTTACGGCGGATGATTTTTGCGGGGTCGTAGGAAACAAGCATGCAGGATTTGAACAGGAAATTTTGTATATATTCGGGAAAGACGTAAGGCTATGGCAGAGGTTTGGAACGGAAGAAGAAAAAGTTTCTTTATATATTAAGCTGAACAAACTGGAAGACCGGTTTGTCATAGTGGTTTCCTTTCATAAACAGAACCGCCCGGTGACTTATGCTTTTAAGTGAAGGACAGGGGCATGGAACGGGAGGGATGGCCATGGAAGAAAAAGGAAAATTAGATTTTTGCGTAGAATGCAGAAAATACACGGAATATGAGTTTCAAAAAGCAAGCCGTAAAGAGATGCTCAGAGGCAGGGAATATGGATTTACGCTGACGGAGGCCGTATGTAAAGAATGCGGGGAGAGAATGCATATACCGGGAATCATAGATGTCAATATCAGGGAGCGGGAGGAACAGTACGGCAGGACGGAGAAAGAAAACGGCAGAAAAGCTGTGAAAGCTGCCGGCGGCGAGGGGGCGTTTGGGATATCCGGGAAAATGCTGGCCAGCATCGCATATATTTTTGAACGGATGGAGGAAGTAACACCTTTGGCGCTGCAGAAACTGCTTTATTATATCCAAGGGATTTATATGGCGCTTTTTGGCACGGAACTTTTTCCGGAAGACTGCTGCGCGTGGCAGCACGGGCCCGTATATGAGAAGGTGTATTTTCTTTTCCGGGATTTTAAATATAATCCGATCGAGGATAAGAGGTTTGCGTTATTTGCCGGAAAAACGGATGTGTTGTCCGGCGGGGAAAGAATGGCTGCCGACCTGGTGATCGATTGCTTTGGGAAATATAGCGGAAAGGCGCTGGAAATCATCACTCATAATGAAAAGCCGTGGATGGATGCAAGAAAGGGATGCGGAGCGGACGAGGCTTCCCGGAAGGTGGTCTTGAAGGAGAATATGAAGGAATATTTTGAAGAGGCATCCTTGGAATACGGGTTTCATTCAGCAAAAGGGCTGAACCGTTATATTGAGGCAAAGCTGGAAGAAAGGGATGGATGGGGATGAGGATCCAAAGAGAAGATATTTTATATGAAGATAAAGAAATTATCGTATGCCATAAGAGGGCAGGGGCTGCAGTCCAGACAGCCCGCCTTGGTGAAACGGATATGGAAACGGAATTAAAAAAGTATTTCAGGGCGCCTTATGCGGCGGCTGTGCATCGTTTGGACCAGCCGGTGGAGGGCGTCCTGGTTTTTGCCAGGACAAAAAGAGCAGCGGCGGATTTGAACAGGCAGAGCAGGGAACAGATGATGAACAAACAATATTATGCCGTAGTTTTGGCCGGAGGACCGGAAATAACGGAAGGAAAACATATTCTGGCGGATGATCTGGAAAAGGATGGAAGGGCGAATGTTTCAAGAGTGGTAGAAGAAGGAAAGGGAAAACGGGCAGAGCTTTCCTATGAGATTATAAAGAGGAGGAAGGAGGCGGGGGAAGCACTGGAAACAGCGCTGGTCCGTATATGGCTGAAGACAGGGAGGCACCATCAGATCAGGGTGCAGATGGCGAATGCGGGCATGCCTTTGTTAGGAGATGTGAAATATGGAAGCGAAAGATCGATAGGCTATAGCCGCAGGGAGGGAATAAGACATACGGCATTATGCGCTTATGGGTTGGAATTCTGCCATCCGGTAACAGGAAAGAAGATGAGGTTTGATATCGTGCCGTCGGAAAAAGTTTTTTTGCCGTTTTTGCCAGTTAATACCTGAGAAACAGAAAGCCGGGAAATCAATAATTTGCTGAAAATGACTTATACTAAAGTATCGGAAGAAGGTATAAGGACGGGATGGTTATGGATGAAAAGACGGCTGCAAAATTAAAGGAATATGCAGGGCTTGCTGCAATAGTAACAGGGGTATACATAGGATTCCGGTTTTTAAGTCCGTTGGCGTCCCCTTTTCTTTTTGCTTTTGCGTTCGTTGCCCTTCTCCATCCCACGCTGGAAAAGGTGCAGAATAAATACCATGTGAAAAAGGGGGTTTTGGCCGCCAGTATTCTTTTGCTTTTCTGTGTGACGGCAGGAATGGGCATTTGGTGCCTGGCTGTTTTTATTTTTCAGAAACTGGGGGATTTATTCGGACAAATTGATTTGTTTGAAGAAAAATTCTGTATTTTTGTCGGGAGCTGCTGCGACGGGATAGAGAAAAAGTTTGGCATGGACGGGGCAAAAATTGAGAATTTTATTATGGAAAGGGTGGATGTCTTTATTGAAAATTTTCAGGTGCAAGTGGTGCCGAAAATCATGAATGAGTCGATGGGATATGTAAAAAATATCGTAGGGCTTGTCAGCTTCCTTGCGATCATGATTATTGCGGCAGTGCTGCTGGCAAAGGATTATAATGAAATTATGGAGAAAGTGCGGGAGAAAAAGGAACTGAGGTATATGGTAGGGATAGGAAAGAGGATATGCCGCCATATCGGGACTTTTCTTAAAGCGCAGCTTATTATTTTATGGATCATCAGCCTGTTGTGCGCTTCGGCTTTGTTTCTGGGAGGATTTGAGGATGGCATCGTGATTGGTTTGTTTACCGGATTTATGGACATGCTGCCTTTTATTGGAACGGGATTGGTATTAATGCCTCTTGCATTCTGGCAGATTTTGAACGGATATTATGCAAAGGCGGTAATTTGTGTTATTCTATATGTAGTCTGCGCCCTGACGCGGGAGTTTTTGGAACCGAAGCTGATCGGGGAGAGAATGGGGATATTTCCGGTAGTAATTTTATTTTCCGTGTATGCGGGGGTAAAACTATTCGGGGTATTCGGCATCGTGAAAGGGCCTTTGGCTTTAATTACGGTTTATGAAATTTATCGTTTTATGAAAGACAGGACAGGAGTGGACGGGAATGGCAAAAGAGAGGAAAAGAGAGGAATATGACAGGGAAACGGAGGATGTTGGCCAAGACGGCATACAGGAGGATATGGAGGAAGAAGAGGGATTTTCTTTTCGCGGATTCTGCGAAGAAGCGGTTCCTTTGCTTCTGACGGCATATTTGTTTATCGTTTTCTGTTTGTATCCTTTTTATCTGAAAGATGGATATACGGATGTGGGAAGGGAAAAATTTAATTTTTATAAAGTGATGACGATCGGCGGTTTTTCCTTGATTCTTCCGCTTGTTTTGGCGTGTATTCTGTTCAGGATCAAAGAAAATATTGGGAAAGAAGGAGGAATTGGCAGGATATTTGGGGGAGTCCGCTTTTCGGCAACGGATTGGGCGGCAGCAGCTTATGGGGTCAGCGCAATCATTTCTTACATAGGTTCGGACTTTAAAGAGGTGGCTCTCTGGGGGGAAAAGGGCTGGAATATGGGGCTTATGACGCAGCTTGCTTTTGTTGTTTCTTATTTTCTTGTCGCCCATTTCTGGGAATATGAAGAAAAGCTGCTGTTGGCGTTTATGGCGGCGGCGGCGGTAGTTTTTTCCCTCGGCCTGTTAAATCGTTTTTCTATTTTTCCAATAGAAATACAGGGGGCAAACAGCAGTTTTTTGTCTACTTTGGGGAATATCAACTGGTATTGCGGCTTCTGGTCGGTGCTGTTTCCTGTTGGATTTGTCCTTTATTGGGCCGGGGAGGAAATATGGCAGCGCCTATGCGGTTTTTTATGTACTTTGGCGGGGATTGCCACTGGGGTCAGCCAGGGAAGCAACAGCGCATTTATCGTGTTTGCCGGGCTGTATTTTTTTGTATTCTGTCTTTCCTTTAAAAGTATAAGCAGAATGAAGCGCTTTTTGGAACTGGCGGTTTTATTTTGCGCTGTCTGCCAGGGTCTGAGGCTGTGGAGGATACTGCGGCCGGATGCCTTTGATTATTATAGCGGAACATGGAGCGACTGGATCACATACTCGAGAATAACTTTATTTTTGCTCGTTCCGCTTTGCATCATATATTTGCTTTTTTGCCTGACCGGAAGGAAGAAAGGGATGGATATGAAAAATTTCCGGATCGTGCGGCAGATCGTGGTATTGGGAGCGGCGGTCGCGGCGGGAGTATATATTTTCCTGCTTGTATTGAATACAAGGGTGGAAGGCGGTATCCGGTTTATGGGGAAGCTGTCGTCATTGGTGTTCAGCGAGCATTGGGGCAGCGCAAGAGGGGCGACGTGGTCTGCCGGTGTGGAGATTTACAGGAATATGCATGGATGGAGGAAGCTGGCAGGGGCAGGGCCGGACTGCTTTGCGATGTATTTATATACATTGCCGGATCTGGCAAAATCGGTAACCAAACAATTTGACGGTGCCAGGCTGACGAATGCCCATAACGAGTGGCTGACGGTGCTGGTGAACCAAGGCTTGTTCGGGCTTCTCTGTTATGGCAGTATTTTTTGCAGCGCGGTTTGCCGGTATGTGCGCCTTGCGGAAAAGGCGGCAGACGGCAGAGGAAAATATTTGTATATATTTGGGTTGAGCGCATTTGCCTATACGGTACATAACATCGTGAGCTTTCAACAGATCTTAAGCACGCCTTTTGTTTTTCTGATGCTTGGAATGGGGGAGGCGCTGGCGAGGGAAAATAAAAATCGACAAATAATGCCATAAAAAGCGCTATATGTACTGAAAATATAGAAAGAAAAAAGATTGTGGTAAAATGGGTATGGCAAAGCAAAATATTACAAGGAATATCAGGATCAGGAGGAAAAAGAAATGCCGTTTATTAGCTCAAAGGTAAATATTGCTATGACAGAGGAACAGAAGAAAACAATCAGAAAGAGGCTGGGAGAAAACATATCCATTATACCGGGCAAGACGGAGGATTGGCTGATGGTAGAAATAGCAGATCACTGCGATTTGTATTTCCGGGGCGATAAAAAGCTGCCAACGGCATTTATAGAGGTGAAAGTATTTGGGGAAATCAGGGATACCGCCGCAAGCAAAATGACGGAGATGATAAGCGGGATCTATGAAAAGGAGCTGGGAATAAAACAGAACAGGATTTATATTAAATATGAAGAGGCAGGAAAATGGGGGTGGAACGGGACTAATTTTTAAAAAAGAAAGGAATTATGGTCAAATTCCGCCTTCTGAAGCATTCTATGCTTCACAATCTCCTTTGAATTTGTTAAAATAACAACATAGGTATTTTGTTGGGCTATGTAAAAACGCAAACGGAAACCAATCAATGGATTCCGGGGCGGCTGGACAGAGAAATGGGGGATTGTATGACACATCAGGAAAAGGCGGAGCAGCTGCTGCATCAGCAGTATCATTGTTCGCAGGCGTTATTCGGGGCGTTCGCGGAAGATTTTGGAATGGATCTGAAAATGGCGTTAAAAATCAGCACATGCTTTGGGGGAGGGATGCGCCAGGGAGGGGTCTGCGGCTGTATCACGGCATCCTTGATGGTATTAGGAATTGCCCTCGGTTTTTATGATGCCCAGGATAGGCAGCTGGAGGTATATGGGAATAAAAAGACGGATGAATTTATAAAGCTGTTTACGGAAAAAATGGGTGGAGCGACCGACTGCAGGGATATTCTTGGAAAAGATATTTCCAAGCCGGAGGAGATGGCGGTTATCCGCCAGGAGGGGCTGATTTTGGAGCGGTGTCCCAAGGCGCTCAATACGAGCATCGAAATATTGGAAAAGATGCTGGAGGAATATTTTAAAAACGTGACTGAGAGCAGTATCGAGCTGGAAGATATAGCTAGTATGGACGAGATGCAAAGCATGATTAAAAATGTCAGCGCCGTCCGTAATTTTAGAAGGAATGTGTACAATCTTATCTATTCCTCTTCCAGAAATATTGCCTTTATCCAGTTCGATATCCGCAAGTTTAAACTGATTAATGATCTGTACGGGGAAAAATTCGGAGACGAAATATTAGGCTTTATCATACTGCAGCTAGAGGAATACTGCCATGAGAAACAGTATTTTATCAATCTGCGCAGCGATGTCTTTATGATCGTGACAGAGTATGGAAATGAGGAAGAACTGACGGGTCTGGCCAATCATTTGGATAAAAAAATTAGAAGCTTTAAAGGAGTAAAAATTCAATTATCCTATGGAATATATACCGTGGAAGATAAGACGATGGAGCTGCGGCAGATGGAAGACAGAGCTTCTATGGCGAGGAAAGCTGCTAAAAATAATATTTTGACCAATGTGGTATTTTATAAAGAACAATTCAAAGTATCTTTATATAACAGGAAGTTTATTGAAGAGAATATGCAGTCTGCTATTGCGGAGAGGCAGTTTGTCATGTATCTCCAGCCGAAATACAGCATTACGAAGAATGAGATTATCGGAGCGGAAGCTTTGGTAAGATGGCGCCATCCCGAAAGGGGGATGATCTATCCCAATCAGTTTATTCCGATTATTGAAGAGAACGGCTTCATTAAAGAGGTGGATTATTATATATGGGCTGAAGCCTGCCGGTTTATTAAGAGATGCGAGGAAGCGGGAATTCGGTTCTGCCCGGTTTCGGTCAATGTATCGAGAGTGCATTTGCAGGATAATGAATGTATACAGATGCTTTCCGAAATGATAAAGGATAACCATATTTCTAAGGAACTGCTGGAATTAGAAATCACAGAGTCGGCAGACGACCAGCAGATATCCATGAAGGCTTTTCAGCTGAAAGAAGCCGGGTTTACCCTGCTGATGGATGATTTCGGAAGCGGTTATTCTTCCTTGAATATTCTGCTGGAAACTCCTTTTGATGTGATAAAACTGGATAAGAAGTTCATGGAAAATATGATGGTGTCCAATAAAGGGAAATTAATACTGGAGCAGGTGGTTCTGATGGCGGACAAGCTGGAGCTTGGGCTTCTGGCGGAAGGCGTTGAGACAAAAGAACAGATCGATCTGCTGGAAAATATAGGATGTGACCAGGTACAGGGATATTATTATGCCAAACCGATGCCGGAGGAGGATTTTTTTACTCTTTTAAAAAAACAGCATGCGGCGGGGGCTTAAAATAGAGAGGAGAGAAAAAATGGCTGATAAGAAGCTAGTGGAAGCAATTACATCGATGGACGAGGATTTTGCCCGATGGTATACGGATGTGGTGAAAAAGGCGGAATTGATCGATTATTCTAATGTAAAGGGATGTATGGTGATCAAGCCGGCAGGATATGCGATCTGGGAATTGATCCAAAGGCAGCTGGACGATATGTTTAAGGCGGCCGGCGTGGAAAATGTATACATGCCGATGTTTATACCGGAAGGATTGCTGCAAAAGGAGAAGGATCATGTGGAAGGGTTTGCTCCTGAGGTGGCCTGGGTGACGCATGGCGGTATGAACCCGCTGCAGGAGAGGATGTGCGTAAGGCCTACTTCCGAAACTTTGTTCTGTGATTTTTATAAGGGGGATATTCAGTCTTATAGGGATCTTCCGAGAGTTTATAACCAATGGTGCAGCGTAGTCCGCTGGGAAAAGGAAACGAGGCCGTTTCTCCGTTCCAGGGAGTTTTTATGGCAGGAGGGGCATACGGCTCACGCAACGGCGGAAGAAGCACAGGAAAGAACGGAGCAGATGTTGGATATATATGCGGAATTCTGTGAGAGAGTGCTGGCGATTCCCGTGGTAAAAGGGCGAAAGACGGAAAAAGAAAAATTTGCAGGGGCAGAAGCTACCTATACAATAGAAGCTTTGATGCATGACGGAAAAGCGCTGCAGTCCGGAACAAGCCATAATTTTGGGGACGGCTTTGCAAAGGCGTTCGGCATCCAGTTTACGGACAGAGATAATAAGCTGAAATATGTACATCAGACTTCCTGGGGAATGTCTACGAGAATCATCGGAGCGATTATTATGGTGCATGGGGATAACTCAGGCTTGGTACTGCCTCCCAAAGTTGCGCCTACGCAGGTGATGATTATTCCGATCCAGCAGAAAAAGGAAGGGGTACTGGAGAAGGCGTATGAATTAAAAGACAGGCTTAGTAGTTTCCGCGTAAAGGTGGACGATTCCGATAAGAGTCCGGGCTGGAAGTTTTCGGAACAGGAGATGAGAGGGATTCCGATCCGCGTAGAGATCGGGCCTAAGGATATCGAGGCAGGAAAATGTGTGATCTGCCGCCGGGATAATGGAGAAAAAGTGGAAGCGGCATTGGATGAACTGGAACATGCAGTGGCAGAAATATTAAAGGATATTCAGGAGAATCTTTTCCGAAAAGCAAAGGCTCATCTGGAGTCCCATATTTATGTAGCAAAGACAAAGGATGAATTCGTAAAACTGTTTGCGGAAAAATCGGGATTTGTGAAAGCGATGTGGTGCGGCGAGCGGGAATGCGAGGAGAAGATCAAGGAGGATATGAGTGTAACGAGCCGTTGTATGCCCTACGAACAGGAATGTCTGTCGGATACTTGCGTATACTGTGGAAAACCGGCAAAGAAGATGGTTTATTGGGGACGGGCTTATTAATTACGGGAAAATAAAGAATCGGCGAAAGAATAGCGGGCAGGGAAGAAAGTTTTCCCTGCCCGGTTTATATGTACAGACCCGCATAGGGAAGGTTAATAGTTTGCATTTAATGGGATGTATCAACAAGCACAATGCTGGAGTCGCCCAGGCGCGCCTGTTCCAATACTGCAGCTGCCAACTTTTGGAAGGAGGCATGGGAAGAGGAAGCTCCGTTTATAGCATCTATGTTGCCATTCCCTTGGTTTTCCAGAAGCTGGCCGGCGTAATAGCGGGTGTATTCATTAGGGTAGGTGCCGTTGGAATGAAACATTGTCTGCATATAAGCACTATCCCAGCTTTTAATAAAGCCGCTGAGGTTTTCCGCATTATATTCTACAGAGACAATGCTCCCGCCTTTTACCATGATTGTGATATATTCTTTCCAGCCATGGCTGAAATCGGTAGCCTGAGCTGTATAATAACCATCCTGGAGGCCTGTTTGGCTGCCGCAGCCTGTCAGACAGGCTGCGATGAGCAAAAGAGAGAGGATTAATATCTTTATTCTTTTCATCTGTTGCGTTCCTCCTTTAAAATAAATTTTTCCACACGAGACTGAAGGATTTCGGCTTCTTTTGCCAAGGAGCCGCTGGATTGCTCGGTTCCTTCCGCGTTCTGCAGATTCTGGTCAGCAATGGATGAAATGGTATCGATCCGTTCTTCCATACTGTTAAGGGCATGTTCCTGGCTGTGGACCGCTGCGACCAATTCATCGGAAATCGTGCTGATTTGGTCGGAAACGGAGGAAATATCGCGAAGCGCTTGGGCGGTATCCGCAGTCAGCGCTACGCCGGTCTGGATAATTGCCCTTGTATTGATTACCATTTCCGTGGCGCTTTGGGCGGCTGTAGAAGTTTTGGCAGCCAACTGCTGGACTTCTTCAGCCACAACGGCAAATCCCTTTCCGGCTTCTCCTGCCCGGGCTGCTTCGACAGAAGCGTTGAGCGCCAATATGCTTGTCTGGAAGGCGATATCTTCGATTGCCTTGGCGATTTTCGTAATTTCCTGGGCATTTGTGCTGATATTATCCATTGCGCCGGAGAGAGAAGCCATTCTTGTGTTTGCTTCCCGGACGTGATGGGTGATTTCCTCTGATTTGGCACGGGTCTGGCCGGTACTTTCCGTAACAATGGCCAGCCGTTCTTTGACATCGGATACTTCATGGACTAAGGCTTCAGTAGATTGGTTTTGCTCCATAGAAGCCTGGTACAGCTGGCCGGACTGCGTATTCAGTTCCTCTGACATGTCGGCCAGCCGGACAGCAGCGGAGCGGAACCCTGAAATCGTTTCGTTCATGGATTGAAGAATAGTACGCAAGCTTGCTTTGATAAGGGAAAAATCACCTTTATAATCTACCCGGGGCTCGACAGAAAGGTTGCCGTTCGCAACATGAGTCAGTACTTGCTGGATATCCGATATATAGCAGTTGATGCTCTCGATGGTATCTCCCAAGGTTCTGGTCAGCACTTCCAGCTCATCCCCGGACCGGACGGAGGTGACTTCTGTATGAAGATCGCCGTCAGATAAGGTAATGATTCGATCGGTTACGTTTTTAACCGGACGGGAAATGGACCGGGAAAGACGGAGAACCAGCAGGATCGAAACCACTAATACCGCCAAAGTAGCCAATACAGCCAGAAGCATTGCCGTGTTGATAAAATGGCTGTAGTCTGATTTAGGAATCTGGATGACTAAGGACCATTGGGTACCGCGGATAGGAGAAAAAGCTACCAGCATATTTTCGCCATTCACAGAAAATTCAACGGCTCCGGTTTCACCAGTAGTCACACGGCTGAGAGATTCTTCATTTCCATCATTGAGCTGGGCTAATGTATAACCCGACGTGACCAAAGACTGGTCGGGATGGCCGATGATAATTCCTTCCCGGTTGGCTATGTAAGCTGTTCCATGTTTTCCTATATTGATGCTGCTGATTACATCGTTGAGGGTATCATATTTGTAAATTCCTACGAGATAGAGAATAGTCTCTTCATTGTCTTTTACCGGCATACCCATAGTAATGCCTGTCTTTTCCTGGAAAATAGTGGAGGAACAGGTAGTTAAGTTGTCTGTTTCCTGAAGAAGAGATAAAAAATCATGATCCAGTTGTTCCGGTGAATCGCCGGTTTCTTGTACCAGCCGGCCTTCCAGATCATAAAGGGCAATCGAATACAGCTCATAGACTTCTGCGGCTTCTGTCAGAATATAGTTCCTGCTTGCCTGAACCGCTGCGGCATCCGAAGTGACTTCTTGTGTTTCTGCATCGATGGATAAATTCATCCGGGGATCGCTGGCCATCGTCATCATCCTGTCCGCCAGCATATGTATATTCGCTTCCACGGTTTTAGCCGATTGGCGGGCCATGGGCTGCAGGCTGTCCAGAAGAATATTGTTTGCCAGCGACTGCATGGCCAGCGCCATAAATACGCAGCATACGATAACAAGAATCAGGATATTGAAAGTGGTGCTTCTTAATATCCGTATATTAAGGCTTTTTTTAATTTTCCGGCTGTGGGAGTCTGTCCTTTTCCAAGCCATGTTTCCATCACTCCTTTTTCAAAAATTTTTTATTTTAACATTTCCTGTACATGAATATATATTTCGCGCAAAGACTCCTGGGATGGAATGTAATTTATGCGTATTTTATCCATGCAGATATGGAATCCGCAGGCTTCCAGTTCTTTTTCGGCCAGTTCGATGCTTTGGCCGCTCCATCCATAAGAACCGAAGGCGAATGCCTCCCGGTTTTTGGGAGAAAGCCCCTTCAGGTAGGACAGGAATGCGGCGACGGAAGGCATCATTTGGTTATTTAATGTGGGGGAGCCGACCGCGATATATTTGCTGGTCAATATTTCCGGCACGATATTGGAAATATGGTTGGTCTTTAAGTCATAAAGTTTTGCCGGTATATCTTTATCTGCGAAGGCTTCGCAAATGGTTTTCGCTATTTTCTCAGTGGAGTTCCACATACTGTCATAAACGACGGCTGCGCCCGTGGAGGGTTCGTTAGCGCTCCAGGAATCATAGGCTTTGAGAATATCCGCAATATGGCTGCGCCATATAATGCCGTGGCTGGGCGCGATCATGTCGATATCCAGGCTGCGCAAGGTATTTCCTGTATTTTGTATTTGCCGGCCGAAGCACATGAGGATATTGGCATAATATTTTTTGGCTTCTTCCAAAAGAATAGGAAGATCCACTTCGTCATCAAAGCGTCCCGTAGAAGCATAATGTTGTCCAAAAGCATCATTAGAAAAAAGAATTTTTTCTTCCGGGCAGTATGTCACCATGTTATCCGGCCAATGGAGCATGGGCGTGGATACAAAAGAAAGGGTTCTCTTTCCGATTGAAATGGAATCGCCGGTTTTCACAGGCAGATACCCATAGTCGCCATAATGGGCGGTAAGTCCTTTTATGCCCGCGGGGCTGCTCGTATAAACGGACGCGTTGGGGCAGTGCTTCCGAATGGCGGGCAAGGCGCCGGAATGATCCATTTCCACATGGTTTGAAATGATAATATCAATAGTTTCCGGCGGAAGGATATCGCTGATGCGGGAAATCATTTCTTCCGCAAAGGGCGCCTTTACCGTGTCGATCAGAGTGACTTTTTCATCTACGATCAGGTAAGCTCCGTAAGAGGTTCCCTGTTCCGTGCTATAGCCGTGGAAATTACGGATATTCCAGTCAACAGCGCCAACCCAGTAAATGCCTTCTTTTAGTTTTGTTGCTTTCATACATAGATACCTCTTTTCTTTTTTTCTGATATTGGGCCAGTCGGCATAAGTTTTGCGGTTCTTATGCGTTACGGCACATAGACCATTATAACAGATCTGCCCCATACAGGTCGATAAGTTTATTCAAATATTGATATCTTTTTTTGGAGTATCCGGCGGCCCGGGAAAATAATATTTCGGCGGTTTCGGGATGCATCTTCCGAAGGACGTTATAACGGTTTTCTCCGGACAGGAACTCTTCATAATCCATGGAGGGCTGTCTGCTGTCCAGCTGGAAAGGATTCTTCCCCTGCTCCTTCAGGGAAGGATCAAAACGGAAGAGATGCCAGTAACCGGCGGCTACCGCTTTGGCTTCTTCATGCTGGGCGCTTCCCATGCCGGAGCGTATGCCGTGGCTGATGCAGGGGGAATAGGCAATAATGAGGGAAGGGCCGGGATAAGCTTCTGCCTCGGTAATCGCTTTTATGGTCTGAAGGTAATCCGCGCCCATGGCGATCTGGGCCACATAAACATAACCATAAGTCATGGCCATGGAAGCGAGATCTTTTTTCTTTTTACTTTTGCCTCCTGAGGCGAATTTGGCGGTGGAACCGGCAGGCGTCGCTTTGGAGGCCTGGCCTCCGGTATTGGAATATACTTCCGTATCGAAAACGAGGATGTTAATATCCTCGCCGCTGGCAAGTACATGATCCAGGCCGCCGAAGCCGATATCATAAGCCCATCCGTCGCCGCCAAAGATCCATTGGGATTTTTTGGAGAGAAAATCTTTTGCATTCCATAATTTATGGCATAAATCGTTATCTTTCTGTCCGTTATGGGATATATAGTCGCGCAGGGCGGCGGCCAGAGCGTTGGAAGCGGCTCCATTCCTGCGGCCGTCGGCAAAAGTATCCAGCCACTGTTCCAACGCGCCGTGCAAAGTGTCTTGAAAGGCATTGGCAGCGGATGTCTTTCTTAATGTTTCCAGCAGATGGACTGCGGTTTCTTTTAAACGGTTTCTGATGGAATTTTGTGCTAAAACCATGCCATAGCCGAATTCCGCGGCATCTTCGAAAAGCGAGTTGGACCATGCGGGGCCTTGGCCGAGGGCGTTTGCGGTGTAGGCGGTAGTAGGGGATGAATTCGGCCAGATAGAGGAACATCCCGTGGCGTTGGCAATATACATCCGCTCTCCGAAAAGGCGGGTAACTAAGATGGCATAAGGCGTTTCCCCGCATCCGGCGCACGCTCCATGGAATTCCAGCATGGGCTGTTTGAACTGGCTGCCTTTCACGGTATTTTCATGGAATTTTTCCACAACCTCCATTTTTGCAGGCAGGTATTTTCCATAATCGAAGTATTGCTGCCGTTCTTCATGCTCCTTGACCGGCTCCATGGCGAGAGCCTTTTCCCCCTGTTTTCCCGGACAGACTCCGGCGCAGGAGCCGCATCCGGTACAGTCTGTTTCCGAGACGGTAATAGAGAAGGAGTATCCGGGCATACCGACCATAGCAAGGGTTTTCATGCCTTCCGGGGCATTGCTTTGTTCTTCTTCATTCATGGCAGCCGGACGGATGACCGCATGAGGGCAGACAAAGGAGCAGCGGCAGCATTGGATGCAGTTTTCCGGTTTCCATACAGGGACTTCCGTCGCCACGCCGCGCCTTTCATGGGCGGAGCTTCCGGAAGGGAAGGAGCCGTCCGCATAAGGGAGAAAGGCAGAGACCGGAAGAGAATTGCCCTGCTGCAAAGTGACAGGCTTCTGTATATTTTCCACATAAGCAAGAACCTGGGGGCGGTCGGGAAGAAGCCTCGTATCCAGAGGCTCATCTGCGGACTGTTTCCATTCCGGCGGAACCGGGATTTCCAGAATATCCTCGATACCTCTGTCGATGGCATCATAATTCATTTGCACGACCTTATCCCCCTTTTTCCGGTAACTGACGGCGGCGGCCTCCTTCATAAGCCGCCTGGCGTCTTCGATCGGGATGATATTGGCAAGGCGGAAAAAAGCGGCCTGCAGAATGGTGCTGATTTTATTATTTAATCCGATTTCTTTTCCGATGCGGATCGCGTCGATTACATACAGATGAATATTGTGCTGCGCGATATAACGTTTGACCTGGCCGGGAAGATACTGCTCCAGTTCTTCTTCCTTATAATAACAGTTTAACAAAAAGATTCCGCCATCCTTTACCTCTTGGACCATATGATACTTATGAAGATAGGCGGGATTATGGCATGCCACAAAATCCGCCTGGCGGATCAGATAAGCGGACCGGACCGGCGAATCGCTGAACCGGAGATGGGATACGGTGAGTCCCCGGGATTTTTTGGAGTCATAATCAAAATATGCTTGTACATATTTATCCGTATGATTGCCTATGATCTTGACGGAATTCTTATTGGCGCTGACAGTGCCGTCCCCTCCCAGCCCCCAGAACTTGCAGCAGACCGTGGAAGAAGAGCCTGCATCTATGGATTTCTTGATATCCAATGACAAATGGGTGACATCGTCCGTGATCCCCAAAGTAAAAACCGGTTTCCCCGCCGGAGCCCTATTGCAGAAAGCGGCATAAATCTGGCTGGGATCGGTATCTTTGGAACTCAGTCCGTATCTGCCGGAAAAAACGGGGATATTGTGGAACCTGGAATTCCTTAAAGCGGCGACCACATCCAAATAAAGAGGCTCGCCCGCCGCTCCGGGTTCCTTTGTCCGATCCAGGACAGTGATCTGGCGGACGGATTCCGGCATAACGGAAAGCAGATGGGCGGCGCTGAAAGGCCGGTAAAGATGCACTTCCACAAGTCCCGCCTTCCTATCCATGCCTCCTTTTCCGGCTGCAAGGTAATCGATCGTTTCTTTAATGGTTTCGCATACAGAACCCATAGCAATGATTACATGCTCCGCATCGCCGGCGCCATAATAATGGAAAAGCTTATAGTCTGTTCCAATTTTCTGATTAACAATTTCCATATAAGACTCTACTAAGGAAGGCATCGCATTATAATAGCCGTTGGAAGCTTCCCTCGCCTGAAAGAAAATATCCGGGTTCTGGGCGGATCCCATAAGCTTTGCATGGCAGGGGTTCAGGGCATGGTCCCGAAACTTGCGGACCGCATCGAAATCAGCCATTTCTTTCAAATCTTCATAAGACCATACATCAATTTTCTGCATTTCATGGGATGTACGGAAGCCGTCAAAAAAATGAAGGAAAGGAAGTTTTCCTTTAATAGCCGCCAGATGGGCGACAGGAGCAAGATCCATTGACTCCTGCACGCTGCCGCTTGCCAGGATGGCCGCTCCGGTCTGTCTGCAAGCATAAATGTCCGAATGATCGCCAAAAATCGACAGGGCATGAGTAGCGATCGTCCTTGCCGCTACATGAAACACCCCGGGCAGCAGCTCTCCCGCCATTTTATACAAATTGGGAATCATAAGAAGCAGGCCTTGGGAAGCCGTAAAAGTACAGGTAAGCGCCCCGGCGGCAAGAGAACCATGCACGGCTCCGGCCGCCCCCGCTTCCGACTGCATTTCCGCGACCCTGACGGTCTGCCCGAATATATTCTCCCTCCCTTCTGCAGCCCATTCATCGACATATTCGGCCATAGTGGAAGAAGGCGTAATCGGATATACGGCTGCCACATCGCTATAAGCATATGCCACATGGGCAGCGGCCTGGTTGCCGTCCATTGTTTTTTGCTCCCGTTTCATAATAAGAGATCCTCCTTGTTGCTTTGTTGGTTGGCGCGGGTGATTGGGGGAGGAGAGGTTGTGAGAATATTCTGATCCTATCTTCTATAAAAATCTAAATGTGCCGGACATTCCACCAAGCCCAATAGAGCAAAAACACTCGGACAGAGGCCCTCCTGTTTTTCTGGTCTTGGTTCCATGGCACAAAAAAGATTTTTATAGAAGATAGGATCAGAATATTCCGCAAAACGACCGACTTCCCCAATTACCTTCCGCAGGATTAATTTAGTTGACTTAATCGGTTAGTTAGATTTTCTGTAGGTTTCTGGTTTTTTATTCTTTTATATTTTTTATGGAATAGAGTTGTTGACAATGCGCATAATACGCATTACAATATAATTAAATTAACGGAAAGGAGAGATGCCATGAATGAATAAGGAGGTATTGGATGAAATTCAGAGAAATTGAAAATATGATATTACAAAACGGATGGTATCAAGTAAAGCAAAAAGGTTCACACCACCAATACAAACACCCGACTAAGCCTGGAAAAGTTACAATTCCAGAACATGGAGGGGATTTGAATCCTGATACAGTGAAATCAATTATGAAACAAGCGGGGCTTTAAGTCCCATTTGCTTTTTATTTAAATGGAGGTGAATATATTGAAATTAATTTATCCGGCTGTATTTAAGCCTTTTACAGATCAAAGCGGAGGATATGTGGTAGAATTTCCAGACTTACCCGGTTGTGTAACAGAAGGAAAAGATTTGGAACAGGCTATTGAAATGGGAATTGACGCAGCCTGTGGCTGGATCTTAGGAGAACTTGAAGATGGAGAGAAAATTCCACATGCCTCCGATTATTCAGAAATAACTGCTGAAAATGGGTGTATGATAAATATGCTGTTATTAGACATTGATGCTTATGAAGAAAAATATGGTGAAAAAGCTGTAAGGAAAAACTTAACTATTCCTGCATGGCTGAATACTTTTGCTGAAAAAAATAATATCAATTTCTCTAAACTTTTACAAGATACCTTGTTTACAATGGCACAAGCAAAATAAATACAGGAAGCTGCCCATAAGGCAGCTTCTTTTTGGGTATCCCATCGTACCATTACCAGAGGGAAAGGGGAGGGGCAGCGGAGGGCAGGGTTCCGGGGCGGGAGAGGCAGGGCGGCGTTCCGGCGGGGCGGGCAGGGATTTCCGGCTGTTGCGTACAATCGGCTATTTCACTTATGAAATGGTCAATAAACAGGGGGAAATTGCCATGGATGGCAATTTCAGGAAGCTGAGGCATGGATGCCTCTTGCTTCCGCCCGTCCGGTTTGATATGATATCCCCATTTCATTAGTGAAATCCGATTGGAAGCTCCAGCCGGAAATCCCTGCCCGCCCCGCCGGAACGCCGCCCTGCCTCTCCCGCCCCGGAACCCGGCCGTCCCGCTGCCCCTCCCCCTTTCCCTCCCCAAAATGGATGACCATTCAACACCAATCGAACAATTACATCTGGAAATCTTCCCCCATGTGTTGTAAAATGCAAGATAACAAAATATATAAAAAGCGGAGGTATTCTTATGAACATTTTAGTAATAAACTGCGGCAGTTCTTCCCTGAAATATCAGTTGATTGACAGTGAAAGCGAAAAGGTGTTGGCAAAGGGGCTTTGCGAAAGGATCGGGATAGATAACAGCGCGATCACCCACCAGCCGGAAGGCGGGGAGAAAAAGACGGAGCAGATCAATATGCCGGATCATACGGTGGCTGTAAAGCTGGTGATTGATAAACTGACGGATAAAGAAGTCGGAGTGATCGGTTCTTTGGATGAAATCGGCGCAGTGGGGCACCGCATCGTGCATGGAGGAGAAAAGTTCGCCTCTTCCGTTGTGATTACCGGTGAGGTATTGAAGCAGGTGGAGGAATGCAATGATCTGGCGCCTTTGCATAATCCGGCGAATCTGGTGGGTATTCATTCCTGTAGGGAGGTTATGCCGAATGTGCCGATGGTGGGCGTGTTCGATACGGCTTTCCATCAGACGATGCCCAAAAAGGCATATATGTACGGCCTGCCTTATGAATATTATGAAAAATATAAGGTAAGGCGCTATGGGTTCCATGGGACGAGCCATGATTTTGTGTCGAAGAGGGCGGCAGAGATTTTGGGAAAAGATAGGAAGGAGCTGAAAATCATTGTCTGCCATCTGGGAAACGGAGCCAGCGTATCGGCGGTAAAGAACGGGGAATCAGTGGATACTTCTATGGGACTGACGCCGCTGGAAGGACTGATCATGGGAACGAGGAGCGGGGATATGGATCCTGCGATCATTTCTTTTTTGGCCGACAAAGAAAAGCTTACTGCAGAAGAGGTTATTAATATCTGTAATAAAAAGTCGGGTGTTCTTGGGCTGTCAGGCGGCATTTCCAGCGATTTCAGGGATCTCGGACAGGCGGCGGCGCAGGGCGACGGGATGGCAAAGGATGCTCTGGAAGCGTATGCATACCGGGTAGGTAAATATATCGGCGCTTATGCGGCGGCTATGAACGGCGTAGATGTTATTGCATTTACTGCGGGAATTGGTGAAAACAATATAGAAGTGCGCGGCATGATAGGCGAATATATCGGATTTTTAGGGGCGAATATTAATCAGGAGAAGAACAAAGTCCGCGGGGAAGAAGCCATTCTTTCCGATGAAGGGGCAAAGGTGACGGTAATGCTCATTCCTACCAACGAGGAACTTGCCATTGCGAGAGAAACGGCAAGATTAGTTGGCTGAGGCCGGGAAACAAGGAGGTATTATGCATATTGATCTACCGGATAAAGTGAAAAAAATTATAAAAACGATTGAGTCCGGCGGATATGAGGCTTATGCGGTGGGCGGCTGCGTCAGGGATTCCATTCTGGGGCGAACTCCCGATGATTGGGATATTACAACATCCGCCAGCCCGCAGGAGGTAAAAAAATTGTTCTGCCGCACCATCGATACGGGTATCCGGCATGGGACGGTGACGGTCATGATGGAGCGGGAAGGCTTTGAAGTGACGACCTACCGCATCGACGGGGAATATGAGGACAGCAGGCACCCGAAGGAAGTGACGTTTACTTCTAGTTTGATGGAAGATTTAAGGCGCCGGGATTTTACCATCAACGCTATGGCATATAATGACAGGGACGGATTGGTGGATGCTTTTGGCGGGATGGAAGATATGGAAAACAGGATGATCTGCTGCGTGGGAGAGCCGAGGGAACGCTTTGGAGAGGATGCCCTGCGTATGATGAGGGCTGTCCGCTTTTCCGCCCAGCTTGGGTATGTGATTGAGGAAAAAACGAAAGCGGCGGTAAAGGAAATGGCCGGGAACCTCAGGAATATCAGCGCAGAAAGGATACAATCGGAACTTGTAAAATTATTGACATCTCCGCACCCCGATTATCTGCGAATTTGCTATGAAACCGGAATTACGCGGGTTATTCTGCCGGAATTTGATAAATGCATGGAGACGGATCAGGAAAATCCCCATCATTGCTATACGGTGGGCGAGCATATCCTGCATTCCCTGAATAAAATAAAGGCAGATAAAGTGCTGCGCCTGGCCATGCTTTTTCACGATATAGGAAAGCCGGAAACGAAATTTACGGATGAAGAAGGCGTCGACCATTTCCATGGACATGCCCAAGCGGGGGAGGAGATCGCACGGCGGGTAATGAAAAGGCTGCGGTTTGACAACGCTGCCAGAGATAAGACTGCCAAGCTGGTATTATACCATGATTATGCAGTGGAAGCGTCGGCAAGGAGCGTACGCAGGGCTGTGAACAAGATCGGGGAGGATATTTTTCCTTGCCTGTTCGATGTAAAAAGGGCAGATATCGAGGCGCAAAGCGGATATTGCAGGGAGGAGAAGATAGCGGCGCTGGAAGAGATCCGTAAAATATATGAAAAGATTTTGGAAGACAGGCAGTGCGTGTCTTTGCGCACGCTTGCCATTACAGGGAGGGATCTGATAGAAACAGGGATGGAACCGGGGAAAGAAATAGGCCGTACGCTGGAAAAACTCCTGCAAACCGTGCTGGAAAACCCGGAGGAGAACAGCAGGGAAAAATTGCTGGAATATGTGAAAAAAATGACTTCGTAATTCGCATGAATACTTTGCCATATTGATTCATAAGATAGGATAGACTAAGCTTGTGAAGCGCAATATGGGAGGAATTTATGTGAATGACAGGGCAGTCAGCGTACTTGAAAATTATGAAATAGAGGTGCTTCGTACCTGGAAAGGACGGGGCGCGATGCTATGTGAGTCCGATAAAGGTCTGTTGATTTTGAAGGAATATACGGGGCCGAAAGATAAGATTATTTTTCAGGACGCACTGCTTAAATCGATCAGCAAGCAGGGATTTCCTTCAGTAGAGAGCATTTTAAGGACGAAAGAAGAGGAACTTATCGTATATGACCAGGATAGGACTCCTTACATATTAAAGACTTATTTTGAGGGCAGGGAATGCAATGTCCGCGATACGAGGGAGTGCGTCCAGGCGGTAAAGACGCTGGCGCGGCTTCATAAAGCTTCTTTTTTGGAAACGGATATGTTTCCGGGCGCGGCGTGGAAATCGGAATTTCGGATTGATAAAGAATATGAGAAGCATAACAGGGAATTGAAGAAGGTAAGAAAATTCTTAAAGGAAAAAAGCCAGAAAACTAATTTTGAAATTTTCCTTTTAAAACATTATGATTACTTTTTGGATTTGG
Source organism: Lachnospiraceae bacterium (assembly GCA_021772075.1). Lineage (GTDB taxonomy): Bacteria > Bacillota > Clostridia > Lachnospirales > Lachnospiraceae > Kineothrix. Next base: position 147,900 of record JAETNQ010000001.1, read on the forward strand.
CGCTCCGGGCTTCGGAAGAGGTCGGACAGTATCTCCGGGAGGATGGGGCTGGAAACAGGAAGAATGCCGGGATCATCTGTCATGGGGATTATCAGTACCATAATATTCTTGTGACGAAGGGGAACGGGGAAGAACGGGATGGGACGGGAATGGCAGTGATCAATTTTGAAAAATGCGTCCGGGATAATCCCGTCCGGGATCTCTACCTCTTTATGCGGAAGCTTCTGGAAAAGGGAAACTGGCCGATAGACTTGGGGAACCTCCTGCTGGAGGCTTACTGCAAGGAGAGGGAAATGACAGGGGAGGATTATATGCAGTTGTATTACCGGTTCCGTTATCCTGAAAAGTTTTGGAAAATCGTGAATTTTTACTATAATTCAGGAAAAGCCTGGATACCAGGGCGGAATCTGGAAAAACTGGAAAGGCTCTTGGAGCAGGAAACGGAAAAAACGCGGTTTCTGGAAAATTATAAAAGTACTAATGGGTGGTTTTCTTTTTCGGCACATTAGTATATAATAACTAGGACAGATCCATTCGAAAGAGGAGGAGCATCCATGCGTAGAAGCGGTAAAGAGGGGAAAAATAAACCAGTGGTCATGGCAGTGGCTATACTTTCCATATTGACGGCAGGGCTTGTGGCAGCCGGTTTGTTATCGGCCAGCGACAGCATAGGCTTTGCGCATGAATCCACATATGAGAAGCATGATACGGGATTCGTCATTGCCCAGCCGGGCAGTTATGATTCCGTGGATACAGCCGTAGTAAAGGAAATGGATGCGGATAAGAGCAGGATTACCTTTATGAATGTGGAAACGGGGAGATATTATACCTTGGATTATGACGGAACCACCGTGATCCAGGATAAATATGGAAGCGGAATGGCGATGACCCAGATTCATGAAGGTGACATCGTGGATGTTGCTTTTTTAAGAAATAAAAAGAAACTGGCCAGTATGAAGCTTTCGGAAAATGCCTGGGTTCTGGAAAAGGTCGAAAAATATAATTTTGATGTACTGGGTAAAAATGCGGAAGTCGGGGGCGGTACTTACAGCCTTAGGAATAATCTGGTAGTTTCTTCGGAAGGAACGGATTCCCAGCTGGAAGATATCGTACGGGGGGATGTGGTTTCCGTCAGCGGGATAGGGAACAGCATTTACAGCGTCGTGGTGGAAGAAGGCCACGGATATTTGAAATTAGACAACGACGAATATTTGAGGGGCGGCTGGATCGAAGTGGGACAGTCGGTGATCCAGCAGATCACGGAGGATATGCTGCTGGTAGTTCCTGAGGGTACCTATGACGTGCATCTGACAGCTTCGGGCATTGATGAGACGAGGAAGGTTACGGTGTACAGGAATCAGGAAACAACGCTGGACGTGGGCGATGTGGAAATCGAGGAGCCGAAAACGGGAAGAATATTATTTGCAGTAACGCCCGGCAATGCGGCGGTAAGTATCGATGGGAAAGAAGTCGATATCAGCGCGCCGGTGGAGATTGAATACGGTATTCACCGGATGACAGTCGAAGCAGAAGGCTATGACACGATCAGCCAATATATTAAAGTGAGTCAGGATCTGGCGAGCATCAGCGTTACATTGGAGAAATCCCTGGAAGAGGAAGAAGACTATCCGGCAAATTACGAGACTCCTTCCAGCGTATCGGCAAATGAGTATAACAGTGCGGCCAGCAATTATAAAGTATATATTGATTCCCCTTCCGATGTGGAAGTATATCTGGACGGCATCTACATAGGGATGTCTCCGGTAAACTTTAAGAAAGAGCCGGGAACCCATACGATTACGCTGCGCAAGCCGGGATATGTGACCAAGAGCTATACGATCCAGATTGACGATGAGGAAAAAGACGTTACTTATTCCTTTACCGATCTGATTAAGGAAGAAAAAAATAGCAGCGGCACAATCAGCGGCAATACGGTGAATACGAATGAAACGGTCAGTGAAAACCGTTCAGTCAGCGGCAATTAGAAAGCATGCCGGAAGAGATGCAGGGAAAACGATGGATAAAAAATATTCTTTTAAGGATTTGATAGATATTGTGAAGGTTTTACGGAGCGAAAACGGCTGCCCATGGGACAGGAGGCAGACGCATAAAAGCCTGAAACCTTGTATGATGGAGGAGGCAGCGGAGCTGGTATCCTCCATCCGCATTTATGACCATACGGGAAATGCCGAGAATATGCGGGAGGAATTGGGAGACGTTCTCCTTCAGGTGATGCTGCATTCCCGGATTGCGGAAGAGGAGGGGCTTTTTACTTTGGAGGATGTGATCTGTGAAATCAGCGAAAAGATGATACGGAGACATCCGCATGTATTCGGAGAGAGGGGCGGGGAGAAGAAAGCGGAAGATATTCCTGCGGATTGGGAAGAGATAAAGCGGAAGGAAAAAGAAGGGAAGGAATGGATGGAATCCCCTTTAAGGGAAATTCCGAAGGAACTCCCGGCTCTTAGCCGGGCCGTTAAAGTATTGAAAAAGGCAGACAAGCTGTATAATGCGGGCTGTGATTATAAGGAAAGCGCGGACAGGCTGGCAAAAGCGGCAGAAAGGCTAAAGGAACTGGAGCCGGAGAAAAATAGCGGGCAGCTGGAGGAAATCGCAGGGGATATTTTGATAAATTTGTCTAATATTGCCAGATTATGCAGAATTTCCCAGGAACAGATTCTTACGGATCGGGTGGAGGATATGATAGATAGGTATGAACCCCCTCAAAACCTTGGGAAATAGCCGGAAAAGGCAGATTTTTCTTGACAAATATATGGAAAGCGTCTATAAATATGTATAGACGTTTCAAAAATAGGAGACTTCTAGAAAATAACAGAAAAGATATATAATAGGAGGAGTTCAAATGAACAAAACAGAATTGGTTGCAGCTATGGCAGAACAGGCTGGTTTATCGAAAAAAGACGCAGAGAAAGCTTTAAAGGCTTTTACGGACGTTGTTGCAGATGAATTGAAAAAAGATGGCAAGGTACAGTTAGTAGGCTTTGGCACATTTGAAGTTTCCAAAAGAGCAGCCAGGGTGGGAAGAAATCCTCAAAGCGGCAAGGTTATGGAGATTGCAGCTTCCAAGGCTCCTAAGTTCAAGGCAGGAAAAGCTTTAAAGGATATGGTAAACGCATAGTTGAACGTGAAGCTAAAGAGAACCTTTTGCCGGGTTCTCTTTTTTTAATAAGTTAAAAAGGAGTTTGGAATTATGAGGTTAGATAAATATTTGAAGGTATCGCGCCTTATTAAAAGGCGTACGGTTGCCAATGAAGCATGCGATGCGGGCAGGGTAATGGTGAATGATAAGCCGGCCAAAGCTTCTGCCAATGTAAAGCAGGGAGATATTATTACGATTCAGTTTGGCAATAAGGAAGTGAAGGTAGAAGTGCTCGATGTGCAGGAGACGGTGAAAAAGGAGGAGGCAAAGGATCTTTTCCGGTATATTTAAAGCGGGAGAATCATATAATCTCTTATAAGCTGAACGAAAATGGGGGATTGATATGGAGGATTTGAATGCCGCGAAACAGCGCACGCATAAATTAATGCTTACCAACAGAAGGACATGTACTATCAGCGGGGTATGCGATGTTCTTTCCTTCGATGTGAAAGAGGTGCTTCTGGAAACGGATCAGGGAATGCTTATGATCAAAGGCGAGGATCTTCATGTAAGTCGGTTGACTTTGGATAAGGGCGAAGTGGATGTAGATGGAAAAATAGACAGTTTCACTTATTCTGAAGCGACCGGATACGGCAATAAAGGCGAGTCCTTGCTTTCAAGATTATTTAAGTAGGTGGCGGATGAGTCAGGACATTGTGAATGAGGTATATTTTCTGGCTTATTCGGTGATGATGGGAGTTGTGATCACCTTTGTTTATGATTTTATATTAATAGGAAGAAAGATCATAAGGCATAATCTGTTTTTTATTTCCTTGGAAGATTTCTTGTTTTGGGCAGCTTGCGCAGTGGCAGTATTTTATATGCTTTATAAGGAAAATAACGGGATTTTAAGATGGTTTGCGGTATTTGGGGCGGCTCTGGGGATGCTGCTTTATAAAAAGATCGTGGGAGTCCGCTTTGTAAAGCTGATATCCGTTCTGATACAAAAAGAAATACATATTGCGGGCAAGATCCTCAGTTTTATTTTCAGGCCCTTGAAATGGTTCATGGGAAAAGTGAAGGGATTATGCCGTATTTTAGGGCGCTGGGTGAAAAAAACGGGGAGATGTACGAAAAAGAAGTTGACGGCGTTTCAGAAAGTGTTTAAAATATTATTATATAAAAATTAATAAAATCGGGGAGTTTTTGGAAGATCGGGGTGAGGCATTATGGTGAGGCGGGCGGCTTACCGCAAAAAAAGGCATAATAAGTTTGGTATGTTTCTTGTTACTACAGTGGTCGCTATGATGCTTATCGTAGTCGCTATCAAGAGCATCGAATTGCAGCAGAAGCTGGAAGCTTATCAGGCGAAGGAACAACAGCTGCAGGAACAGATTGAGGCAGAGCAGGAGCGTACAAAAGAAATTGAAGAATATGAGAAGTATACGCAGACAAAGAAATATATAGAAGAGGTGGCAAAGGATAAACTTGGCCTGGTACATGAGGACGAGATTATTTTTAAAGAAGGAGATTAAGTGCAGATAGCGGAAGTCCGGTGTCTGCATTTTTTGTCGCATAAAAAATATTTTTTCCTTACTCATTTTGACAAATACGGCAGGGACTGTCTTGTATAATGTTCCCTTACAGGAATCAAGGCAAGAGAGGGAAATGGAGGGATGTGCGATGAAAAGGCAGTTTGCAGGAGGGGATGCGGCTTTTGACAACGTATTGCCGGAGTATGGAAGAAAAAAATTATTGATGTATGCGGATTCTTTCAGGGATCTGGCGAATACATTTCTGGATATACAAAAAGAGGAAGAGACACAGCCGGTAGGCGACAGGCAGGAGTATTTATGGAAAAGAAGGCTGGTGGAAAACAGGGATTTGATGGCGGATCATTTGAATGAGATGGCGCAGATCATGACGAAGGTAGCAGAGGAAGCTTATCGGTTTATACATATGAGCGAGCGGAAAGTAAAGCAGCTGGCTCATGCGCTGAAAGAAGAAGATGTGCTGCTGAAAGAAGTATACTTGCTGGAAAAAGAAAGCGGCCATAAGGAGATCAATCTGGTGATGCGTTCCGGAAAGGGGACAAGCCCTGCAGTGGACGAGGTGGGCAATCTTCTTTCCGTGCTTTTAAATCTGAGGCTGGTACCGTCAAAGGCTTCGCCTATATTTGTAGGGAAAGAATGGGGGAATTATCAATATATCGAGGAACCGAGATTTCATGTTCTGACAGGGGTGGCGAAAGCGGTAAAAGAAACAGAGCGCATGTCCGGGGATAATTATTCTTTTTTGGAGGTCAGGGAAGGAACGCTGACAGCAGTGCTTTCTGACGGAATGGGTTCCGGGGAAAAGGCATGTAAGGACAGCGAATTTGTCATAGATTTTATGGAGAAATTTTTGGAAGCCGGTTTTGGGAAGGAAACGGCGGTGCAGATGATAAACGGTGCTTTGATTGCCGGAGGGGAATCACAGAATATGTCCACGCTGGATTTGTACCAGATAGATTTGTATACTGGCATATGTGAATTTATTAAGATCGGTTCCGCGCCATCTTACATAAAAAGGGAGAACCTGGTGGAGCAGATATCTGCGAGAAACCTTCCTTTAGGGGTTTTTTATGAAATGGATATGGAAACGGTAAAAAGGCGCCTGGTGGACGGGGACTATATTATCATGCTGTCCGACGGAATATTGGATGCTCTGTCGCAGGGCATCGGAGAGGAGATGCTTCCTGAAATGCTGGGAAAGATTACGCTGAAAAATCCGGCGGAAATGGCGAACCATATTTTAAACTTTTGCCTGCACCAGAGCAAAGGAAGGGTAAGGGACGATATGACGGTTATGGTGACAGGAATATGGGAAAACCTGTAATATTTGACTTTTTTCTTTAATTAGAGTAAGATGGGCTAACGGTTATAGGATGAGATAAAAAAAGATGGACGGCAAGATATTTCAAAAGGTAAAAAGTTATATTGATAAGTACCATATGATAGCGCCGGGAGATACCGTTGTGGCAGGGGTATCGGGGGGTGCTGATTCCGTATGTCTTTTTCTGATGCTTTGCGGGCTGGCGGAAGAGATGGATTTTTGCCTGGTTGTGGTGCATGTCAATCATAGGATAAGGCCGGAGGCGCAGGAGGATGCCGCTTATGTGGAAAAACTTTGCAGCGACAGAAATATTCCTTTTATTCTGGCAGAGGAGGATGTAAGGGCTTACGCAAAAAAAAGGCATTTATCAGAAGAGGAAGCCGGCCGGGAAGTGAGGTACCGGGCTTTTGGGGAGGCCCTGGAAAAATATGGGTCTCTTGGCGCATCCGGCCGGGAGGCGGGAGAAAAGAGGAGCGGCAGCGGCAGAATTGCGGTCGCCCACAATGCCAATGACAGGGCGGAAACGATGCTGTTCCACCTTTTCCGGGGAACCGGGCTGACCGGGGCCGGCGGCATCCGGCCGGTGAGGGGGCATATCATCCGGCCGCTTTTGTGTCTGCAGCGGGCGGAAATAGAAGAATATCTTGGAAGAAAAGGGATATCCTTCTGTATAGACCGTACGAACTCGGAGGATACTTATACAAGGAACCGCATTCGCAGTTATATTCTTCCTGTTGCGGAAAAAGAGGTGTGCACAGGAGCCGTCAGGCATATGTGCAGCGCGGGCGACCTGTTTCTGGAAGCGGATGCATATATTCGAAGGCAGGCGGGAAAGGCATATGGGAATTGCATGGTCCGGGAGAACGGGGAAGAAATTGTGCTGGAAGCGGGAAAGCTGGCCAAAGAAGAGCCTTTTATAAGAAAGCAGATATTTCTCCAATGCCTGGAAAAGCTGGCGGAGGGGAGAAAAGATATTACTTCCGTCCATGTGGAAAGCCTGGAGGGTTTGCTGGGAAAGCAGGGGAGCAAACAGGCTGTTCTGCCGTATGGCATGAAAGCCAGGAAAGAATATGAATATTTTATCATATACCGGGAGAAGGAATCGTGCAGGGGCGGAGAAAATGAGCCTCCTCCGGAAATCGGGATTGCATGGCGGGATCTTTCGGAACAGCCGGAGGAATATGACATTCCCGGCTTAGGAAGGGTGGAATTTGCCGTTTTTTGTAAGGAAGAAATTTCCTTCTTTAGAGAAAAATCGGAAATTATTCCCCAAAAGACATATACGAAATGGCTGGATTATGATAAAATAACTAAGTCATTGGTATTTCGTACGAGGAAAACCGGCGATTATCTTATGATCAATAAAGAATTTTCCAAAAAGAAGCTGAAGGATTATATGATAGAAAAGAAAATTCCGAAGGATGACAGGGGAAGTCTTTATGTTTTGGCGGATGGAAGCCATATTATCTGGGTGCCGGGCTATCGCATCAGCGAATATTATAAAATTACCGGAGAGACAAAGTATATTTTAAGAGTACAGCTAAGAGGAGGTCTTTGAATGTCAGAGAGAGTAAGAGTTATGCTTTCCGAGGAGGAAGTGGATAAACGGATCAAGGAGATCGGCGACCAGATCAGCAGGGATTATGAAGGAAAACAGGTGCATCTTGTGTGCGTATTGAAAGGGGGCAGCTTTTTTATGTGCGAGCTTGCCAAAAGGATCAGCGTACCTGTGTCCCTGGATTTTATGTCGGTATCCAGCTATGGCAGTGAAACGAAGTCCAGCGGGATTGTCAGGATTGTGAAGGATCTGGATGAACCGCTGAAAGATAAGGACGTGCTGGTAGTAGAGGATATTGTGGACTCGGGAAGGACGCTGAGTTACTTGCTGGAAATGCTCAGGGACAGAGGGCCGAAGAGCCTGAGGCTTTGCACATTGCTGGATAAGCCGGAAAGAAGAGTGGTGGATGTCCATGTGGATTATACGGGATTCCAGATTCCCGATGAATTTGTTGTGGGATATGGTCTTGACTATAATCAAAAATATAGGAATTTGCCGTATATAGGCGTGGTGGAATTGGATTAGAAGATTTGGGCATTGGATGTTTGCAGGAATGTGACGCATGCGGACCGGAGGTTAGAGTTGAATAATAATAGAAAGAATTTGAACGCATATTTTGTAATAATTTTTGTATTGCTTTTCTTGGCGGCATGGATGTTCCGGGGTTTGAACGGGCAGGAAACGGATTATACGAGGGGAGAACTGCGGGAAGCCTTGAAATCCGGGAAAGTATTGGAAGCTGTCATCCAGCCGAATAAAGAAACGCCTACCGGCATCGTAAGGGTGGCTCTTAGCAGCGGGGAAGAAAAGATATTATATGTAACGGATGTAAAGGAAGTGGAGGCGGAACTGGAATCTTTCGGCATTGATCCGGAAATCAGGGATATTCCCAGGGAAAACTGGTTTATGACGAGTATGTTTCCGATGCTTCTCGTGCTGGTGATCGGCGTTTTCTTTTTTGTTATGATGAATTCCCAGAACGCGGGGGGCGGCAGCAACGGCAAAATGATGAATTTTGGCAAGAGCCGGGCCAGGCTGTCTCTGGATAATAAGACGACGTTAAAGGATGTGGCCGGCCTTCAGGAAGAAAAAGAAGAATTGGATGAAATCATTAACTTTTTGAAGGAACCGGGAAAGTTTACGAAAGTAGGGGCCAGGATACCGAAGGGCGTTTTGCTGGAAGGTGCGCCGGGTACCGGAAAGACGCTGCTGGCCAAAGCGATTGCCGGAGAGGCAAATGTGCCGTTTTTCAGCATATCTGGTTCCGATTTTGTGGAAATGTTCGTAGGCGTGGGCGCTTCCCGGGTAAGGGATCTGTTTGCAGACGCTAAAAAACATTCGCCCTGTATTGTATTTATCGATGAGATCGATGCGGTAGCAAGGAGGCGCGGCACCGGTATGGGCGGCGGACACGATGAAAGGGAGCAGACGCTGAATCAGCTTTTGGTGGAAATGGATGGTTTTGGCGTGAATGAAGGAATTATTGTGCTGGCGGCTACAAACCGCGTGGATATACTGGATCCTGCAATCCTGCGTCCGGGCCGGTTTGACAGAAAGATAACGGTGAGTCCTCCGGATGTGAGGGGAAGAAAGGAAATTCTTACTGTACACGCTAAAAATAAGCCGTTGGCCGAGGATGTCAATCTGGAGCAGATCGCTCAGACGACCGCAGGATTTACCGGGGCGGATCTGGAGAATCTGATGAATGAAGCCGCGATCCGTGCAGCAATGAGCGACCGTGCTTTTGTGAAGCAGGAAGATATCAAAAAGTCCTTTATTAAAGTGGGGATCGGAACGGAGAAAAAGAGCCGGGTGATTTCCGATAAAGAAAAGAAGATCACGGCGTATCATGAAGCAGGCCATGCGATCTTGTTTCATGTGCTGCCCGATGTCGGGCCGGTATATACCGTTTCCATTATTCCTACAGGCTTAGGGGCGGCGGGTTATACGATGCCTTTGCCGGAAAAAGATGAAATGTTTATGACAAAGGGGAAAATGCTTCAGGAGATTATGGTTTCCCTAGGCGGGCGCATTGCGGAGGAAATTATTTTTGACGATATTACGACTGGAGCGTCCAGCGATATTAAGAAGGCTACAAAAGTGGCAAGGCGGATGGTGACGAGATACGGCATGTCCGACAATATCGGTGTGATTAATTATGACGATGATGACGACGAAGTATTTATCGGCCGTGATCTGGCTCATGCAAAAAGCCATAGCGAGCTGGTGTCAGGGGAGATCGACAGGGAAGTGAAGGAGATCATTGACAGCTGCTATGCAAAAGCAAAAGCGATTATTATGGAACATGAGGAAGTTCTGCATAAATGTGCGGAATTGTTGCTGGAAAAGGAAAAGATAACAAGGGAAGAATTCGAAGGACTGATGGAGGGAAAGCCTTACGAACCGGAGGATTTTTTTAAAGAATCTTAGAAATTGTGCAAAATAAACAAAAAACTATACTGGTTTTTGTGATATTTGTGAATCCTTGGTATTTACGTAAATAACAGGTTATGCTATTATACTACTTGTAACCCCCCAATACATTATATAGTTTTTTGCTATACCCCATAAGAAAGAAATACCTTCTCTAAAAAAGACAGCAGATCGTTTGGCTGTCTTTTTTACTGCCTGTATTATCCGGCCATGACAGAACTGCTTGAATAATAAGGGCATATAGTATAAAATAGTTCACAAAGAGTGAAAAAACAGGAGAATAATGGATGGACATAAACAAGTTTCGTGAAATAGGATATGACCAGATATATATTGCCACAATGAAACCTCTGTTGGATAAGAAAGCACTGTTCAGCGATATGACAGGAGATTATGTATGCCCGCCGGAGCCGAGCGCATATGGGGAAGTGACAATAAAGTTCCGCACAAAGAAAAATAATGTGGATAAAGTATATTTGGTATGTAATAATGAGAAGCATTTGATGCTGAAAACGGAAACGGATAGTCTTTTCGATTATTATAGCCAGCGGATACAGCTGGAGGACAGGGAAATTGTTTATTACTTTGAAATACATGCGGGGAAGGCGGTTTGTTATTTTAATCACTGCGGTCCGAGGAAAGAGGCGGTCAGGGAGTGTGATTTCCGGCTGATACCTGGATATAAAACACCCGACTGGGCGAAGGGGGCGGTCATGTATCAAATATATGTGGACCGTTTTTATAATGGAGATCCGTCAAATGATGTACTGACGGATGAATACAGGTATATCGGCGCTAATACGGTGAAGGTAGAAGACTGGAACAAGTATCCGGATGCCATGGGAGTGCGTGAGTTTTACGGCGGGGATTTGCAGGGGGTTCTGGATAAAATGGATTACTTACAGGATCTCGGCATCGACGTAATTTATTTTAATCCGCTATTTGTATCTCCGTCGAACCATAAATATGATATCCAGGATTATGATTATATCGATCCCCATTTTGGAAAAATTGTAATGGATGAGGGGGAATTGCTGCAGCCGGGGAAGGAAAACCGTTTTGCCACAAGATATATTAACCGGGTCAGCAATAAAGCGAATCTGGAAGCAAGCAACGAACTGTTTGCAGAAGTAGTGAAAGAAGCCCACAGGAGGGGAATGAAGGTTATTCTGGACGGTGTATTCAATCATTGCGGTTCCTTTAATAAGTGGATGGACCGGGAGCGGATCTATGAATATGCGGAAGGATATGAGAAAGGGGCTTATGTGGAGGAAGGAAGTCCATATCATAATTACTTTTCTTTTCATCATAGGGAATCTTGGCCTTATAATCAGAGTTATGACGGGTGGTGGGGGCATGATACGCTGCCCAAACTGAATTATGAGGGTTCTAAAGATTTGTTTGAGTATATCATGCATATTGCCAGGAAATGGGTATCCCCGCCTTACAATGCGGATGGATGGAGGCTGGATGTAGCGGCGGATCTGGGGCATTCGCCGGAGTATAACCATTATTTTTGGAAGGAATTTTACAAAACGGTAAAACGGGCAAATCCGGATGCCGTAGTGCTGGCAGAGCATTATGGAAATGCCAGGGAATGGATGAACGGGAAAGAATGGGATTCCATCATGAATTATGATGCCTTTATGGAACCGGTGACATGGTTTTTGACAGGTATGCAGAAGCACAGCGATGATTTCAGGGAAGATATGCTGGGGAACGCGGACAGCTTCTGGGATTCCATGCGCTATAACGGGGCGAATATGACGATGCCTTCCCTTTATATGGCAATGAATGAACTTTCCAACCATGATCATTCCCGCTTTTTGACAAGGACGAATCATTTTGTCGGGAGAACGAATTCCCATGGGCCGGAAGCGGCGAATAATAATGTGAATAAGGCTGTTTTGCGGGAAGCTGTCGTCATTCAGATGACATGGCCGGGAGCGCCTACGATTTATTATGGGGATGAGGCCGGCGTTACGGGATTCACTGATCCGGATAACAGGCGGACTTACCCATGGGGCAGGGAAGACAAGGAGCTGGTTCGTTTCCACAAGGATATGATTGCCATTCACAAGGGGAACAGGGAGTTTCTGACCGGATCTTTAAAATATATGGAGGGCGAACATAACGTTATCGGATATGGCAGATTTAATAAGGAAGAACAATCCGTTATTTTGGTAAATAATAATGATTATGAGATCACAAAGGAACTGGCGGTATGGTATCTTGGAATACCGAAAGCAGGGACTATGAAGCGTCTGATGCTGACCACTTGGGAGGGATATACGACGGAAGAGGAGGAATATCCTATTGTGTCAGGAAGAGTGAAGGTGACGATGCCGCCTGTTTCGGCGATCGTGCTGAAGCATCGGGCAGACGGGGAAAAGAGATTTTTGGATTTCCAGTAGGAAATGTATTACGGAGTCTGCCGGGAAAGTATTTGCTGATATTCGTAGAAAATATGGTGTATGATGTTTGAGGTAGTTATTTCAAAACAGGCAAAAGCGGATTTGGAGGGAATTTACGAGTATATTGCGATTACGTTGCTTTCACCTCAGAATGCAGTTGGACAGCTTGTGCGCCTTGAACAAAAAATTATGGAGCTTGATCAGATGCCTATGTGGAAGAGCAGCTGAAGCCAAGATAATCTGTTGCTTATGAAAACGTGTGGATGTCAGTGAAAGAGGGGGGTAAAATCCCCCTCTTTCGTAGTACCATAAGCTAATTCGTAAAACAACTATGCTTTTGTCCAATAAGGATCTTCCCATCTGCCATAGGTGTACGACCATAAACGTTTATAAAGCACTCCGTTAATTTCCATATATTGATATCCCGTTACATTAGCGCGGGGAACTATTTCGCTGTCAGAAGTTGCAGAACAGGGAATAATTTGAGCGCTAAAATAAGCAGGGTTGGCATATGCAATATTTAACGATAAAGTAACTTGGGCGATAAAGCCTAAAATAAATAATAATTTTTTGTTTTTCATAGCATATCTCTCCTAATTAGTTAGTTTTTTCAATGATTGACAAGTCCGAAAAAGATTCATCAAAGCATTCTAGATAAATATATGGCTCATTATTAAAGTAAATTACGTAACTATCCTCCTTTCTTATGATATAAGAATTTTCTTTGGTGAACTCTGGAGTCTGAATTTCAGAAGCAGGAACATCAAAGTATGGCAAGACCATAAAAAAATACGAGGCAAAGAATGTCGTTGCTATTATAAAAGCCGATAAACCGCAAAGCATTTTCGATTTCTTACGTTTTCCGGTAATAAACCGGAAACGTTTGGAAAGCGAATTTTTATCGGGACTTAAAAAGTGGATAGACTGACTTTTCTTTTTATCCTGCCGTTGGCCGAGTTCGCTCAAAAGACAAGCCAGATATTTAGCCTTTAAGTGGTCGTTGAATCCAGTGGTGGCGTATTCGTCACAGCTAATCTCAATGATAGATGTGACAGATGCATTATAAAGCGAGACCAATGGATTCCACCAGAAAACAGCGGCTAAAAGATTATTAAAAAGTTTTAACCAGTTCGATCTGCTTTTAAAATGATAAAGTTCGTGTGCCAATATAAAATAAAGTTCTTCGTCCGAATAATCGATAGAGGGCAGACATATCGTCTGCTTGAAAAATCCGAATTCGAACGGGCTGTCAACAAATTTGTTCCGTATGATTCTGGCTGAAAACTTAAAATTATTTTTTTCCTGTATGTATGCCAGTATCTTTAACGTTCTTATGTCGCGGGATGATGAAATGTATTTTAAACGCACATATAAGTTATAGTAGGTACTGACTACTTTCAGGCATTTCAAAATCGATATGAAAGAAAGCCAGAACGAAAGCAGGGTGGCCATATGAATGGAAATATGGAGGCCAAAAACAGGAAACGGCAAGCTGAGTATTTCTGCTCTGAAAAACTGAATGATAGAGGGGAGAAACTTGCTGACCTGGATGAAATTTGTCCTGTCTACAATTTCAAAGGGGAAGAGCAGCCTTGCCAGAAGGAAAGGAACGGCGAAAAAATAAATGGTGTTCGTTATTGTCCCTCTGATCACAAGCTTTTCCAAAAAGAAGCAAAGGATAATTAAAATGCATGCTCCGATAATGCTGTTAATTACGGAATAAACATTAATATCGAGCATGAAAATCCACCTCGGTATCCTTTGGAAATTAGATCAATGCTCTTCTACCCATTCTTCTATTTCTTTGATTAAAGCATCCGAATTTTGGGAATGGCTGCAAAAATAAGACAGCATATTTCCAATATTCATTTTTTTATCTGAGTCTGTAAAAATGGATTGGAACTGCATATTGGAATATTCGAGCAGGGAAATATTGGCTGTGAATATTCTGCTGGGTGCTTTGACAGTGCGGATGTTGCCAACCACTTTTATAAATTGCTTTTTCAGTAATTTGTTCAATAACGGATAAAGCGAATTAAAGGACCATGTTTTCTCTTGAGAAAGATGAATAATTTCGGCAGCGGTAAGAGGCTTGTCGTATTGCCAGAAAATCTTCATTATTTCAAATTCTTTTGAAGTGAGATGTACAAATTTCATGAATGTCCCCTATAAAATTGACTAGTGGCTTATATATCTTATAATAATACAGTGTATTCTATTGTTTTGTCAATAATAATTATAATTAAATATTGACATTTTATATCATAACTGATAAATTTTAAAATATACATTGTATTTTTATCTAATGTATATTTTAAAAAAGAGGATCAGGGGATAGTATAAAGTTCAGAAAATAGTGGAAAACAGGACGAAAATGGGGGTAGACATGATAAAGGTTGCCATATACAGCGATCAGGCTGCAACTGCAGGACAGATCGAAAGGCTGATATTCGATCTTTGCCGGACAAAAGGGATTCCGGCAGAAACGGAAGTTTTCCATAGTGAAATTACGTTGAAGAAAGAAATAGAAGGGGGAGCAGGATATGATCTGTTGTATCTGGATTTTCCGGCAAAGAGCAAAAAGGGAGTCATAGCGGCTGGGAGGATACGGAAGCTGGATGAAAATGTATTGATTATTTATATATCGGAGTATGATAGATATATGATAGAGTTATTTCGCTTTAATATTTTTGCTTTTATTAAGAGGCCGATAGATTTCCAGGCTTTTAGCGAATTATTTCTGGAGGCGAACCAAAGGATCTGTAAGAATAACTTTTATTTTATGTTTCATTATAAAGGCGAGGAATATAAACTTCCATGTAAGGAAATCTTGTATTTTGAGAGCGCTGGAAAAAGAATCCGGGTAAACCTGAAGGGCGGGGATAAGGAGATATTTGTAGGGAAATTGTCCGATGTGGCAGAGAGGCTGGAAACGGGTAAGATTCCTTTTTTGCGGATTCATCAGTCTTATCTGGTAAATTATTATTGGATCAGATCCAGATCGAAGACAGGGGTTACTTTATATGACGGGACGAAACTTCCGGTCAGCGGGGAGCGGAAGAAAAAGTTTGGGTTTGCTTATGAGAGGCTTTTGGAAGAGGGGAGTCATTTTTAAGTCAGGATGCCTACGCCGTTTTCATTCCGCCATTGTCTTGGCGAAATGCTGTATACATTTTTAAAGGCTCTTGAAAAGTGCAGTTGGTTCGGATAACCGACTGCATTTCCTATGTCCGCGATTGACAGTTTCGTCAGCTTTAGCAGTTCGGCAGCTTTGGACATGCGGTAGGAAATAAGAAATTCCTGGGGGGATTTTCCCATGTGTTCATGAAAAATTTTTCCAAAATAACTGCGGTTCAGGCCGCAGGAAGCGGCGATATCTTCCACGGAGATATTGTTCTGGAAGTTCTGCTCGATATAGGATACCGCTTCTTTTACATAGAAATCCCGAAGGCTGTTGCCCGGGCGGTTTGGGATAGAAGTGGAAGAGCGGATAAAGCTGTCAATGAAGAGGTGGAGATGCCCTATCAAATGAAAAGAGGACGCTTCCTTATGATTGACAATATACAGCATTTCTGATTTCATCGTTTCCGCAATGTCTTTATAGCGCGCTTTATAGATCGGCTGGTCGCGGCTGATGCCTGCCAGGTCGATCGCTTCTTTCGCACGAAGTCCGTCGAATTCCAGCCATGCATATTCCCAGGGAATCTCATGGTCGGCGATGTAAGTCGATATCTGGTGGGGAAACAGCATGAATCCCTGCCCGCTTTTGATCTGGTAGGTGACGGATATGCCTTGGCTGTTTTCTGCGATTAATGTGCCTGTGCCGGAAAGGCATAAATGAAAAAGATAATGGTTTCTGGCGGCGGGACCAAAGGAATGGGAGGGATCGCACTGTTCCCAGCCAAACTGGTATAAGCCTAAATCTATAAAATTTTCACTCGGAAAAACGGAAAAAATTACTTCGCTCATAAGTCGCTCCTTTGCTTCGTATATTTTATTATATACCAAAATGCTAGTTGATTTCAAATAAATGGCCTAAAAATAGCATAAAGGAATAAAATATGCGAAATCATGATATTTATAGGTAGCATATTGGTATGTTAAAATACAATTATCAAAATAGGGAAGGAGAAATGCTATGAAAGGGAAAAGGATAAAATGCTTGGGACTTGCAATATGCTGTATGGCGGCATCATTGCTTGCCAGCGGATGCGGGGCTTCTGCCAATGACGGAAAAATAGAAATTGAAATCGTCCAGTATAAGCCGGAAGCGGCAAATTACTTTAAAACAGTGGAAGACGAATTCAATGCAACGCACGACAATATACATTTAACAATCAGTTCCCCTAACGATGCAATGACCATTTTAAAAACAAGATTTATCAGGGAGGATTATCCGGACATTATAGGAATTGGCGGCGATATTAATTATTCCTATTTTGTGGATGCGGAGATTTTGGCGGATATCTCGGATTACAACGGGCTTCAGAATATTAACCAGGGATATCTGGATATTGATGAGGCGTTAGAGCTCGTCCCGACAGAAGGGACATTCGCGGTGCCTTACGTTGCGAACGCGGCCGGGATCCTGTATAACCGCGATATGTTCGAAGAACATGGATGGAAGATACCGGAAAACTGGGATGAGTTAATTGCTTTATGCGATACCATCCAGGCAGAGGGAGTCCTTCCGTTCTATTTTGGATTTAAGGATACATGGACCTGCCTGGCGCCATGGAACTCTATGGCGGTAGACCTTTCGCCGGCAGATACGACAAAGCAGGTAAACAAAGGGCAGACAACGTTCTCCAAAGAATACAGGGAGATATCTGAAAAGTATCTGGAGCTTTTAAAATATGGGCCGGACGATCCGTTCGCCTATGGATATAACGATGCATGTACTGCTTTTGCGAGAGGGGAATCCGCGATGTATCCGATCGGAAGCTATGCGGCTCCCCAGATATTGTCCGTCAACCCGGATCTGAAGCTGGACTCCTTCGTTATGCCGGCAAGCGATTCCAAAGACGGCAATACGCTGAATTCCGGCGTTGACCTTCAGTTTTGCGTAATGGCGGAATGCAAGAATAAAGAAGCAGCTTATGAAGTGCTGGATTTCCTCTTCGCCGATGAGAATATCCAGAAATACATCGATGCCCAGACGGCGATTCCTTGCAAAAACGGCGAATTCAAACTGCCTTCTATATTGGACGGAATGACGGAATACATAACGAGCGGAAATATGAAAGACTACCAGGATCACTATTATCCGTCTGAAATGGCAGTAGATGCACAGATACAGACTTTCCTGCTGAATAAAGACGTGGATGCTTTCTTGACAAAATTCGATAACGACTGGCCGAGGTATAACAGGGATATTATCCGCCTGGTACAGGAATATGAAAAACAGCATGGGAATGCGAATTAGGAAAGGAGAAGAGCTATGAAAGAAGTGATGAAAAATGAAAGAAAAAGAACTTTTTTATTGATCACGATTCCGATTTTGGCATTGTTTGTCTGCTTTAACACCATTCCGCTGATTCGCGGCGTGATCTACAGCTTTACGAATTTTAAAGGATTTGGGAAATATAATTGGGTCGGCTTCCAGAATTACCTCGATCTGTTTACGGACGCCCGTGTGGGAAAATCTTATTGGTTTACCTTTAAGCTGGCGATTGTATCAACGATTGTCACCAATGTGATCAGCCTGATCCTGGCGCTTGGCCTGAACAGCAAGATAAGGGCAAAAAGCTTTTTCCGGGGGGCCTATTTCCTGCCGAACATATTGGGAGCATTGGTAGTCGGCTATATTTTCAATTACTTTTTCACTTATATACTTCCTGCGGCAGCGCAGATGATCGGAATCAAGGGATTGAGCACGAGTATCCTTTCCAATCCAAGCGCCGCATGGATCGGGATCATGGTAGTATGCGCATGGCAGGCGATCGCGATGAATACGATCATTTATATTTCCGGGCTTCAGACGGTGCCTGAGGATGTATATGAAGCCGGCGGACTGGACGGGGCGACCGGCTGGAAGCAGTTCCGGTATTTGACTTTCCCGCTGATTATACCGTTCTTTTCTATTAATATGGTTTTGTGCGTGAAAAACTTCCTGATGGTATTCGACCAGATCATGGCTTTGACAAAGGGAGGCCCGGCGCAGAGTACGGAATCCATTTCCTATCTGATTTATAATAACGGTATGTCAGGCGGACAGTTCGGGTTCCAGAGCGCCAACGCAGTTGTATTCTTTATAGTAATTGTAATTGTTTCTGTGGCACAGATGAAATTTTCCAGCAGTAAGGAGGAGCAGCTATGACAAAGAAAAATACAAACGTGCATACGAATAAAGTCGCGATGGTCTTATTGATCCTCGGGCTTTCCACGATTATCTTCCCGCTGTATCTGACGATTGTAATTGCATTTAAACAACCTTCCGAAATGACGAACAGCATCAGCGGCATTCTGTCTTTGCCGAAGTCATGGAGTCTGAATAATTTCAGGGAAGCCATGGAAGTAACGGATTTCTGGCGTTCTCTGGGCAATAGTTTGCTGATCACCCTGATAGCGGTCGGTTTGTCCATCGTTGTACATTCTTTGATGGGTTACGCCCTTGGAAGAAATAAGGCAAAAAGTAAATTTTATAGTTTTGTATATTTGTTCATTGTCAGCGGTATGTTCGTTCCTTTTGCGATATTGATGATGCCTTTGGCAAAGCAGACGGCGGAGATGGGTCTGGCAAACTGGTTCGGCGTTATCCTGTTGTATGTTGTATTTTATATGCCGATGAATGTTTTGTTGTATTCGGGTTATCTGGTCAACATACCGATGGCGTTGGAGGAGGCGGCAAAAGTGGATGGCGCTTCCACATGGAGGACTTACTGGAAGATTATTTTCCCGATTATGCGCCCGATGCATGCGACTGTTGCGGTTTTGACGGCATTGTCGGTATGGAACGATGTTATGACGCCGCTCGTTATTATGGCCGGATCAGGGCAGAATACACTGCCTTTGGCACAGCTGAATTTCCAGTCACAATTCGGTACGAATTATAATCTGGCCTTTGCATCTTACCTGCTTGCGCTAATACCGATTTTGATCTTCTATATCATCTGCCAGAAACAGATTTTGAACGGTGTTGTAAACGGAGCGGTAAAATAACGGATATACATGAAAGAGGATAAGATATGGCAATTTATTATGACGAAAATGCTAAGACGATTTCAATAGATACAGAGCATACGACTTATCAGATGAAAATAGGGCCTTATGGAGTGCTGCTGCATACCTATTATGGAAAAAGGATTTCCGGCGAAGATATGTCATATTTATTCCGATATGCGGATGTCGGCTTTTCTACGGCGATGGGAGACGCTGGAATGGACCGGACGGTATCCTTGGACACGATGCCGCAGGAAATGCCTTCCTTTAATGTGGGAGACTATAGAGCGGAGGGAATCAGGGTGCAGCATGGCGACGGCAGTTATGCCTTGGATCTGCGGTATGTCTCCCATGAAATCGTGAAAGGAAAGTATGGGCTCGAAGGGCTTCCGGCGATGTATGGAGGCAGTGAAGCGGCAGAAACGCTGAAAGTGGTGCTGAAGGACAGAGCCAAGGAATTTTTTGTTACGCTTTTATACGGTGTTTATGAGGAACTGGATATTATTACCAGGGCATGCCTGATTGAAAACAGAGAGGAAGAGGCCGCCGTTATGGATAAAGCGGTTTCTATGAGCATGGATTTTCTGACGGCGGAAATGGATATTTATACTTTTAACGGCAGACATGCGATGGAACGGGAAACAGAGAGGAGAAGGCTGGGGAGGGGAGTTGCTTCCGTAGGCTCCATCAGGGGGGCTTCCAGCCACCAGCACAATCCTTTCGTGATCCTGTGCAGACCGGATGCGGAGGAGGAGCAGGGGGAATGTTATGGGTTCTCTTATGTTTACAGCGGCAATTTCCTGGCGGAGGCGGAGGTCAGCCAGCTGGACCGGCTGAGATTTATGATGGGGATCCATCCATCCCGTTTCCGCATCCTGCTGGAAAAAGGCCGGGTGTTCCCCATGCCGGAAGTGATCATGAGCTATTCGGGGAACGGCCTTGGCAGACTTTCCATCCAATTCCACCGGGCGATCAGGAATTATCTTTGCCGGGGGAGATATAAGAATAGCAGGAGGCCGGTGCTGATCAATAACTGGGAAGCGACTTACTTTGATTTTACCGGGGAAAAGTTGATTGCCATAGCGGAAGAGGCGGCTAAACTGGGGATTGAAATGCTGGTTATGGACGACGGATGGTTTGGCAAGAGGGACCTGGATGAGTCAGGGCTGGGCGACTGGATTCCCAATGAAGAAAAATTGGGGATGAGCCTGCGTGAATTGGCCGGAAGAATTAAAGAAAAAGGGCTTGCTTTCGGCATATGGATAGAACCGGAAATGGTGAGCGAGGACAGTATGCTTTACCGGGAACACCCTGACTGGGTGTTTGCCCTGCCGGGAAGAACGCCGGGCAGAGGCCGGTGCCAGCTCGTGCTGGATCTGGGAAGGGAATGCGTGAGGGAGTATCTTTATCAGGCAATTTGCAATATTTTGGATACGGGAGATATTTCTTACGTAAAATGGGATATGAACCGGAGCATATGCGATGTGTATAATCGGGAACTGCCGCCGGAACAGCAGGGAGAGGCAGGACACAGATATATTCTTGGATTGTATGATCTTCTGGAAAGGATCACTGACAGGTATCCGAATGTGCTGCTGGAGGGATGCAGCGGGGGAGGTGGCCGGTTTGATGCCGGGATGCTTTATTATTCTCCCCAGATATGGTGCAGCGACGATACGGATGCGGTCGAGCGGCTGAAGATTCAGTACGGGACTTCTTTCTGTTATCCGGTCAGCACGGTGGGATCCCATGTTTCTGCCTGTCCCAACCATCAGAACGGCCGCATAACGCCTTTGCATACGCGGGGAGTAGTGGCCATGGCAGGAACTTTTGGCTATGAGCTGGATATCAGCAAAATGTCCGTCCAGGATAAGGAAGAGGTCAGGACTCAGATTGAAGATTATAAGAAATATTTTGACCTGATTCAGAACGGGGATTATTATCGTTTGACAAAGCCGGAGGCAGACTTTACGGCATGGCAGTTCGTCTCCCCGGATCAGGGAAAAAGTCTGGTCAATGCAGTGGTGACCAGCGCCAGAGCTAACGCGCCGGATTATATAGTGCGGCTTAGGGGATTGGATGCGGAAAGCCGTTATATGGAAATGGATAGCGGAAAGGTTTACCAAGGGAGCGCCCTGATGTGGGGAGGATATCTGCTTCCGAAGGAGGTCGGCGAGTATCAGTCGTATCAGTTTTATTTTGTGAGGGTCTAAGTTTTTAATATAGCGCTGCTGTTGAAAAGGGCGATGGCAATGTAACGCAAGGCTGCCGTAAGATAGACGAGGAATGTCTGTTTTGCGGCAGTTTTATTTATGTTTTTATTGTAATGGAATTATAAACGCATCTGTGGTAAAATAAAACCATTAATGATTAAATAAAATAAAGTATCCAGGGAGAAATACTCTTGAAAAAAATACTAATTTTAGAGGATGATCTGTCGATGCGGGGTCATTTGTCAGAGCTTATCGGCGAAGTGGATATTAAAACAGAAATTTTTTCTTTTTCTAATGTAAAAGATGCATATTATTGTGCATTAGAACGGAGGATGGATTTATTTATTGTGGACATAATTTTGGATACAAGGCAGCCGGGAGATTCGTCCGGGCTGAAGTTTGTAGAAAATATCAGGAATGTAAAACATTATGGTCTTACTCCTGTAATATTTGTAACCGCGTTGGAAGATACGAGGCTATATACCTATGAAAAGCTGCATTGCTATAGCTTCATAGAAAAACCGTTTGATCCAAAGGAATTAAAGCGGCTGGTAAGACAGTGCCTGTGTTATCCGGCCGGCAGACAGGAGGGAAAAAACTTGTATTTTCGCCAAGACGGCATTCTTCTGGTGGTGGAACAGGATGATATCGTATATATAGAATGCGTGAAGCATGTGATACATATCCATACCAAAAAGGAAGATTTTTTGGAAATTTCTTATATTCCATTAAAAAAACTGATGATTGATCTTGACAGTCCGGATATGATACAGTGCAGCCGCAGCACAATCATAAATAAAAGATTTGTCTATAATATAGATTTTCCGAACCGGATCGTACAATTTAAAGATGGGTTTGGAAAAGCTGAAATTGGAAGCAGTTTTAAAAAACAGATGAAAGAACATTTTCAGTAATATGGTTCTTGGTATTATACTTGCAATGGAAATAATGTCCATGATTATTACTTTAACGGCCATACAATTTGTCTGCATTCTTTTTCTGGCAGGATGGATATCCAATGAAACGATACGGGCATTAGCGGAAAATGGCATTGTTCTTTGCATTTGCATTTTTGTTCTTCCAAGATCCGGCTTAAACGAAATGCGATGGAATATCGGCAGGAAAAATAGATTTCTGATACCTGTTTTTCTTTTTATGTGTCTGGTCATTATGGCAGTATTGGCGCAAGGAAAAATAAAGTCAAAGATAAGGACGGAATATTTTCTGCTGGCCGTGCCGGCCATTCTTATGTTGCAGTTATTGGTTGGAAAATGGGATATGGCGCAGAAAGATATTGAGAGTTTGGAAGAAGAAAAAAAACTGGCGGGGGATATGGAGGAAAAATATAAGGGACTAGTGCTAAAAGCAAAGGAACAGCAGCATGGAATGAAAAATCATTTGGCAGCCATGCGCTTTATGAAGTATACCGGCCAACGGAAAAAGGGACAGGAGCAGGAACAAGAGGATTATTGTTATAGGCTGGTTTATGAAAATAGATATAATATACTGTTACTTTTTGAAAACCATATCCTGTCAGGATTTATTTATGAAAAAATGATGGAAGCGGAAGAACAGGGTGTCGCTGTAATCTGTAAAGGGGCGACAAAGATAGAAAATATGGATTTGCCGGTATTTTATTTGGTCGAAATGCTGGGTATCCTGCTGGATAATGCGGTGGAGGCTGCTGGAAATGAAGAAGAGAAAAATATTTATTTTTTTGCAGGGCAAAGGAATGGGCAATATCGGTTTACTGTAAGGAATTCTTCTCCCTATATTCCTTATAACAAAATATTAAGCTGGTTTCAAAAAGGAAAAAGCAGCAAAGGAGACGGGAGAGGAATGGGGCTTTATCGTTTGAAATGTCTTTGTGAGGAATGGGGATGCAGTATTTTATGCCGGAATGTAGAAGAAGAGGGTAAGAACCGGATAGAATTTGTCCTGAAAATAAAAAGGGGGGGCTGTCGCACTAAAATGGTGCTCCAGTCCCTTTTGACAGGCATAAAAATACAATAAAATTTATAAATGCAAAGAGCCAGGTAGTTACAATCCCTGGCTCCTGCTGTAAAATAAAACTATGCAAAAAAATTTACTTTACACAAAGATTATACCCTATGGGGAAATAACTATCAACTGGTACTTCCACTTGATCTGGGATATCTGGTTCCGGCTGACGATTCGGTTCGCCTGCTGAGTCAATTTATAGAAAGGATGTTTTTAGGAGACTTATACCGGACTTACTGCCGTGAGGGGCACAAAGGAGAACCGACACCGCGCCAGCTGCTCAAGATACTGCTCTATGCTTATATGAACCATACCTATTCCAGCAGGGAAATAGAAAAGGCCTGCCGCCGGGATATCAATTTTATGTGGCTCTTAGAAGGCGCAGATATTCCCGACCATGCCACCATAGCCCGGTTCCGCACACTGCATTTTGCGCCCTGCGCAGACAGGATCATGGCGGAATTCTCCGAATTTTTATATGGCCTGGGAGAAATCTCAGGAGAAGCGGTCTTTATTGACGGTACAAAGATTGAGGCATGTGCAAATAAATATACTTTTGTATGGAAGAAAGCAGTTACAAAAAACCAGCAGAAACTCCTGGACAGGCTGGCAGCGTTTGTGGCAGAATGTGAAACCCTCTACGGACTGAAGATCATCTATAAAAAGCAGGTAAAGATGAAGCATGTAAAGAAACTGCGCAAAAAGCTATATGCCATGAAAGCGTCAGAAGGCATCGAATTTGTCCACGGCAGCGGGAAACGCAAAAGTGAATGGCAGAAAAGCATAGAAACGCTGGAGGGATATCTGGAAAAACTGAAAGAATACACAAAGAAGCTGTATGTATGCGGAGAACGCAACAGTTACTCCAAAACGGAATGGCAAAGCAGGCAAATTATTTAACAGATAAACAGTTGGCAAATAAGTTAAATAATATATCATTTTTTAGTAAAGATTGGTCTCAGGATGAAATTATAAGATATACACAAGAGGCATATAATATTTTAAGAAGTCAGGGGAAAACTGGCTTACAGTCAATAGAAATAAATGGAGAAATTATAAATGTTTTTATCAAAGATGATGGAACATTTGATACTGCCTATGGTATATATAAGTATACTGTAGATGATTTTAGATAGGAGTAATATATGTTTGAGTTAGATTATCGAATAGTACATAATGAGTATGATGATTTTGCAGGGCAACATGGTTTTTTTCAAATTAGATGTAATAATTATATTTATGGTGAAATATATCCAGAAGAAATAGAAGGGATTATGGATAAGGTTTCACTGTATGATTGGTTTGAAAGATTAGCTAAAGTCATTAAGGGTCTATTGACCAAAGATTATGTTGCACTTAGTGATGTAGAATCATATAATACTTGGATTGTGTTTCAAAAAAAAATGATGAAGTCATAATAAGTATTGTAAAAGCAAAAAAGGAACAGGGATCTCATGATATAGAGTTTTTCTTAAGAGATCCAGAAGCTGGCGAATGGATGAATCAAGTAATTGATTTTGAACAATTGAAACGGGAGGTGATTGAAAAAGGAAAAGAATATGTAAATAGTATTTTATTAGCTAATAAAGAAAATAATTCATTTGATAAATTAAGACGGGCATTTGATGCAATTTCATAATAATATATGGAGAGATTGTAAAAATTTTATATAACCTCCTGTTACTAAAATGTATTGGTGTTGTTTTTAGATACACAAAGAGGAGGAGCAGATAATCCGAGTGGTGCTGGAACGGCTGGTACCGGGGTGTAAAAAGGGAAGATACCTAAGTTCCCTGAATGGGATAGTGCTGAGTTTCTGAAGACCGGAACGGAGGATGTATGTGATATCAGTTTTGCTGTGCAGCTTCTTGGAACAGCGGGATATGTTTCGGTGGAATTGGTGTACCGTTATACAGGAAAGGGGAAATAGAAATGGCAGAGACGGGATATTCCTTTTTGGAAAGCAAAAAACGGACGGAAATGTATATTGAGTTTTTGACGGATGCACTGTATGAATATGCTATACGGACGAAAGAACGGACAACAGCACTTTTTGAGGCCGGCAGGGAAAAATATGAGGAAACGCTATGCAGTGCCATTGCTTCTGCAGGCGTTTTTTTGCATTCCCGTATTTCCTCGGGAAAGAAAGGGAAATTGCGTTACATTCACTTTTCCTATCTGTTAAGCGGAGCTTTGTCCGGGGAAATGCTGGTAAAGCTGGATTTTTATGATGAGAGGTATTATAGGGACGTGGAGGAGACGGACTGCTTCTGGAACTGCCGGGAGCTGTTTCCCGATTATGAGAAAGAATGCAGACAGATGGAAGAAAAGATGCGTAGGAGAATCCTGCGGGTACAGTCCGGGGAGCTTTCACAGATTAAAATAGGCCTGACGGCATGGAATTATCTTCTGCTGAAACCGGTTATGGCAGAACTGGTAAGAAGCAGAAGGGTGGAGGAGCAGCTGCGGCCTTTTTGTGAAGAACGTGCCTTCCTTTTTTATGGGCCTTATCTGGACGAATCGGAGGTCATCCATAAGATGTAGGGAGACGAAGGCAGCAGGAACTACGGCGTTCTTCTCGTGAATGATTTATGCCGCCGGGAGGCGGCATGGGGGTTAGGATGAAATATTATCTTCTTCAGAAACCGGAATATTTTACCGGTATGATAGATATTCTGGATTTTCATAAATATGTGGATTACCGGGCCGTGATCGAAGACCGGGCGTATTGTCTGCCGGCGCATTACATGCTTCTTGCCCGCCGCAGGGAGTATGCGCAGCCGCCGGATATCCTGCTGGAACCGCTGCCGCTGTTCGGGGAAAAGGCATGGGAAGCGGTACGGTGCTTTATGGCAGAGCCTCTTGCCATCCATTTTATTCTGATGGACGAAAAAACGCGTGAAAGCATCCACTATTATTACCCTTCTTTCCGGCGGATCAACGGGAGGGTTGAAGTGCAGGAGCGGGGGAAAGGGGCGGCTCTCTTTTTGGAAGGGGGGATACCGGAGGACATTCCTGTTGTTTATGTGCAGGAGGAAGGGAAGATTTGGACGCTGGCCGCTCTGGATCTTCTGGAAAGCCTGATGAGAAACGGGCTGTGCGATATTAAGCTGGTGCCGGCAGAGAAGATATGCGGCATCAGGGATGGAAAGGGAGGAACAGGGGCATGAGCGGGGAAGCCAATACGGAATGGAACACGCCAAGGACGGCAGAAGAGGTTATCGAAGAACTGGATGATATTATGTTTCCGGAAAGGGAACTGGATAATGCGGAACTGCGAGGCGGGGAAAATATGGCCGTAAGCGACGCATATGAATATTTCCGGCAGAAATTTGAAGAGGAGGGCTGGGAAGGCTGGGAAGAATATGAAAAGTATTACCAGGAATATTTGAGCGTCCCGCCCCAGATCATGGGTTCTGTCAATGATTCCTTGCACTATAAGCAGGAAATGCTGGATCTGCGGATGGAACTGTATGGCATAGAGGAGGACTATGATATCAGGGATAACCCTGCTATTGTGGCGGCGACCGAAAGGGAAGTGAGGAGGGCCGGAGAAAAGCAGCATTCCACATGGGCAGCAATAGGGGCTTATGTGGAATATGAAGAAAACTGCCGGAAAGGCAGTGCCGGGGAGATCGAGGAAAATATGGAAGAAGCGGCAGCAGCGGAGGAGAAGGCCAGGTTTAAAAATGAGCAGCAGCAGATGATAAAAAGACTGCAGGACAAGGCCAAGGGCGGAGGTTTGGAATATCTGGTAAGGGGGGCCCCGATTATGTGTATCTGCGGCTCCCACTCCCGCCATTTGGATATGTATAAATCCCACGGCATATATGTCAACGGCAAGGCGGTGGCTTTTGAAGGAGACTGCGCGAAGGACAGGAACATTTCTTATTTCGGCCATTGCAATTCCCCCCTGTGTGATCTGACGGAAGAAATCAGCCTGAAAATGGGGGCAGCCGTTAACGTTGACGGAACATACCTGGCAGAGCCGGATGACGCGGTTAAGATTGGAATCAAATGCGAGCCGGATATTGAAGGACGGTGGCAGAATACCCATGACGAGACGAAAATTGCGGTGGACGGGGCACAGGAAATGTTTGAAGGGGGATTTACCGAATACCGGAAAGCGCTTACCACGGCTTCTTATCTGATCTGCCGACACGGGGGCCTGATTTTTCCGCTGGCCAGCGGACAGGTGGATGAGGCGTTTTATCAGGCGCCGTTTCAGATGTATCCGTTCCGTGATATCGGATCCGATGCTTTTTATGCATGGTGCGAGAAGGAAGGCATCTGCCCTTATGTGCCGGGGACGGCGGATTTCTATGATTATTACCGGGAGAAGATCGACACAGCCATGGCGAAAGTGGAGGAAATAGAAAATAAGAAAGGCATCTGGCAGTACCAGATTCCTACAAGCGCAGCAATGGCCGGGGCTGTAGGGGCAGAAGGGATGACGGCGGCACTTGCCAGATACATGTGGGAGGCGCGGGAAGCATATAAGGAATGCCTGGAAAACGCATACGGAAAGGGACTGGATACCATGTCGGGGGAAGAACGGAATAAAATCATTGCCCTGAAAGAGGAATACCTGGATTCCGGGCTTCTTGGCAACAGGGAGAGGGAGGAAGCAGAGGAGAGGTATGGCGGACTCCGTCTGCCTTATGGGGACAACGGGATCAGAGCCAAGGAAGGCTATACCTATGAAGACAACAAGCTATACAGCAATGCGCTGGAAGAGATGGAAGCACTGAAGGAAGCGGCGGAAAAGCTTGGGGAACCGAAGGCGCCGACAACGGCCATTTATAGTCCGCAGTATGCCCAGGACAGCCAGGAAGCAGCAAAAAGAGGCACGATCCGGAGGGAAGCGGACAAGGTTTATGAAGAGTTCCTCCGGGAAATTGCCACATATGGCCCGGGGTATGAAGGGCTGGACGAACAGAAGAGGGAAGCGGCGGAAGAAGTGCTTGCGGTGTATGCCGAGATAAAGGGGCTGGAAGAATGCCCGGATTTGAAGGAAGTTATAGAAAAATATCAAAGATAAACAGGGAGGCCATATGCCAATGGAGGAAAAGAGTATATTGAAAATGAGGCAGGAGGGAATCTATGCCCGGAACCACAGCATTTATGACAGTCATGTGTTTATCCACGGGGAGCGGATGGAGTTTGCCATGCAGGATATCTTCCCCCCTGCTGTGCGGGTGATGCTGCCGGTATCCTTCCTAGAAATGCCGGTAGTCATGGCAAGGGAGAAATACCCGTCGGAATACCGGCCGAAGGTGATCCTGACAAGTCCTGACCTTCTGGTCAACTTTGCTTTCCAATATTATGAGGAACGCATCCGGGAGGAAGAAGTAGCGACGGCAGCAAGGTATTATTACAGTATCCTGCAGAAGTGCTATCCGGGATACGGTTTTCTGGAATGCAGCGAATGCCTCCGGGAGGGGGAGCATGTATTGGCGTGGTATTCCTACAGCAGCCCAACGATAAATGATACGCTGTTTCATATCCATGCCTTTACGGCGGTGGAGGGGCGGCTGCTCCAGTGCATTTTTAATGCGCCTCAGCCGTTGTTTGACTGCTGGAAACCGTATGCGTCGGAGGTATTCCGGTCGGTTGGGACGGGGCGCATCCTATAGATGATAGGAAGAATATTGGAGAAGAATCAAAAAACAAAGGCGGTTCGGAAAAGGAGAAAAAGATGATTGCAGAAAGAATCAGGGTAACACCGTTCGTATTGGAACAAGTACTGGCATGTGATATAATAAAAAAAATAAATGACCACGGGCGTGCGTCCGTGAAAGGTTACATACCGCCCGACCGGGAGCAGGAGTATATGGATATGGTGTCCCAAGGGCTGGCCGCCCGGATCGAGGCTGTGGGCGGGAACGGGGAAAGCCGCGTTATTTTTTCAGGGATAGTGGAAGAGGGGAGAGTGCGCCATATGGGGGGGACGCTGATGATGGAACTGGATTTGGTGACCCATACCTACCTGATGGACTTGAACCCGGCTATACGGGCTTTCCAAGGTCCCGGTCTGCCCTATCGCCGGATTTTTGAAACCATTGCCGGTGCATACCCGGGAGGGGCATGCATGATGGCGGAAGGGGAGGGAACAGTGGCCGAAGATTTGGTGGTTCAGTACGAGGAAACGGACTGGGAGTTCCTGAAGCGCATGGCCAGCCATCTACAGACGGTGATGTTGCCGGATTTCCAGGCCGGGGGAATGAAATGTTATGCGGGTCTGCCCGGCTGGCCGGGTACGGCCTCCATGGACGCGGTATCCTATGCTACTTGCAAGCTGGTGGGGGACTACCGCTACAAGAAGCAGAACCGGGTGGAAGGGCTGGAAGAAGGGGACGAGCTATGCTACCGTGTGCAGGGTCTGGAGGTGCTGGAGCTGGGGGAGCAGGCATCCTTTCAAGGGAGGGTTTTATGCGTGGCAGAGGCAGAGAGCCATCTGGACGGACATCAGTTGCGGAGTACGTACCTTTTGAAGCCGAAAGCGGGGTTCCGGGTGCCGAAGGAGTATAACGGGAAAGCAGTCGGCGCCTCCTTGGACGGGACAGTGGCAGGGATCGAGGGGGCGGAGGTGAAGGTAAGGCTGAATGCAGACGCGGCCGCCGGGGAAGGCCGGTGGTTCCCGTTTTCCA
The DNA here is from genome assembly GCA_021772075.1 of Lachnospiraceae bacterium. Taxonomy (GTDB): domain Bacteria; phylum Bacillota; class Clostridia; order Lachnospirales; family Lachnospiraceae; genus Kineothrix. The sequence goes on from JAETNQ010000001.1 coordinate 178,304, forward strand.
CAGTCTATTCCTCGCCGGACGGGAGCGGCTGGTACTGCATGCCGGAAGAGGGGGATGAAGTGCGCCTTTATTTCCCGACTTTCAAGGAGAAGCATGCCTATGTGGTGAATGCCGTCCATCTGCCGGTGGAGGAGGCAGGTGCGCCTGTCCCGGCATCGGCCGGGGCAGAAGATGCGGAACCGGCCAGGGCGGGCGGAAGCGGCGCGCCGTCAGGCGGGCAGGGCGTTCTTGGCCATGAGGGAACGGAAGGCGGCGCGCTTTCAGGCGGACAGGGCGTTTCCGGGCGTGCAGTAACGACGGGCGGCGGAACGGCGGGAACCTCCGCAGCAGGAGGGACGTCGGGAACCTCTGCCGCAGGAGGTACGTCGGGCGGCTCCGGCGGTGGCGGCATGGCAGGAGGAAGCTCCGGCGGCAGGGCATGTCGCTGCGACCCGGATGAGAAGATGATACTGACATCGACAGGGAAAATGGTGATGCTGAACCTGACGCAGATCCTCCTAAGCAACGGGAAGGGGCTGGAAATCCTCCTGGACGACCATACGGGGATCACCATCCGGAGCAATAAGAAGGTGCATATCGTCTCCCAAGACCGGGTGGATATCGTCAGCGCCTCGTCCATCGAGCTGGTGGGGACGAAGAGCGTGCGGCTGAAGCAGAAGGAGGGCTCCATCACTATCGGGGGGTCTTCCGTGAAGCTTTCCGGCGCGGAAGTCCGGATGCAGTAAGGGGGTGCGGGCATGGGAAGTATCAAGGCTGCGGACCTTATGGTGGAAGGAATCGGAGGGATCGGGGAGATTTTTTGCTTTGCGCTGGAGGAACGGCCGGGGGAACACGGGCATGCGGAGGCTGCCGGGCGTGCGCTGCACGGAGCTGTCTGCGGGGAGGCCCTGCAGGGGCGGACGGTGTCCGTGCGGGAGAAGGCCGGCGGACGGGTCCTGTTTTCCGGGATCGTGGAGGCGGTGCATGGCTGTGAAGAGAACGGGTACCATACGGTCCGGCTGGAGCTGTATTCGGGGAGCCGGCGGCTGGACCTGGAGAAAAAGAGCGGCTCCTGGCAGGACACTTCCATGAGCTACGGCCGGCTGGTGGGGCAGGCCGCCGGGGAGGCGGGGGCCGTATGGCCGGAAAGCCTGGACGGCGCCGCCATAGGCTTCCCGGTGATCCAGTACGGGGAGACGGACTGGGCGTTCATCAAGCGGATGGC
>JAETNQ010000021.1 GCA_021772075.1 Lachnospiraceae bacterium
CTCCGTATAGCGGTATCAAAAGTTGAGACTTAACTTTTAATACCCATGATAGAAATATAGTCTATTGTCACATATTTTGCCGCTATAGTCGAGGTACCTACTATCTACCGTTTACCCGAAATGGTGGGATACCATAATGTGGAACATTTCAACAGAATGTTTAAAAAATGGAATGGAATTACACCTGCCCAGTACAGAAAAACCATGTGAAAACGTGGTTTTTCTTACTTTTCATCAAAAAAACTTACCAAAAATCAAAAATTGGAATTGGCATGACCTGAAAAAATATCAAGAAAAATGAAGATATGAAATGGCGGGGAGAATGTCAAGCTGATATTCTTGAAACACAGTTTGGCCAGCTGAAAAACAATGGAAAGAAAAATCCGGGAGGTATTATCAGAATGAAAAAAAGAATAATTGCTTCTATTTTAACGTGTGCAATGACAGCATCTTTACTGATCGGATGCGGAAGCACAGGAGGAAATACCAATGAAGGAGCTGCCGCAGAACAGGCAGCGGCAGAAGAAGGCGGGGAAGAAGGCGCGGCGCCCGCAGCAGTTTCTAATGAAGAATTGAGCGGTACGCTTACTTTTGCTATTTGGGATAATAACTTAAATGACTTTATTGAAGAAAACGATATGGTAGGAAAGTTCCAGGAACAATATCCGAACATAGATGTAGAAGTGGAAAAAATCAAAGATGATTCTGAATATTGGAATGCGATGAAGATGAGGGCATCGGTGAACCAGCTTCCTGATATTATGTTCAACAAGCCGTTTACCTTATCCCGGTTTAAGGATTACCTTATTGATTTGTCAGGAACAGAAGCATGTGCTAACAACGAACTGGCAAGCGGTTACGCATTGGACGGAAAGGTGCTTGGCATACCGATGACATCCGGTTATGAGTATGTGTTCTATTGGAAGGATATGTTTGAGGAGGCAGGGGTAGAGGTGCTTACGACATGGCCTGAGTTTGAGGCGGCAGCAAAAACTTTGCAGGATTACTTCGGAAAAGAAAATCCGGACTTTATGGCGATTGCCTGCGGGTTGAAGGATGAATGGCCGGATTACCCTTATATGGAATTTATGCCGGCTTTGGAATCTGCGAACGGACAAAACTGGAATACGATGGCTGCCCAGGACGCGCCTTTTGCGGAAGGGACGGATATTAACAAGGCTTACCATAAAGTGTATGATCTGTTTACGTCGGGAGTTCTTGGAAAAGATCCGTTAGGGCTTGGCAACGACCAGGTGACAAGTTTGTTTGCGGCGAAGAACGCGGCGATCCTGGCGCTGGGAGACTGGGGGCTGCAGAATATTGCGAACGGAACGGACGATATTTCCCAGCTGGGAACATTCTATCTTCCTACAAGGGATACGGAATCCGATCCTTATAATGTAATCGTGCAGGGTGATTCTTTTATGGGCGTGACGACGCATTCCAAGAATCAGGAAGCGGCAGTTGCATTTGTCGAATGGTTTTATTCAGAGGCTTGGTATCCTTCTTACATAAATTATGTATCTTCAGCTTCTTCGATGAAGAATTTCCCGAAGGACAAAGATCCTGTTCTGGCGGAGTCCGATACGCTTTGCCCGGATAAGGTGCTGGTGATGTATGACGGCGGAGGCGATGATTTTACAGCGATCCAGAACGAAACTACATTTGATTATAAGAAGCTGGGCGCGCAGATGATGACGGAAGGCTTTGATTTGAATGCGGCATTGGATGAACTGAATACCAAATGGGCGGAAGCAAGGGCGAAATTAGGGATTCAGTAAACCGGAAAGCAGACAGTAACCAGAGGACGGGGGCTGCGTAGAGCGGCCCCTATTATTACCGGGAGGTAGTCATGAGCAAATTAGGTAAGAAGAGGAAACGGTTTATTTTTGCGGCGCTGGTGGTGCCGATGCTTCTCCTGATTGCATTTGTTGTTTTTCCGGCCTTCGATTTGTTTCGGATGAGTTTTACGAATTGGGATGGCTATTCGCCGGAAAAAGATTTTATCGGGATAGCAAATTATGTATCTATGTTCCAGAATAAGGATTTGTGGATGTCGCTAAAGAATAATGCGGTATATTTTTTCATCCATCTATTTATGATTGTGGTGGAGCTGGCTTTTGCCGTACTGCTGACAGGGAAGCTGCGGGCGGCGAAATTCTACAAGACTATGGTGTTTATGCCGTATATTATCAATGGAGTGGCGATTTCTTATGCCTTTTCCTACTTTTTTTCGCCGATTAACGGGGCATTTGATGCTATTTTATCGGCGGTGCATCTGGAATCGCTGATCAGAAGCTGGCTGTCGGATCCGAAGATCGTCAATTATGTGCTGGCGTTCGTCTCTTTGTGGAGGTTCAGCGGCTATCATATTATTTTGTTTATGGCGGCGTTGCAATCTATTCCCCAGGACCAGCTGGAGGCTGCGGAAGTGGATGGGGCGACGACCTGGCAGCTTTTCAAATATATACAGGTGCCGGCAATTATGCTGATGGTGGATTTTGTGCTGTTCGATAATATCAGAGGGGCTTTGCAGGTTTTTGATATTCCGTTTGTTATGACGGCGGGCGGGCCCGGATACGCTTCTTCCACATTTACGTTATATACGATCAAGACGGCGTTTACGTTTTCGAACTTTGGCCTTGCCTCCACGATGGCCGTGGCGATTATGTTTATGATCGTTCTTATTTATGTGGTGCAGAATTATCTTATTCATGGTCTTGTTTTGAAGGATAGGAGGAAATAGGTATGCAGAAAAGGGTGTTGACGCAGATTTTCAAACAAATCATATGCCTTTGCATGGTTGCAATCGTCCTTGCTCCCATACTTCTTACGTTTTTTGCGGCATTGAAGACAAAGGCGGATATGGCGACGACTTCGCCGCTGCTTTTGCCGGCCTGGAACAGGGTGACATTTGAAAATTTTCAGGATGTATTGACAGATAAATACTTATTGCTTGGGTTTAAAAATACAGGTATTATATTGATAGTCTCGCTTTTCTTTAACGTGATGTTCGGCACGGTGACGGCTTTTATTATCGAACGTTTTCAGTTTAAAGGAAAGGGGATCGTGGTAGGGTTGTTTTTTATGGGGATGCTGATTCCTACTTTTGTAACAGAGATCGCCAGATTTCAGGTGATTCAGGGGCTGCATCTTTACAATACCATATGGGCGCCCATCGTTATTTATGTAGCATCCGATCTGATGCAGCTTTATATTTACCGGCAATTTATCTCGGGATTGTCCGTATCGCTGGATGAGGCGGCGCTGTTGGACGGATGTTCTTATTTCGGGCTGTTTGTAAAAATTATTTTCCCGCTGCTGGCGCCGGCAACGGCGACGGTCTGCATTATTAAGGCTATCAATATTATTAATGATATGTATATTCCATATTTGTATATGCCGAAAAACAAGCTGCGTACATTGACGACATTTTTAATGAATTATGCCAATGCCCAGCAGGGATCGTGGCAGACTTTGGCGGCTGGCATTATTATCATTATGATACCTACGATCGCCATTTATATTTTCTTCCAGAAGTATATTCTGGCGGGAGTGGCGGCAGGAGCCGTGAAGGAATAGGAGGAAGGATATGAAAGCAGAGATCAACTGGCTGGATGACCCGGAGGTGTTTCAGGTTAATCGGCTTCCGGCCCATAGCGACCATCGTTTTTATAAAGACATGGAGGAACTGGAAGAAGGAAAAAGCGCTTGGGAGCAATCCTTAAACGGTATGTGGAAATTCCGGTATTCCGTAAACGCGGCATCGCGCCCGGCAGAATTTTATCGGGAGGGCTTTCACTATGGGGATTTTGATGAAATTGCGGTACCCTGCCATATCGAGATGGCAGGGTATGACAAAATCCACTATATTAATACGATGTATCCGTGGGAAGGGCATGTTTACCGGAGGCCGGCTTATAGTCTGGGGAACAGGGCGAAATGGAAAGGGATGTTCAGCCGGGCGGCTTATAATCCTGTGGGTTCTTATATCAAAGAATTTGATTTGGAAAAGGGTCTCTGGGACAGGCGGGTGGTCATCTGCTTCGAAGGGGTGGAGCAGGCAATGTATTTGTGGCTGAACGGCAGCTTTGTAGGGTATGCCGAGGACAGTTTCACCCCTTCGGAATTCGATTTGACTCCTTATTTGAAGAAAAAGGGGAATGTGCTTGCGGTAGAGGTGCACAAAAGGAGCAGCGCAGCGTTTTTGGAGGATCAGGATTTTTTTCGGTTTTTTGGAATTTTCAGAAACGTGACATTGTATGCAAAGCCGGAGATGCATGTGGAAGACTTGTGGGCTTTGCCGGAACTGGAGGAGGACGGAACGGGAAGCTTGGCGGTAAAGTTGAATGTATCTATGGAACAGGGGGGGTCCGGACGGGCGGAAATTATTTTGAAAGACGTGGAGGGGAATTGTTTGCTGCATCATAGAATGCCTTTGGCGGCGGGCGGAATGGATAAGGAAATATGCGGACAAATGCCAAGGAAGACATTAGGTAAGGTGGTTCCTTGGGAAAATAAGAATCCTGCTCTTTATTTTCTGCTGGTTCGCTTATATGACGGAGAGGGCGGACTGGCAGAAGCCGTTCCTTATTGGATTGGCTTTAGGAAGATAGAAATACGGGATAAGGTGATCCGTCTGAATGGAAAGCGTTTAGTAATTAACGGCGTAAACCGGCATGAATGGAGTGCGGAAAAAGGCAGATGCATTGGAATGGAAGAAATGCAGAAGGATATGGACTGCTTTTTATCCAATCATATCAATGCCGTACGCACCTGCCATTACCCGAATCAGATACCGTGGTATGGTTTATGCGACCGGAACGGGATTTATATGATGGCCGAAGCGAATTTGGAATCCCATGGTTCCTGGCAGAAGATGGGGGCATGCGAACCGTCATGGAATGTTCCCGGTTCCCTGCCCCAGTGGCGGGAAGCGGCATTGGACCGGGTGAGAAGTAATTTTGAACTTTTTAAGAACCATGTTTCTATTTTATTTTGGTCTTTGGGAAATGAGTCATATGCGGGCAATAATATAGAAGATATGAACCGCTATTTGAAAGAAAAGCAGGACGGAAGGCTGGTGCATTATGAGGGAATCTTCCATAACCGGGCTTATGAAGATACCGTTTCCGACGTGGAAAGCCGTATGTATGCGCCGCCGGACCAAATCCGGGAATATTTGGAGAATGATCCGAAGAAGCCGTTTGTTCTTTGCGAGTATATGCACGATATGGGCAATTCCTTAGGAGGAATGGATTCTTATATGAAACTGCTGGATGAATATGAGATGTACCATGGCGGATTTATTTGGGATTATATCGATCAGGCGATCTGGGCGGAAGATGAAGTGACCGGGAGAAAAGTATTACGATATGGAGGGGATTTTGACGACCGGCCTTCTGATTATGAGTTTTCCGGAAACGGCATTGTATTTGCGGACCGGACGGAAAAACCGGCCATGCAGGAGGTGAGGTATTACTATGGACAATATAAATAAAAAGGAATGTCAGGAGGAAAAAACGACGGATGCCGGAATGGGTTTGCTGCAAGTGGTCTATGGTGATGCCACGCTGGGAGTCGGGGGGACATATGGAGGCAAGGAATTCCATTATATTTTTTCTTATGCGGCATCCGGCATGGAATCTCTTGTAATTGACGGACGGGAATGGCTGTACCGCGTGCCTCGTCCTACGTTTTGGCGGGCGACGACGGATAATGACAGAGGAAGCGGGTTTCCGTTAAAAAGCGGGATGTGGCTGGCGGCGGATATGTTTATCCGGTGTACGGATATTGCCGTGGCGGTGGACGGCGAGAATATCTCTCTTCCCTGCGCGCCGGAAAATAACCGGTATGCGGATGTCGTTCCAACGGCGGGACGGGTAAAAATTACTTACACATATGAGACGATTACGGTTCCTGCCACAAGGGTTTGCGTTGCCTATGAAGTGGCAGGAAGCGGGGATATCCGCGTAGACGTGCATTACTATGGATTAAAGGGGCTTCCGCAGCTTCCCGTCTTCGGCATGCGTTTTGTAATGCCTACTTATGCGGATCAGTTTCTATATGAAGGCTTGTCCGGGGAAACCTATCCGGACAGGAAGGCCGGAGGCATACCGGGAGTTTACGAAGTACAAGGATTGCCTGTCACCCCCTATCTTGTTCCCCAGGACTGCGGTATCCATATGGATACGAAATGGGTGGAAATCTACAGAAGCAATGGCCTGGATAACAGCCGGAAAGATAAAAAAACGTCCGTTTTACATTTTGACTTAGGAAATCTGGCCTTTTCCTGCCTGCCCTATACCGCTGCGGAACTGGAAAACGCCACCCATCAGGAGGAACTGCCTCCGCCCCGACGGACGGTACTGTGCATCTACGGGGCAGTCCGCGGAGTGGGCGGCATCGACAGCTGGGGAACGGACGTGGAGGAAAAATATTGGATTGATGCCCAGAAGGATATTGCATTCAGTTTTTCGATTAAGATGAAAGGAAAAGAATAACTTGAAGAAAGTAAAGATAACCGTTTTAAGAAAAGAATTTTACGCTGATTTTGCAGAAAAATACCTGTCTGACGGAAAAGAAGCCGGAACCTGTCCTCTGCTGGAAGTAGGAGATACTTTTCTCTTTGAAGGCGGCGCAAAAATGCCGGAAGGTTTTTGCCCGTGGGCATGGGTCGATATATACGGAAATGTCAGCGCTATCTCCCAAGGGGCAACTTACACCCCATGGAATCGCAAGGAAGGCCAGACGATTGCTTGCTGCACCGACGGTATACGACCAGTTGTCTTTAATATTGAAGCGATAGACGGCGAATAGTTTTTTAAATTTAAAATCCCTTGACGATCCCCGCCACACATTATAGAATACAAAGGAATGTAAAATACTGGTTAAAGGCAAGGACAGAAAGGGAATGATTAACAAAATGAAAACATCATCGGATTTGCAAATATTGCTCAGAAACATAGACCGCAGGGGATATCCTGCTTATAAGGATACAAAAGGGAGTTACGGTTTCGGGAGCTATATGCTTTCCATCGACCACGTGCAGGGAGATCCGTTTGCTTCCCCTTCCAAGGTAAGCATTCATATAGAAGGAAAAACAGCGGGATTTCCTGAGGAGTATTATAAGACGAAAGAGAGGAGAGTCGCGCTGCAGGATTATCTGCTGAGATTGTTCCGCAGCGAAGTGGATAAATACAATTTTAAGGCGAAGGGTTCCGGCAAGAGCGGGCTTATGTCGGTCAGCAGGCCGGGGCAGGAAGTGCTGGAACGCACCGCATGCGAGATCGATCCGGCATCGGGGAAACTGGCGGTCCGGCTGGAGGTCGGTTTTCCGGCCAACGGAAGAACGATCTGTTCTTCGGAACTGATAAAGATCCTGTTTGATTTTTTGCCGAAATGTGTGCAGGATGTGTTATTTTACCGGAAATTGAACAAAAGCGAAGTAGAAAAAGTCATTTTTTTGGCGGATGACAGGGAATATATTCGGAACAGGCTGGAGGAAATGGGGCTGGTTGCTTTTGTTGCAAATGGTTCGGTGCTTCCGAGGGAGTCGGGGGTTTCGGACAGGCCGATGAAAAACAGCGTGCTGTTCCGGTCGCCGGAGTCTATGGAAGTGGAAATGGATCTGCCCCATAAGGGCAAGGTGAAGGGAATGGGCATCCGCAAAGGGATTACCTTGATCGTAGGCGGAGGATACCATGGAAAATCCACGCTGCTGAAAGCGCTGGAGCTGGGAGTATATAACCACATTGCAGGAGATGGCAGGGAATATGTGGCGACGGTTTCCGATGCGGTGAAAATCAGGGCGGAGGATGGAAGATGTGTGAAGAACGACGATATTTCCATGTTTGTCAATAATCTTCCGAACGGAAAAGAAACGAAAAGTTTTTATACGGAGGATGCCAGCGGCAGTACCTCCCAGGCGGCGAATGTCATTGAAGCGATGGAAAGCGGAACTTCTCTTTTGTTGATCGATGAGGATACCTGTGCGACGAATTTTATGGTGCGGGATGAGCTGATGCAGAGAGTGGTCCACAGGGATAAAGAACCGATTACTCCTTTTATTGAAAGGGCGCGTTACCTTTATGAAAAGAAGGGGATATCGTGTATTGTCGTGGCGGGCAGCTCCGGTTCTTATTTCAGTATTGCCGATTGGATCGTGCAGATGGATAATTATGTACCGATGGAGATTACTGCCTTGGCAAAAGCGGAAGCGGAGAAATATCCTCCTTTATCCGTTCCGGAAAAGGAACCGGACGATCCGGATTATAAACGTGTGCCGAGAGCCGGGAAAGGCGGGAAGGATAAGGGCCATATGCAAAGGGACATGGGGCGCGGAGGAAGAGGCGGCCATGGAGACGGCAGGGATAACAGGGTGAAGATTAAGAGCATGGGCAAGGAAGGGGTCAGCTTGAACAAAGAAAATGTCAATCTGCATTATGTGGAGCAGATCGCGGACAGCGAACAGGTGACAGCTTTGGGTTATTTGCTGGCTTATGCGGAAAACCATATGTTTAACGGGAAAGACAGTATGCAGGAAATCGTCGGCAAGCTGATGAAGCTGATGGAGCAGAAGGGGCTGGCGAGCGTAGTGCCGGGGGATTATCTCCCTTCAGGGCTGGCATTGCCTAGAGAACAGGAGATTTTTGCATGCTTTAATCGTTACAGGGCGATGAATCTTTAAAAAAGCAGCGGACATATTCTATATTACTTTGATATGTCCGCTGCCTTTTCTTTTAAGATTAAAAGTGATGGAAAAACAGGGTTTATTCTTTCATGTATGGTACGAGGTACCGACCCAATTCCTGGTCCTCTACCAAGACGTGGTTAAACAAAAAGTCCTGTAAATGGTCTTTGATCTGGGGAACCATTTCTTCCGGATGTTTTCCTAGTGCGGGGAGGTCTATGTCAACAATGCTGGCCCGGAACACGGCATGGGATTTTTTGTGCTGGTTTGTTTGGGGATAATTGTATTTCAGCATCAGATCTTCCTCCGTGTAGAAATGGTAGGATGTATATTCTCTTAATTCGCAGACGATATCCAGCAATTCTTTTGTAGTGGTGTTTTGGCATCCATGCATGATAAGCTGTTCCATTTCGCGGCCAATATGAAATAATATCTGATGCTGTTCGTCGATGGCCGGAACACCGCATTCCATTTCTTTGCACCAGTCAAATTTAAAGTCAAACATATATAGATACCTCCGTTTGGAAATAGTTGTATGATTTGCATATTCTGACGATGAAATAAGTGGTATGATTTTATATTTTATAATAGGAGCATGTAGTATGCAACTGTAAATTATGTAAAAATGAAAAGTAAAAGATAGGTCGGAGACAAAAGATAGTATTGGGAAAAGGAATAAAGAAACATGGGGGAAAAAGGACGGATGATTTTGGGGATGGCGCCGGAACAGACGATAATTGCAATAGCGGCGGCAATAGCCATTTTATCGGCAACTGTTATGGCAATATTCTGGGCGGCACGTTTTTATAAGAGGAAAAAGATGGGCTTCCTCGACGGATTGGAAGGGCATGAGTTTGAATATTTCTGTGCCAAGCTGTTGAAGGAGAACGGGTTTATCGAGGTGGAGGTGACCAAGGGAAGCGGCGACTATGGAGTGGATATACTGGCAGAAAAGGATGGTGTCACTTATGCGGTACAATGCAAATGCTATACGGATCCGGTGGGAGTCAAAGCCGTGCAGGAAGCATACGCAGGAAGGGATTATTATGACCGCATGGTGGGCGCAGTCATGACAAACCAGTATTTTACGGCGCCTGCAGTGAATGCGGCCCGGAAGCTGAAGATATTATTATGGGACAGGGGATATTTGGAAGATATGATGGGGGAGAATGGAGAATGGTAAAATGCAAACTTGGAAGATTGGATCGGGAAAGGCAGAGGATATGGCAATGGATAGAAAAGAAATGATTATAAACGGCAGGACGGCGCTCGGCATAGAATTAGGTTCTACCAGAATCAAGGCGGTGCTGATCGGGGAGGACCATTCCCCTATTGCATCAGGGAGTTATGAATGGGAGAACCGGTATGAAAATAATATTTGAACCTATAGTCTGGATATGGTTTGGAAAGGTTTGCAGGACAGCTACAGCGAACTGGCTGCGGATGTGGAGAAGCAGTACGGGGTTGCTTTAGAGACGGTGGGAAGTATTGGTTTCAGCGCCATGATGCACGGATATATGGCATTTAATAAGGAGGGGGAGCTTCTGGCTCCTTTCCGCACATGGAGAAATACGATGACCGGGGAAGCGGCAGAGGAATTAACGAAGATCTTCCAGTATAATATTCCCCAGAGATGGAGCATTGCGCATTTGCGCCAGGCGATTTTGAATAATGAGGAGCATGTAAAAGATATCGATTATCTGATAACCCTTGCGGGATATGTGCATTGGAAAATGACGGGGAAAAAAGTATTGGGAGTGGGAGACGCTTCCGGCATGTTTCCGATCGATACGGATACCAAGGATTATTATGCGAGGATGCTGGAGCAGTTCGATGAACTGACGGCGGAAGAAAAATATCCATGGAAACTGAAAGAGATCCTTCCTAAAGTATTAGTGGCAGGCGAAGATGCAGGAACTTTGACGGAGGAAGGAGCAAAGCTGCTGGACGTTTCCGGCAGACTGAAAGCGGGCATTCCGGTATGTCCTCCCGAGGGCGATGCGGGGACGGGCATGGCGGCCACAAACAGCGTGGCGGTACGCACAGGCAATGTGTCGGCAGGAACCAGCGTTTTCGCTATGATTGTTCTGGAAAAGGAGCTTTCTAAAGTATATCCTGAGATCGATCTGGTGACGACGCCGGACGGGAGCCTGGTCAGCATGGTGCATTGCAATAACTGTACCTCGGATCTGAATGCATGGGTTAATCTTTTTAAAGAGTTTATGATGACTATGGGCATGGAAGTTGATATGGATAAGCTTTTCGGAACTTTGTACAATAAGGCGCTGGAAGGCGACAAGGACTGCGGCGGTCTGCTGTCCTACTGCTATTTTTCCGGTGAGCCGGTAACCGGCTTTGAAGAGGGCCGCCCTCTGTTTGTCCGGGATGTGGACTGCAAGTTTAATCTGGCGAATTTTATGCGGACGCACCTTTATTCTTCTCTGGCAGCTTTGAAAATTGGCTCCGATATTCTGTTCAAGGAAGAAAAGGTACAGGCGGATGAAATTTTCGGGCATGGCGGCTTGTTCAAGACAAAGGGCGTAGGACAGGGAATACTTGCAGCGGCTATGGACGCTCCCGTATCCGTTATGGAAACGGCCGGAGAAGGCGGCGCATGGGGAATCGCGGTGCTGGCCGCTTATATGAAGAATAAGAAGGGCGGGGAAGATTTGGCCCATTATTTGAATGAATCGGTATTCGCAGGAAACAAGGGAAGCAAGATGGAGCCTGCGGCAGAGGACGTGGCAGGATTTGACGCATTTATCCAACGGTACAAAGCAGGATTAGCGGTGGAAAAAGCGGCGGTAGAAAGCATCAGGTAAATCTGCATAGAAAAATAAGTCCATATGAAACTTTTCCGGTATATGAATCGTATTACATATATAAGAACTTAGGATGAGGGGGCATTATGCTGAAAGGTAAGGAAAAGGAAGCGGAGGCGCCGTTTGCGAAATATAAAGACATACTATACCGCGTTGCTTTTTCCAATATGAAGAGTAAAGCGGATGCCGAAGATGTGGTGCAGGAGGCCTTTTGCAGATATTTAAAGGCGAGGCCTTCGTTTGACAATGAGAACCACGAAAAAGCGTGGTTTATCCGGGTTGTTCTCAATATTTGCTATGATATCCAGAAAAGCGCATGGTTTTCAAGAACGGTAGCGTTTGACGAAGTGCCGGAATGCGAGATGAAGCATTTCCATCTTCCGTTTGTGGAGGAAGATGAAACATTATGGCATGTGATGGAGCTGCCGGCGGCTTACCGCAACCCATTGTATTTATTTTACTATGAGGATTATTCTATTAAGGAAATTTCCCAAGTAATGGATCTGGGGGAGGGAACGGTAAAAACGAGGCTCCGCCGGGGCCGGGAATTGATCAAAGAACGGATTTTGCATGGGGCGGAAAGAAAGGGTATGGGTTCTATGGAAAGGACTCTGAAAGAAGGTGGCAGGGATGCGGATTTATGAGTGGAATAAGGGCATGGCGGAAGCAAAGGGGATGAATAACGGGCTGGGGAAGTTGAATGCGAAAAAGTCATTGGATATATCGTCGGAGGGCAATAAGGTAAGGCAGGAAGAAGATAATTTCCGCAGCAGTCTCCAGAAGAGCATGCACGTCCGGATGGAAACGAACACGGCTTTAAAAACAGGGAAAGAGGTTCCGGTAAGGGAGATCCCGTACAGCGAATGTGATATGGTGGAGGTCAACGTATTAGAGGGATATGTTCTTAAGGCCAGGAGAGAGAAAACAGGAGAGGGGGAAGAACAGGGAGTACAGCAGGTGTATGTGGAGAAAAAGAACGATGAAGGGGAAGTAAAGGCATATTTGTTCAACGGATCATATGTCCGGCAGGAGAGCGGGGATGAGATGGAGAAAATGGCTTATGCCGTGTTGAATCGGAAAGGGGGGTGAAATATGGGAATTGGCGGAATCAGCTTTTCCGTTCAGCATTATTTCAGAGAAGCGGTAAAAAGGAAATATGAAGGGGATGATGCGGAACGGTGGGAAGGGGAGGACTTGAAAAAAACAAAGGGGACTTTTGTGGAAAACCCGGCAGAAAGAAATGTGGAAAAGCCGCCGGAAGGCCGCAAGCCGGCGATACCCGAGAAAAACCAAGGCGCGCCCTATTCTTATCTGGCGAATGAAAACGGGGTGATAGAGTATAACGGAACAGTATTTACCTTGGACAACGAGAGAAAATGGCTATGTCTTGGAAATATTGATTTGAACCATATGGAACAGGTAATACGTATTCCGTTGTCGGAGGGCGGCTGCCTGATGGTGAACAGGAATAATATAGATGATCTGGCCAAGGCGATCGGCATGTTTTCGCCAGAGGATATCAACCGTATTTTAAGGGCGCTTAAGCTGGACGGCAAGGTACAGCAGATGAAGCGGGAGATCGAGGAAATGGAGGACGGCATCGGCAAGAGCAGCGAGGAACAGAATGCCGACAGCGTGGAAAATGCGGAAAAAGCAGCGGAGAAGAACGGAAAGACAAACGGTTTCAACGGATATGAGGGCGGCGGAAAGGAAGAAGGCGTTTTTAAGCTGAAAGAATGGCAGCTGGCTGCTTTGGTGGAGGAAAGAGATGAGCGGAATTTCTAATGCGCAGATGTATTTCCGGACGGGAAGGGATGATTTGTTTCATGCCGGAAGGACTGGAAAAAGCAGGAAAGAAGGAGAAAGTTCCAAAAGTATCCGGGATTTTATCGGCAAGGAAGAGGATACCGAGGATAAGATGGATCTTATTAGAAGGCGAAAGGAAGAAATCGTCGATAAGGTAAGAAGGGGAGAGACAGAGACTTCCATTCCGATCGGCGCGGGTTCTTATACGATGAAGCAGTGGAATAAGATGATGCGGGGGCTGGACCAGGCGATCGACGACATGCAGGAACGGATCCGCAAGGATGAAGAAAAAGCCCAAGAAAAGAGGAATGATCCCGTTGCGGCCGATATGCTGGAAAATTTGCCGGGCGTAAATGTAAAAAAAGAAAAGTCCATAGCCAAAGAGGATCTTTATTACCAAATTACCGGAAAGGAGCGCTTTGACCCGGATACAGGGTTGGGATGAAGATGAACGGCGCCGCAGGGGAGTGCGGCGCCTGACTATTTGTTAGGATCGGTTGAGCAGGGGAAGCTGTTCCAGCTGCAATTGGAGATTGGTAAAGTCCGCCGGCCCGTTTTCCAGGTAAAATTTGTGGAAACGGTATTCACTGTAACCATTCTTCCAAAGTTTTTTTGCTTCTTCTTTTAAATTCATGATTTCCAGATAGCCTAAGTAATATTTTAAGTAATTGGTCGGTTCTTCTACAATATATTCATAAATGGACCGGGTAGTGCCGGGGTCGGAAATGCCCACGGAAGAAAGCATATGATGCACCTGGCTGTAGGAAGCGCCTTCGTGGTGGATGGCAATATCCAGAAGGGAATAGAGGCAAAGCTGTATTTGCCGGTCCAGTTTGTACATTTCATATAGGTATTCTGTTTCCGGCGCTGTCTGCCGCATGACTTCTTTGGCGTAATCATAGGATTTCAATTCCACATACATCGCCCATCCTTCCACATAACCTCCATAGGAAAGGATGCAGCGGACAGGAGAGGTTCCCACTTTTTGGGAAAAAAGCTGGCTGTATACCGTTTGGTAGAGATGGCCGGGGTAGCCCTCATGGGCCAGGGTGGTGTATAATTCGACTCCATAGGGATTGTTTTTAGGATTGATATAAATCACATTTTCCCCCATATCGTCCAAAGGAGGGGTGAGGTAAAAAGCAGGGCTACAATATTCCTGGAGGTTTCTGGAAATGGCTTTTACAGTACAGACGGGCATGGTATTTGCCGCCACATCTGACAGGGCCGGAAAATCGGAAGCCATCATCTGTTGAAGGTTTTTCAACATATCCGCAGGCTCGCTGTAGGCGAAGGAACTGGAGCTTAAGCCGGAGGCGGAGAGAAGTCCTGGCTGCTTCTGGAGCAGAGAGCGCATGGCGTTGAAACTGTTGCGGAAATCCTGGAGCAAAAGCAGCTTAATCTCATCCATATCCCGATAACATCCGGTGTTGGAGCGGATGAGGTAAAGGTAATAGTCTTTTCCTTTGGGGTAATAAAAAAGGCCGTTTTCATTCTGGCCGCTTCCTTTGAGGAGGATCAGTTCATCCCCCATTTTCTGGTAAGCGGGCAGCATAACGGTAGTAAGCAGTCTTTTATTTTCTTCTAAATAGGTGTTTTTTTCCTCTTCTGTGATAATATGCTGATCGATCAGTTTGTTCAGGCGCTCCTCGAAAGTGGAATTAAGAAAATGAGATCCGTTTTCCAGGGATTCTTTATCCATGATCGTGTCGCATTGGTCGATGACTTTATCCACAGAGTAGTCCGGCATAAATAATCCCTGCTCCGACTGGTCTTTGAGATAGGAAGCAATTCCCTCAAAATAAGTGTCGGTCTGGTCTAATAAAGCAAGATAGTCCTCGATATCCCGTTTGTTTCGAAATGAATATTCGGCCAACAGAATGGGAAGCTGTGATTGCATGCCGGAGGATGGAGAAAGAGGATTGGCATAATAATAGAGAGCCATCCCCTTTGCTTCGTTTTCCAAATAAGGCAGCAGGAGGCGGTAGGTATAGGATTCCTGCGTCCCCAGTTTGCTGCTGTCAATGGAATGCAGGGTTTCCAATGCGGAGGCTAGTTCCTTCAAAGAATTGTCCCTGCGTTCCATCGAATAGGAAGGCAGGGAGGGAGTATAGGAATCGATGCCGTAATTGGCGGGATCAGCGACTGTATAGTGCATGTTCAGTGTATTCCCGCTCAGTTCCGAGATGAAGAAATCAGCACAAAAACGGCGGAAGTTTCTGGCATCTTTGCTTAAGAAGAAAACCGCAAAGGCGGAGAAAACGAGAAACAGAGCCATGGCGCATAAAGTAGCTTTGAGTTTTCGGGAAAGACGCATAGTTTTCAATAGAATTACCTGACGATATTTCTTTTACTATATGCATATGCCCGGAAAAATAAAAAATGTATGAATGTCAAAGGCCTTATTAGAGCAGGAGGCGGCGCAGTTCTTCGCCGCTTTGCGGACTTAGGTAAGCCGGGGCGATATCGAAGACGGTCTTGCATCCGGTCATTCCCTCCGACCGCATCCGGAAAGCCGCTCTGGCATATGCAACGATGACCGATGCTGTGAATTCGGGATTGGAGTCGAGTTTCAGGCTGTATTCTATTACATGGCTGTTTTCCTGGTTCCATCCTGTTTTTCCGCTTCTGATGACGAAACCGCCGTGGGGGATGCCGCTGTGGTTTTTATCCAGTTCGTCCTGCGTGATAAAATGGACGGTGGTGTCATAATCCGAAAAATAGTTCGGCATGGTTTTAATTTCTTCCGCAATTTTATTCCGGTCCGCCCCTTCTTCTGCAACGACAAAACACTCGCGCGTATGTTTGTCCCGCACGGAAAGCTGAGGATTTTCACCGTTCCTTACGGCTTTCAGGGCCTTTTCGGAAGGAATCGTATATTGTTTGCCATCGGCCACTCCTTCGACTCTGCGGATGGCATCGGAATGCCCCTGGCTGACGCCTTTGCCCCAGAAAGTGTAATCGTTTCCCGCTGGCAGGATGGCGTTGGCATAAAGGCGGTTGAGGGAGAACATGCCCGGATCCCATCCAACGGATATCACGGCAATATGGCCGTTTTCCGTGGCCGCTTTATCAACTTGTTCAAAATGCTGCGGTATTTTCGCATGGGTATCAAAGCTGTCTACGACGTTAAAATATTTGGCATATTCCCTGGTTTGTTCCGGAAGGTCGGCAGCGCTGCCTCCGCAGAGAATAAGTACGTCTATATCATCCTTATATTTTGTGACATTGCCGGCGCTGTATACAGGAACGCCCTGCGTTAATATTTGCAGCGCCTCCGGGGCGCGGCGGGTAAATACTGCTTTCAGCTCCATGTCTTCATTCTGCCGGATGGCGCATTCGATTCCTCTGCCAAGATTTCCATATCCCATAATTCCTGTTCTGATCATTGTTCTCTCCATTTCTGCGCGGCTTTTGTCTCAGTTTTGTTGAGGCTGCGCATTAACAAGTTTGTGTCTGTGCGTGTTTGGTTATGCTATCAAAAAATTTATCCTCATTATATTCTCTGTCGTTTGCCCGTGTCAAACTCCCAAGGGCAAAAATATAATTTTTTTCATGATTGACAGTTCAGAAGCAGTATGGTATATAGAATTATGGAATATAATGAGGAAAAACGCAGGAAAATGTATGAAAAAAATAAAATATAAACGAAGATAAGAAAGAGGAATGCCGGGGCAGCAGATGGGCGGATTTGACGGAAAGGAGAATGGTTGTAAAATGATAAATCGGGAATTGCAAAAAAAGGCCAATGAAGTGCGGAAAGGAATCGTGACATCAGTACACAGTGCGAAAGCGGGGCATCCGGGCGGTTCGTTATCCGCAGCGGATATTTTTACTTATCTATATTTTGAAGAAATGAATATAGATCCTGAGAACCCGAAAATGGAGGACAGGGATCGTTTTGTATTATCCAAGGGGCATACGGCTCCGGGGTTATATGCCGCGTTGGCGCACCGGGGATATTTCCCGGTGGAGGATTTAAAAACATTGCGCAAGGTCGGCTCTTATCTGCAAGGGCATCCCGATATGAAGCAAATTCCGGGCGTGGATATGTCCACCGGCTCTTTGGGGCAGGGGATTTCTGTGGCGGTCGGAATGGCTTTGAGCGCGAAAATGAGAGAAAAGGATTATCGTGTATATACTCTTCTGGGAGACGGGGAGATTCAGGAAGGCCAGGTCTGGGAAGCGGCTATGTTTGCCGGACACAGGAAATTGGATAACCTGGTCGTAATTATAGATAACAATGGATTGCAGATCGACGGCAGGATTGATGATATATGTTCCCCTTATCCGATCGATGAAAAATTTGCGGCATTCCGGTTCCATGTGATTCATGCGGATGCCCATGATTTTGACGATTTGAGAAAAGCATTCAGGGAAGCGCGTGAAACAAAGGGGATGCCTACGGCAATCATTGCCCGCAGCACGAAAGGGAAAGGAGTATCCTTTATGGAGAATGAGGCTTCCTGGCATGGGATGGCTCCAAACGACGAACAATATGCAGTGGCCATGGCGGATCTGGAAAGGATTGGTGCAAGTTTATGAGCGGAGAAAGAAAGAAAATAGCGACGAGGGAAGGCTATGGAAGTACCCTTGTGGAGCTTGGAGCGGAATATCCGAATCTTGTGGTGCTGGACGCGGATCTGGCAGCAGCTACGAAGACGGGCATGTTCAAAAAGGCTTATCCCGAACGCCATATCGACTGCGGCATCGCGGAGTGCAATATGGTCGGCGTGGCGGCCGGTCTGGCATCTACGGGAATGATCCCGTTTGTCAGTTCTTTCGCTATGTTTGCGGCGGGAAGGGCTTTTGAACAGGTGAGGAACTCGGTGGGATATCCTCATTTGAACGTGAAGATCGGGGCAACCCATGCGGGTATTTCCGTCGGAGAGGACGGAGCTTCCCATCAGTGCAATGAAGATATTGCCCTGATGAGGACGATCCCCGGCATGGTAGTGATGTGTCCGGCAGATGTTGTGGAAGCGAAAGCGGCCGTGAGGGCGGCGGTGGAGCATGATGGACCGGTATATTTGCGCTTTGGCCGTGCGGTGTGTCCGGTGTTGAATGATACGCCGGATTATCATTTTGAAATGGGAAAGGGGCGGATTGTCAGGGAGGGAACGGATGTTACCATCGTGGCTACCGGAATCTGCGTAGGAAATGCTCTGGAAGCGGCGGAAAAACTGGAACAGGATGGGATCAGTGCGGAGGTTGTCAATATCTGCACGATCAAGCCTTTGGATGAGCAGCTTGTAGTCACATCGGCGAAGAAAACAGGACAAGTAGTGACTGCGGAAGAGCATTCGGTGATCGGAGGACTTGGGAGCGCGGTATGCGACGCGTTATGCAAGGCACATCCCGTACCGGTCTGCAAGATCGGGATACAGGATGTATTCGGGGAATCCGGTCCTGCGGAGGAGCTTATAGAGAAGTATGGATTGGACGGCGCAGGGATTTATCGGACAGTAAAAGAATTCGTAGGAAAGTGAGAATAATAAAAATGTTGATTTTGTCACCCTCTATTCTGGCGGCGGATTTTTCCGTTTTAGGGAAACAGATAAAAGAAGTGGAGGCGGCCGGGACAGGCTATCTTCATATTGATGTAATGGACGGCTGCTTTGTCTCTTCCATTTCTTTCGGGATGCCGGTGATCCAGTCGATCCGCAAGACAACGGATTTGATATTCGATGTGCATCTTATGATCGAGAGGCCGGAGCGGTATGTGGAAGAATTTGCCGCTGCTGGAGCGGATATTATTACTTTCCACATTGAGGCGACAGAGGATCCGGCGGCGCTGATCCATAAGATACACGATTTGCAGTTAAAGGCGGGATTGGCTTTAAAACCGGCGACTCCTGTCAGCGCGATGATTCCTTATGCGGATATGCTGGATATGCTTCTTGTCATGACGGTGGAACCCGGATTTGGAGGGCAGGATTATCTGCCGGAATCCACAGGACGGATTGCAGAAGCGAAAAGGATCTTTGAGGCCAGGGAGCTGGCAAAGGATATCCAGGTGGACGGCGGTATCCGGGCGGATAACGTCCATGTGGCGCTGGAAGCCGGAGCGAATGTAATTGTGGCCGGGAGCGCGGTTTTTCAGGGGGATATCGGAAAAAACATAGAAAAAATGCAGAAAGCATTTCTGGATTTTGGGAAGTGAGCAGGGAGATGTATAAGAAGCTGGACAGAAACGACAGATGCTGGTGCGGGAGCGGAAAGAAATACAAGGTATGCCACGAGGCTTTCGACGATAAGGTGCTCCGGTATCAGATCGAAGGGCATATCATACCGGACAGGGATATGCTGAAAACGAAGGGGCAGATCGAGGGGATCCGTGAAAGCAGCAAGATCAATATTGCCGTGCTGGATTATGTGGCCCGCCATATCAGGGAAGGAATGACGACGGAGGCGATTGACCGGATGGTTTATGAAGAAACGACCCGGCTGGGCGGCATCCCGGCGCCTTTGCATTTTGACGGATATCCGAAGAGCGTATGCACTTCCATTAATGCGCAGGTCTGCCATGGAATCCCTTCGGAAGATGTGATCCTGAAAAACGGAGATGTTGTGAATGTGGATGCTTCGACGATATACAAGGGATACTTTTCCGATTCCTCAAGAATGTTCTGCATCGGAGAGGTATCAGAAGAAGCGGCCCGTCTGGTGCGTGTGGCAAGGGAATGCATGGAAAAAGGAATTGAACAGGTAAAACCATGGAGTTTTCTGGGGGATATGGCAGAGGCCGTACACAGCCATGCTTTGGAGAACGGATGCAGCGTGGTAAGGGATATCGGCGGCCATGGAATCGGCCTGGAATTCCACGAAGAACCCTTCGTGAGCTATGTGACCAAAAAAGGCACGGAAATGCTGATGGTTCCTGGAATGGTATTCACCATCGAGCCGATGGTAAACCTCGGCACGGACGAAATCTATATTGATGACGGAAACGGATGGACTGCCTATACAGAAGACGGCAAGCTTTCCGCCCAGTGGGAAGTGACGGTACTGGTGACGGAGGACGGCCATGAAATCCTGACCTATTAAATTTTAAAGATATAAAAAGAGTTCCGGGAAACGCAAAGCTGCCCATATTGACACCCCGCCTCCTTTATGTTAGGCTAAAAATTACGGATAATGATAGAAACGGAAGGAGAACGGGAAATGGATAAAGGGAAATATTATATTACCACAGCAATCGCTTATACGTCCGGAAAACCGCATATCGGCAATATTTATGAGATTGTGCTGGCAGACAGCATTGCCAGGTTTAAGAGAAAAGACGGTTATGACGTTTTTTTCCAGACAGGAACGGATGAGCATGGACAGAAGATCGAGTTAAAGGCGGAGGAGGCCGGCATTACTCCGAAGGAGTATGTGGACGGCGTGGCCGGAACGATCAGGAAGCTGTGGGACCTGATGGATACTTCCTATGATAACTTCGTCCGTACGACAGATGAACGGCATGAGAAACAGGTGCAGAAAATTTTTAAAAGGCTTTATGAACAAGGGGATATTTATAAAGGGGCATATGAGGGGATGTATTGTACTCCCTGTGAGTCCTTCTGGACGGAATCCCAGCTGGTGGACGGGAAATGCCCAGATTGCGGGCGGGAGGTAAAACCGGCGAAGGAAGAGGCTTATTTTTTTAAGATGAGCAAGTATGCGGACAGGCTGATCGAGCATATTAATGCGCATCCTGAGTTTATACAGCCGGTATCCCGCAAGAATGAAATGATGAATAATTTCCTCCTGCCGGGGCTGCAGGATCTGTGCGTGTCCAGGACTTCTTTTAAATGGGGCATTCCGGTGGATTTTGATGATAAGCATGTGGTTTATGTATGGCTGGACGCTCTTACGAATTATATTACGGGGATCGGCTATGACTGCGGCGGAGAGAGCGACGGGCAGTATCAAAAGCTTTGGCCTGCAGATCTGCATTTGATCGGCAAAGATATTATACGGTTCCATACGATTTACTGGCCGATTTTTTTGATGGCGCTGGGGGAGCCGCTGCCAAAACGGATTTTCGGACATCCATGGCTTCTGCAGGGCGACGGGAAGATGAGCAAATCCAAAGGAAACGTATTGTATGCCGATGATCTGGTGGATTTCTTCGGAGTGGATGCGGTCCGTTATTTCGTGCTGCATGAGATGCCTTTTGAGAATGACGGCGTAATCTCCTGGGAGCTGATGGTGGAACGGTTGAATTCGGATCTGGCGAATACTCTGGGGAATCTGGTCAACAGGACCATTTCCATGAGCAATAAGTATTTTGGAGGAATCGTTGCGGATAAGGGCATATCGGATACGATGGACGAGGATCTGAAAGCTTTGGCGACGGGGACTTATGACAGGGTATGCGCGAAAATGGAAGAACTGCGGGTGGCGGATGCGATGACGGAAATCTTCGCTTTATTCAAGCGCTGCAACAAGTATATCGACGAAACGGAACCATGGGTACTGGCAAAGGATGAGTCGAAGAGGGACAGGCTGGCGACAGTGCTCTATAACTTGACGGAGGGAATTATGGCGGGGGCTTCCCTGCTGGAGCCTTTTATGCCTTCAACGGCGGAAAGGATCGCAAAGCAGCTGAATGCCTCTTTGTATGGATTTGAGTCCCTGAAGGAATTCGGCAGATATCCTTCCGGCAATCAAGTGACGGAAAAGCCGGAGATCCTTTTTACCCGTCTGGATATAAAGGAAGTGCTGGAGAAGGCGGAAGCTCTTTTTGAAGCGAGGAAGGCGGAAGCGGAGAAAGGGCAGGAAGCGGACGGCGCTGCGGAAAATGTGATTGATATCGAAGCGAAAGAAGAGATCGCATACGAGGAATTTGCCAGAATGCAGTTCCAGGTAGGAGAGATCATCGCCTGCGAGGAGGTGCCGAAATCCAAAAAGCTTCTTTGCTCGAAGGTACGCGTCGGCAGCCAGGTAAAACAGATCGTATCGGGCATTAAACAGCATTATACTGCGGAAGAAATGGTAGGAAAGAAGGTGATGGTGCTGGTAAATCTGAAACCGGCCAAACTGGCGGGAGTGGTATCGGAAGGAATGCTGCTTTGCGCGGAGGATGCGGAAGGCAGTCTGGCGCTTATGGTACCGGAGAAAACGATGCCGGCAGGAGCCGAGATCTGTTAACGGATTGTAAAATTGATGAAATTATTATGAAAACCTTATAATAGCGGATCATATAGTGTATAATGGATTCATAGCACGGAGAGGCCATGCTATGAATTCTTTTTTGGGGGAGGAAAGTATATGATAAAGAAGGAAGAACTGTATTTTGATTCCAGAGATAATGAGAATAAAATCCATGGCGTGAAATGGATTCCGGAAGGAGATCAGCCGGTATGTATTTTGCAGATTATTCATGGCATGGCGGAATATATAGAGAGGTATGATGAATTTGCCCGGATGATGGCGGAAAAAGGGATATTGGTCGTGGGCGAAGATCATCTGGGCCATGGCAAGTCGGTAGGGGAAAACGGTACATACGGCTATTTTTGTGAGCGGGATGCCGCTACGGTAGTTGTCCGCGATTCCCACAGGCTGAAAAAAATGACGCAGGAAAAATATCCGGGCGTGCCTTATGTGATACTCGGCCATAGCATGGGTTCTTTTATTCTCCGAAATTACCTGTGCCGTTACGGAACGGGGATCCAGGGAGCGGTAATCGTGGGGACGGGAATGCAGCCCAGGGCTTTGCTGGCGGCGGCAAAGGCAGTGGCCGCCGTGCAGAATTTGATTTGCGGTTCCAAGCATCCAAGCGGGCTGCTGAACGCGCTGTCATTTGGAAGCTATAATAAAAGAATCAGGAACTGCAGAACGGTGATGGACTGGCTGACAAAAGAAGAAAAAATCGTAGATGCTTATATGGCGGATCCGCTTTGCGGCTTTACTTTTACGGTAAATGGATTCCGCACGTTATTTGAACTGGTGGGAAGGCTGCATAAACGGGAGAATCTGGAAAAAATGCCGAAGGAGCTGCCGGTGCTGTTTGCTGCCGGCGCGGAAGATCCGGTGGGCGATTATGGGAAAGGCGTGGAAAAGGCATACCGGTCTTTCAAAGATGTGGGCATGAAAAATGCAGAGATGAAACTATATGAGGGCGACAGGCACGAACTGTTGAATGAAAGCGACAGGGAAAAGGTATACGAAGATATTTACCAATGGGTGATGTCGATCCTGTAAAACGAAGAAAAAGAGAAAAATAAGGGAAATAAGGAGAATTATGAAAAAATTGAAAATGATGAAACAAATTTTATCCGTATCAGCGATGCTTGTTATGGTGTGGATGTTCTGCCTGAATGTCCATGCGGAGGAAGGAAGAACGGTAGTGGCGCTTGGGGCAGACCTGTCTGCGGAACAAAGGGCTGTGGTGCTTGGCTTGATGGGGATTACGGAAGAACAGCTGGCGGGATATGAAGTGATATATATTACAAACAGCCAGGAACATCAATATCTGGATTCCTATTTGGGGTCTTCTGTCATCGGCAGCAAGTCGCTGTCCAGCGTAATGCTGAAAAAAGGGGCAAAAGGAAGCGGCGTCAATGTAACGACAAAAAATATCAATTATTGTACTACGGGAATGTACCGCAACGCGCTGCTGACTGCAGGGATACAGGATACGGAAGTGATTGTGGCCGCCCCTGCGCAGATATCCGGAACGGCAGCGCTGATCGGCGCGGTAAAGGCGTATGAGAAGATGGAAGGAACGACGATTCCGGACGCGGCGCTGTCCAGCGCATTGGATGAACTGATTACCACGGGGCAGCTTGCGGAAGCGGCGGAAAATGTAAGCGGCGACGAGATGGAGGCGCTGATCGCTTATATTAAAGAGAAGGTGGCGAACGGAGAGCTGGAAACGGACGAGGATGTCAGGGCGGCAATCGCGGAAGGTTCGGAGAAGTTCGGCGTATTTCTTTCAGAAGAAGAAATACAGAAAATTGTGGATCTGATGAGCAAGTTGAGAAGCATGGGGCTGAACAGCGAGTATTTGATCAGCCAGGCGGAAAAGCTTTATGATAAGTACGGGGCGGATATCGTAAACCATGCGGATGAAGCGATCAGCGAGGCGGTAAGCGGCGCGGTCAGCGGGGCAGCCAAAGGTTTTTTCCAAAGCATTAAAGATTCGATAAAAGATTTTTGGAACGGAATTTTTTCTTAAATTTGTGTAAATGATAGAAAGGAAAGGAGGGTTATTTTATTATGAAAATAGCGTTTTATGGAACAAAAGCTTATGATAAGATCTGGTTTGAGCCGTTGGGAAAAGATTATGGATTTGAGATCCGTTTTATTGAGCTGCCCTGCAACGAGGAAACTATATTTTTGGCGAAGGGCTATGATGCCATATGTATTTTTGTCAATGACTATGTGAATGCGGAGATGATCGACCAGCTTTATGAGATGAAAGTGAAAGCGATCCTGCTGCGCAGCGCCGGATTTAACCATGTAGACGTAAAGGCGGCGGAGGATAAAATAGCGATTCTCAGGGTTCCCAGTTATTCGCCGGAGGCGGTGGCGGAGTATGCGATGGCTTTGCTGCTGACGGTGAACAGGCGCACCCATAAGGCATATAACCGTACCAGGGATTTTAATATGAGCCTGAACGGGCTGATGGGGAATGATTTGAACCATAAAGTGGCAGGAGTGATCGGCACAGGAAAAATAGGGCAGGCGATGATCCATATCCTGAATGGTTTCCAGATGCAGGTGCTTGCCTATGACCCTTATCCGGCCAAAGGGCTGGAGGCGGAATATGTGACGGTGGAAGAACTGATGCGCAAATCCGATGTGATCACCCTGCACTGTCCATTAACAGCGGCGACAAAGCATATTATTAATAAAGATACGATCGCCATGATGAAAGAAGGCGTTTATTTGATCAATACTTCCAGGGGAAGCCTGATCGATACGGAAGCATTGATCGGAGGGCTGCTGGAGAAAAAATTTGCCGGGGTAGGGCTGGATGTTTATGAGGAAGAAGAAGGCATTTTTTATGAAGACCGTTCCGGCGACATTATAGAGGATGAAAATCTGGCAAGGCTGGTTACATTTCCTAATGTGCTGATTACATCCCATATGGGATTTTTCACCACAGAGGCAATGCAGGCGATCGCGATAGAAACATTGGAGAATGCCTATGCCCTGGAGAACGGACTGCCTCTGGTAAACAGAGTGGGAGTGGAGGCTTCAGCGCAATAGAAGCAGAAAGATTTTCTTGTAAGGGTCAGAATAATTTGTTAGAATATAAGGTGGCAGAGATTTTGAAAGGATGAAAGGAATGGCAGGAACTGTATTTCCGTATGAAATCCGTATGGCATATCAGGGGGAATGGGAGGAAGCGATGGCGCTGGCCTGGAAAACCTTCCTTGAATTTGAGGCGGATGATTATTCCCCCGAGGGGATCCGGAGCTTTGAGGATTTTATTACGGACAGTACCCTGCGGCGTATGTTTATCATGGGGGCGTACCAGATGTTTGTTGCGCTGGACGGCGCCAGAATGGCAGGAATGATAACAGTAAGAGGCAATTCCCACATATCGCTGTTGTTTGTGGATAAGGAATACCACAGGAAGGGGATCGGAAGGGCATTGATGCAGGATCTGTGCAGATATTTGCGAACCGAGCTGAATATACGCAGAGTGACAGTGAATGCCGCTCCTTTCGGAATTGGGTTTTATCATAAAATAGGTTTTACGGATCTGGAACCGGAACAGATGTCTTCCGGCATCCGTTATACTCCTATGGAGATGGTTTTGAAGTAGTATGCAGGTTTGATGTTCACAGGATACATATTAAAAAAGACATTACGAGAGAAGAGGAAAAAATAACATGGGCAAGTTGTTTAATATTGATAGTCCGGTGATGCGCTTTTTGGGGAAGGTAGCGGATTTGATGATTTTGAACCTGGTAACATTGGTGTGCTGTATCCCTATTGTGACAATAGGAGCATCTCTTACGGCAATGCATTATGTACTGCTGAAAATGGTAAGAGATCAGGAAAGCTATATCGTCAGGTCTTTTTTCAAGTCTTTTAAAGCTAATTTTAAGCAGGCGACGGTTATATGGCTCATGATACTGCTGGTGCTGGTGATTTTTGCGGTAGATTTGAGGATTATCAATTCCTCTGCGGACTTTCCCCAGATTTTAAAAGTTATGTTATATGCCTTGTTTATGGTGACATATATGGTCTTATGTTATGTTTTCCCGGTGTTGTCGAGATTCGACAATACTGTCATAAAGACACTCAAAAACGCGCTGTTTATGGCAATTCTCAGTTTCCCCAAAACGGTATTGATGATGGTGGTATATCTGTTGCCTCTGGCGGCGCTCTATTTTGTGATCGCTGCTGCGCCTCTTGTCTTTCTTTTTGGGATTTCGCTTCCGGCATATGTATCGGCGATGCTTTATAACGGAACATTTAAGCGTTTTGAGCCAGAGGAGGAACCGGTAACGGACAGATTTGAGCTGGGCGGGGGAATCGATATGGAAGAGGATCAGGGGGGTTTGAAATGAATGATAAACAGATAAAACCTGTAATCATACAATGGCTGATTCCTGTAGCGGCATTAGTCCTTATTGCGGCGGCATTGCTCGTTAATTTTTCCTCGGAAAGCCGGCAGACGGCGTCTGACCATGTGGCGGAGCTGTTTCTCAGTACGACGGAAAAATATGCGGAGGAAGTAAATTATGAAATAAAGGCAATGGCGGCGGCCGGAAAAACAATCATGCAGCTGATCAATAACGAGCAATGGATCAGCGAGGAAAGAATTATAAGAATGGCGGAAGCGCTTTATGAAAATTCCGATGCTTATGCGGTTTTATATAACGGCGGAGAAGAACAGGGGCTAATGCATGACGGCAGTAAAATTAAAATTGCGGATATCAGCTATTTGTCGGCGATTGAGGAACATCTGAAGAGTATGCGCGAGGGCAAAGCGGCCGACGAGGGAGTATGGATCTATTATACATATGTTTTGGATGATGAGTTAGGGGATGGATGCCCTGCGGTTATTTCGGCTTTAACAGTATCCGGCGGAAACCGTATGCTTTTATTATATTATCCGGTGGAAAAACTGGATCAGCTTTTTGCAAAATCGAAATTCGGAGCCAGCACTTTTTATGCGGTAGTCAACCCGGAAGGAGAGATTATCCGGCTGAATAACGATACGGGCGGTATATTTTCAGAAGACGGAAATATATGGGATGCCGTGGAAGATAATGAAGAAAATAATGATTTGAGGCAGATGGTTACGATCAGGATGAGAAATAAGGCGTCGGGAAGCTTCAGCGCCGTGATGGGAGGCGTGGAAAGAAGGGTGATATACGCGCCGGTAGGAATCAACAACTGGACGCTGCTCGTAGGAGTAGAGCAGTCTTATGTGGATTCCCTGATCGAAAAAGAGCTGTATAATTCGCAGCAGATGATCCTGCGCCTTTTGGCAGCGGTAGGAGTGTTTTTGGGAATGCTGATCGTTATTAATATTATTGGCAAGCTCAGAAGCAATGAGAGAAGGAAGAAACTGGAGGAAAAGGCGGATACGGATCTGCTGACGGGATTGAATAACAAACTGGCTACAGAACGGAAGATCAAGGAGTATATGGAAAAACATCCGAAGGAGCAGGCGGTTTTATTTGTTTTGGACGTGGATAATTTCAAAAAAATTAACGACACCTTGGGGCATGCTTTTGGAGACGAGGTGCTTTCCTCCCTGGGGCATCAGGTCAAAGCTATGTTCCGGGCCTCGGACATTATCGGACGTACCGGGGGAGATGAGTTCATGATTCTGCTGAAGAACTTGAACAGTGATGAAGTGATGGAGAAGGAAGCGATGAAGCTGGCGGATTTCTTTAAAGATTTCCAGACCGGGGAATATGTAAAATATGCGGCGACCGCCAGCATTGGCGCGGCAGTGTTCCCGAAAGACGGCCATGATTTCGAGAGTATGTATAAGGCGGCGGACAGCGCGCTTTATGTAGCGAAGAAAAGGGGGAAGAGCCAGCTTGCTTTTTATGGCGATGAGAGCGGGAAAAGCGAAGGAAAGAAAAAAGTGGAAAGAGAGAGCCGCGTAAACAAATGATGGTTTGTACAACTTGTATAAGAAGCAAACGATTTCTTGTTCAAATTGGTGCGGATGTGAAAAAGAAGTATGCAATATAAGCAATTTTTACAATGGAATAAAAAATCTTTGTGTAATGTGAGCATGGTAAAAAACGGGGAACTTCGTTATACTTGCTATAGAGTTAAACGACATTCCGACGAAGATGCGGAAATACAATATAAAAATAATCAGGAGGCAAACTAAAATGGCAAGTTTATCATTAAAGAATATCTGCAAGGTATATCCGAACGGATTTGAAGCGGTAAAAAATTTCAATCTTGAAATTGCGGATAAAGAGTTTATTATTTTCGTAGGACCTTCAGGATGCGGTAAATCCACTACGTTGCGTATGGTTGCAGGTCTGGAAGATATTTCTTCCGGCGAGCTGTGGATCGGCGATAAAATGGTGAACGATGTGGAACCGAAGGACAGGGATATTGCAATGGTATTCCAGAACTATGCATTGTACCCGCATATGTCCGTATATGATAACATGGCTTTCGGGCTTAAGTTAAGAAAAGTTCCGAAGGATGAAATTGATAAAATGGTAAAAGAAGCGGCAAAGATTCTTGACTTGACAGCTCTTCTTGACCGTAAGCCGAAGGCTCTTTCCGGCGGGCAGAGACAGCGTGTTGCTATGGGACGTGCGATTGTCCGTAATCCTAAAGTATTCCTTATGGATGAGCCTCTTTCTAACCTGGATGCAAAGCTTCGTGTACAGATGCGTATTGAGATCGCAAAATTGCATCAGAGACTCGGTACAACAATTATTTACGTAACTCATGACCAGACAGAGGCTATGACGCTTGGTACCAGGATCGTTGTTATGAAAGACGGTATCGTTCAGCAGGTAGATACGCCTCAGAACTTATATGAAAAACCGCAGAACCTGTTTGTTGCAGGATTCATGGGTTCTCCTCAGATGAACTTCCTGGATGCGGAAGTAGAGGCAAAAGGCAATGCAGCAAGCCTTAAGGTTGCCGGCAAGAGCATTGAGCTCCCGGCTGCTAAGTCAAAGAAACTGATCGACGGCGGTTATGTAGGAAAGAAAGTAACATTCGGTATCCGTCCGGAAGATGTATATGATTCCGATGAATATACGGCATCCGCACAGTGTGTATTCGAGTCTACCATTAAGGTTTATGAGTTGCTCGGTGCAGAAGTTTACTTATACTTTGATTTGGCTGAGTTCCCGATTACGGCGAGGGTGGATTCCCGTACAACCGCAAGACCCGGCGATACTGTTAAATTTGCTTTCGATGTTGAAAAGATTCATGTATTCGACAAAGAGACAGAGCAGGTTATTACAAATTAGTTTTGGAAGATCATTGGGGGGATGCGAAAGCATCCCCTCTTTTGTTACAATAAGCTGGCTTGCGGAGCGCGACAGCGTTTGTTCAATGTGCAGGACTCGGTTTTCTGTTCCGGAAAAATGAAAAGATTTGGGGGATAAAATATGATATCAAGTCAGGTAATCAGGACAAATATTGAAGAGTTACATACGATAACCAAAATCAATTTATGCGTTTATGATTTAGACGGCATGGTTGTGGCATCTACATTTGATACGAATGATATCCAGGCAGGAATTATCGGCGATTTTATGGTTTCGCCGGCAGACAGTCAGATAATAGGAACAGATCATCTTTTGAAAATCAGGGACGAAGGGGAATTGGCATATATTCTGGTTGCAAGGGGAAGCAGCGATGAAGCATATATGGTTGCCAGAATAGCGGTAAGCCAGCTCCAGAATCTGATTATTGCATATAAAGAGAGATTTGACCGCAATAATTTTTTCCAGAATCTTCTGTTGGATAACCTTTTGCTGGTGGATATTTATAACAGGGCGAAAAAGCTCCATATAGAAGTATTGGCGC
This sequence comes from Lachnospiraceae bacterium, assembly GCA_021772075.1. Lineage (GTDB taxonomy): Bacteria > Bacillota > Clostridia > Lachnospirales > Lachnospiraceae > Kineothrix. The sequence goes on from JAETNQ010000021.1 coordinate 30,301, forward strand.
CAAGGATAGTGATTATAGTAGAAACGCGGAACGGCAAGGATGGGACTGCGTCCGAGCTTTTGGGCGGGATGTTTTCGACCCAATCGGGGGATTATATTACTGCGGTAGATGAAAGCAATGTCATCCTGATAAAAGCTCTTGAAATCGGGGAAGACTATGGGGCAGTGGAACGAACTGCCCAGACGATTGTGGATATGATGAACACGGAAGCGATGATGAACGTACGCGTTGCTTATGGAACGATCGTCAATGAATTGAAGGATGTATCCAAATCTTACAAAGAAGCAAAGATGGCTCTGGATGTAGGAAAAATATTTTATGTGGAGAGAAAGGTTAATTCCTACAGCGCGTTGGGAATAGGACGGCTGATTTATCAGCTTCCAGTCAACCTATGCAAAATTTTTATCAATGAGATCTTCGGGGCGGAGGCACCGTTGGATTTTGACGATGAGACGTTGACAACCATTAATAAGTTTTTTGAGAATAACCTGAATGTCTCAGAAACATCGCGGCAGTTGTATGTCCATAGGAATACGCTGGTATATAGGATAGAAAAACTGGAAAAAAGCACGGGGCTGGATATTCGTACCTTTGATGACGCGCTGACGTTTAAAATTGCTTTGATGGTAGTAAATTATATGAAATATCTGGATACATTAGAATATTAATGAGCAAAGTATGAGGTAAAGAAAAGGGAAGAGTTTTGGTTCCGCTTGCGGCTGTCCGCGGCGCAACAGCTTGTCAGCATAAATGGGAAACCGTCCGCATAAAATTAGAAAATGGGAGATGCGGAAAGGAGGACGTCCATGGCTGGCTATTATAAAAAGGTGATTTATCTTTCCTATTTGGAACAGGGAAACCGGATCAAGAGCGCCGGATTCATAAAAGCGGAAGTTGCGGGGACTCGGTGGGTTTTTGATATGCGCGTATCGGGAATGGCGGAACTGGCAGAGAAAAGATATGACATATATGTCGGAAATGCAAAGAAAGAATATGTGATAGGCCGCATATTTCTTCATAAAGGGAGCGGGGAATGGAAGAGGAGCGGAGAGGGGAATTTGCCGGATACGGAAGGACTGACCGTAGGAGAAGTGAACCGTTTTTTTATAAAAATATCGGATACAGAGGTAATTGAAGGCAAATACCAGGCGCTGCCGATAGCGGAAGAAAAGAAGAAAGAAAAGAAAGAGGAACGCCCGAAAGAAAATACGGACCATCTGAGGGAAAAAAAGGAATTCCATGCGGCAGAGAAGAAGGAGGAAGCGAAGAGGCCGCCCCATGCGGAGGAAGCGGCAGAGCCGAAGAAAAAAATAAACAGGGAGAAGCTGGGCGGAAGCCTGGAAAAAGAAATCCGGCTGGAGGATGTTATTTTAGACGACAAATGGGAGCAGCTTTGCAGGATGTATCCTGTGGTGCATCCTTATGAAGATGAGAGGGAATACATATCCATACAGCCTAAAGATTTTGTGGTTATGACAGGAGATTACCAGCATTTGGCCAATAACAGCTTTTTGCTCCACGGGTTTTATAATTACCGCCATATTATCCTTGGGAGAGAGCCGCTGGAGGAAGCGGATGGGGATGGAACGGCGAAAGGGGCGGAGAAAGAAAAGGCGAATCAGGGGAAGAAAAGAGAGAAATACGGAAACTTTTATCTTGGTGTGCCGGGGGTGTATTATGAAAGGGAAAAAATGGTGGCCTTAATGTTCGGATTCGAAGCTTTCGAATGCTGCGGCGGCAGGGCAGAGCCGGGGAAATTCGGATATTATCTGCGCAGGGTCAAGATATAAGCTTATATGCCGGAGCAGTCAAAAAGAGGAATAAAACTTTCCAGACAGGTAGTTCCCTCCTGGATGAAACCATTCTCTATCCCAATGCGCAGGGCATAGTCCGTCAGTTTATCATATTCCTTGGGAGAGACGGTACGGTTTAGTTCGGGATAGGCTTGTGCATCCAGGTAAGAGGGGATGGGGGTATATTGGTTCATAATACTGACATATATGTCATTTTTGTATGTGCTATATAAATATTCCAGAACTTTCCGGGAATCTTCCATGCATTCGGGGAGCATAAGATGCCTTACGATTACGCCCTTTTTCATCAGAGGGCCGGAGTAATCATCTTCCCCGCTTTCTGTTTCAGCCAGAGGCTGGGGGGCAAAAACAGGCGGGCCTGCCTGGCGCACCATTTCTTGGATGGCAGAAGAAGCATAAATAAAATAATCTTCAGCAAACGAATATTTTTTGCTGAGAGCGGGGGAAATGTATTTCAGATCCGGCAGATAAATATCGATCAGGCCGTCTAATTCTTTCAGGGTATCTGCTTTTTCGTAAGAGCTGGTGTTATAAACAACGGGTATGGAGAGACCGGAGGTTTTCGCGTATTCCAGCGCTTTTTTGATTTGGGGGATGAAATGGGCAGGGGTAACAAGATTGATGTTGCATGCGTTTTGTGCCTGAAGTTCCAGAAAAATATCCCCAAGGCGTTCCGGGGATATTTTTTTCCCTGTCGTGCCTTTGGAAATAGTATGGTTTTGGCAGAAAACGCAGCCCATATTGCAGCCTGAAAAAAAGACAGTACCTGAACCGGCCTGTCCTGAAATGCAAGGTTCCTCCCACATATGAAGCGCGGCCCTCGCCGCCCTTATTTGATCTGTTTCGCCGCAATATCCGGTCTGGCCGTTCGCCCTGTCGGCGTGGCAGTTTCTTGGGCAAAGCGTGCAATCATGTAAGTTCATTCCAGATTCCTTTATATCAAAGCTTTTCCAGTATAAAATACCGTGCGTCCTGTATTGAGCCGCATCAATATACGTTACCTTTACAGTTAACTCCGCCAGGCACCCTTACGGCACATGGGAAATTCTGCTTAGTGCTGCTTTGTTCCCAACCTGACACGGTTCGCAGATTCCCATTGCGTAAGACCCGAACTTCAACGCCACTTATAAAGGGCAGCTATACCAAATAAAAGCCCGCGACAGAACATCACCCCTACTAAAGCGGATTGTAGGTACAGGACACCGCTAACGCCCCGGCTGCACGGTGTTTTTAGTATACTGTTTTTGAAGGGGATTGTCAATGTTTTATAGGCATGAAGCGCGAAAATCAATTTTTGCAGACGGCGGGCAGGGCAGAGCGGGAAAGAAGAAAGGCGGCGGCAGGAAGGCAGGGGGAGCAGATGGGGGATGGCTTCGCCGTGCCGGCTCCGGGAAATAGATTTTCTAAATATTCCGGCATCGTTGTACCAACCGGACGCAACCGTCCGCGATTCGCCATCCGGGCTCATTGCGGACTTTTGATGACATCCTTGTCATCAAATTGCTGCCTGTCAAACAGAATATTAAGAAAATCTCGTTTCCCTGCGTGAGGCAACGGCGAAGCCATCCCCCATCTGCTCCCCCTGCCTTCCTGCCGCCGCCTTTCTTCTTTCCCGCCCCGCCCTGCCCGCCGTCTGCAAAAATTGATTTTCATGGGCATGAAGTTTCTTCTTCTGAAGTTTTGCCGGAAATGTTTCCAGAGGTTTTTCTATCCTTATTTTTCTGGCGGAGTTCTTTGAAAAAAGTGGTTATCATATTGCTGCATTCCTTTTCGAGTACGCCGCGCGTTACTTTGACTTGATGATTGAACTGGGGCATTTCCAGCAGATTGAGGATGGAGCCTGCACAGCCCGCTTTGGGGTTCATGCATCCCATAACGACTTCGGGAATGCGGGCCTGGACAATGGCGCCGGAACACATCTGGCAAGGCTCCAAGGTGACATAAAGCGTACAGTTTTCCAGCCGCCAGTCGCCGATTTTTTTGCTGGCTTTATGGATAGCGGTTATTTCCGCGTGAGAAAGGGTGTTTTTGTCCGTATTGCGGCGGTTATAGCCCCTGCCTATGATTTTTCCTTCATGGACGATGACGCAGCCGATAGGGACTTCGCCGAGCAGATATGCTTTTTTGGCTTGTTTTAAGGCTTCTTTCATATATTTTTCATGTATATCCATCGTTACCTCATTTCACTCACGGAAATCAATTTTTTCGGGCATTTCACTTTTGCAATATGGTGCCGATACAAGTATAATATATATTGCTGGAAAGGGCAAGGAGGCGGTTATGATGAGAATATGCGGGTTGAATAAGACGACGCTTTTGGATTATCCCGGGCATGTGGCTGCTGCGGTTTTTCTCGGGGGCTGTAATTTTCGGTGTCCCTTTTGCCAGAACGGGGATTTGGTGTTGAAGCCGGAGAGCCAGGCGGCAATCGGGGAGGAAGAGCTGTTTTCTTTTTTGAAGAAAAGAAAGGGTATTTTGTCGGGCGTATGTATAACCGGCGGGGAACCGACGCTGGAAAAGGATCTTGGGATATGGATCGGGAAAATCAAGGAGCTGGGCTATCTTGTGAAATTAGACACTAACGGCTATCGGCCGGAAGCAGTCGGGGAGCTGCTGGGAGACGGGCTGTTGGATTATATTGCCATGGATGTGAAGAACAGTATGGAACGTTATGGGGAAACAGCCGGCGTGGGGAAGCTGGATACGGGAAGGATCAGGGAAACAATAAATCTCATTATGAAAAGCGGAATCGATTATGAATTTCGGACGACTGTGGCGAAAGAGCTGCATAGAAAAGAGGACATAGAAGCCATAGGAAGCGAAATAAAAGGGGCAAGGGCGTATTTTCTGCAAAGTTATCAGGAAAGCCCTGGAGTAATTGCGCCCGGCTTCCATGCGTATAGCAGGGAGGAAATGGAAGAACTGGCGGCGGCGGCACGATTCTTTGTACCCAATGTACAGATCAGAGGTTAAAGCGGGCAAGCGCTTTCTATTCTCGATTGTTTTCGCCCCAAACGCATAATTGGTCTAAAACCTTCATCAGGGATTTTCCCCTGTCACTGAGCCGGTATTCAACCTTGGGCGGTATCTGGGGATATTCTTTTCGGATAATCAGTCTGTCCGTTTCCAATTCTTTTAAATTATTGCTGAGAGTTTTATCTGATACACTTTTTAAATATCGCTTTAATTCGTTAAATCTGACAACTTCGAACTCCATCAAGCAATACAGGATAACCATTTTGTGCTTTCCTGATATAAGCGATAGCGTATAACTAAACCCAGTATCTTCAAAATTCGCCTTATCAATATAGTTTTTTATCATTTCATTACACTTTCCTTTAAGATAGTACTTGTTCTTTTTCTATTACCAGCTATAATTATAGGTGTAAATAAAAACTCTGTCAATCCTATATAAGAAAAGAGGTAATCAAAATGAGAAAGAAACTTAGTATAACGGAAGGTATTTTTCCAATGCCGGTTTTGATGGTGGCTACCTACAATGAAGATGGCAGCGTAAATGTTATGAATGCTGCTTGGGGTACTATGCAGGAGAGAGGCAATGTAGCCCTCAATTTGTCTGAGACACACAAAACAGTTAAGAACATCAAGGCAAGAGGGGCTTTTACCGTAAGTATTGCTGATGCTGCCCATATAATAGAAGCAGATTATTTTGGCGTGGAGTCAGGCAATAAAGTTCCAAATAAGTTTGAAAACAGCGGCCTTACTGCAAGTAAGTCCGAGATGGTGGATGCGCCGGTCATCAATGAATTCCCTCTCTGTCTGGAATGTGAATTTATCGAATATCAGAATGGGGAATATGGGTGCGGCGTTATTGGCAGGGTAGTCAATGTTACCGCAGATGAAAGTGTCATGGCCGGCGATAAGGTGGATATGTCCCTGGTAAATGCTATCGCCTTTGACCCTTATACGCATGGCTATTATAAAGTAACGGAAAGAGTAGGCGAAGCCTTCAAAGATGGCTTGCAATTAAAAAAATAATATCTGTAAAAACAGGTCTCTCCGAAAGGCGGATACCTATAAGGAAGTAAGTAAAATTTCCGGTGAAACCGGCGTAGCGAAGGTTACGCCGGCTTTTCTGTGCCAATGATAGGTGTCGGTTTATGAAGCGGGATGCAGATTTTCCCAATATAACAGGAGCCATATAATGCAATGAGCTAAAAGAATAAAAATATCCTTTACCGCTATCGTCCCGTTTCCGGTTGACAAGGCCATAATGCCCTCGAATGTTGCTTGCGAGGGGACAACGTAGAAAATTGCAGAAAGAAGCGGCTGACTTATTCCCACGAGAAAGCTCAAGATTGGTACAGCAATAAACAGCAGCATTACGATTTTTATATAAACCACGCCGGCCATCAGTCCATTGGAAGCTCTGCCAATGAATAAGCCTATCCATGCTGCAGCCAATGCGGAAAGAACAATAAGCACCAGCATGAGAGCCGCATTTTGCAAAGAAAGCCGGAAGCAGATACAAACCGTAATAATAGAAGACAAGCACCCGCAGATAAATCCAACAAAGAGCTTTTGCATGATATATTGGCTCTGGGTCATTGGCAAAATCTCGTTGATAAATGCAACGCCATCCTCCTTTTCGGAGATCATGTTCATTGCGTTAAAGGTGCATCCCATAAACATAGCGACAATCAATGTAACAGCAATAAACATATCGTGAAATCCCGCCATCACATTGGGACATTCTAAAATATGAACCTTTGTCTGCCCTGCGGCATTTCGTTGCTCATATAGATTGGGGAGCGTGTCAGCCGTTTGGCGAAACATATCCAACTCGTCACCGGAAATGATTGTTTTGATGCCGCTTCCATCAGATTCCACACCGATTAGATTTGTAGACGGCTCTTGGATTGCGTCCATCAGTTCCTCCATCGTGGGATAAATTGTTACCGAGCCATATCGTTCCAGCCATGTGGTTGTTCGTGTCGGCAAATCATCTTCTAAAACCCCAAAATGTAACTCGCCCAGCGTAGAAAGGTCGATGGAGCCAACAAAATTCAAAGCTGACGCAACAACGATGGGTAAAAGAAAAGTCATCAAGCAAAACTTGTCGTGCAATACGTTTTTTAGTTGGCAGCGTAAACTTGTCATATTCAGCCCTCCTTTCTCATTTCCTTGCAGAACACGTGCTGTACGCCTGCGAATAATACCGCGATTGCAGTCAGACATCCCAAGTAATAGGCAGGACTATTCATAGGAGTTCCAAAGTAAGCATTTTTCAGCCCCATATAAATATGGTAAAATGGATGGAAGTAAATCCAGTCCAACTTTACCGCCGTATTTGCAGACAAGAACACCGGAGTTGCTACAAAAATGGCAATCAGGAGATAGGCCGATGTAAACTGCCGGAAGTCTTTTAGAAGCAGGGCGCAGATGAGCCCGGCCAAGGACATAATCAAGGACAGGAGCGCCGTTTGGATCAATACCTCAGGCAATATAGATGCGGTATCCAATAGTCCAACATTCAGCACAGTGAGCAGTATTGCAAAGACCAGATCGGACAGCAGGAAGATTGCCAGTTTAGACAGGATAAACAGGTTTTTCCGTAAGGGCAGAATGGCATGGACACGGATCACACCCATTCCTTTTTCCTTGAACAATACTGCGGCAATCCCTAAAAATCCAGCAGCGGCTATTTCAAAAAACAACAGTTCACAAGTAATCTCTTTTCTCGCCTTTTGCTCCGGCGTATTGGAACCAATCACCTCGGCATTGCAATTCCCTGGCGGTTGCAAGAGAGAAAGAGCATAGTCGATCCGGTGGCAGTCAGTTTGTTCCGTCCCCTCATAAAATACAAGCTGTGGCTCCCCGGCGCTGGCATCAATGCCGACACCATTGGTATCATCGAGTAAAATCGTATCAAGCGCTTCTTTTGATGAAACTCGCTGAACCAGCGTGGAAACTGTTGTCTGTGTTTTCGCCGGGTCATACAGGTACACATTGTATAGCTGGGCATCCATAAACTTAATATATCCAAAGTTCACGTATAGTGTGTAAAGTACCAAAAAGCCTGACGACATGAGGAAAAACTTCCCGGACACCATCATCCGGCAATCTTTTTTGAATAAGGAACAAAGGTTTTTCCACATCAAGACAGCCCCCTTCCTGTATATTTGATAAACATATCCTCCAATGTCGGTTCTTGGGAATGAATGCTAATAATTTCGTCATGTGCAAAAGGGATGCCTATTTCTAATTCCGGGGCCTCAATCGTTTTTTCCTCTCGCCTCCCCTGATACAGATAGTCAATCACAATGCGGCGATTACTGTTGCGCTCTTTTAAGTGTTTAGGAGTGTCCAGCGCCTTGATTTCGCCGTCTGCGATAAATGCCACCCGGTCGCACAGCAGATCGGCATCCAACATATTGTGAGTAGTCAGAAATACCGTCGTGCCTTTCTTGCGCTCTTTCTCTATGATCTTGCGGAACAGGACAGCGCCAGACGGGTCAAGCCCGCTGGTCGGCTCATCTAAAAATAACAGTTTAGGATTACTGATCAGTGCCCGAGCCATGCTTATCCGCTGACGCATTCCCTTGGAGTAAGAAGAAACCGGCTTTTTTAAGAAGTCCTGCTTAAATTCCAATTCATTCAAAACTTCCTCAATACTGCGTATCTGCTCTTTTGGATAGAAGGAAGAAAAATATTTGAGATTATCAACGGCGCTCAAATTGGCATACAGATAGGGAAACTCAAACAAAACGCCGATTTTTTGGAAAAACTTCTGTGTATGTGCCGCAGAAATATCCTGCCCGAACAGCGACGCCTTGCCGCCATGTCCTTTCAAAATCCCGGTCAGGATTTTTTGGGTCGTTGATTTCCCGGAGCCATTCGGTCCCAGAAAGCCAAAGATTTCTCCATCTTCCACAGTGAAGTCCAGACCGTGCAGCGCCTGCTTGTCTTTGCCATAGGAGAAAGTCAAATCTTTTACTTCAATCATTCGTCATCCCCCATTTCCCGTGCTGTTCCTTTTTCTTTTCCTGCTCCCGTTTGCTCCACCTCTTCATAAACTTAATCTTGAATGGGATAGAGATTACCGGCACGGCCACAATCACCAGCCACCAGTACCATTCCAAATCGAAAAGCATCATAAAAATTACCTCCCTTGTCTATGAGGGCTGACCGCCCTCTTATTAAGGTAAATTTATGAAAATGGGGTGAAGTCGGTGTGAGGCCGGTGTGAAATTGGCGTGAAATATTCAAAATAAAACGGCCCTGCCTTTGAATAGAAGCAGAACCGTCTATAGAAAACATGGTTTAACTGACGGATGGAATAGAAAAATAAAACTCCACGCCATCGGAACAATTTTTTACGCCGAAGTCCGATTCCTGCATGGACAGAATTTGTGCAACAATAGCAAGCCCAAGCCCGGAACCGCTGTATTTGGAATTGCTGTCCCGATAGAATTTCGTCCAGATTTTTGAAAAGTTCTCCTGCGGAATTTGGGAGCCTTGGTTGTAGATGGAAAAGTGCAATACTCCCGGCTGCTCCAGCAGGGATAATTTCAAAGCACCTCCCGGTTGGACATTTTTCTTTGCGTTGACAATCAGGTTGTCTAAAACCTGTTCCATACGGGCCTTATCCGCATAGACATAAACCTTGTGTTCGGGAAGTTCATAGTGTAATTCAAAATTGGCATCCGGCATGTCAATCAACAGCCGCCCGGCAACAGTTTCCAGAAATTCCACGAAGTCAAACCGTTCCGGGATAAGCCGGGAAGCCCCGGTTTGCAAAGCGGATAAATCTAAAAGTGTTGTTATCAGCCTGCTCATTCGTTCCGTTTCTGTTATGATGATCTCCGAATACTTCTGCTTTTTGGTTTCATCGGTTTCGTCCTGTAAGCCCTCGGCATAGGCGCGGATCACACCCAGCGGGGTTTTCATTTCATGGGAAATCTGGTCCACCAGTTCTTTGCGTTCGGCCAATAACTGCCGCTCCTGCTCCACATCTCTTTCAAGCTGCATATTTGCTGCTTCCAGTTTTGCAATGGCTTGTTGCAGATTATCAGCCATCGTATTGAGGCTTGAAGCCAATTCTCCAAATTCATCATTGGTCGTAATGGTGCAAGGGACGGAAAAATCCAGCGTTGTCATCTTCCGGGCCGTTTGATTGAGTTTCTCAATGGGCTTAGAAATAAAGTGTCCCATTAGAAAATCAACAACAAGGATAATCACAATCACAAAGGCAAACCAAAGGACAAGTGAAACATCAGGATTAATTTCCAATTTGGCCGAAAGGATGTATGAAAGGATAAGCAGAATACCAGCCAGCTTAGAAACCATAAGCATCTTCTTGCGGACTGTACGAACCGTAAAATGATCCTTTAATTTCATACTGTCACCTCGAATTTATAGCCGGAGCGAATGAGGGTGACAATATGTTTTCCTTCGTCGCCTAATTTTTGGCGCAGGGTTTTGATATGGGTGTCTACCGTTCGGGTCGTTCCCTCGAAGTCATACCCCCAAATTCTGTTCAGCAGTTGGTCACGGGTGAAAATTTGTCCGGGATTTACCATGAAAAAATACAGCAGTTCATATTCCTTGTGGGTAAGCGTGATTTCCTGCCCGTCCAGAAAGACATTATGGGATGCGGGGATAATTGAAATTTTCCCTGCGTTCAGGGTGTCAGTCGGCGTAATAGAGGAACGGCGCAGCAGAGCGCCTACCTTTGCCAGCAGCACTTTAGGGCTGAATGGTTTTGTAATATAATCATCGGCTCCCAGTTCATAGCCTTTTAGTTTATCTTCTTCCTCGCTTTTCGCTGTCAGCATGATAATCGGGAGGTTGCTTATTTCCCTTGCCGCCTTGCAGACGGAAAAGCCGTCAAGATGAGGCATCATCACATCCAGTATCATCAAGTCCATCGGCTTGTTTTTTAATATCATTAAAGCGTCCACGCCATCGTCAGCCGTAAAGCAGATATGGCCGCCGCGCTGCATATACTCGGCAATAATGCTTTGCATATTTTTTTCATCTTCTACGATCAAAATATTTGCCATAACAATATAACCCCTTTTTTACTAAATGTGTGCCGATGGCAATGCACTTAATGTTGCCATTATAATTTATTTTTTCCTTAATCGCAACATGAGAAAACTTCTATGCAATCGAACCAACCTTTTGCATAGAAGTTTTTTTCCGTTTACCTGGCATATGTCATAAGTTTTGCCATGTTTCCTTATGGGCTGCTGCTTAAAGGAGAGGTCTTGCTTGCATTAAAAAATAGAATAATATTTTCGGCGGACACGCCTGGTAAATCCATAGTCAATAATGACGGGGCGGCCATGAATAAACCCCCAGTTGGCCGGACGGCAGAGATCGACAGCCAGCAGATTGTATTTGTGGGGAATATACTGAAAATCGCCGAGCTGGAAAAGCTCCCGATTCGTCTTTACATGGAAATAGTCGCGGATAACGGAGAAATCGGAAACGGGATCGGCTTTCTCCATAATAAGATAACGGTTATCCGGGGAAATAAACAATACTTTGGCGAAAAGGTCGGAATCATCCATTTCAGAAATAATGGATTCCACCTGATTTTGTGCATAGCCCTTGGCATTGCGGGCGGCCTTTAATGCGGTGCCGTTTTCAAGATCATAGACCCTGCGTCCCGAGCCGCTGCCGAGCAAAGGATATGCGCCATTGGAAAGATGATCGATGATCAACGATAGATCCATTGCAGTATTCATACGGCATCACCTGAAATATTTGTAATATATTATCATTATATGGCGGGAAATGGAGAAGGGTTCGTAGAACTCATTCAGGAAAATCCATTAGTTTTTTCGTGCAAAAACCAAGAGAATGTGTTATAATACAACAATCGGATCATTTCATTTGGACAAGAAGATAAGGGTATAAGAATGAAAAGGGAAAAGAGGTAAAAAATAATGGAAATTTTGATTCTGGGCGGCGGTTTGCTTATTTGTATCATTGCAGTGGTTATATCGGCGGTGACTTCCGTAGTGTCGGCGGTAGCTGCGAGCGAGGACGAGGAGAACTTTTGAATTTAATATTATTTTAGATTTAGTTTATGAATGGTTATGAAATTTTATAGGTTTTTTTAAAACTAAACACATAACGGACACATTTATCACTTATTATTATCTCAGATAGTTGAAGAACTCACTATTTAAAACTCACTATCTCCCCCCTCATAAGAAAATAAAGAAAAAAGCTCCGTTGGAACGGGGCTTTTTTCTTTTGTAAAAGGAGAGGAATTATGGAAAATCTCAGTCTTTTGTATCCGAGCGGATATGGTGAGGCTTCGCGTGCCTCGCACCGGATGAAAAATTATGATTTTGTTAAGGAATTGCAGTTAGAATCTTTAGTTGTTCTTGTAAAAGACGGCTATCGGGGAATGACGAATTTGAAGCTCCAGGATTTTTTCTCAACGGACGAGGAGGTGCTGCGGTACCGGCTGGATATCGTGGAGGACATACTAAAAAATAGAGAATGGTACGATGTGTTTTGCAAAGCTGTTCCGACGATTCAGAATGTGGCGGATATGCGCCGGTCGATGAACGGGGAATTTTCAGTGGAATCCGCGCTGGGTTCCATCCGGTTCCTGGAAATGTACATCGAGATCGTGGATTTGTTTGCAGAGAATATTCTTGTTTTGGAAACAGATTCCAAAGGACTCCGCGCTTTGCAGGATAAAGTAAGAGAAGTGGCGGAGGGGGAAGAATACCGGAATCTGAAAAAGGAACTTGCCAGAGAAGAAACGAATTTCGGGCTTGTAAAGAGCATAACGCTTGGGATCAACTTAGATGAGACGCTGCATGTGCAGGAGGCGGGAATCGTTTCGGTTAATATGGAAAGATTCCATCCGGGAACGGTGATGGATAGGCTTTTGAAGAAAACAGGCAAAGAAAGCATGTCTTATATGACGCCGCTGTTTTCGATCAATAAGGGGCTGCATATAGGGGATGCGAAAGCGGTGGAAACATCTGCCCGCTCGGCTTTGAATACAATTTTTGCCCGAACGATCAGGAGCTTCGGCCCTGCGGTGCAAAAATATTTTTCTTTGAATACGTCATGGCTGGTGCAGATACTGGATGATATCCGTTTTCTGACGGCCGGCGTAAAGTTTATTCTGGATATGGAAGAAAAGGGATTTTTCTTCTGCAAGCCGGAAGTTGCTCTTATGGATGAGAAAAAGTGTGACCTGACGGAAGTTTACAATCCGGTATTGGCTGTTAAAGAGGTGGAAAAAACGGTAGTTTCCAATTCTTTTTCCTATGATGAAAGGGGAAGGTTCTACTTGGTGACAGGGCCGAACCATGGCGGCAAGTCTATTTTTGCTTATTCGGTCGGAATGGCCCAGGCATTGTTCCAGCTGGGGCTGTTTGTGCCGGCGCGTGCCGCGCGGATTAGTCCGGTGACGGGGATCTTTACTCATTTTCCGGTATCGGATGAGAATAACTATGGAAAAGGAAGGCTGGAAAGCGAGTGCGCCAGGCTGGGAAAAATCATGGAGGTATTGGAAGATACAGATATCCTTTTGATGGATGAGTCGTTTGCCAGCACAAGCGGAATGGAGGCCGGGTATATTGCTTCTGAAGTTTTATCCAACATTGGGGTAATCGGATGCGGCGGGATTTTTGTCACCCATATCCATGACCTGACGCAGAAGCTGGAAGAATATAACCATTATCCGGGAAACAGGGGAAAGATTGATAATCTGGTGGCGCAGATGGAGGACAAGGAGGGCGGCATCCGGAGCTATAAGGTGGAACGGACGACGCCGGATGGATTGAGCTATGCAAGGGATATTGCCGCGCGCTATGGATTGCTGTGCAGATTGCCCGGCTATGCAGATCATGATATTATGAATTGCGCTGATGCGCAAGCAGGTCATCAGCCTGGCGGCTGGTGACATGTGATAAAATGGAAAAATAGAAAAAGCGAAAGCATAAAGGATGGTAAAGGATGGCAGGAGAAAGGGAGCGGGGAGGAGAAGAACAGGAGCGGCAGGAAAAAATCGGGGAGCTGGCCGGCCGGGTGATGCAGCTGGCGCGGGACAGCATCGTGGTGAATATGCGTTTTCTGGATGCGGCCTTGTCCCGGCTGGAAGCCGAGGCGCGCGGCGGGCTGGGGGGAGCCGCGTCAGATGGCGGCAAATTATATTACGACCCGCTTTGGTTATTGAAAAAATACAAGGAAGAACCGGGATATCCGGTTCGGTTATATCTTCATGTGCTGCTTCATTATGTGTTTTACCATAGTTATCGTTATGGAGAAAAGGAAGAGGAACAGTGGGATCTGGCGGCGGATGCCGCCGTGGAAAATGTCATATTGGAAATGGGGCTTCCGATGGGACGGCTGGAAAGCGATGAGGAGGCAAAAAACAAGCTGCATTATCTGAAAGAAGATGCGGGGGCGCTGACAGCAGAAAGGATATACCGCTATTTAAAAAATAATGCGCCGACACCGGAAGAAAAGGGACAGTGGCGCCGGTTATTCTGCAGGGATGCCCATGTATACTGGAAGGAGCAGGAAAAGCTGGAAATCACGCTGGAGCAGTGGAAGAAAATCAGCGAAAGGATAAAAGCGGATATCAAGTCTTTTTCTAAAGATAAGAATTCATCGGAAAGCCTGGAAAAAAATCTGGCGGAGGCGACGAGGGACAGATACGATTATGGAGAACTGCTGCGGCGCTTTACTGTTATGGGCGAAGATCTGCAGGTGAATGACGATGAGTTCGATTATATTTATTATACCTACGGATTGTCGCGGTATGGGGATATGCCGTTGGTGGAACCTTTGGAATATAAGGATGCCAAAAAGGTGAAGGAGTTTGTCATTGCCATCGATACTTCGGCTTCCTGCCGGGGGGAGACCGTTAAAGCGTTTGTCAGGAAAACATATTCTATTTTGAAGGGGACGGAGAATTTTTTCCAAAAAATCAACGTGCATATTATCCAATGTGACAGCGATGTCAGAAATGACACAAAAATTACCTGCCAGGAGGACTTTGACCGCTTTTTGAAAGAAGGGAAATTAAAAGGTTTCGGTTCCACGGATTTCCGCCCGGTGTTTGAGTATGTGGATCAACTGGCAGGGAAGGGGGAATTTGAGAATTTAAAGGGATTGATTTATTTTACGGACGGATACGGGGTATATCCTGTGCGGATGCCGGTCTACGATACAATTTTTGTATTTTTGGACGACAACGGGGAACGGCCTGAGGTTCCGCCTTGGGCGATTCCGGTAGTATTGAATGAAGATGAAATAGAAGGGATGGCTGCCGGAGGGCAGGAAAGTTGAGAATGAATATAAAGCAGGCGAAGGAACATATCAGAAATACGGTGAAATTATACTTAAAAAAGGATGAGTTCGGAGAATACAGGATTCCCGTGGTGCGCCAGCGGCCGGTTTTTCTGCTGGGAGCGCCGGGAGTAGGAAAAACGGCAGTTATGGAGCAGATCGCCCAAGAACTTGGAATTGCGCTGGTGTCTTACTCCATGACGCACCATACAAGACAGTCCGCGCTGGGGCTGCCCTTTATCGAGGAAAAAAAATACGGGGAGGAAAGCTGCCGGGTATCGGAATATACGATGAGCGAGATCATTGCTTCCATTTATGACGTGATGGAGAAAAGCGGCATAAAAGAGGGTATTTTATTTTTGGACGAAATCAACTGCGTGTCGGAAACTTTAGCACCGTCCATGCTGCAATTTCTCCAGTATAAGGTGTTTGGCAGACATAGAGTGCCGGAGGGATGGGTAATCGTTACTGCCGGAAACCCGCCGGAATATAATAAGTCGGTGAGGGAATTTGACGTGGTGACGATGGACAGGCTGAAGGTTCTGGATGTGGAGGCGGAATACGGCGTATGGAAGGAATATGCGCAGGAGCGGGGGATCCATAATGTGGTCACAAGTTATCTGGAACTGAAAAAGGAGCATTTTTACCGGATAGAGACTACGGTAAAGGGGCGTTCTTATGTGACGGCGAGAGGCTGGGAGGATTTGTCCCAGATTCTTTATTTGTATGAAGAAGAAAAGCTGGCGGTGGACGAGGTATTGATTGGGCAATATTTGAGAAATGAGCGGATTGTCAAAGAGTTTGCTGCTTATTATGATCTGTACCATAAATATAAAAAGAATTATCATGTGGAAGAGATACTGAATGGGAATGTGCCGGAAGAAGCTGCTGCCAGGGCAAAAGCGGCGCCTTTTGACGAAAGGCTGTCCCTGCTCAGCATGCTGATGGATATCGTGCTTGGAGAAATAAGGAGAGGAGTGGAAGGCGCTGATTATCTGAATGATTTGATGCCTTTATTAAAAGGGTTGAAAAATCTGGCGGAAAAGGAAGCGGATACCGCTGCATTTATGAATACGGACGCATTCATGGATATGCTGGAGAGGCAGGAGGAAGCAAAGAGGAAATCGGCGGATTCCCTGCTTCTTGCGAATGCCTTATCCGAGGGGGATAAAAGGAAATACAGGAAAACGATCCGCTTTTTGGAGGAGGCGAAGAAGGAACTATATGCCGGGGAGGCAGGAACGGCCCAAGAAGCTTTTTCGCATATCAAGCGGAAGTTTGATATTCAGGTCAGTGAGATGAAGGAAGCGGTCGGGGAAACGAAGAAGAGGCTTCACCAGTTATTTGAGTTTGTAAAAGAGGCTTTTGGGGAAGAAAATGAGATGCTGGTTTTGGTGACAGAGCTGACGGTAAATACTTCGAGCGCCCGTTTTATCGGTATGTTCGGCAGCGAGGACTACCAAAAGTATAATGGAAAACTGAGGCTGTCGGGACGCGGGGAGGATCTGCGCCGTGAGATCGAAAGGCTGGAGTTATGACTATGACAGGAAAAAACGATGGAACATTCGGCTATAGAGTGGACAGGCAGAGGGATGGGCAAGGAGAACCCTGGATCGCGATTACGGATTATAAAGGAGGACATGCAGAGGTGCATGTGCCGGAAAAAATAGACGGGCTCTCCGTGAAAGTGCTGGCAAAAAAAGCTTTTTTGAGCAGAAAAAATCTGAAAAAGGTATTTTTGCCGGAAAGCCTGGAGGAAGTGGGCGATTGGGCATTCGCCTACTGCACAGGCTTGGAAAGCGTATATCTGCCAAAGAAAAACATAAAATTAGGCAGCGGGGTTTTTATGGAATGTCCCAAAATCAAGACGATCTATGCATATGGAGGAGAGAGAGAGGAAAGGATGCTGCCTGGCGGGCAAGGAAACAGGGAGGGGGAACGGAAAAAGCAGTCGGACCAGACCGCCGCACTGCTGGCAGCGGCTGTGGCATTGGATGCGGAATACTTGCTGGATATGGAAGAAGCCGGGACGGAACAGTGGATAAGGAAATGGGATGCCCGGATGAAGGCAATCATGGAAACGGAAGACGGGGACGGGTATACGAGAATGATATTATGCGGCGAAGAGGATTATGGATGCAGCCTGGAGGAGTTTATAAAGAATAAGAGAAAAAACAAGGTGCGCCTGGCTATGCTGCGGCTGCTGAATCCGGTCGGGCTTGCGGAAGAGAACGAAGCTTTATGGAAGAAATACCTCTTGGATCACACTAAGGGATGCCGGTCGGAGGAAACCTGGGAGGTGATATGGAAGGAGCATGGCTATGAAGAAGAGTACTTTCAACTTTTTGCCGATATAGGAGGGATAAAGGAAGAGAACTTTGACGGGATGCTGATCGACATGGGGGAAAATTACGCGGAAATGAAAGCATTTTTTATTAGCTATAAAGAAAGGCAGATGGGCGGAAAAGATTTTTTTGACGATTTGACGCTGGATGATTGGTGATTGGAAGAAGAAAGGGTGCAGGATAATGGATGAAAGGCTGATTGAGGACATCCTGAGACATTTGGACAGCGAGACGCAGATGGGCGTAATGAGGATGAGCGTGGAAATGGATGAAAAGAGCAGCGGGGATGCCCGGGTTTCGCACAAATGCTGCAATATGTATGGGAGGCCGGCAAATGAAACGGTTGGGCTTCTGGACAGCTATACGGATCTGAACGCAGGGAGGCCGGACAACGAAAAAATCGAGTAGGAAAGAATGCTTTTCCTGCCCGATTTATATTTCATAAGCCGGCCCGCGAAGCGAGGCAGCGTTCGGCCGCTAATTGTTGTTGGATTTTATAATGCAGAAAATATGTATGAAAGAGAGGATACAATACAGTTAAATGCAAAGAAAGCCATGATAACAGTTACGACGATGGACTGTGTCCGGTTGCTTTGCATGGGTTTTCTGAACTCATCTACGATGCATTGGGAGGGGTCGGAAGGAATATAGCAGACGCGGTAACTGCCGCCAATATTATAATGCCCTTTCCTTTTTTCTGCAAAATCCAAGCTTACGGTATAGTTTTGGGAGTCAACAGTATATGATATAACAGGGTATTCGTTGGTCCAGCGGAAAGAACGGTTCCGGCGGCGGACGTTTACTACCTCGCTGATACGTCCGTCTGCCGTGCCAGTCATTTCATGCGCGCGGTTTAATAAGCCGTTCATCTTTTGGAAACGGCGGAAAAAAGTCCATGCGATAAATGCAAGGAGAAGACCAAAAACAAGAGCGATGGCTCCTGAAGCAATATAAAAACTGCTATCCATAATAAATGTACCTCCTATGTATGTGAATATTGATATTATTTTATAATAAAAGGAGGGACGGCGCAAGGAATTTTGGGGAAGCTGTATGGAAATTAATTTGAGAGGGATGTAAGTATCGGGTGCTATAGAAAAACCACCGGATGAAAATCCGATGGTCTTTGACGGAGATGGAGAGATTTGAACTCTCGCGCCGGTTGCCCGACCTACCGCATTTCGAGTGCGGACCCTTCAGCCACTTGGGTACATCTCCATAAAAATATTATTATAGATGTAAAGAACAGATTTCATTCTATCTTATATTTGCAATTTTATCAAGATGAAAATGTAATTTTTTACGGAAAATATATGAAAACATCAGTTGTGGTAAAAAGTAAATTATTATATAATGAAATAATGAGTTAATAGCAAGGGCTTGGAATGAGCTAGAGGAAGCTTAAAGGAGGATGAGCAATGAAAAGAATCGGGATGTTGACCAGCGGCGGTGACTGCCAGGCATTGAATGCGGCTATGCGCGGAGTGGCGAAATGCCTTTTTCACAGCGGGGAAGAATTGGAAATGTACGGTTTTTTGGAGGGGTACAAAGGGCTTATATATGGCAATTTCCGTATGCTGACCCCTGCTGATTTTTCAGGGGTGCTGACAAAAGGAGGAACCATATTGGGAAGTTCCAGGACTCCTTTTAAGCAGATCAGGGAGCCGGATGAAAATGGTTTGGACAAGGTAGAAGCGATGAAGCAGAATTATTATAAGCTCCGTCTGGACTGCCTTGTGATTTTAGGAGGAAACGGTACTCATAAAACGGCGAATCTTCTGCGCAGCGAGGGATTGAACGTAGTGACGCTGCCTAAGACCATTGACAATGACTTGTGGGGGACGGATATGACTTTCGGATTCCAGAGCGCGGTGAATATTGCTACGGATGCGATTGACTGTATCCATACGACGGCCGCTTCCCACGGGCGCGTGTTTATCGTGGAAGTAATGGGGCATAAAGTAGGTTATCTGACATTGAATGCCGGAATGGCGGGAGGCGCGGATATCATATTGATTCCTGAGATTCCTTATGATATCAAGAAAGTAATCGATAAGATAGAAGAAAGAAATAAAAACGGCAGCAAATTTACGATTTTGGCGGTGGCAGAGGGCGCGATTTCAAAAGCGGATGCCAAGCTGTCGAAAAAAGAGTATAAAGAGAAAATGAAGAATTATAAATATCCATCGGTTTCTTATGAGATCGCGGCGAAGATCCAGGAGAAGACGGGATATGATGTAAGGGTGACGGTACCCGGCCATACGCAAAGAGGCGGAAGCCCCTGCCCGTATGACAGAGTATTTGCGAGCAGGCTCGGCTCGGAAGCGGGCAAGCTTATTCTGAAGGGCGAATATGGATTTATGGTAGGGTATCGAAACAGGGAAGTTGTCAAAGTGCCGCTGGAAGAAGTAGCGGGCAAGCTTAAGATGGTAGCTCCGGATGCGAGCATCGTGAAAGAGGCAAAACTGCTGGGAATCAGTTTTGGCGATTAGGATATAAGGATATAGAGGTTTGTGATGTCTTATACAGCATTGTACCGCAAGTTCCGTCCTGGAAGTTTTGGGGAAGTGAAGGGACAGGATCATATAGTAACTACATTGACGAATCAGATAAAGGCAGAACGTATCGGACACGCTTATCTTTTCTGCGGAACCCGGGGAACAGGGAAAACCACCATCGCCAAGATTTTTGCAAAGGCTGTAAACTGCGAACATCCGGCGGATGGGAGTCCCTGCGGGGAATGCGCCCTTTGCAGGGCGATCGCATCGGGCGCAAGCATGAATGTCATTGAAATCGATGCCGCTTCCAATAACGGGGTGGATAATATCCGTGAAATCGTGGATGAAGTGTCTTATTCCCCTGCAGAGGGAAAATATAAGGTTTATATCATCGATGAAGTTCATATGCTTTCCATGGGGGCGTTTAATGCGCTTCTGAAAACGTTGGAGGAACCGCCGTCGTATGTTATTTTTATTTTGGCGACAACGGAAGTGCATAAGATACCGATTACGATCTTGTCCAGATGCCAGAGGTATGATTTTAAGAGAATAACGATAGATACTATTGTTGGAAGAATGCAGGAGCTGATGGAAGCGGAGGCGGTCAAGGTCGAGGAAAGGGCTTTGCGGTATATTGCCAAAACCGCCGATGGCTCCATGCGCGACGCGCTCAGCCTGTTGGATCAGTGTATTGCTTTTCATTTTGGAGAGGAATTAACTTATGATAAGGCGCTGGAGGTTCTGGGGGCGGTGGATACCTCCGTATTCGGCCGTTTGTTTGAACTTGTGCTGGCGGAGAATGTAACAGGGTGTATAGAACTGCTGGAGGAGATCGTTATCCAGGGACGGGAGCTTTCCCAGTTTGTCACAGATTTCACATGGTACTTACGGAATCTGTTGTTGGCCCGGAGTTCGGAAAAGATCGAAGATGTTATTGACGTGTCCACGGAAAATATGGAGAGGCTGGCTGCAGAGGCACAGATGACGGATGTCAGCGCATTGATGAGATATATCCGCATTTTCTCCGAACTTTCAGGGCAGATCAAGTATGCTTCCCAGAAGAGGATATTAATCGAGGTAGCGCTGATCAAATTGTGCCGGCCGGGCATGGAGACGGATATGGATTCTCTTTTGGCCCGCGTACGGGATCTCGAAAAGAAGATAGAAAATGGCATAACCTTTGCGCCGCAGGGAACAGGAATGGGCGCGCCCGAAAGCAGGGAAAAAGAAAGGCGGCCGGAATCAGAACTGCCGAAAGCAGTTCCGGCAGAGGTGAAAAAAGCGGTGGAGCGCTGGGCGTCGATCGTAGCCGGAATGAACCAGCCTATGAAAACCTATCTAAAGGACGCGCGCCTCAGTCTTGGCGGGGACAATAAACTGGTGATTGTGGTGGAAGAAGGACTTGCCTCGGATTACCTGATCAAAAATCCTGAAAACAGGGAATTGCTGGAAAGGGCGGTCTGCGAAGCCGTTCAAAGGGAAGTTCAGGTAGATATCCAGAGCATTGCGGAGAATCATGCATTTGAAGATTCTTATATTGATTTAAGCAAGATGATCCGCATGGAGATAGAAGTGGAAGATTAGGAAACATGGAGGAAAATGAAATGGCAAAAAGAGGCGGTTTCCCGGGCGGGATGCCTGGCAACATGAACAATATAATGAAACAGGCACAGAGGATGCAGCGCCAGATGGAAGAAAACCAGAAAGAACTGGAAACGAAGGAGTTTGCGGCAGCAGCCGGGGGCGGCGCAGTGGAAGTAACAGTGACGGGGAAAAAAGAGGTAGTGAAAGTAAAGCTTTCGGAGGAAGTGGTGGATCCGGATGATATTGAAATGCTGGAAGACCTGATTATGGCTGCGACAAATGAAGCGATCAGGAAAGCGGAAGAGGCTAATGCGGAAGTAATGAATAAGATGGCAGGGGGACTGGGCCTTGGAGGAGGCTTTCCGTTCTGATGGAATTATACAGCGGACATATTAACAGATTAATCGACGAGCTGGCGGCGCTTCCGGGAATCGGGACTAAATCCGCGCAGCGCCTGGCTTTCCATATGATCAATATGCCTAGGGACAAAGTAGAGCGTCTGGCGAAAACAATGGTGGATGCCAGGGAAAATGTTTGTTATTGCAAGGAGTGTTATACCCTTACGGACCAGGAATTATGTCCTGTCTGCAGTAACTTGAAGAGAGACCATAACACGATTATGGTGGTGGAGAATGCCAGGGATCTGGCGGCTTATGAAAAAACCGGAAAATATGAAGGCGTATACCATGTATTGCATGGGGCGATTTCCCCTATGCTGGGGATCGGGCCGAATGATATCCGGTTGAAGGAATTGATGGCAAGGCTGGAAGGAGACGTGAAAGAGGTAATTGTTGCCACGAATTCCAGTCTGGAAGGGGAAACAACGGCGATGTACATTGGCAAATTGATTAAACCCACGGGCATTAAAGTAACGAGGATCGCCAGCGGCGTTCCCGTAGGCGGCGATCTGGAATATATCGATGAGGTGACATTGCTCAGGGCGCTGGAAGGGAGAACCGAATTATAAGGCAGGCCCAGGGTTTAACGAAGAAAGAAAAAAGAAAGGCGGACCATAAAAATGAAGACAGAAAAAACAGTCTTTGGAACAATGGAAGACGGTACGAAGATTTATTTATATAGTATGGAAAACAGCCGGGGGATGAAAGCCCAGGTAATCAATTATGGAGCGATCCTGGCCGGGCTTTATGTGCCTGATAAAAACGGGAATGTGGAAGATGTGGTATTGGGATATGATAAACTGGAAGGCTATTATGACAATAGTCCCAATTTTGGCGCGACCATAGGACCGAATGCTAACCGTATTGCCAACGCTTCTTTTACATTGGACGGAACAGAGTATCAGTTGGATGCGAACGACGGAAAAAATAATCTGCACAGCCATCTGGCGCGCGGATATCATAAACAGGTTTGGGATGCAGTGGAAAATGAGGATGGAGTTACGTTTTCGCTGGAAGGCCCTGACGGCGATTTGGGATTTCCCGGAAATAAAAAGATTTGCGTCACCTATTCTTTGACGGAAGAAAACGAGCTTAAGATTCATTATCATGGGACGAGCGATAAAAGGACGATCCTGAATATGACAAACCATAGTTATTTTAATTTGGCAGGCCATGGCGCGGGAGAAATATATGATCACGTACTTACATTAAATGCGGCAAATTATACGCCGGTAGTGGCGGGAGCAATCCCCACAGGGGAAATCGCTCCGGTGCAGGGGACTCCGATGGATTTTACCAGGCCGAAGAGAATTGGGGATGAAATCGATGCGGATTTTGAACAGTTAAAGCTGACGGGGGGCTATGACCATAACTGGGTATTGGATGGAGAAGAAGGGACTTTGCGCCATATTGCAACGGCAGAAGAGCCGTTAAGCGGAAGGATTATGAAAGTATATACGGATTTGCCGGGCGTACAGTTCTATGCCGGTAATTTCCTTGAAAAAGAAGAGGGGAAAGAGGGGAAAATATACCACAGAAGATATGGATTCTGCCTGGAGACCCAGTACTATCCCGATACGGCAAATGAACCATCTTTCCCGTCTGCGGTTTATGGACCGGACAGAGAATATGATACTACTACAGTTTTTCAATTTGAAGCATAACAAGTCGGAGCGGAACCGGAGGATGGTTCCGCTTTTTCCTTATAAAAAATTAGGGCGAAAAGCGCATGTGTGGGGGCGAAAAAGTCGATAAAAGAAAGGTGTATTGTGACATATTATGATAAAAATAGCGAACGGCCGGTGATAAAATAAATAGGGATATAATATGGAAGGGGGGATAAGATATGGAATTGCCGGTGGCGGCCAGCTTGGTTGGGACGATAGAAGGGGATCAAATCATTTACATAGAAGATTATGCGCTGCAATATTTAAGGGCTCTGTGCAGGGAGAGGGCGATAGAAGAGGACAAGTTCGTTTTGTATGGGAAACGGAAAAATGATTTGGAAAAAGAAGTGTATATTATATATGGAATCTGCAGACAGGAAGAGCGGCAGCATGATCAGGAAAAAGCGGATCAGAGATATGAATGGGTAGGAAATTTGGAAGTAGAGAAGGGGAGCGCCGGAGAGGAACTTGGGAAAATGTTCCTGACCGGAAAGGAAAATGGCAGACAGGAGATTAACGGATATTATATTTTTTATGATGCGGACGATACGATGAAGGAACGGTTGGGCGAATATTATGAAGAAAGCGTAAATTACAGCCGATATAAACAGATAGCGGGGAAGAAAGCGGAACTGGTGGCGTTAAGCATGGAGGAGCAGACGGGGGGAGCATCTTTGTATATTTGGATTCGCATCGCTGTTGCAGCGATATTGATTGTTTTTTGCGCAATAGCCGTTACGACGATAAACGAATATGATAAAATGAGCGATTTTGTCCAGGCAGCTGTCCATACAGGAGAGATGATAGCGGACTCTCAGCGTTGAGGAATAAAAACTTTTCGCAATAAAGTAGCCAGATTTCATGCAAAAAAACCATCTGTGCGGTAAAATGTATATAACAAATTTTTCGCACAGGTGGTTTTGCAAATGACAAAAGAAGAAAGAAGGAAACACAAAAAACGGGACAGGGGAATTGTTGATTTCATGATGGTCATGAATCATTTTTTTCATTCCCTGAGAAAGTGGATTCTGGAAATGGATGATCCCAGGAACCAGAGCTATATAAAGTATACGCAGGCGGATCTTGGATACATGGCGATTCTTAAGAACGTATGCGGCCAGCATTCCATGCGGGAAATGGAAGAAAACTTTAATAAAGAAACATGCATTGACACGCTCCGCATTCTGTCGGGACACCAGGCCCTTGAAGAAATGCCCCATTATGATACACTGAATTATTATCTGGAAAAGGCTGTCGCTGGAATGTCTTTCGGAATTAAGACGGAAAATGGTGACAAGCCTGATCAGAGGGAAACAGTTTAACAGGAACAGGCTTCTTGGAAAATACTGGAGGGTAATACTTGACGGGACAGGTCTGTTCTGTTTTAAGGAGAAACACTGTGAAAACTGTCTGCGCACGGAAAGGCGGACGGACGATGGGAAAAAGGAAAAGCTGTATTACCATAAGGTTCTGGAAGCAAAGATTGTGCTGGGCGACAGCATGGTAATCAGTCTGGGGACAGAATTTATAGAAAACGAAAAGGAAGATGTGGAGAAACAGGACTGTGAGACAAACGCAGCAAAACGTCTTATGGAGAGGATCAAAAAGGATTATCCGAGGCTGCCTATCTGCATACAGGGCGACGCCCTGTACGCAACGGAGCCGATGATGGAGCTGTGCAGGGAGAAATACCATTGGGCGTATATTTTTACGCAGAAGGATACGCGCCAGAAATTACTGGATGAGGGGTTTGAATGGATCAAAAGCGGCGGCATAAAAAAGGCAAGCGGGCTGTGTGAAGAAAAGGGGACGGGCTGCTATGCCAACCATGTGGAAGAAGTGGCGGGCAAAAAAGAGAGCATGAACGTATTTGAATACGAATACGAAAAGAAGGATAAAAAAGGGAAAAAGTACAGAGTACGGTTCCGCTGGATAAGCAGTCTGGAGCTTACGGGGAAAAATCTGGAGGAAATGATATATGCGGGAAGAGGACGCTGGAAAATAGAAAACGAGGGCTTTAACAACCAGAAAAACGGAATATACCGGATAGAACACCTTAACAGCAGGAACAGTAACGCGATGAAGAACCATTACCTGCTGACACAGATTTCAGATATCCTGATGCAGCTTTATCTGGCATGGAATCCCTATATAAAAAAACTGAAGCAGACAGTAAAGAATACATCTTCCGGGTTACTTGAAAGTTTTCGCGGACTGACGGTAACAGCGGAAGATGTATCCTACATTTACAGATACACAACCGTGTATCTTGAATGACAAGGTTATTTTAGCACAGGTGGTGGTTGAATGGAAGATGAAATAACAGAATAATTTTCCACAGATTTCAAAAACTGGCTTACCGGCCCCATCATATGTGAATATCAATTAAAAAAATTTGAAAAATGTGGATAATTAAGAAAACATGCAGGGAAATGCATGAAGCATCGGAATAATAAAATTTATTCCTCACCGCTGGCGGACTCTGAAAAGAATTGAAGACGAAGGACAAGTGTGCTACAATAAAAGACATATTTATATATGGAGGTTGAAATGGCAGGCGTCAGGGAGTATTTACGTTCCAGGGCAAGAGGGACAAAAGAAGGACGTAGTATTAATTATAAAGAAAGAATCAGAAGCCATAAATTGGCTGTTTTTTATAGAGGTGTTCTTGGAGTTGCCTTGGCAGTTGCTGTAGCAGCGATGATAATTGTCAGTTGGAATAACCGGGAATATGAAGAAAGCGTTATCGTGAATTCCATTCCGGTTACAAGGGTAGAGGGTTCTACTTATTTATCTCTTGGAGACCATATTCTTACTTATAGTAAAGACGGCGCTAATTGCATGAACAGCAGGGGTGAAGTGCTGTGGAACCAGACTTATGAAATGCAGAACCCCATCGTGGATATTAATGGCTCGGTAGCAGCCATAGGAGATTATAACGGAAGAACGATATATGTCATGAATACATCGGGCCGTATGGGGGAAATAACAACCAATCTTCCGATACGTAAGTTCAGCGTAGCGGCAAATGGAGTTGTGGCTGTAATTTTAGATGATTCCCGAATCACAAGGATACATTTATATGATACTTCTGGAAAAGAATTGGTAGAAAGCGAAACGACGATGGACAGATCCGGATATCCGCTGGATATCAGCATTTCCCCCAATGGGGAGCTGCTGGCTATTTCTTATTTATATGTGGACAGAGGTATCCTGAAATCTTCGATTGCATTTCATAATTTTGGAGAGGTAGGGCAGAACCTGTCTTCGGATCGTTTTGTAAGCGGATATGATTATCGGGGAACGGTGGTTCCGTTCATTCATTTTATGAACAGCAGCACGGTGTTTGCCGTATCGGATGACAGGATCATGTTTTTTACTGGAAGCCAGAAACCGGTCAGTGCGGCAGAGAATCTGCTGAGCGTCAAAGTGCAGGGTGTTTTTTATAACGAGGAGTATGTCGGACTGGTCTTTTTGAATACAGAGGGAGACGGAAAATACAGGCTGAATATATATGACGATAGTGGAAATCTGATAACGAGTAAAAGCTTTGATACGGAATATACAAATATTATTTTTCATAAAGACGAATTTATTATATGCAGCGATATTGAGTATAACGTATATAATATACATGGAACGGAGCGTTTCAGCGATCAATTTGATGAGATCATATACTTATTTGTTCCGCAGGAGAAAAGCAATCGCTTTCTTATTATGACACAAAATGCGATGAGAGTAATGGAAATGAAGTAGACGGTAATAGTTCAGCGGTATGCTGAACTATCGCTATGAATGAGGAAACTAAAGTGAATATATTGGCGGTAATTTTTATTATATTAGTTGTGTGCGGCGTTTGGAAGGGATTTAAGAATGGACTGGCCGGTGAGATAAACGGATTGATCTCTCTGTTTATGGCGCTTGTGGTTATTTCAACCGCACTTCTGCTTTTGGGAGGAATATTGCAAAAGAATACAAAGGTGATAGTCATATCGGCTGTCATACTCGTTATCGTGAGCTTTCTTTACCGGCTGCTGGGAATGCTGATGAAATCGATAGAAACGGTGGCGAAACTTCCGTTGATCAGCCTGGCAAACCGTTTGGCAGGAGCAATGGCGGGAGCTGTGGAGATCCTTATTATATTTTGGATGATATATATTATAGTAGATAGCTTTCCCACCGGTTTGTTTGGGAGGCGGATTATGGAGTGGACCAATGAGAGTGCTTTGCTTATGAATATATATAATAGAAATTATATTGCCAACTGGATTATGGGTTTGGGTTTATAGATAGGAAATGTATAGGAAACAATATATAACCACAAGATATAGTGGGTAAAAAAATCTTTAAAAAAAACTTGAAAAAACTTTAAAAAATATGTTGACAATTTGGGGATAGAGGTGCTATACTCAATTTCGTTGCCGGCGAAATAAGAAAAAAGCGGCAGCGAAGCGAACCTTGGCAAATGAACAGCAATGCAGCCCTGAAAATTCCGAGAGCCCCGAAGAAACGGGGCGGAAAATTCAGAGGAAATTCAAAGA
>JAETNQ010000073.1 GCA_021772075.1 Lachnospiraceae bacterium
CTGGCGTAATACTCGTTCATAATGTTGCGGAAAGGGGTAAAATCATCGTCCCCTCTGGCACTGTCCACGCCGTCATTGATGGCGATAAGGCGAACGCCACGCTGACGCAGAATTTCCATAATCTGACCGACTTTCAGATAGTCACGACCCATGCGGCTCATGTCCTTGATACACAGATACTCCACATTCCCGGCTTCAACCTCTTTCATCATTGCTAAAAATCCGGGACGGTCAAAGCAGGTGCCGCTAATGCCATCGTCCGTGAAATGGACAAGGTTTGTAAAGCCCTGCCGTGCGGCGAACTCCTCCAACATTGCCTTTTGATTGGATATGGAGTTGCTCTCACGCTGTTGGTCATCATCTTTGCCAAAGTCATCACGGCTCAGTCGTTCGTACAGAGCTGTGATTTTCTCGTTTTTTCTCATAACTTGCGCTCCTTTCTTCGGTTTTAGGTTGTGTGTTCTAAGAGACTTCCCAACCGCTTGATTAAGAAGTCTTTTAGAGCATACAACACCCGCAGCCAGTTTGTATTTTTTATACTGCCGCACGGCGAAGTGTTCCGGCTTTTCTTTTTCCAGTTCCTCAAACAATTCGTCCACGGCGTTTTTAAATTCTTCATCGTCCTCCCTGGCTTCCGAAGCATTGATAAATTCCAATAACGTAGAAAAATTCTGCTCTTCTTCCGGCGCTTCATAATAGATATAACCAATCAAGGCACAATATAGGAGCCTCTCGGCTTTCACCCAAAAATCTTCCGATGATTTCTCACCTTCCCCTTTGGTATTTGCGATGATTGTATTCACCAGTTTTAAAATGTCTTTCTCAGAGCGGATATACCGGAACGGATTGTAATGCATACTTTTTTTGAAGTTTATGGTATTCAAAACCTTTATCTTGTATGGTTCATAAACCACTTTCCCATTTTTGTCCCGTACCGCCTTCCCGTCTTTTATTTTTGGCGTGCCACGCTTTAACATCTCTCCACACTCCACCAGGATTGTTCCTTTCGGATCAGTGACAACATATGAAACATTCGGTGTCATCTGCATGAGCTGCGGTTTTACATAGAACCTTGTCTTGCCGGAACCGGAGCCGCCTATAATGATGACATTCTTATTCCTGGCATACTTTGGCAGCTTCGGCCTGCTGTTCATGGTCAGCCGTTCCGTCTGCGTTAAAAGGATGTTATTTTCAAATACTGGATCAATAAAGGGGGCGATGTCTTTCGGTGTCCCCCACCGGGCAGAACCATACTCCTCTCCATGCCGGTATTTTTTTGCATTTTTACCTTTCATATATACAATGATCTTCACAATAGCAGCTCCGATTACCCCGGCCAGCAAATCATACCCATGAATGCTTGGCAAAGGATTCTTAAACGCCAATTGGAAATTTAAGAACAATGCCATTGCCTTATCCACAAGGGACTCCCCGATACAGTGGCGATACAGCCATGCCTCTTTATCCACCAGATAAAATATAATCACATACGGGATATTCAGCATAAGCAGGCGTTTCGCATCTATGGGAGGCATTTTCTCCCGGATCATGCCTTTCAGTTTCACGGACAATGGCACAGATTTTGTTTTTGCAGCGGCTTTCTTTTTCTGTTTCCCACTCAATGCTCCGGCCCCCGTTCCTTCTGTTTTGTCTTTTCCCGCTCCCTGTGCTTTGCAGTCCGCTCCTTCGCCAGTTCCAGTTTCTTACGGATGGACGGTTTTTTGCTTTTATTCAGTGATTTTCCGGTATATTCCTTAAACGCCGCCGTCATCACATCTACGTCTTTTGCCTTGAAGAATACAAAATAGCGGGGCGGGGAGATGGACGTGTCTTTTTTCAGGCTAAAATCAATGCTGTACTTCCGGGCACATTTTTCAAAGGACTTGATATTGCCGTCCGTCACTTCAATGTTGGATAGCTGGCATCCCTGCCCCATCAGCTTTTCCATGCTCTGTTTCCCGTGGCTTATGGCAGCGCCTTTTTCTGCCTTCTGTACCGCTTTTTTCTCTGCCTGCCTCTGCTTCCCGTTCCGCTTCTCCTGCTCCATCTTTGCCAGCGCTTTCAGCATGGCAGCTTTCAGAATCCGTGCGGAAATCTTGCCACCATTAATGCACAGCGATACGGTTTTCTCATTTACCTCGTCCTGCAAGGCGTTCTCCCTCCTTTCCTGCGGATTGTTTTCTCTGCCTCATCTCCTGCAAAATCTTCTGTATACAGTAGCCGATACATGGGGAATGCCTGCCATAAGGACAGCTATGGCAGTTAGTGCCATCATTTTTACTAAATTCCTGTGACAGAAGATTTCCCGAAATATTTGATGATGACTTTTTTTCTTCCGGCAAAAGGTAATAGCATTCCTTCTGGCTGCATCCTTTCCGCTTCCCTTTCCAGAAATAACAGTGCTTACAGTCACCCGGCTTGTCCTCTGCATAATTCCGGCTATCCCTCACCCGGTTCCGGCTGTCTGCCCATCCTGCCTGCATCCCATTCCCCTCTCTGTTCCATTTCTTCCATACGCCTGTCCTCCTGCGCCCCTGCCCGGATGCACGAGTACAGCGTAACCGCCACAAATATACCTGCAGCGGCGATGATTCCTTTCATTTTGCTTCACCCCTTTCCATATGGGGAACTGACATTTACAGATTCCTGTGAATATGTTTCTGCACAGGATCTACAACCAACAGTTCCCCATATATGGAAGCATGAAAAAACGCTTACAGATTCTTCCTGTAAACGCCCTCATGCTTAATTTCTTTTTGCTTCTATGGACAGCTACCTGGATTTCGCCAAATGCTGTCAGTCCTCCTTCTTTTTTCTGCAGAATATAAATATAGAACTTCCAATGCCGCAGACTGCAATCCCGGCTAATGCAAGCCATAACCAGAACGGCCTGTCATCCCCGGTTTTCGGTGTCTCGGCAGACGGTGTTTCCGGCTTTGGCGTTTCCTTTGGTTCGTCCGGTTTTGCTTCATCCTTCATCACAACCTTCTGAATTTCTTTGGTGTCGCTGACTTCAAACTTCACATCCTCCGCCACCAGGTAACCGTCCGGCGCACTTTCCTCATGCAGCGTGTACTCCCCGATTGGCAGCATTTCTATATAATGCGGCTTATCCTCGGAAGTCCACTTCTCCACTACTTTCCCGTTTTTATCCAGGATGGAAAGTTTTGCCCCCGGCAGTTCCTTTCCGGCCACGTCTGTCTTGGAAATCTCTACTTTTGTTACATCATCTTCCATTGATGCTTTCTGTATCTCCCCGGTATCTTTGACTTCAAACTTCACATCCTCTGCCACCAGGTAGCCGTCCGGCGCACTTTCCTCATGCAGCGTGTACTCCCCGATTGGCAGCATTTCTATATAATGCGGCTTATCCCCGGAAGTCCAGCTCTCCACTGTTTTCCCTTCTTTATCCAGGATGGAAAGTTTTGCCCCCGGCAGTTCCTTCCCGGCTATGTCCGTCTTAGAAATTTCTACCTTTGTTACATCATCCTTCATCTCAACCTTCTGCACTTCGCCCGTATTCTCCACAATAAATGTAATGCTCTCTGCAGTCACATAGCCGTCTGCAGGCTGTGTTTCGGTCATCGTATATTTCCCGCCGACCGTCAGCTCTTTGATGATATGCGGCTCCTTTCCGGAAATCCATTCATCTACAAGATTGCCTTCTTCATCCGTCACCTGCAGTTTTGCGCCCTCAACCTCTTTGCCATCCGTAAGGGATGTTTTGGTAAACTCAAATACCGTAGGCACGTTTTCAAAGGCAAATTCATAGGAGATGCTTTCTTTTTCCGCATCCTCATAAGTGAACTCAAATTCCTGCACCTCGCCTTCACTGGTAAAGCCCGGAGCCGGGGCGGTTTCTTTCACATAATACGGGAACCCAATCGGAAGGTCAGCCGTAAATGACAGCTTCCCGTCTTTGTCCGTGGTTTTCTCCTCGATCACCGTATCCGCCTCCATGATTACATTGCCGTCTTTGTTGGTGATGTCCTCTTTTGCACACAAGGCAAATACGGTTCCTTCTACTGCACGGTCAGAATCTTTTTCCGTTTTTAATACCTGAATCTCTGCTTTCTGGCGGTTATTCTGCCAGTCCGTAGAAAATGTGACAACTGCTGTGTCCTGGTCACGGTAAGTCAGGTCAATCTCCCGGATTTCTCCGTCTAAAACATAACCCTCTGCCGTTTCCTTCTCCTTCACAAAATATTTTCCAAGAGGCAGGTTCGTAAGCTTCGCAATCCCGGTATCGTCCGTGGTGATGGTGTCTACCAGCTCATCTTTTTTATAATAATCGTCACTCTCCCCATCTGCCGCCTTTATATCCTCTAAGGCATACACTTCAAAAGTAACATCTTTCAGCGAACCAGTGACATATTCAAACAGATGCGTGATCCATCCGCCAATGCTGTCCAGTAAAGATACATCCTCCAGAAATTCCCCCTCTTTGTTGATCAGGAGCGTCCCTGTCGGTACATCGTCTTTCATCTCCACCTTCTGGATCTCAGCAGTGTCCTCCACAGTAAACGTGATTTCCTCCGCCTTTAAATATCCGTAGGGTGCTAATTCTTCCCGGAGCGTATAGGTTTCCCCTGCGGTCAGCCGCTTAATGATATGTTCCTCCCCTTTGACGGCTTTCCATGTGTCTATGGTATTCCCGTCTTTATCAAGGACGGTCAGTGTTGCCCCGGAAAGCTCCACGCCTGTTGCAAGGTCTGTCTTTTTTATGGAAACGGTTGTCGGCTCATTCTTAAATTCAGAAACATATTCTGCCACCTTCACATCCTGGCCCTGATATGCCGCAGACACTTCTATGGTTTCGTCGGAAGATACATAGCCTGCCGGGGCTTTTTCTTCCCGGATATAATACTCCCCGAAAGGCAGATCCAGTTCAAAGGCTACCCTGCCGTCTTCCCCGGTCATGGCTTCCCCAAGCAGCGTATCCGCTTTTACGATTACTTCCCCATGCGCCAAAATGTCCTCTTTCGCATACAGCCCAAAGACTGCGCCCTCTACCACAGCGCCATTCTCCGCATCCTTCTTTATCACTGCAATCTCCACCTTCTGGCGGTCATTCTCAAATGTGGCAGTCTGCTCGATGACTGGCGTATCCTGTCCTGCATAAGCGAAAGTAATGGTCTGTGCCTCTCCATTCAGAACAAAACCCTCCGGCGCTTTTGTTTCCTCAATCCGGTATGTGCCAAGCGGGAGGTTTTCAACCAGGGCTTTCCCGTCTTTATCCGTCACCAGCGTTTCCACCAGTGCGCCGGAAGCATACTCAAGAATCCGGTTCCCGTTTTCATCCTTCTGAAAATCTGCGGTATAAATATCCTCTGCCGCATAGACTTTAAACTCTGCACCCTCCAGGTTTTCGACTTCATAGCGGAAATCCTTATCATCATACCGGTTTAAGACTTCGCCTTTCTTCACAATATGCAGCTCGCCCTTTACCGGATGGTTCTCATAGACAACATCAATAATGACATCCCCTGACACATCGTCCATCTGGTACAGCGTATCGGAATCCACGGACACTTCATAATAATTTTCATTCAGCATATAGCCGAACGGGGCATTCACTTCCTCAATGCGGTAATGCCCGATCTTTAAATTCTGCGGCAGGATCAGATAGCCTTCACTGTCTGTAAAATAAGATTTATGCGTTACCACGGTCGGGTAAGTCGTCACCTGCTCTACATATTTTTCATTGTCCAGGTCATATACCTTAAACTCTGTATTTTCCGCAAGCACAGCTTTCTTCGTTTCATCGTCCTGTTTCACGATTTTCAGCTTCGCTTCAAATTCATCGTCCAAAAGCACCCGCCATACCTGCGGCGTATTCGGCTTATGCTCCGTGATATGCACAAGAAAATCCCTGACCGGCGTGTAATTATGCGGTGTGGTCGTTTCCCTCACAATGTACGTTCCAAACGGGAGCGGGATACTGCAGGCATAGCCCCTTTCATCCGTGAAAATCTCCGTCGCCCCATTTTCCCCAATCACTACAGGTTCAGCGGAATCAAAATCATATCCGCCGTTCCCCTTCGTATCCAGGGAAGATACCAACCATGCGGTAAACCCTGCGCCAGACAATAAATCCGCATCAGTCTTCCCATTGTCCGCCGCCTTGATGATCTGGAATGGCTGCTTTTTCACCTGCTCCAAGGAAGTGCAGTCACGCTCAACCGTAGCCACCAAGTCACCTTCATAGTTACATACCAGGTCATGCTCCGCCTCATCTGCAAGATAACCCGTGGGCGGCGTAATCTCCTTCACAAAATACTCCCCAAGATATAAGTCTGTGATCTCCGCCTTCCCCTCTTTATCCGTGGTCAGTGTCCCTACCTGCTCCCCGGCTTTATAGAGCGTCCCCGTCTTTTTATCCGGGTGCAGGATGTCTTTCCTCGCATACAGCCCGTAAACGGCATGTTCCAGCGTAGCGTCCCCCTGCGGGATATTTTGATTGGTTTCCTTATCCTTCTTCTGAAGGCGGATCGTGGCATTGACACGCTCATTGGCAAAGGTATGGGAGAACGCCACTTTCGCTTCCCGGTCATTGGTGTAGCTGAACCTGAAAGAATACACATCCTCCGTGTTCCTGAGATACCCCTCCGGAGCCTGGATTTCCTTCACCTCATACCCAAACCCAATCGGAAGGTCTGCGGAAAATGCAGCGTTTCCATTGCTGTCCGTTGTCACCTTGTCAAGCAACGCGCCTTTGGATACAACAGCATTCCCATCTGCATTGGTGATATTTTCAGAAGCGTACAATCCGAATATCCCTCCTGCAAGACCGTTGCCCGTATCCTTATCTTTCTTTACTACACGGACATCCGCTTTCTGCCTG
>JAETNQ010000022.1 GCA_021772075.1 Lachnospiraceae bacterium
AAGGTATGCAATAGGGACAAATCCTGAAAAACATCTGGAACTGATTATGAACCTGTAATTTTTCAAATAGATGTGGGGATTTAGTTATGATACACATTCATGCGTTTGTCGTGTTAAGAAATTGGGAATATATTGCTTTTCCGGGGCGAATATTGTATGATAACATTATATTATGTGTCACCAACCGCTAGGTTGATGACCTGCTTGCGCATCAGCGCAATTCATTATATCATGTGTCACCAACCGCCAGGTTGATGACTTGCTTGCGCATCAGCGCAATTCATTATATCATGTGTTTCGAATGTCAGAATGCTCATCCCCTGTTATATAGGCGGGTGCGGATTCTTATTTGCGGATGATGAAAGGATATGGATATGAAGAGGGATGTGCTGACCAAAAAAAGTACATTTTCGAAAATGTATAAGGCTGTCAAATCATGCATAGCGGTTTGCCTTGTGGTTGGAATCGCTGCTGCTCCCTGGAACCGGATGGAAGCTCATGCGGTGGAAATTCTGGCGACGGTGAACGGAACCGTTTTATCAGGGACAAACAACGAATTGCTGAAGCTTTCCACGAGGGAAGGCTATATGGAAATCAAGCTGGACAGCGAAACGGATATTACTGCCTGCAAAATACTTTTGCCGGATAAAAGGGTGAGCGTTGCCGTGACTTATGGTTCGGACGGATATCTGCATGCGGCGAAGATTACCAGCGAGACGCAGGAAGCTTCGGTAACGCTGGATTCCTCGGCAACGGCTACCGTAACGGGGAAAATCGGGGATAAGACGACGGGCAATGTGCTATATGTTTCCACGCAGCAGGGGGAAATGGAAATAAAACTGGACGCGACTACCGATGTCAGCGGATGTTCCCTTCTCGTAGTAGGGAAAAGCTATAATATTACATGTATGAGAGGCTCGGACGCATATGTGCATGCGGCGAGAATTTATGATATCGGGACAGCGGCTCCTACGACTCCTATCGGCACGCCGGCAGGGAATGTGCCGGTGAATTCACAGACGATGAACGGAACTGCGGCTGTAACGCCCACAACGCCGGTATCGGGAATAACGCCGGCACCGGCCGCACCAGTGAATGTTTCCACAGTGACGGTGTCGGGGACGGCAGCGGAAAAAACAAAAGAAGGGCTTTTATACTTATCCACCAACGAGGGGGAAATGCAGCTCGTGATTGATAATAATACGGATACCAGAAACGGCGTTGTGCTTACGCCGGGCAACAAGCTGACGGTTTCCTGTTACCGGGGTTCCGATGCCTACATGCATGCTGCCAGCATTGTGGGGATAAAAGACAGTACAGGAGCGGTAGAGATAGACCGGTCTTCGCCGGCTACCGTTACGGGGACGGTGGCGGACGGGTCGACACAGAATGTGCTTTTTTTATCCACCAGCGGAGGAACCATGGAGTTAAAATTGGATGCAGTAAACAGCATCAGCAACTGCAAAGCTTTTGTCAGAGGCAAAAAATTGACCGTGACCTGCGCGCGCGGTTCCGACGCTTATATGCATGCGCTGGATATCGTCGGTAATTGATTGATGGTAGCAGGGAGGATGGCTGGACAAGCTGGTGGTCAGGGTTGACGGGGGGATGCGGCTGAATGACACAGTTTGAAACGGCTCATATTTTAGATGGGATTGAGACAATCGGAAGGACAAAACGGCACAGTGTCTTTCCGATTTTTCCTGTTCCACAAATTTGGAGACAGGGCAGAGTGCTGCGAATGAAGCGACAAATTCTGCAGAGAGAAGTTATCAGTACTGGTTACTGTTTATGATTAATGATGTACAAAAAGGCGGGAACTGGGTATAATATGAATTATAGTAAACGAAATTTTTAATGTCGTTAACTATAGAAACGTAATAAAATGTGGATGGAGACAAACTATGGCAATTAAAATGATAGAAATTTTGAATGTAATGGTGTTCAGACGTCATTTGAGAAAAAATAATGCTGATTTTAAAAATATAAAAGAAAGTGACACATTTAATGATGGATTCAAAATGGAATTTGGTGATGGAATAAATGTTCTACTTGGTGAAAACGGAGTTGGAAAGACAACTATCCTAAAAATGATTTATGCAGCAACGCAATGGTCAATCAGGCAGGCGGATCCGGGAAAAACAAAGAGCTTGGTACAATTTTTCTCTAACAGCCTGAAAGATAGTGATGCTTTAAAAAATGCAGAGAATAAAGAAGATTATTGTTATTACAGAGTATCAGACGGTACGCACAGCTTTGAAGACAGTCTTTCTCATAAAGTTATACTTAATTACGATAAATGGCTTGGGTTGAATATACAGTCCGTATTTATTCCTACGACAGAAATGCTATCCCATGCAAAGGGATTTCTGGCGATGAATCAGAAATATAATATGCCTTTTGATGGGACACAGGTAGATATTATTGTAAATGCTTCTTTGCCGGAAACACGGGAGGTCCCATCTGTTATGAGCGGCATTCTTGATAAAATCAGTGATGTAATTGATGGAACGGTTATTTTGGAGAATGATTCTTTTTATATGTTAAAAAAGGATGGCAGAAAAGTGGATTTTTCATTAGAGGCGGAGGGGTTGCGCAAATTAGGTTTGCTTTGGAAACTGATACGAAATGGTCTCCTGGAGAAAGGGACAGTTCTTTTATGGGATGAGCCGGAAGCAAATCTGAATCCTGAATTGTATCCTCTTGTTGCAGAGATTTTGCTGGAATTACAGAGAAACGGAACCCAGATTTTTGTAGCGACACACAGTTACAATTTTGCAAAATATTTAGAAATACGACGCGCAAATAAGGAACAGGTGATGTTTCATAATTTGTACAAGAGCCGGAACTTGTTTTCAGATGAAATGCAAAAGATATTTCCAGGGATGGATGATAATAGCGAGACAATATATAGCCAGTCAGCATACAAGATGGATGAAATCAGGTTTAATCATATTATGATTGCAGATAATAAACTGCTTGATGAAATATATGAACTGTAAGAGGATACCTATGAAAGATATATTTATAGAGGAAAACGGTGCATACAGTATTGATTGCAGAGCGGCTGTATGGGCAACGGATAAGATGCATGAGGATTATCATAACGCGGGGATACATATGAGTGATGTGGATTTTTTGATTGAAAATTCTACTCACATCCTTATGGTAGAGTATAAAAATGCATGTCTTGCAAATGCAGAGAATCCTGAAGCATTCCATCCAATGGCGGATAAGAAAATATTAGTTGCATCACGAAAATTTTATGATTCCCTGCATTATTTGAGATTATTAGATAAAAATAAACCAATTCAATACATCTATATTCTCGAATATCCCAATGGAGATACAACTGCCAGAAAGAGACTGCGAAACAGATTGAAAATGGAATTGCCTTTTGTTCTTCAGGATAATATAGGGGATGGTAAGAAGTTGATAGAGCATGTGGATGTTCTTTCCATAGCTGAATGGAATGCTGATAACAGTTACGGAAAGTATCCAATAAAGCAAGTATCAGAATAGAATAGTTTATTTAAGGAAAGCGGCGAGGTGCATTTAAGTGTGATGCTGTATGGCTAAGGCGTTAAATGTAAGAACAAACAGGAACAATTATGTTGCGTATGGGGCTGGTTATGATGAGAGTAATAGGCATTGGAAGACAGGATTTTGAAAAAATCAGAATAAGTAATAATTTTTATATCGATAAAACTAATTTCATACGTGAATGGTGGGAATCTGATGATGATGTAACATTGCTCACTCGTCCGAGAAGATTTGGAAAGACCCTTAATATGAGTATGTTGGAGAAATTCTTTTCCGTTAATTATGCAAACAGAGGCGATTTATTTGAGGGACTTAACATATGGGAAGAGAAATCTGCGGACGGAGATTATGATTACAGAAAATTACAGGGAACATATCCGGTTATTTTTTTAAGTTTTGCGGATATTAAGGAAGCTACATTTGAAGAGGCGCGTAAAAAAATATGTAAGATTATCCAGATGGTATATAATAAATTTGATTTTCTGCTTCAGAGTGATGTACTGAACGGTAATGAGAAAGAAGATTTTCAGAGAATATCGGCGGATATGGAAGATTATATGGCATCTTTATCACTAAAAATGCTTACTGGCTACCTGTGCCGCTATTATGGAAAAAAGGTAATAATTCTTTTGGACGAATATGACACGCCCATGCAGGAGGCGTATGTGTATGGATACTGGGATAAAATGGTGGTTTTTATCAGAAGTATGTTTAATTCTACCTTTAAAACCAATCCCTGTTTGGAGCGCGCTTTTATGACGGGGATTACAAGAATAAGTAAAGAATCTATTTTCTCCGATTTGAATAATCTTGAAGTGGTAACGGCTATTTCTGATAAGTATACGGATTGTTTCGGTTTTACAGAAAGTGAAGTGTTTGAGGCACTGGAAGAATATGGGCTGACAGAACAGAAGAAGCAGGTAAAAGGTTGGTACGATGGGTTTATTTTTGGAAAGAAAAAAGATATTTATAATCCCTGGTCTATTATCAATTTCCTTGATAAAAGGAAAGTAGGTGCTTATTGGGCAAACAGCAGTTCCAATAGTCTTGTAGGAAAACTGCTGCAGGAAGGAAGTGTAAATGTCAAGGAAGACTTTGAAACTTTATTACAAGGAGGGACTATTTGTGCGGAGATAGACGAACAGATTGTATACAGTATGCTGGACAATGATGAACAGGCCCTTTGGAGCCTTCTGCTGGCCAGCGGTTATCTGAAAGTAGTAAAATATGAGACATATACTTCGGAATTTGGAGAGTGGAGGCAGGATTACAGGCTGGGATTAACCAACTTTGAGGTGAAGACTATGTTTCGGAATATGATACGGAAATGGTTCGGCGGCGCGGCGTCCGGTTACAATGATTTTGTGAAAGCCTTGCTGGTTCATGATATAAGGGCGATGAATACTTATATGAATAAAGTAGCGCTGAATATTTTCAGCTATTTTGACACGGGGAGGAATCCGTCCGGAGAAGAGCCGGAACGTTTTTATCATGGTTTTGTACTTGGCCTGATGGTAGAACTTGCCGACAGATATTTGATTACATCCAACAGGGAAAGCGGATTCGGAAGATATGATGTCATGTTGGAGCCGAGAAAGACAGAAAGCGGAGCGGTCATGAACGATGCTGTTATTATGGAGTTTAAGGTGCAGGAGGCAGCGGAAAAGGAACTTTCCGATACGGTAAAAGAGGCACTGCGGCAGATAGAAGAGAAAGACTATCAGGCAAATCTTGTGGCAAAGGGGATTCCGGAGGGACGTATTCGTAAATATGGGTTTGCGTTCTGCGGGAAGAAGGTGCTGATTGGAAGCGTGGAAGATTAGGAAAGTGAACCAGTGGATATTCCGATGCAGCGGAGCCGTCTGTCCGGACAAGCGTGAGCCACTGGTAAGTTTGTTTACAATTACATACAGTCAGATTCTTTCAGACCATATATTTCCCGCATGGAGATATCCTTTGATGGATCACGGGGATGATGTCTATCATGCAGGCATCGTGTACGATACGGTCAAAGACGGTTGCATTTCACCGGAGGGTGATGATATAATGGGGCAGATGATGCTGGCTCTGCGTTTTGGAAATGCACAGAAAATTTGAACTGAATTTAAATGATTTTTTACCATGAGTCAGTGGTGATTCCGCCGTACCGGAACCAAGGTTACAACTTTACGATTACGTCATCCACTGCTTATGACCAGAAATGGATGCGCGGAAGAAATATTTTTGATAATATTGATTATTTGGTAGATACTATTTTTGCAAATTACTTGTCACGCCCCGGCGTCCGCCAGCCGATTTTTACTTCTTACTGCGACGGAAACCGTGTGACCTGCAGCGGATTGAGCCAATGGGGTTCCAAATATCTTGGGGAAGAAGGGTACTCGGCGATAGAAATCATCCGC
This sequence comes from Lachnospiraceae bacterium, assembly GCA_021772075.1. Lineage (GTDB taxonomy): Bacteria > Bacillota > Clostridia > Lachnospirales > Lachnospiraceae > Kineothrix. The sequence goes on from JAETNQ010000022.1 coordinate 5,946, forward strand.
TACTATTTTGGAAACGACATGTATATTAATTCTGCGGAAAGCATTGCCGGAGTTCCGTCTTCCTGGCCGGGCTACAACCTGACGATAGGGTCCAGCGGGGATAAGGTGCGCCAGATGCAGCAGCAGTTGAACCGAATCGCCCAGAATTACCCGGCGATCCCGGTGATTGCGGCTGATGGAATCTATGGAAGCCGTACGGCAGATGCAGTGAGGACTTTCCAGAGAATATTCAACATGCCCCAGTCCGGCGTAGTGGATTATCCCACTTGGTACCAGATCTCCAACATATATGTAGGAGTCAGCCGGATAGCGGAACCAGCATGAAACCTGATAGAAACATGCATCTGAAAAGGAGGATGCCCAGAGTGGATAAAGCGCACAGATCAAAAAGAATTACGAAAAGACTCGGGAAACCGCTGGCGAAAATGCTGAAAGAAAAAGAGAAGACGATAAAATTAAAAGAACATAACCAGCGGAAAACATTAAAGCAAAACGAAAAGGACCGGATCAAAATGCAGAAAGTCAAAGCAAAAATCCATCGAAAAGCCGTGAAAGCGCGAAAAAAGAACGTGGAGAAGAAACTGGACTGGCTGCTGACCGGCAGCTGTTTCCTCGTATGCCTTACAGCATCTTTGGTGGAGGCAAGGCGGGAAAAAAGGAAAAATAAAGGGAAGCAGCCAAAGACCCCGCCGCAAGCAGCGGGGTATCAAGCTTGAAACGCCCCAAGGGGAATGCGTCCTACGGACACATTGGTATTTGACCCTCGCGGCATTCGCCAAATATACGCGCAAGCGCGTCTGCTTGGCTCATTGCTTGCGGGAATAAAAAAACGGTTCTGGCTGTGAGCGGGCGCTCAGGCCGGAACCGTTTTTTCCTGGAATGAATTGATAAACAACGAAAGCTCCGCAATGCCCCTTAATCCAAATTCAATCGATTTTTCAGCATATGCTCCGTCAGGAAATACAACCCCGCGCAAACCGCCAGACAGAATCCGATGGCTATGAGCATAGAAAGCAGAACGGAATAGCTATTACTGTTATAATAGCTGATCCCATAGGAAAAGAAAAAGGAGAAAAGACCGTTGCTATAGGATGGAATGCCTCTCAGGAAAGAGGTAATAATTTCAAAGACAACATATTCCCCGATATACCACATAACAGCACCTGCCACTTTGTGGCGGCTAAAAAGCTGGCCGAGGGCGATGGCGGTATAAAGTTTTAAGATCGATAAGGCTGTGGACAATATCAAATAGATCAGTCCAAGGAAGGCAAACAGGAAAAAGCTGATTTTTGCTTCTTCCCTGAAAAAACGCAAAAATTCAGGAAAATCCTGCCAAAACTCATAAAAGATATTTACATCCGAGTAGGAGAGCGAAGCGGTATATATAAGCGAAAATACGCTGATCGATACGGCAGCCCCCGTAATAAAGGACCAGATGACTCCGACAAAAAGCTTGGACAAAATGATCTGCCTTGCAGTGACGGGGAGAGTATTGGTAAGATAGCCCTCATCCGTATATATGTTTTTGTAAAAACGGGCGGTGATAGCAATTGTCACCCCGATGGAACCGGCTGCAATGGCCAGAATATAGAAAAATACCGCAAGCCCCAGCATAATCTCTATCCCCCGGATATCCAGTTCCCAAAAAGGAGAGGCCAGGGAGATGATTCCGATAAAAGTCATAATGCCGAGAAAAACATTGATTGCTGTCGGTACTTTCCAGAAAGCTTTCCACTCATATTTGAATAATTTTTTTAACATGCGAATACCCTCCTAAAATAAGCGTCTACGGACTGTCCGTATTCTTCCCTGATCCGGTCCACCGGCATGTGGGTGATTACCTGGCCGTTGCGGATAAAGATCACCTCATCCAATATATTTTCGATATCGGAAATCAGATGGGTGGATAAGAGAATGCTGGCATTTTCGTCATAATTGGTAATGATTGTATTCAGAATATAATCCCTGGCAGCAGGATCGACTCCGGCGATCGGCTCATCCAGGATGAAAAGGTCTGCGTGCCTGCTCATGACAAGGATGAGCTGCACTTTTTCTTTCGTTCCTTTGGACAATGTTTTTAACTGTGCGGCGGGCTGGATATTTAAAGCGCCTAACATCGAAAAAGCTCTGTTTTTGTCGAAGTCAGCATAAAAATCTTCAAAATAATCCACAAGATCGCATACTTTCATGCCGCTTTGAAGATAAGTCCGCTCCGGCAGATAGGCGATCCTTGCCTTTGTCTCCGGCCCCGGCGCCATGCCGTTGATTAAGATGCTGCCTGCAGTCGGGGTAAGAAGGCCGTTTATCATTTTGATCAGAGTAGTCTTGCCGCTGCCGTTAGGGCCGAGCAGCCCGATGATTTTGCCTCTTGGTATGGTAAGATTCAAATTATTCACTGCCAGAGTATTGCCGTATACTTTTGTCAATCCCTGCATTACCGCTAATGCTTCCATTTATATTTCTCCCTCCATTCTTCTTTTTGGCCCGTTGGTCAGCCGGAACATGGCAGTCAGTGGCTGCTGACGGATTCTTCATTGACTGTTTTCTGAACGAGCAATAAAATATCTTCCGCCGAATATCCTAATTCTTTCATTGCGCGGAAAAAGTTTTTAATGTATTCATCGGCGAGATTAGCCTGTGTTTGTCGAATCAATTCCGTATCTTCCGTGACGATGCGCCCGCTGGTGCGCTGCGTGATGATCAAGGCGTTTCTTTCCAGTTCTGCGAGTGCCTTCTGCATTGTGTTCGGATTGACACTCGCTTCGGCGGCCAGTTCCCTGACGCTCGGAAGCCTGTCCCCCGCCTTGTATTTGCCCGAAGTGATCTGTATTTGTATGATTTCCACGAGCTGGGAGTAAATAGGCTTATCTGCGCTCAAATTCCATGCCATATAATCCTTCCTTTCCATATGTATTTTGTACTACTGTATTATTTAATTAATACAATATAACATTGAAACGGATTTGTCAAGAGGGAATTTCAAACTGTCAGGGAAATCCATTTTTGCGGGCAGCGGGCAGGGCAGGGCGGGAAAAACAGGGCGGCGGCAGGAAGGCCGGGGGAGCAGATGGGGGATGGCTTCGCCGTTGCCTCACGCAGGGAAATAAGATTTTCTTAATATTCCGTTTAGAAAACAGCAATTTGATGACAAGGATGTCATCAAAAGCCCGCCATGAGCCCGGATGGCGAATTGCGGGCGGTTGCGTCCGGCTGGCACAACGATGCCGGAATATTTAGAAAATCCATTTTCCGGAGCCGGCACGGCGAAGCCATCCCCCATCTGCTCCCCCGGCCTTCCTGCCGCCGCCCTTTTTCTTTCCCGCTGCCCTGCCCGCCGCCCGCAAAAATGGATTTCCCTGGCAAGTTGTCGCAGCAGTTGCAGAAAACGGTCTGTTGATGATATAATTCAATTATATATGGAAAGGGAAACAGAATATGGAAAAGACGGATGTTTTGGAGTTTTCTGACATATCTTTAGAGCTTTCCTTGAAGCAGGGGGAGACGGCGGAAGGCTCGTTTACTATTTATGCCCCCGGGGATGTGCCGGCGGAGGGGTGGATTGCTTCATCGCAGATGCAGATGGAGTGTCTGGCAGAGGAATTTATAGGGACAAAGGAAACGATCCCTTATCGTTTCAGCGCGAAGGGGATGGAGCCGGGAGATGTATTGGAAGGCGCGTTTTTCATTATTACGAATTATGGGGAATATGAGCTTCCCTATCGTGTTACGGTGGAAAAAGATGAAATAGAGTCCAGCATGGGAACTATTAAAAATATGTTTCATTTTACCAATCTGGCAAAAGAAAATTGGGAGGAAGCAGTAAAGATTTTTTATTCCCCCCGCTTTCAGACTATTTTTTCCGGCGGACTGGATAAGCAGTACTACAGCGCGTATAAGGGGCTGTCTGCGGTCTATGGGAACGAGCGGAATATGGAAGAATTTCTTTTGGAGATCAATAAAAAGCAAAAGGTAGAGTTTATTCCGGAAAAAACGGAGATATTGATCGAAGATCCGCAAGAAGTGTCCAGGCATGAAATCGGGATTACAAGAAACGGCTGGGGTTATACTTCCCTGGAGCTGGAGGCGGAAGGGGATTTTTTGAGGGTGGAAAAGGAGAGGGTATCGGAATATGATTTCCTTGGCAATATATTCCATCTGGTTTTCTATGTGGACAGCGGGATGCTCCATGCCGGGCGCAATTTTGGCGGCATTCGTATTTCCGATCCGCATGTGGATATAACGATTCCGGTAACAGTTGTCTGCCATGCGGGGGAACGGCGTTTTTATGGCGTGCGCAGGGAGAAAAAAAAGCTTCTGATGCAGATGGTCGATTATTACTGCTCTTTCCGGGGAAAAAAGATCAGCAGCAGGATCTGGATGGGGGAGACGGAGAAACTGGTGGACAGGCTTTCTGCGCTGGATGGCAGGGACATCCAGACGAAATTGTTCCGTGTACAGCTTTTTATTACCCAGGAGCGGATCCAGGAGGCAAAATGGGAGATGGAGCGCATCAAGGCGGCGATCGATAAGGAAGAATGCCGGCCGGAGGTCTGGTGCTACTATCTTTACCTGACAACCTTATATGCGGAGGAAGATTCGTATGTGGATGAGATTGCGGAAAGAATATCCTGGATATATAAAACGAACAGGGATAATTGGAGGATCGGGTGGCTGATGCTGCATCTGGCGGAGGAGTATACGAAAAGCCCGTCCAGACGCTGGATATTTTTGGAGGAACAGTTTCAGGGAGGATGTACCAGCCCGGTGCTGTATATTGAGGCATGGCGGCTTTTGGAGATGAATCCGGCCCTGCTGATGAAAATGGAGGGCTTTGAGATACAAGTGTTGAATTTTGCGGCCAAAAAAGGTTTTCTGACAAGGGATATCATTGTACAGATACGCTACCAAGTGCAGAAGATGAAAACCTATTCGGATAGGGCTTTTTATATTCTGAAGGAATATTATGGGAAATTTCCGGATAACGAGACGCTTCAGGCGATCTGCACGCTGCTGATTAAAGGGAACCGGACGGACAGCGCCAGTTTTTCCTGGTACAGCATGGGCGTGGAGCAGGAGCTTCGCATCACCAGGCTGTATGAGTATTATATGATGGCTTTGCCTGCGGATTTTCAAGGGGAGATCCCTAAGATGGTGCTGATGTATTTCGCTTACCAGAGCCAGCTTGATTACAGGAAAAATGCTTTTTTGTACGCTTATATATACAGACGGAGGAAGGAGCATCCGGAGTATTATATTAAATTCTGCGCACAGATTGAAAATTTTGTGCTTTATCAGCTCCAAAAGGGCAGGATTAACCGGGATCTGGCCTATTTATACAAGAATACGCTGACGGCAAACCTGATGAATGAAGAGAGGGCGGAGCAGTTGACGACGCTGCTTTTTACCCATATCGTGCGGACGGAAAATAAGAAGATCCGGCAGGCGGTGGTGAGTTATGCGCTGAGCAGCAGGGAATACCATTATCCCTTCAGCGACGGCTGCGCGGCAGTGCCGCTGTACGGGGAGGATTATAAGATCCTGCTGGAGGACGGAGACGGGAACCGGTATACGGCCAGCATGCCGATCCAAACGGAGAGGATGATGGGGCCGGGGAAGCTTTTGCGGATGGCGGCGCCTTTCGTAAGATCCCATGCGGGGCTGGATATTTATATGTGCGAAAGCAACCGGTCTTTGGCGGAGGTGAAGGAGGAAAATGTATTGCAGTTCCGCCGGATATCGGAATCTCCCTATATCGAGAAGGAAAGAAAAAGCGAAATATGCCTGAAGCTGATCCATTACTATTATGAGAAGGATTCCCTGATGGATCTGGAAGATTACCTGAAAGCGCTGGAGCCGGAAGGGATGAAGCGCAGGGAGAGGAGCGAGGCCGTACGGTTTATGGTGGTCTGCGGGTTGTACGAGAAAGCTTTTGAGTGGGTAAAGAGCTTCGGCATGCAGGGCATGGATGCGAAGACAGTGATGAGGATGTGCAGCCGCCTGATTTCCCGCAACGGGTTTATTGAAGACCGGGATATGACGGCGATGGCTTATTACGCTTTCCAGAAAGGAAAGTATGACGGGAATCTGCTTTCTTATCTGGTATATTTTTATAAAGGAATGCTTTGGCAGCTGAAAAAAATCTGGAAGTCGGCATCTGCCTTTGAAGTGGATACTTATGCGGTCTGCGAGAGGATGCTCATACAAATGCTGTTTTCCGGCGCTTTTATCGGGGAAAGGGACGAGGTGTTCAGGACCTATGTGTCCGGCGGGGCAAAGCCGGAGGTAGAAACGGCTTTTCTGGCCAGGTGTTCTTATGATTATTTCGTGGAGGATAAAGCGATAGATCCCTTCTTCTTTACGGATGCGGTGCGGGTGTATGAGAGGGGGGAAAAATTGCACAAGGTGTGCAAGATGGCTTTTCTGAAATATTTTGCGGCGAACAAGAAGGAGATTACTCCGAAAATACGGATGGCGGCGGGGCTGTTTTTGTCCGATCTGGCGGAAGCCGGCATTTACTTTGCTTTTTTCAAGGAATATGTGAAAGAACTGCCGGGGATGGAACGGTTTGCGGATAAAACGGTGGTTGAGTACCGGGCAAAGCCGGGAAGCCGGGTGGTGATCCATTATAAAATAGAACGGGGCAATTATACGGAAAACGAGTACAGGCAGGAAGAAATGAAGGATATGTATGGCGGTATTTATGCGAAGTCGTTTATCCTATTTTTCGGCGAGCAGCTTCATTACTATATTATGGAAGAACTGGACGGGGAAAAAAGGTTCAGCGAAAGCGCTTCCGTGAGTGGCAAAGACAGCTTCCAAGGAGAAGGCCGCTTCGGGCTGTTGAATGAGATGATAGCGGCAGGGGCTTTGCAGGATTATGAGTCGCAGAGCCGTCTGCTGGAGAATTATTATAAGAAGGAGTATATCGTTTCCCGGATATTCCGGCTGAGGATGGAGGAACCGGGCGGAGACGGGAAGAAAGCGTAAGGGTGGAGGAATGCGTTTGGAAAGAAAAGACGGAGCCGGAAAAAAGAATAAGGGCCGCATCGTCATAGGATATAACTTGGGTGATGATTATGCCCAGATCAGCTATTACTTTCTGCAAAAGGAAGGAGACGTGGAGACTCTTGCGGTGGTGACGGGCACGGAGCAGTACAACATTCCGGCGGTTTTATGCCGGAAAAAGGAAGTGAAACAGTGGCTGTTCGGCAGGGAGGCCGTCAAGTTTGCCGAGGAAGGGGAATGCTTTCTGATCAAGAACCTGGTAAGCCTGGCGAGAAGCGGGGGATGGGTGGAGGCGGGGGATGAAAAATTCGATCCCGTGGCGCTTCTTACTCTTTTTATCAGGCGGAGCCTTTCGCTTCTTACGCTGATCGCGCCTCCCGATTATCTGGAAGGGGTAATGTTCACCGTGGATCATCTGGACGGGCGGATGATTGAAATTTTATCGCAGGCAGGAGCCAATCTCCGGTTGAAGACGGATCAGATTTATTTCCAGAGCCATGTGGAAAGCTATTATTATTACATGATGCACCAGCCGAAGGAGCTTTGGATGCAGGATGTCCTGCTATGTGATTACGATAACAAAAGGCTTAAAATCTATAGATTTGGCGTAAATAACAGGACGACGCCGAAGGTGGTCCTGATCGATATTGATGAATGCGAAGGGATGGAGCGGGGAGTAAACCCTGCAGGGGATGAAGAATCGGAGGCGATAGAAAAGGGAAGGCTGGACGAAGTTTTTCTGGAAATTGTAAGAGACAGATGCGGCGTTTCTCCGGTTTCCTGCGTATATCTGATCGGGGATGGTTATAAGGACGGATGGGCATCGGAATCCCTCCGCTATCTTTGCAGGGGCAGGAGGGTGTTCCAAGGGAATAACCTTTACAGCAAAGGAGCCTGCTATGGAATAAGGGAAAAGCTTGGGATCGAACCGGTCGGGGAAGAATACGTGTTTCTCGGATTGGATAAACTGAAAGCCAATATCGGCATGCAGGTACTCCGCCGGGGGCAGGAGTCTTATTTTGCCCTGATGGATGCGGGGGTGAACTGGTTTGAGACGAAAAAGGAGTTTCATGTGATTTTGGAAGAAGGGGATGTATTGTCATTGCTGCTGACTCCTTTGGACGGAAAGGAGCCGAGAGAGGTCGATATTGTCTTAGAGGGGCTGGAGAAACGCCCCCGGTGGACGACAAGGCTGGAAGTCAGGACGGAAATGCTCTCGGAAAAGGAGTTGAGCATCCGGGTGAAAGATCTTGGATTCGGCAGTTTTTTTCCGGCTTCCGGCGGGGAATGGAATAAAGTGTTAGAAGTATAAGCGGCCTGAGACATCCGAAAAAGGAAAAAGGGAGAGAACCGGGAAGGAGGAGAATATTGGGCAGAGTATTGCTTTGTCTTGGCGAATATGCCGGGAAACCTTATTTTGTGGAGCGGGCATATGCGGACGTTTATTCGGTGGAAGAATTGTGTTATTGCCTGATCAAAAATGCATATCTTGTGGATGAGGAAATCATGGATGAAGGGCTGCCGGACTGGCTGGAGCGGGAATGCGGGCTGAAGAGCCTGGCGGAAAAACTCCGGAAGATGAAGGAGGCCGGGGGAACTCCCGGCGAGTATGCCGGCATGATTTTGGATTATGTGGGGTACGGCGGCAGGGAGGAAATGGAGAAGGCAAAAGAAGAGATGAATAAAGGAACCGGTTTGAACCTCTATGAAAAAAGAAAGGCGAGGGCGGACCATCTGGCGGAAAATCGGAAACTAGCTTCCGCCTTAAGGATTTACGAGGGGCTGATAGAGGAACTTCCGGAGGAGGAAAAGGAACTGAGGGCCAGAGTATATTATAACAGGGGCGTCGTATATGCAGGGCTGTTCCGGTTCCGGGATGCGGCAGAGAGTTTCCGCCTGTCTTATGAACACATGGAAAGGGAAGATGCCTATATCGGTTATCTCGCGGCCTGCCGTATGTATATGGAGGAAGCGGAGTACCTGAATTTGACGGCGCTGGGCGGACAGGGGCATAAACTGGCGCTGAAAGTGGAAAAACTCATGGAAGAGGCATTGGGGGAATTTGAGGGGACGCAGGAAAACAGGATGCTTTTTACCTTAAATGTATGCAGGGAGGAGGAAAATGCCGTTTCTTATGAGGAAGAAGCGCGCAAGATTGCTGACGGACTGAAAGAACAATACCGGAATATGGTAACGGAATGAGGAGGAGTATGAAATTATTCAAGGATATGAAGTGGTGGAAGAAAATTTTCCGTCCCAGACAGGGATGGGATATCGAGGAAGCCGGGTTTGAAGAGGACGGCTGGGAGAAAATCGAAAACGACAGAAAAGAATGGAATATTCATGACAGGGAGCAGAGGAGCGAATATATCAAGGACAGCATGGACCGGATACGGGAAGCGCAGGAAGAACTGAAAAACCTGAATTTTGAATATGGAAAGGTGACATCCTATCTGAAGGATATGGAAGAGATCGAGGCTCTGCCGGAAGAGGAGAGAAGAGAGCTGAATGCCAGCGCGGAAAAAATCCAGGAGCTGGAAAACCGGAGAGGGGTTTATCTGGAAAAGAAAAACCGGATGAGCGATGAAAAATACCATCAAATGGAGCGGATGGAAGAAGAGGCCGAGGCTGGCTGCAAGAAGCTGTCGGAAACGGAGGATTACCAGAACCTGATACGGAAGGATATGGCGAGGCTGGACGGGGAGAAGCACGCCTATTTGTACCGCAAGGATGAATTGAAGGGGATGATTGCGGATGCAAAAGGAATGGCGGTGATCTGCTCGGCAGCTTTGGTCGTATGCTACGTGGTGCTGTTTACGCTGCGGTATGCTTTGCAGATGGACACCCAGCTGGGATTTCTGCTGGTCACGGGTCTGGCCGCCCTCGTAATCGTGATTGTTTTCCTGAAGTATACGGATTCGGTAAAAGAATTGAAGCGGGTGGAAAAAGGGATCAACCGGATCATTATGCTGCACAACCGGGTGAAGATACGCTATGTGAATAATACAAACCTTCTGGACTACCTTTACATGAAATACCAGGTAAAGTCTGCGAAAGAATTCCAGAGCCTGTGGGAGAAGTATAAGGTGGAAAAAGAGGAGCGGAGGCGTTACCGGGAAGCGGAATTGGAACTGGATGAATGCCAGAGGGAACTTTTGAACATATTGAAATGTTACCAGGTCAAGGATCCGGCCATCTGGCTGCATCAGACCGCGGCTCTTTTGGATAACAAGGAAATGGTGGAGATCCGCCATGGGCTGATTATCCGCAGACAATCGCTCAGAAAAAGGATCGATTACAACAGGGAGATGATTATTGAAAAAACGAAAGGGGAGATGAAGGAACTGGCGCATAGCTATCCGCAATATGCGGATGAGATTTCCCTGTGACAAAATGATTGCATATAATAACGGAATGGAGTATAATCTTTATCGGTATCATTTTAGGGGACAATCAGAAAATCAGAAAAAGTGAGGAAGAGAGTAATGAAAACAGCAAGAAAAGCATTGGCTTGGCTGGCCGCTGTCCTTCTTATGGCGGCGTTGGCGGGCTGCGGAACGAAAGAGGCGGAGAAGCCTACGAAGGAATTTGCATCTTCGGACGGTGTTGTGAGCGTTATGCTGGCGGAGGATTGGAAGACGGAAGACGCGGGAGTGGACGGCTGGATCGGGGCGGTCAGCAAGGACGAAAGCGACGGACTTATTGTTGCCCAGTTCGTAAAGGGCGTGGATGCGGTCGGCTTATCGGATATAAAGGATGCTTTTGAAGATACATACAGCGCTTCTGAGATAAAAGCAGAGGACGGAAGCGGCCTGGTGCCGGGCTGGGAGAATACAGAGGCTTATAGCTGCAAGATGAGCGTAGAGGGAACCAGCGGGAATGGATATTTTGTATACGGGGAAACAGATTACGCTTATTATGCAATATTATACGTATCGGAGAAGATGAACGACGATAAGATAGCCTATGTACGCAACATATGCGGCAGTTTTAAGGAAAATGCGCCGGAGGTGGAGAACAATTCTGCCGTGGAAACGACGGATACTATCCGCTGGATCAATGGAACCTATGCGGTTCTGACGGCGATTAACGGATGGGATTATAACATGTTCGGCGGCATGCCGGCGAATGACGATTCTATGGCGTTAGTGCAGTCCATGCTTTCCGAATGGTGGGATGTGACGGACAAGGCGTCGGCGGATGAGACAATCGAATGGCTGATCGGCGAAGGCCACCGCATGGATTTTGCCGAGATGATGGATATGCTGGCGGAGGATGGCTTCAGCGAGATACCGGAAGCGGAAAGAGCCGATTACCTGCTCAACAATTATACGAATATGACGGATGAGATTGCCCAGCAGTATGCGGCATTTTACGCTGGTTATGATGAAAAGGGAATCGATGTTATATCCGCGTGGGATTACAGCCGTGCGGTGTCTGTCATCGCAAACTGCTATATTGCCGGATATTATACGGAGACGGAAGCTTTGGACAAAGCTTTGGAAGTAGCGAGCGTGATCCAAACTGCTTATGGTTCCTGGGATGCGTTTATCGACAGTTACATGGTAGGATATGAATATTGGGCAGAGGAAAGCAGCGATGAAAGAAGGGCGGTTTATGAAGAACTGAAAGCAGCGCCTGACAGCCCTTACCAGTTGGATTGGAATATAGAATTGCAGAAAAGCTGGTAAAAGCGGTACACATTTTATAGTCTCCAATATACTATCTTATAAGATAGCATATTGGAGATGATTTATTTGGAAGAAAAAAGAAATCCGTTGATCAATACATGCAATTTTGCGGGAATAAGGCCGGCCATGGCAGATCTCCCCTATCCGCCGGTCCAGGTCAGGGAAAAAAACCAGGGTTATGCCGATCTGCTCGGCGTGGATTACTGCGGAGCAGTGTCGGAGCTTTCGGCGATTACCCAGTATATTAATAATGAAAACAGAATATCCGGGGAAAACTGTTCTGTCGCGAAGACGATTTTGGGAATCGCCATGGCGGAAATGATGCATCTGCAGAAACTGGGCGAGCTGATCGTCCTGCTTGGAGGCAATGTGGATTTTACGGCAAAGAGCCGCAATGGAAGGCGGGCCATGTGGACGCCGGAATATCTGGTTCTACAGGAACGGATGGAGAAAATGCTTCTCACAGGCATAGAGTCGGAAAAGGAAGCGATCCGGCAATATGAAATGCATATGAAAGTGATAAAGGATGACTGCGTCAATGCGGTACTGGAGAGGATCGTCAAAGACGAGGAGTATCATATCATGCTGCTCCAGATGATTTTGCAGGAACTGTAAAGAGGAACTATGAACTATAGAGGCTGGACAGGGCGGCGGCCGGCGGAGTGAAGGAACTGGCCGTACAGCCGGCGCACCTTCCGGAAGGCCATGATTACAGGGAACTGGAAAAATATTAAAAAAGCATCAAAGGAACTTTATCCGGGCAGCGGTTGGGAAACCGCTGCTTTCTTCGGATAAAGATTTGGATGCGGTAATCAGAGCCATGGCAGAAAGAACAGAAGGTTTTGCCGGCAGGGAAATGGCGGGCGGCGGAAGAAATTCATGGAAATCGGTTCTGGAAAACAGAGGCCATGAGGTCAGGTGCGTGATGGAGGGATTGGGGCAGATTCCGGAGATCAGGAATATTTATGCAGACCATGTAAGGGCGGAGCTGCAAAAGTTGTGGAAGAAGGAGGACGAGAATGATGTATAAATTATTGATTTGCTTCATTGCCGGCATAGGAGCCGGGCTTGGGACGGGTTTTGCGGGCATGAGCGCTGCGGCGGTGATCAGCCCGATGCTGATCACGTTTTTGGATCTTCCCGCTTATGAAGCGGTGGGGATCGCCTTGGCCAGCGATGTGCTGGCGAGCGCGGTCAGCGCTTATACTTATGGAAAAAATAAGAATCTGGATATCCGGAACGGACTGGTGATGATGGCGGCCGTATTGCTGTTTACGCTGGTGGGAAGCTGGACGGCGAGCCTTGTACCGAATACGGCGATGGGAAGTTTTTCTATGTTTATGACATTGCTGCTGGGCATCAAGTTTATTGTGAAACCGGTAATGACGACGAAGGAATCGATGGGAGCATCCAACGTCAGGAAAAGGATTGCCCAATCGGCGGCGAGCGGCATGGCAGTCGGATTTATCTGCGGATTTGTCGGCGCCGGCGGAGGAATGATGATGCTTCTTCTGCTTACCAGCGTACTGGGATATGAACTGAAAACCGCAGTAGGGACGAGTGTATTTATTATGGCTTTTACCGCTTTTACAGGAGCGGCCAGCCATTTTGCCATAGGAGGGATGCCGGATATGCTTTGTCTGGCATTCTGCGTGCTGTCCACGCTTCTGTGGGCGAGGATAGCGGCAAAATTCGCCAATAAAGCGAGCGCGGCAACTCTTAACCGCGCTACGGGAGTCGTGCTTGTTATTCTTGGAAGCGCTATTTTGGCGGTAAATTATTTAAGCTGATGCCGATGTCTGGTTCCGAAAGGGGGGCGCGGGAAGACTCTCTTATCGTGGATAGAATATGAATTTCAAAAGAAATGTTGATAAATATGAAAAGAAAATTGATAAACTTTGTCAGTTGAGTTATAATAGTCGTTGAATATCGATAAGGAGCCAAGGAGCAAAGCATTCGGAGGTCGGGGAATGATTCAGAGATTTATCGCAATGATATTTAAGGATGTGGAAAATGAGAATGAAACCAAAAAGGTATCAGTGATTTTGCGCCTGAATGCCCTGATTATGTGCGTTTATTTTTTGTGTCTGCTGGGGATATTCCTTGCAGTGGGGGAAAGAACCCCCTTAATAATGTTTTTGATGTGCTTTAGTATATATGGATTAGCATTTTATACTACATATTTGAACGATACGAAGCTGGCTGTCTATTTTTCGGTGCTGTTTACCGCTATATGGATTTTCATTTTTATCCGGCAGTTTGGATGGGATTGCGGGATACAGCATTTTATATTCGTTCTTATTGTGCTTGGTTTTACCATCAGTTACCGTAAACTGCGATGGAAAATTTCGATGAGCGCCGCAGCCTGTGTGTTCCGCCTTGTCCTGTATGCCTATACCAGGCAGAATGGGTCGAGGTATACATTGGGGAATGAGGTAAGCGTTATTTACCAGATTGTTAACACAATATTCGTATTTGCCGGCATTACAGGGATTTTGGCGGTGTTTACAAAGGATTCCATGGAAATGGAGCGGAAACTTGTCCAGTATAACGAGAGGCTGCACAGGCTGGCTTCCCTGGATCCGCTGACAGGTTTGCTGAACAGGAGGAGCATGAGGGAATTCCTGGAAAAAAATATACGGATGTATCAGAGCGGCCATGTTGAGAGCATGGCTCTTGCCATAGGGGATATCGATTTTTTTAAAAAGATCAACGATACCTATGGGCATGAATGCGGCGACCTGGTGCTGAAACAGTTATCCGCCCTTTTTCAGGAACATATAGGAAGCAAAGGAACGATAAGCCGTTGGGGCGGGGAGGAATTTCTTTTCGCATTTCACCATATGAATGGTGATGAGGCTTTGATGCTGCTGAACGAATTGAACAGGAAGCTGAAAAAGATGGAGATACCTTATGGAGAACATGTGGTAAAGGTAACGATGACATTCGGGCTGAGCGAATTTGATTTTGTGCGGGGCATCGATTATTCCGTGAATGATGTGGATAAGAAGCTGTATCAGGGAAAAGAAGCGGGGAGAGACAGAACAATTTACTGAGACAAGGGGGGAGGATATGCTGTTTCGGTGTAAAAACTGCGGGGGAAATACGGTATATAGCCCGGAGAAAGGGAAGATGTACTGCCCCCATTGCGATGGGATCGACAGCGGAGAAATCGAGGGCGCCGGCATAAGGGCGGAATGCGTCAACTGCGGCGCGCCTTTGGAAATAAAAGAATACAACTCTACCTGCAAATGTGAATATTGCGGGAGTTATATCATATTGGATGAAAGGGTGGAAGGGGAATATAGGCCTCGCATGGTGCTGCCCTTTCAGATTGGAATGAAACGCGCGGTAGAACTTCTGAAGGAGGAGTTCAAAAGCCGCGTTTTTACGCCTGGAACTTTTTTGGCAGAGTCCACGCTGGAAGAAATGAAAGGGATGTATGTTCCCTTTTGGCTGTATGATTATAAGGCCGATATTAATTACATAGGAAAGGGAACAAAAGTCAGGGTGTGGACCGGAGGGGATACCGAATATACGGAGACTTCTTATTACCGTGTGGCCCGGAATATGGGGATTGATTTTAGAAAGGTGCCTGTGGATGCTTCCATAGCGATGCCGGATGACGTCATGGATCTGATGGAGCCTTTTGATTATAATGCGTCGAAGGAATTCCAGGCAGAATATATGTCGGGTTTTTATGGGGAAATTTATAACGAAGGAGCAGACAGTCTGGAGGAAAGGGCAAAGCGGAAAGCGGAAAACGATGCGGATGTTTTACTGAAAGATACATTGGGCGGTTATACTTCCCTCATACCCGAGCGTAAGGATATCTGTTTAAGCCGGAAGGAAGCCAATTATGCCCTTCTTCCCGTATGGCGTTATATCTATAAGTACCAGGAAAAGGATTATCCCTTTTATGTGAATGGGCAGACCGGCAAGATCATCGGTTCTACTCCGGTGTCGCGGAAGAAGGTGCTGGCATACGGCGGCACGGTATTCGCGGCCGTATGGATGGCGTTGTCTTTTCTGATCGGCATCATGGAGATATTATAAGGATGGTGATAAAGAGGAATCAGGGGCGGTATGGAGGAGAGGAATGAGACAGTATGTTCGTTATTTTCGGTGGATATTTATAGTAACGGGAATCTTGGCTGTTGTCTATGCAGGATTGCATCTTCTGCATAGCCTGCGGACATTTCCGGAGCGGACAAATGAAGAATGCCTGACGCGGCAGAGAGTCTTTGACTATGGGGATATACTTTCGGAAGCGGAGGAAGAAAAGCTGGCAGATCTGATCGCGAAGCGGGAAAGGCAGACGGGCTGCGATATTGTTCTCGTCACGCTGAATGAATCTTTAAAGGAATATGCCAGAAAAAAGGAACCCTATGTGCCGTATGAAGAATTCGTCCGTGTTTATGCGGAGGATTTTTATGATTCCAACGCTTTTGGATATGACCGCCCGATCGGGGACGGAGTTCTTCTTGTGGACAACTGGTATAGGGAAGAGGACGGAAGGGTATATACTTGGCTGAGTACGGTCGGCAGGGCGGAGGAAAAGTATACGGCTGCCCACATCGACCATTTGCTGGATAATGTATACCGTTATGTGGAGCGGGATCCTTATCGGGCATACAAGACTTATATCAACGATTTTTACCATGACATGGCGGGGGGAGGAACCTTTACGTTTTATCTGCCCTATTGGCTTCCGTTGGCGGTAGCGGCTTTATCCATGCTTATTTTTGTTGTTATTCACTGGAGCTATAAAAAGGGGAGCAAAACGGTGGTTCCTACTGCTTATGTGGATGGAAGCCCTCAAATGTACAAGAGGGAGGACGTGTTTATCAATAAAATCGTTACCAAAAGGCATATCCAGAGAAGCAGCGGCGGCAGCGGGGGAAGCGGCGGCGGAGGAGGAAGCCATGGCGGGCATCATGGGGGCGGCGGGCATAGCCGGTAAAAATGGCAGCGCGTTTTTGCCATAGGACATTGGAACTGCTTCTGTATGGCCAATAGATAAAAAAATAAAAATTTATGCTGATAAAGAAACAAATCCCCCAAGCGTGCGGCAGCACCATAGAGGGATTCGTTTGTCTTTATTGCCCGTCAATGGAAATGTCAATTACTTATTCCATTAGCGCCATGATTCCAAATCTATCGGTTTCAATAGTAACAGTTGTGGGATCGTTGTCCAAATCTTGGAGCAGATGAAGCGTTCCATCTTCGCCAAGCATGCCGATCGTATACGTTTTGCCTGGATTCCGGTATTGCTCAGGCAGACCTATTATAATGCGGATGGGGGTTAAGGTTCGATTGATTTTATCCACCTTTCCTTCTTTATTAATTGCATACATATCCATCTGGATAACCGTATGGACTTTTTTTCCGCTTTGTGCGGCTGTCTCTTCCAAAGCCTTTTTTGCGTCCGTATTCTGTCCATTGCATACGTAGAATCTGATGTTTGTATTTTCGCCGGCATTGTCAATGCCGGATGCAGTTTCCACCTGCTCTTTCGGAGTCAGGACAGCGATGCCGGAAACATTGTCAGCCTTATAAACCCCTCCTATGGTGGAGATTTGTTTTTCTCCATTGGAGGACGTGACCTCATTGGCCGGACGTGCCTCGGCGGGAGGCTGTTGGGAATTGCTGTTTTCCGTTGTAGGGGAAGAAGCGGCATCGCTTTCTGAAGTATCGCTGTTCGGATTGCCGCCGATTTTTACCGTTTTGGTTAAAATTTCGGGTTGGAATTCCCCGCCATAAACAGAGAAAATTTCATTGGTTGCTTTGTCTTTTACATAGTAAGCCCATCGTTCGCAGATCATGCGGATCGTAAGTTCTTCCGCTTTTTCTTCTTCGTCCACTATCAGGTAGCGGACGTTGAGGTAATCGCCTCTGTCTTCGATCTGCGTTTTGGAACAGGTATTTCCCGATACGGTGCAGGCGGTAAGCCCCGGCGTTATCGGGTGTTCGGCATCGGCGCACAGTTCGTACTTCTCTTTATCATAGACCGCATCGAATTTCATATAAACGGCTGCCGTCCATCCGGGAGGCAAATGGTCTGCGGTGACGATCGACCGCTGAAATCCAAAATCATCTATTTCATCTTTTACCTTCACCGTCAGCAATCTGATTTCGTTTTGGTCATCTCCTGTGACCCGGAAAATTTCCCCGGTTTCTTTGTTTTTCAGATAATATCCCCAGAAACCGATGTTGCACGATACGGTTAATTCTTCTGCCGTTTCATCCGCGCCTACCTGAAGCTGGAAAGATTCGAAAAAGCCGCTGGAACCATTGCTGGGGTTGTGCAGAATATCATTTAAAATCAGTTTGGTATCTGGGCTTGTATTGCCCGTCAATGTGAAATTCGTTGCAAGCACCGTATAGACGTGATGCTCATCGTTAACGTATTCATATTTTTCCCGGTCATAAACCATATCCGATACGGCAAGAATAGTTGTCGTTTTTCCTTTTGTTACTGCATTCTGGTTATTTTCTGTTGCCAGAAACCGGTATAATTTTGCACCGACTTCTGTGCCGGCTATTTGCTGCTCTGCAGCATGAGCAGTCAGACTCATTCCTAGTAACATTGTTGTTACCAGTAAAAAGGCTATTTTCCTTTTCATTTTTTTCATTGTTAAATACCTCGTTCATCTGCTTTTTATTTATAAACTTCGTATTGCAATATTTTAAACTTTTATAGCTCCTCCTTTCTTGATTTTCAAGTAACTGAACTGTGCAAAAATTGTCCAATTAATATTGTATTGCAATATAAAAGTATTATATTGCAATACAAAAAGTATGTCAATAATGCATTTGTGTACGCTTGATGTATGCAAAACTCTTGCAATAAAATACTATATTGCTGTTAAGTATTATAATGCAAGATACTCCACGTTACAATAGATATAACTTTATGAAGGACAGGAGTGGATATATGCTGGATTATTCTTCGATAGGGAAAAGAATTAAACGTTTGAGGCTGCAAAAACATATGACGCAGGAAGCCCTAAGTGAAAAAATAGATATTTCTGCCAAACATCTTTCCAATATAGAAAACAATAATGCCCATCCGTCGATCGAAACGCTAGTTGACATTGCCAATATTCTGGAATGCAGTTTGGACTATCTTGTTTTGGAAAATATAGTGGAAACACAGGAAACGAATTATAATCAGGAATTTATCAATATTATGAAGTCTTGCACAAGCCATGAAAAACGTGTATTAATTGAGATTTTATATGCCGTGAGAAAGATTTTGAAAGAGAACCCCGGGGTGTAAATCATGGAGGCTCTGCCGAAAAAGCCATAAAAGCGCCGGGCGGTTTTATGGCAGCAAAAAGCCCTCCACATGAGAGGGTATGGAGGGTTTCGTTACAATTTGTTTATATTTCCAGAATCGAAAGACCGGTTCCAAGTTAAGCCATCTTGTTTACAGCCTGAGCAAGACGGGATATTTTCCTGGAAGCGGTATTCTTATGGAATACGCCTTTCGTAACCGCTTTGTCGATCGTTGAAGTAGCAGCCAGCAAAGCAGCGCTTGCAGCAGCTTTATCGTTTGCTTCGATTGCAACCCTTACTTTTTTGACAGCTGTTTTCACGCCGGATTTGATCGACTTATTTCTTGCAGCCTTTGTTCTGTTTACTAAAATTCTTTTTTTCGCAGATTTGATGTTAGCCAAGACCCACACCTCCTATTGTGATTACTATCAGTTTTACGGGAATGTTCCATTAAATGCGGACACGGACGTTTTAATGCAAACATACGTATAATATTGTAGAGTAAGACTTTCGGTATGTCAATACATATTTTGTTTATTTTTGCAAAAAATATGGCTATTAAAAGTTTTTGGGGCAATCGATTTTTGGCCTGCATAGATTAAACAAAGAAAAGGTTTGGGAGCGGACAGATGAGTTGTTTTCAGGTAAGGACGGATCTGGCACTGGAGGCCCGGGAGAGCATCAAAGAATCAGAAGACGGCATCCGGGGAGTCAGGGTGGAAGAGACCTATGACGAGAAAAGTGAAATCAAAGTGACCAAAGTGGTAATCGAGTCAAAAAACGGCGCGAAGGCCATGGGGAAACCGATGGGGATTTATGTGACTCTGGAAGCGCCGGGCATGGCGGAGCCGGAAGAAAATTATCATCAGGAAATATCTTCGGAACTGGCAAAGCAGTTAAAGGATATTATACCGGATGCGGAAAAGGAACAGTCTATATTGATCGTAGGTCTGGGGAACCGGGATGTGACAGCGGATGCCCTGGGGCCGAACGTGGCGGATAACCTGTTTATTACCCGCCATGTGGTAAAAGAATACGGAAAGGCAGCATACAGCAAATCCCGCATGCATATGGTGAGCAGCATTGTACCGGGGGTGATGGCCAAGACCGGGATGGAGAGCGCGGAGATCATAAAAGGAGTGGTGGAGCAGACAAAACCGGACGTTGTGATCGTTATCGATGCCTTGGCGGCCAGATCCACAAAGCGCCTGAACCGCACGATACAGATTACTAATACGGGAATCCATCCCGGTTCCGGGGTGGGAAACCATAGAAACGCCCTGACTAAGGACAGCCTGGGGGCGCCTGTAATCGCTATCGGCGTTCCTACCGTAGTGGATGCGGCCACTATCGTCAACGATGCGCTGGCTGACAAAGCGCCTTCCAATCTGGCTGAGCTGAATAATATGTATGTGACGAGCAAGGATGTGGATTATCAGGTGAAGCAGATCAGCCATATTATATGCGATGCGATTAATGAGGCATTGGAATTATAACCTTTTTTCCGGCATATAATTACCTGGTACAGTTTATGTACAGGCAAAGAGGTGGCGCGGTTGTATTTCGGGAATAAAGAGAATAGGAAAAAAATAAAGCAAAAAATATTAAACGGCTGTATAGGAACCCTGATAGGGACGGCGGTTCTCTGCACGTTGTTTTCGACGTTTTCTTCTAAAGAGGATGGGGAAGAGAGCGGTTTCTGGGGGAAAGCGGCCGTTTGGCTGCAGAGGCAGATGAATCGGACATATCTGCCTGTTTTTGCTTTTGTGGAAGAGGAGACAGGCATACACGGGGATCCCTGGGAGCTGCTGGAAGGGCTGCTGCTGGAGGGCGCGCCTCTGTACAGATACAGCGAGGAACAGGAAGGATTCCGGGTCAGCATAGAAGACGAGGATACTTATGATCTGCTGATCCGCGAGGAAGGAACGGATGAGGACCGGAAAGGAGTGGAAGACGGCTCGCTGGAATACGATGATGATGCGCTTCATATCGACGGGGATCTGGAAAGGGCCATGATGGAGGAAAATAATTCCTACAACGAAAACATACAGGAAGAGGAAACGCCTGAGGAGGAACCGGAGGAGGTGAAGGAGTTCCGGAAGGCTTTAAATAAAAGTTATACATATGATTGGAATGGGTTGAAGGAGTACGAGGACATCGTCTCCGCTTTTTATGCCATTGACAGTACTACTTCCATCACGGATGAACAGTTGAATCTGGAAAACCTGCTGGGAAAGGATATGTCTTTGAAGGGGAGCGCGGAAGAGCCGCAAATACTCATCTATCATACCCATTCCCAGGAAGGATTTGTGGATTCGGTGGCCGGGGACGCGTCTACCACGATTGTAGGGGCCGGCGACAGGCTGGCACAGATCCTGGCACAAGAATACGGATTCAATGTGCTGCATCATAAAGGGGAGTACGATGTGGAGGCAAGGGATTATGCCTATTCCAATTCGCTCCCGGCGATCGAACAGATACTTGCAGAAAATCCTTCCATTGAGGTAGTGATCGATCTGCACCGGGATGCGGTGGCGGAGGGGAGGAAGCTGGCGGTGAATCTGCAGGGAAGGCCTACGGCGCAGTTTATGTTCTTTAACGGACTGAGCAGAACAAGGAAAAACGGGGATATTTCTTATCTGGAGAACCCCTATGCGGACGATAACCTGGCTTTTTCTTTCCAGGCCCAGATCGCCTGTAATGAATATTATCCCGGCCTTGCCAGGAGGATTTACCTAAAGGCATACCGCTATAACATGCATTTGCGGGAAAAATGCATGCTGATCGAACTGGGCGCGCAGACCAATACGGTAGAGGAAATCATGAACGCCTGTGATCCGCTGGCGCATGTGCTGGCAAAGGTGCTTTACGGAGAAACGGGTGCGCAGGCCAGGGAAGCTGCGGGGGTGGAGTTGGAAAGCGGGGAAACCGACATGAAAGGGGAAAATAATTCGCATTGATTTTGCTGGAAATATGGAATAATAATAAAAAGAAATGCAACATTCTGTATGGAAATGTTGCATTTCTTTTTACATATTATGTATCGGAGATTATGGCAAATACTTTATAGCAAAAACAAAAAAATTTAAAAATTCAATTCAAAATCAAGAGTCCTTTTTAAATATTAATATTCAAAAATACTTCATCCCTGTCATCTTGTTCAATACACAAATACTTCTTGGTAATCTGATATGAGGAATGGTTATAAATGTTCATTAACATAGCTGGCGGCACACCTTCTTTCCATGCAAAGTAACCAAAGGTCTTGCGGAGGGAATGGCAGCTGACAGGCTCTTCCAGATGAGCGGCAGAAGCCGCTTCTCTTATGATACGGTATGCCTGATAGCGGCTGAGGGGCATTTGGGGATTTTGGGAACTGTTGAAAATATAGTCATCGGGAAGCCTGGGGCAGCGGCTTTTACTGTTTAGCAATATGGACAGGCTGTTTTTTACCGAGGAATTCATGGCGATAATGCTTTGCTTGCCGGTTTTCTGTTCGGTAATACGGATATGCTTAAAAAAGCATCGGGAAGAAAAGTCATAGACATTTTTCCACTGCAGGGACAGCAGATCACTGATGCGCAGGGCGGTATTCAAGCCTGTTACGATTAAAGAATAGTTTCTGAAGTTCTGTTTGGCAAGGTAATAGTTCTTGAAATTTTCCAGTGCAGTTTTGTCTTTGATTGGCTGTGTTGTACTCATAACGTCTCCTTTTTGTTTTATAGTGCTGTATTGCGTAAAATATTTTGATGATATTTCATATTTTATGGAATATGCAATGAATGTTGCAACATTTCCATACAGAATGTTGCATCGGCAGCAACGGTGGTGCCGGGGGCATGGCTGTTGCCGCAGGCATGGCGGCACATAACGGATGGCGTGTTATGGAGAAACAAGGAGGTTTTAATATGTTGCGGTTAACAGTAAGTACGGAAGAATATCTGATGATTGGTGATGATGTAAGAATTGTATTTTTAGGCGGCAGCCACAATCACCTGAAGATTATGATTGATGCACCAAAGGAAGTAGATGTGATCAGGAGCAGGGTCATTGAAAATAAAATCAAAGATCCGGAACTGAAAGCAAAGCTCCCTAAATATTATGCAGAACCGGATCGGCAGGAAAAATTCCGCAAATCCCAAAAGATCTGTAAGTAATAGAGTTAATAGCCGGAGTTTTCTAGAGACCTCGGATATTAGGTGCATTTTCCGGCAGGCATCTGCCATGGGAAAGGCGCAGATAGAACAACTGAATAAGGAAAGATGGCAGATAAACGGATTTATCTGCAAGACAATCCGGCAGGAAAAAATCATAAGAAATGCTTTTCATCAATGCCGGTAAGCACAAGGAGGTAATTAGTATGGTAGTACAACACAATCTTACAGCGATGAACGCAAACAGAATGTTAAACATCACGGTAAACACACAGGCAAAACAGACAGAAAGACTTTCTTCCGGTTATCGAATCAACCGTGCGGCAGATGATGCGGCAGGCCTTTCCATCTCTGAAAAAATGAGAAAACAGATCAGAGGTCTGTCCCAGGCTTCTACAAATGCGCAGGACGGCATCAGCATGGTACAGACAGCGGAAGGTGCTTTGACAGAAGTACACGATATGCTGCAGAGAATGAATGAATTGGCTGTAAAATCCGCAAACGGAACCAATAGTACGGAAGAAAGATCTTATATCCAGCAGGAAATTGACCAGTTGATCACAGAGATTGATCGTGTGTCGGAAACGACAAAGTTTAATGACCGTTATTTGCTGAAAGGGGAGGGTACAAGGACAATCGAGGTAGATGTTCCGGCAGTAGACGCAGTGGATGTGAAAGCTACTTATGTTGCGGGAAAAGGCGAATCCAGCATTGGATTACAGACCGGCAAGGATTTGAATGCCGTATTTCTGAAAGGAAGCACAACCGCGCTGACAGCCGCAGATATTCCCAAGTATTTTGAAATTAATGCTGACGGAGACATTGTGATAAAAGATGGCGTGGAATTATTCAGTGTAGCAGCAAATGGCACCAACGAATACGGCGCGCAGCTAGACGATAAGAAAGTGGCAGATGCGGATATACAGGCTCTGCTCCAGGTAAACACAAGCAAAGTATCAACGGCGGATGATGGTACCGCTTTGGTTGACGAAGAAGATTTAGCTGATTTATTCAATACGGACGGTTCTTTGAAAGCTCCTATTTATGCAATGAAGGCAGATGGAACCTGGGCAGAAATCGGTGCGGAACAGGTGGGAAAATTTATCAATGTCACTCCTGGCAAAGTCGCAGTAGCAGCCGGTACAGAGGAGAAAGAGGTTGCAGGGATTTTTGAACTGAATCTCCATGTAGGCGCGGAGAGTGCGGCAGCAAATAAAATTTCTGTCAGCATTGAAGCGATGAATGCAGAAAACATCGGCGTCAAGGATTTGAAGGTTAATACTGAAGATGCGGCAACAGCAGCGATTGATCAGTTGAATTTCTCGATTCGCAAGGTATCCGAACAAAGAGCGGCTCTCGGCGCAATACAGAACCGCTTGGAGCATACAATCAACAACCTGGATAATGTAGTTGAGAATACAACAGCGGCAGAATCACGCATCCGTGATACCGATATGGCAAAAGCGATGGTTACGTATTCGAATAATCAGGTTCTTGCCCAGGCGGGACAGGCTATGCTTGCGCAGGCTAACCAGGTAAATCAGGGCGTATTGTCCCTGCTCCAGTAAGGTTCCTGCTTCGGTTACAGGTAACAGCGGATTTCATATCAGACATCCCGATAAGGCTGGCTTATATTTGCCGGCCTTATTGGGATGTTTTTATGCCAAACGGGCGGATAGTCGTGGGAACCGGCGGTGAAAAGACAATGGACAATAACCGCAGATATATGATATACTTACTCCGGTTAGAAGGAACCGCCTATAGCAGCCGGAAGGGCGGGATATTACGGAGGAAACAAATGTCGGGTATAGATCAGAGTAAAATAAGGAATTTTTGCATTGTGGCGCATATCGACCACGGAAAATCCACGCTGGCGGACCGTATTATAGAAAAAACGGGACTTTTGACGAGCAGGGAGATGCAGTCCCAAGTGCTGGATAATATGGATCTGGAAAGGGAAAGGGGCATTACGATCAAGGCTCAGACCGTCCGCATCATTTACCGGGCAAACGATGGGGAAGAGTATATTTTTAACCTGATCGATACGCCGGGGCATGTGGATTTTAACTATGAAGTAAGCAGAAGCCTTGCGGCCTGCGACGGGGCGATCCTTGTGGTGGACGCTGCCCAGGGAATCGAGGCCCAGACTCTTGCCAACGTATATCTGGCGCTGGATCATGATCTGGATGTATTTCCGGTGATCAATAAGATTGATCTGCCCAGCGCCCAGCCCCAGTGGGTAAAGGATGAGATTGAGGACGTGATCGGGCTGGAGGCGCAGGATGCGCCGATGATTTCCGCAAAGAACGGGATCGGCATCGAAGAGGTATTGGAAGCGATAGTAAAGAAGATCCCGGCTCCTTCGGGCAGCCCGGAGAACCCTTTACAGGCTTTGATTTTTGATTCCCTGTATGATTCCTACAAAGGGGTCATCGTATTCTGCCGCATCAAGGAAGGAAGGGTGAAAAAGGGAACCCAGATCCTGATGATGGCCACGGGGGCAAAGGCGGAAGTCGTGGAAGTGGGCTATTTTGGGCCGGGGCAGTTTATTCCCTGCGAGGAACTGTCCGCCGGCATGGTAGGATATATTACGGCTTCCATTAAAAATGTCAGGGATACGGCGGTGGGCGATACGGTGACGGATGCCGCCCATCCCTGCGCGGAGCCGCTGCCCGGTTATAAAAAAGTAAATTCCATGGTATTCTGCGGCATGTATCCGGCAGACGGGGCGAAATACCCGGATCTGCGGGATGCTTTGGAAAAGCTTCAGCTGAACGATGCGGCTCTGCAATATGAGCCGGAGACATCGGTGGCCCTTGGGTTCGGCTTCCGCTGCGGCTTTCTTGGCTTGCTCCATCTGGAAATTATCCAGGAAAGGCTGGAGCGGGAATATAATCTGGATCTGGTGACGACAGCGCCGGGGGTTATTTACCGGGTGTATAAAAATAACGGGGAAATGATTGAACTGACGAATCCGACGAATCTGCCGGATCCGTCGGAAATCGCCTATATGGAAGAACCGGTGGTCAACGCGGAAGTCATGGTGACGACGGAGTTCATAGGGCCGATCATGGAATTGTGCCAGGAGCGGAGAGGGCGCTATCTGGGCATGGAATATATGGAGGAAACCAGGGCGCTGCTGAAATATGAACTGCCGCTGAATGAAATTATTTATGATTTCTTCGATGCCTTGAAATCCCGTTCCAGGGGATATGCATCTTTCGATTATGACTTGAAAGGATATGAGGAATCGAAGCTGGTGAAGCTGGATATTCTGATTAACCGGGAGGAAGTGGACGCTCTTTCGTTTATCGTGCATGCGGACAGCGCTTATGAGAGAGGAAGGAAGATGTGCGAGAAGCTGAAGGACGAGATCCCGAGGCATCTGTTCGAGATCCCGATCCAGGCTGCAGTGGGCGGAAAGATTATTGCCAGGGAGACGGTAAAAGCGATGCGCAAGGATGTGCTGGCGAAGTGCTACGGCGGCGATATTACCCGGAAGAAGAAACTGCTGGAGAAGCAGAAAGAAGGAAAGAAGAGAATGCGCCAGATAGGAAACGTGGAGATTCCGCAGAAGGCGTTTATGAGCGTCCTGAAATTGGACGATAAATAGACGGGGGATGTTCATTTCGTGAAGAAGATCGGGATCTATATTCATGTGCCTTTTTGCGTACGGAAATGTTTTTACTGTGATTTCCTTTCTTTTCCGGCGGGGGAAGAAGCGCGGGAGCGGTATATAAACGGACTGCTGCGCGAGATCAGGAAGGAATCGGTTCGGTATAAAGAATATGAAGCGGACAGCGTTTTTATCGGAGGAGGGACGCCTACGGTTTTGTCCGGGGAGCAGATAAGAAGGCTGATGGACGGACTGAAGGACGGGTTTTCCTTTGGAAGGGAGCCGGAAGTCACCATAGAGGCGAATCCGGGGACGGTGGATATCGGGAAACTGGAAAGCTGCAGGGAGGCGGGGATTAACCGGATCAGCATCGGCGCGCAGTCCTTGAGCGACAAGGAACTGGCTCTGCTGGGAAGGGTGCATTCCACGGAAGATTTTCTGGAGGCATATGGCTTGGCGAGGAAAGCTGGATTCCGGAATATCAATGTGGATATGATGGCAGCATTGCCGGGGCAGAGGACGGAGGGTTATCTGGACGGGCTGAAAAGGGTCATAGATCTGGAGCCGGAGCATATTTCGGCATATAGTCTGATCGTGGAGGAAGGAACCCCTTTTCATGACTGGTATGGGGAGGAAGGAAAACGGAGGAAAGGGATTCCTGCGCATTTCCCCTCGCAACTTCCTTCGCATCTTCCTTCGGAAGAGGAAGAACGGGAGATGTACGAGAAGACTGGCGAGGTTCTGGAAGCCGGAGGATATGATAGATATGAAATATCGAATTATGCAAAGCCGGGATACGAGTGCAGGCATAATATCGGGTATTGGCAACGCCATGATTATGCAGGGTTTGGACTGGGAGCCGCATCCATGGTCGACAATGTGCGGTGGAAGAACAGCGCGGATATGGAAAAATATCTCCGCTGCATAGAGGATGGGTTTGGAGACGCCAAGGAAGAGCAATGCGTTTTAAGCATAAAGGAGCAGATGGAGGAGTTTATGTTTCTTGGACTGCGGATGACGGAAGGGGTCGGAAAAGACGATTTTTACAGCGCTTTTGGCAGGAGTCTGGAGGACGTATATGGAGAGGTGATCGGGAAGCTGTGCGGGCAGGGCCTTTTAACGGATGGGGACAGGGTAAGGCTGACTCCTTATGGAAGGGATATCAGTAATTATGTGATGGCGGAGTTTTTGTGGTAACAGAGGCTGTAAGGAATGTGAGGGTGGAAAATGCGGATTACGATGCTGGGAACAGGACATGCTATGGTGTCGGAATGTTATAATACCTGTTTTTTGCTGACGGAAAATGATCGGAATTTCCTTGTGGACGGAGGCGGCGGGAATACGATTTTGCGCCAGTTGAAATATGCGGGTTATCGATGCTCGGATATCAGCGATATTTTTGTCACACACAAGCATATCGATCATTTATTGGGAGTCATCTGGGTGATCCGCACGATCTGCCAGAGTATTGCGCAAGGAATAACAGCAATGGAAGTGAATGTCTATGCCCATGAGGAACTCATAGGCCTGATCGGGGATCTGTTAGAGAAACTATTGTGGAGAGAACAATGGAAGAAAGCGGGCGGCCATATTCATTTCATTGCTGTCGAAGATGGAGGAATCCGGAATATTCTCGGCAGGAATACGACATTTTTTGATATAGGGTCGGTAAAAGAAAAGCAGTTCGGCTTCTGCATGGAGCTGGATAGCGGGAAAAAACTGACTTGCTGCGGCGATGAATCCTTCCATCCATGCGCGGGCGCATATGTGGAAAACAGCGAATGGCTGATGCATGAGGCTTATTGCCTGTATTCCCAGGCGGATCTATTTTCTCCTTATGAAAAGCACCATTCGACGGTGAAGGAGGCATGTGAAACGGCGGAAAGGTTCGGGGTAAAGAATCTGATTCTTTACCATACGGAGGACAGGAACTTGAAGGAGAGAAAAAAATTGTACGGGGAGGAAGGAAGCCGGTATTTTCATGGGAAGCTGTATATTCCTGACGATCTGGAAGTGATTTCTATATAAGAAGACTGTAGATATCATAGCGGCAGATATACGTCGGTTTGCGGGCTGCGGGCATGGCAGGGCGGGAAAGAAGAAGGGCGGCAGCAGGAAGGCGCAGGGGAGCAGAGGGGGAATGCTTCGCCGTGCCGACTCCGAGAAATAGATTTTCTAAATATTCCGGTGTCGTTGTGCCAGCCGGACGCAACCGTCCGCGATTCGCCATCCAGGCTCATTGCGGACTTTTGGTGACATCCGTGTCACCAAATTGCTGCCTGTCGGACGGAATATTAAGAAAATCTTATTTCCCTGCGTAAGGCAACGGCGAAGCATTCCCCCTCTGCTCCCCTGCGCCTTCCTGCTGCCGCCTTTCTTCTTTCCCGCCCTGCCATGCCCGCAGCCCGCAAAAATTAATTTCTGTGGGCATAGCCGCAGACATAGGAAAATTATGGTTGACAAAACAGGCTATATTGCATATTCTGTGATTAACAGGAAATAAAACGGAAAAAGCTGTGAGCAGAAAGAGTACGCGGCCGGAAAATAACAGAGAGGGACTGCCGCCGGTTGAGAGCGGTTCTGATTGGAAGGCGGCGGAAGTGCGTCTGTGAGCTGATGCGGGGAAGGTTGGAATATTTTTTCTGGTATCCGCATACGGGGAGGGCACGTTACGCCTTATGAGGGAAGGATGGGAATCACATCCTTAATAAGAGTGGAACCGCGGAGCTGCTTCGTCTCTTGATTTTAACGAATGTTGAAATGGAGGCGGAGTTTTTTGTATGCGTTATGGCGCAGATGATGGAAAAAGTAAAAATGGAGGCATAAATAATGGGAGTAATCCAAAGGCTGAAGGAGGAAATTGCCGTGATCAGGCAGAGAGATCCTGCGATCCATACGGCAATGGAAGTATTTTTGTATCCCAGTTTTAAAGTAATGCTGCATTACAGGCTGGCCCATAAGTTATATCTGAAGAAACATTATTTTCTGGCGAGGTGGATATCGCAGAGGGGGGTACGCAAGACAGGGATCGAGATCCATCCGGGAGCGGTCATAGGAAAGGGATTTTTTATCGACCACGGAAACGGGGTAATTATCGGCGAGACGACAATCATTGGAGATAACGTGACGCTGTATCAGGGAGTTACTTTGGGAGGAACGGGAAAAGAACATGGGAAACGCCATCCTACGGTGGGAAATAACGTGATGATAAGCGCCGGGGCAAAAGTGTTAGGATCTTTTAAAATCGGGGATAATTCCAAAATAGGGGCAGGAAGCGTAGTGCTGGAAGAGGTGCCGCCCGGCTCTACGGTAGTGGGCGTGCCCGGGAGAGTAGTAAAGAGGAAGAAGAAGAATTTCCCCCAGGAAGAAATGGACCATATCAATCTGCCGGATCCGGTCAAGGAGGATATCGCCAATCTCCGGAAGGCGAACAGCGAACTGACGAACCGGCTGCTGGATCTGGAAAGGGAGATACGGAAAATGAAGATTGAAAATTGAAAATTTTCAATATGGGATAAAAAGGAAGGAGCGGTTTAAGCAGGATGAAGATTTATAATACGTTGTCGAAGAAAAAAGAGGAATTTGTGCCAATCGAAGAGGGAAAGGTGAGGATGTATGTCTGCGGGCCTACCGTTTATAATCTGATCCATATCGGGAATGCCAGGCCGATGATCGTATTCGATACGGTAAGGCGGTATATGGAGCATAAGGGCCTGGAAGTAAATTATGTATCCAATTTTACGGATGTGGATGACAAAATTATCAAGAAAGCGGTGGAAGAGGGCGTAGATGCCGCAGTGATTTCAAAGCGCTATATCGAAGAATGCAAGAAGGATATGGAGGCGATGAATGTAAAGCCGGCCACGGTGCATCCCCTTGCGACGGAGGAGATCGGCGGGATGCTGGATATGATCGGGGAACTGGTCGAAAAGGGATATGCCTATAAGGCGGAAGACGGAACGGTTTATTTCAGGACGCGCAATTTTAAAGAATATGGAAAATTATCACACAAAAACCTGGACGATCTGCAGGGCGGAAACCGTTCCCTCCTGGTGTCGGGGGAAGGGCAGAAAGAGGACGGGCTGGATTTCGTGCTATGGAAGCCGAAGAAAGAAGGCGAGCCATACTGGGAGTCGCCTTGGTGCGACGGGCGCCCCGGGTGGCACATCGAGTGTTCCGTGATGAGCAAACGGTATTTGGGGGATGAGATCGATATTCATGCAGGAGGGGAAGACTTGGTGTTCCCTCACCATGAAAACGAGATCGCGCAGTCAGAAGCCGCGAACGGCAAGACTTTTGCCCGGTATTGGATGCACAACGCCTTTTTAAATATCGACAATAGGAAGATGTCGAAATCGGCAGGGAATTTCTTTACCGTGCGGGATATCAGCGAAAAGTACGATCTGCAGGTTTTAAGATTTTTTATGCTTTCCGCCCATTATAGGAGTCCGCTCAATTTCAGCGCTGAGCTGATGGAGGCGGCGAAGAACGGGTATGAAAGGATCGTAACCAGCGTAGGCAATCTGAATTACCTGATAGGGAATGCGGCGGAAGGCGAAATGAGCGGAGAGGAAGAAAGGCTTTTGGCGGAGGCAGGGAGCCTGGAAGCAAAATTCGACGAAGCCATGGATGATGATTTTAATACGGCGGATGCGATCGCAGCGATTTTTGAACTGGTGAAATTTGCGAATACCCATGGAAGCGACAAGAGCAGCGCCGCCTTTTTAACTGCCTTAAAAGAGAAAATCGTGGAGCTGTCGGATATTTGCGGCCTGTTGGTGGAAAAGAAGGAAGAGGGGCTGCTGGACGGGGAAATCGAAGGGCTGATCGAGGAACGCCAGGCGGCGCGCAAAGCGAAAAACTTTGCCAGGGCGGATGAAATCCGCAAAGAACTGTTGGAGAAAGGGATTATTCTGGAGGATACCCGCGAAGGTGTGAAATGGAAGAGAGCTTGAGCCTGTTAAGGCAACTGAAAAAGGAATTTGGCTGTAAAGAGGTGGATATCCGGACATATTCGCCTTTGGCGCTGGCGTATATAGGAGACAGCATTTACGATGTGATCATCCGCACCGTAGTGCTGGAACGGGGAAACCAGAGCGTAAAGAAACTGCATAGGACGGCGGTCCGGTATGTCAATGCGGGGACGCAGGCGAGGATGGCGGAAGCTCTCCAGGAGATGATGACGGAAGAAGAGGAGGATGTCTACCGGAGGGGAAGGAACACCAAATCCAATTCCACAGCCAAAAACGCTTCTGTGACGGATTACCGGAAGGCGACGGGGCTGGAAGCTTTGCTGGGATATCTTTATTTGCAGGACCGGACGGACCGGGCGGTAGAGCTGGTAAAGCTGGGTCTCGGGCATTTGGGGCTGGAAATATGAATATTTGCTTAAGAATATTTTAAAATTTGGAAAATGTGTGGATGTTTGGACAGATACGGTTATATAATGGTAAAAAAGAATACTATGGCATTCTTTGATACGGGTCCAATCAGGAAAGGAACAGGATAAGGGAATGAGATACGAGGAATTTACGATCGAGGGAAGGCATGCGGTAATCGAGGCATTTCGTTCGGGAAAAACGATAGACAAGCTGTTTATTCTGGACGGATGCAAGGATGGTCCGATCGATACGATCAAAAGAGAAGCAAAAAAACATGATTGCATTGTTCGGTTTGTGACAAAGGAACGCCTGAACCAGATGTCGGAAACGGGAAAACATCAGGGCGTGATTGCTTATGCCGCTGCTTATGAGTATGCCGGAGTGGAAGATATCCTCCGCCTGGCAGAGGAAAAGGGGGAGCCTCCTTTTGTTTTTCTTCTGGATAATATAGAAGATCCCCATAATCTGGGGGCGATCATCCGGACGGCGAATCTGGCAGGAGCCCATGGCGTGGTCATTCCCAAGAACAGGGCGGCAGGATTAACGGCTTCGGTGGCCAGGGCATCCGCAGGAGCATTGAATTATACGCCGGTGGCAAAAGTGACGAATCTGGTGAAGACTATCGAGGATCTGAAAAAGCGGGGACTGTGGTTCGTATGCGCGGATATGGGCGGTACGCCTATGTACCGGCTGGATTTGAAAGGGCCGATAGGCATGGTAATTGGCAGCGAAGGAGAGGGCGTAGGACGAATGGTGAAGAAAGCATGTGATTTTTCAGCTGCTATTCCCATGAAAGGAGATATCGATTCCCTGAATGCGTCGGTGGCGGCCGGAGTGCTGGCTTATGAGATCGTGCGGCAAAGGAGCGGGAGTGCCGGGGTCAGCGAGTAAGGGGTAAAACGGGAGTAAATAATTTATGAAAAAAGATATTCATTTGGTGCAAAAGATATTGCTTCTTATGATCGGTATATTATCCATTATGCTTATGGCGGTACTGATACTGAAAGTCCATGAGATCCGCCAGGAAGAACTGCAAAAGGAGGAATGGGAGGTAAGGCACGTGGAAGTTCAGGCGGAAGTGGACGATGTCCGCATGAAGATCCAGGAACTGTCGGAGGACAGCGAAGCCTTGCAGGAATTTCTGGAGGAAAGCCTGAAAATGGATGAAGAGGAAATAGAAATCGTGCAGGAGCCGGAAGAATGGCAGGAGCCGGAGGAGAATGCCCCTGCAGGAACAGAATGGGATGGAATGACGCAGAGCGGGGATGCGATTTTGATTGATATCCCGGAAGAGGCGCTGCCCCAGCCGCCGGCAGGGCAGACCGATACGGTATCCGATAATAGCAATGCGCCATTGCCGGAGGAAGAGACGGTGTCCGGGAACGGCGATGCGCTTTTGCCGGAGGAAGAGACGGTGTCCGGGAACGGCGATGCGCTTTTACCGGAGGAAGAGACGGTGTCCGGAAACGGCGATGCGCTTTTGCCGGAGGAAGAAACCGTATCCGGAAATCAGAGCATACAGGAAACAGAGGAGGAGAGCATATCGGGCAACGCAGTCAGCAGTCCGGCCCAGGATCCTTATGCCACCATATCCGGCAATGCCGTCGTGGACGGAAAAGTAATTCCGTTTCGGTATGACGAAGCGGAACTGACGCTGGAGGCCAGACGAAATATTCGTTCTTCTTATGCGGAAACGGAACAAGTAAATGGGGAGGACAGATACATCATCAGCAACAACTCTTATGATTTTTCGGATAAAAAGATTGCCTGCCTGGGCGATAGCATTACGGAAGGAAGCAATCTGGACAAGATGGAGAACTATAAGCAGTATTCCTATCCCTCTGTTTTAAAGAATATCCTAAACGCGGAAGAAGTTTATAATTTAGGGATCGGCGGTTCTTCTTATGGGCGGTATTGGGATAAGCCTTTTGTGGAAAGATACCAGGAAATACCGGCAGATACGGATATTATTCTGGTAATGGGCGGAACCAATGACGGTTTTGCAGCATCGGAGAAGGAACTTGGCAGCCTGGCGGAAAAGAAGCCAAAGACTTTTTACGGCGATGTGGACGAACTGATGAGAGGGCTGAGGAAGAATTATCCGGAGGCAAAGATTATTTTTGCCACGCCTTTGCCCAATGTACTCCACGATTATTTGAGAAAGCAAAGGGATTATCTGCTGCCCCAGGCTGCGTTTGCCAAGGCCGTAAAAGAATTGGCGGCCCAGTACGATATCGATGTGATTGACCTGTACAATTCCAACTTGCTGGATACTCATGACGCGCAGGTGATTTCCACATATATGCCCGACGGCGTACATGGGAATCCGGCGGGGTACCGGGTATTGGCAGAACATATGGCGAGCCAGCTAATACAAATCATGGAAAAGGATGCCTTGGAAAATCCTACGGTCAGCGGAAACAGCGTGGAAGAAGAGGGAACCGCTGGGGAGGAAAGCGTCAGCGGAAACAGTTCGGATCTCCAGATGGCGGAAGAGCCGGAGTCTGTCAGCGGCAATGGGGCGGATATCCCCCATATGCAGGACGGCAAATGGATCGACGAAGAAATCATGTCCGAGGAGGAACGGGCGCAGGAAGCCCGGGAAGCCGAAGAAAACAGTGAAAGGGCGGCTCAGGAGGCGGTGGTAGTGGAACCTGCGGCAGAAAGCAGCAGCCCGGCGGCGGACGGACAAGGAAACTCTCCGGCAGAAGGGCCTGGAGCCTCTCCGGCAAAAGAACACGGAGCCTCTCCGGCAGAAGGACCGGAGAGGGAAGAGGTGCCGATGATCGATTATGAATACGGCGGGGAAGCCATTGTGATTCAGTAAAAAGCGGAGGAAGGAAGCGGATGCAGGATTTTTACGGGCAATGCAGCGATGAGGAGCTGATACTGCGCCTCCGGGACGGAGAAGAAAATATTACCGATTATATTATGAATAAGTATAAGAACCTGGTAAAGAGCAAAGCGAAATCCATGTATATCCTGGGCGCGGACGGCGACGACCTGATCCAGGAAGGAATGATAGGACTTTTTAAAGCGGTCAGGGATTATGACAGCGGACGGGATGCCAGTTTTTTTACTTTTGCCGATCTGTGCATTTCCAGGCAAATGTATACAGCAGTACAGGCATCCAGGCGGCAGAAGCACGCGCCGTTGAACTCCTATATTTCCCTGTACAGCCATGTGGCTTCGGAAAGGGGGCAGGAGGAAGAGGGCGAGCTGGTGAATATCCTCGCCGCAAGAGCGGAACTCAGCCCGGAGGAGATGGTGATCGACAGGGAAAATGTAAAGAGCCTTGAGCGGACGATCGAAAAGGAACTGAGTACATTCGAGAAAGAGGTTTTGGATCTGCACCTGACAGGAATGGGTTATGTGCAGATTGCAAAAGTATTGGGGAAAGATGAAAAATCCGCAGACAACGCACTGCAAAGGATCAAAGGAAAACTAAAAAAAGCGATCGGATAGAAACGGTGCAGCCACTATACGGCCCGGGCGGAGAAAGGTCTGTCCGGGTTAATTTTATGCTAAGTTTATATTTTTTTTAGATAGGTTTCTTGACTTGTGCAGGAAGAATGACTATAATTTAGGCGATACCGACCGACTGGTCGGACAGTAAAATTCAAGAAGATCATAAAGTAAGCATTTGCAGCTTATGGAAAGGCCAGGTTTTTATGATTTCAAAATTCAGCGTAAAAAAACCCTATACCGTATTGGTAGGAGTGATTATGGCGATCGTTCTGGGAGTCGTTTCCTTTACGAAGATGACGACGGATCTGCTGCCCGATATCAGCCTGCCTTACGTAATTGTTATGACGACTTATATCGGCGCGAGTCCTGAAACGGTGGAAATGGTGGTGACAAAGCCGGTAGAATCTTCGATGGCCACGGTAAGCAATATCGAGAGCATCAGTTCCGTGTCCAGCGAGAATTATTCTATGGTTATTCTGGAATTTGCCCAAAGCACGGATATGAATTCCGCCTCCCTGGAAATCAGGGAGAACCTGGACCAGATCAAAAGCTTTTGGGATGATTCCGTAGGGAACCCCATTATTATGAAACTGAATCCCGACATGATGCCTATTATGGTCGCCGCAGTCGGGCAGGAAGGGGCTGACAACGTCCAGATCAGCGACCTGGCCAAGAATACTATCGTGCCTGAACTGGAAAGCATCGAGGGCGTCGCTTCTGCGAGCGCGACGGGGCTTTTGGAAGAAAGCGTGAATGTCATTATCCGCCAGGACAAGATAGATACTATTAATCGACAGGTTTTCGGATACATAGACAGCGAGATGGAGGAAAAAGAACAGGAGATCGAGGATGCCCGGAAGGAGATGGAAGACGGCAGGAAAGAGATCGAGGACAGCAGGGCGGATTTGGTGGAAGCCAAGAATGAATTGGAGGATTCCCGACAGGAGATCGAAGAGAATAAAGCGGATCTGGAAAAAGGGAAACAGGAACTGGAGGACGGTAAAAGGGAGCTGGAGGAGAAAAAAGAAGAAGCGGTGAACAAGCTGGCGGAGGCAGAAGCCGAACTGCTGACGGCGAAAGCGGATCTGGAAGCGGCAAAAATGAATATTACTTCCCAGATCACCTTGCTGGATGAACTGGAGAACAAATTAGAGGAAGCGTTAAAAGATTTCGGCGGAGCAGACGGGCTGAGCCGGATCGACGAGCAGATTGCCGAAAAAGACGCGCAGATCGCGGAGGCGGACGGAGAGATCG
This sequence comes from Lachnospiraceae bacterium, assembly GCA_021772075.1. Lineage (GTDB taxonomy): Bacteria > Bacillota > Clostridia > Lachnospirales > Lachnospiraceae > Kineothrix. Next base: position 42,796 of record JAETNQ010000022.1, read on the forward strand.
CCCGGATACAGGAAGAGGCTGACCGGATCGACGGGGAGATCGGAACTTATAATGCGGTGATCGAATATGCGGGAAATTATTCGGACCAGACCGTAGGATATGTGCAGGATTGTTTGAAAAATACTCCGCCTTCTTCCGGGACGGCGGATGAAATAGACGGCGTATTGAATGAATATCCTGACGATATGTCCGTGGGCGAACTGATCAGCAGCCTGGAAGAACGCAAGGCGGCAAAGGAAGAAGAAAAGGCAGAATTGGAGGCTGGAATACCTCCGCTGGAGGAAAGGAAAGCGCAGCTGGCTGAGGAGAAGCTGGAGCTGGAGCTGCAGAAAAAGCAGATAGAGATTATTAAAGAAGAGATTCAGTCCCAGCTTCAGCAGGCAGGCATCGATATTACGAATTTCAATTTTAATTTTGATGAAATAAAAGCAAAAATAAGGGAGCCGCTCGGGATGATCGAAGAAAACCTGGAGAAAGTGAATGCAGGTTTAAAAGAGCTGTACAAAGGAAATCTGAAAGCGGCGACGGAACTGGCCAATGCCCAGTCAAAGATCGACCTTGGCGAGTTCCAGATGGACTTGGCGGAAACGCAGCTGGAAGCAGGAGAGAAGCAGATCGAGACCGGCCAGGAGCAGATCGATGACGGGTTCGAGCAGCTGAAGGATGCCCTGGAGCAGCTAAAGGAAGGGGAAGAACAGCTGGAAGACGGGGCGAAGCAGCTGGAAGATGCGAGAGAGGATGCTTATGCCAGCGCGGATATGAACGATATCCTTACGGTAGATACGGTGAAAGCCCTGCTTGCGGCGCAGAATTTTTCCATGCCGGGCGGTTATGTGACGGAGGAAGGCATCGATTATCTGGTCCGCGTGGGGGATAAGACACAGGATATTGAGGAACTGGCGGCGATGCCGATCATGAACCCGGATATGGAAGGGGTGGGCGTGATCACTCTTGCCGATGTGGCCGATGTGTTTATGACGGATAATTCCGAGGAAATCTACACCAATATCAACGGAAGCCCGGGCGTCCTTCTTACGATACAGAAGCAGACAGGGTATTCCACGGGCGATGTCTCCGATAAATTAAAGGACAGATTCGAAAAGATGATATCGGAGGATGAAAGCCTGTCCATCATTATCCTTATGGACCAGGGCATTTATATCGATATGGTCGTGGATTCCGTGATCAGTAACGTGCTTTTCGGCGCAGTACTTGCGATCCTGATATTAATTCTGTTTTTAAAGGATCTGCGTCCGACGCTGGTCATTGCTTTTTCGATTCCCGTCAGCCTGGTGACGGCGGTGGTATGTATGTATTTCAGCGGGATCACGCTGAATATCATTTCCCTTTCCGGGCTGGCTCTCGGCGTAGGCATGCTGGTGGATAATTCGATCGTCGTCATTGAAAATATATACCGTATGCGGAGTGAGGGAAAGGGCATGAGGGAGGCTTCCATAGAGGGAGCGAAGGAAGTGGCGGGAGCGATTATGGCATCCACCCTGACGACCGTCTGCGTATTCCTGCCTATTGTTTTTACGGAAGGTATTACGAGGCAGCTTTTTGTGGATATGGGGCTGACCATTGCCTATTCCCTGCTGGCCAGCCTGATTATAGCGCTGACCGTAGTTCCGGCCATGTCTTCCAAGATGCTGACAAAAACGAAGGAACAAAAAGAGGATAAATTCTTTACGAAGGTGATTGACGTATACGGGAAGGTGCTGGGGATTTCGCTGAAGTGGAAACCGGTCGTTCTGATCGGCGTCCTTTTGCTTCTGTTAGTCAGCGCGGCTGCCGCTATGTCCAAAGGGACGGCGTTTATGCCCGATATGGAAAGCACGCAGATGACGGTCAGCGTGACGATGCCGGACGGAACGCCTCTGGAAGAGACTGCAAGAACAACGGATGATATCATAGAAAGGATCAGAACCCTGGAGGATGTGGAAGATGTGGGAGCCATGGCAAGTACATCAAGCCTTGCTCTTCTGACCGGGGGAGGAAACAGCGCGAAAAATGCGACAGAAATCTACGTCACATTAAGAGAAGACAAGGAACTGACGGGGGACGAGCTGGCGAAAAAAATCGAAGAGATGACGGCGGATATCGAAGATGCGGAACTGGTGATCAATACTTCTTCGATGGATATGAGCGCTCTGGGAGGCAGCGGAATATCCATTCAGGTGCGGGGGCGGGAGATCGATACCCTGCAAATGATTGCGGCCGATATCGCCCAGATCGTCCGGGATACGGAAGGAACGACAGAGGTGTCGGACGGGATGGAGGATTCTACCGAGGAACTGCGCATCATTATTGACAGGGACAAAGCTATCGAGCATGGGCTGACTGTGGCGCAGATTTTCCAGCAGATATCGGCAAAGCTGGCGGATGCTTCCAGCGCGACTACGCTGGAAACGGAAATAAGGGATTATGATGTCTATGTAAAAAATGCAAACGATATCGCTTTGACCAGGGATACGATTAAGAGGATTAAAATCGATGTGACAAAAAAAGATGGCACGAAAGAGAAGATAACCCTCGCCGATATTGCAGATTTTGAAACGAAACAGTCGCCGAATGCGGTGAACCGCGCGGATCAGAACCGTTACATAGGAGTAAGCGCCGCCATTGCGGACGGATATAATGTAGGACTGGTATCCCAGGAACTGCAGAAGAAGCTGGACGCTTATGAAATGCCGGAAGGGTATACCTTGGTGATGAGCGGGGAAAATGAGATGATTACCGATGCGATGGAACAGGTATCTTTGATGCTGGTTCTCGCATTGCTGTTTATGTATTTGATTATGGTAGCCCAGTTCCAGTCGCTGCTTTCGCCTTTTATCATTATGTTTACCGTGCCGCTGGCATTTACAGGAGGATTTTTCGGGCTTTATCTGAGCGGAAGCGAAGTAAGCGTGATTGCTTTGATCGGTTTCGTTATGCTGTCCGGCATTATCGTGAATAACGGTATCGTATTGGTGGATTATATCAATCAGTTAAGAGAAGCGGGAATGGAGAAGAAAGAGGCGATTATAGAGGCGGGGCGTACGAGGCTGCGCCCGGTGCTCATGACGGCATTGACGACGATACTCGCTCTGTCCACCATGGTATTCGGCCATGATATGGGTTCCGAAATGGGAAGGCCCATGGCCGTTGTTACGATCGGGGGGCTGGTATACGGCACTTTGCTGACATTGGTCGTAGTTCCTTGTATTTATGATATCTTTATGCGGGAGAAAAAGGAGAAAGAAAAATGAAGGAGAAAACATTGTCTCCGAAAGTAAAGGCATTGTATGAAGCAGTGGAGGAGCTGATTTTTGAAAATATTGACGTGAAAGAGATCAAAGTTTCGGATATTACGGAACGGGCCGGAATAGGAAAGGGAACGGCCTATGAATACTTCAGGAATAAGGAAGAGATCATAAGCAGCGCCCTGCTGTACCATATTGACCTGATTTGCCGCCAGATGGTGGAAAAGGCAGAAGAATTGAGAGATTTTGAAAAAACTTTACAATTTATTCTATGCAGCATAGATGCGGAAATCAGGAAACGGGATTGTTTTATCCAGTTCGTCCATCTGCTCTCGGATAACGGGCCGATAGGAAAAGCGCTGCAGAATAAGATCAGGGAAAAGAACCAGGAAGTCTGCATGCCGAGGGATGTGATCGTGCGTATGATAGAGATGGGAGTCAGGAGAGGCGAAATCAACAAGGAGCTGCCTTTCAGTTATATCAGCATGGAAATTGCTTCCAGCGTATTGACGTATATTATTTATATTTTGAACGAAGAGGAGAAAGACAGCTGCAGCAAAGAGCAGATGCATCGGTTGATTTGCAGCGGTATATTAAAAACATTACAGTAAAAAAGGGGAAAAGAGGGCATACACGGAATATGTCCTCTTTTTTTATATTGAAAATTTTTTTCATCTATCTATTTGCTGTTATTGCCTGAAATGCAGTTGTATAATTTGGTAAAAAGTGTTATGCTTACAAAAAAATATCATCATAAGAAATTAAAATTCAAAGATATTTATGATGGGGTATTAGAACCTTGACATGAGAATATAGTGTTGTCGTAAGCTGCTCAAAAAAGATGCAAGGATATGCATATATAATAGATGATAGTGTTTTACGCTATTGGTGGCGGAAGACTTAGAATTGCATTAGAAGGGTACAAAGCAAAGAGGAGAGAGGAGAAATTATGTTAGATAAAATTAAAGAAATGAAAGTCGGGGAAAAACTGAAATTTTGTTTTACTTTAGTGGTTATCATAGCAAGTATTTCAGGGGTCGTAGGAATGGGAATGTTATTGCGCAGTGATATCGCATACAGCAATGCTTTAGTTACCAACGGTTTTTCGCAGGGAGAGATAGGAATATTCAGCACATATCTGAATAAGGAGCCTTCGATTGTCAGGGAAATGATATTGGTTCATGACGAGGCGGAGATGAAGGAATCGGATGCAGAATTAATCCAGATACAGGAATTGACGAATGCGGCGCTGGAAACGCTGGTGAAGAATTGCAATACGCCGGAGGAAATAGAATACATTAATGTTATTAAAGAAACGCTGCCTGTGTACAGGGATGTCTTTGACCAGGTGAAAGAATATGCATTGAACAACCAGGATGAAGAAGCTTATGATTTATTGATGGCGGAAGGAAAACCTACGTTGAAGAAGCTGACCAATGCGGTGGAAGGCTTGATCGACCTGAATGTGGAGATGGGTTATGAAGTATCCAATAACCTGACGATTCAGAGTTACATATTGATAGGTGTTATGGCTGTTATTATTGCGGTCGCAGTGTTTATTTCCATGCGTTTCGCAGCTTTTGTGGCGAAGCTTTTTTCGGAGCCTATCGCCAAGGTAAGGGATGCGTCTGCAGAGCTTGCCAAAGGTAATCTCAATATCGAGATCGAGAAGATGTATCCGGATGAGATCGGCGAGATGACCGAATCCTTCCAGGAAGCTGCTAAAATGCTTAAGCTTTATATTCAGGAATTAACCAGAGGGCTGGGCGAGGTTGCCGGCGGGAATTTTGATATTTATACAGAGGTGGACTTTAAAGGTGATTTTAAGGCGTTAGAGGAATCATTGGAAAAAATCGTAGGTTCTTTGAGCCATGCGCTGAGGCAGATTAATGAAGCATCCGAACAGGTGGCGCTGGGCGCGACCCAGATGGCGGAAAGCGCACAGGCGCTGGCGGAAGGAGCTACGGACCAGGCAGGATCGGTAGAGGAGCTGACGGCGACGATCCAGAATATTACGGAAAACGTGGTGGATACTTCGGAGAAGGCGAACAAATCTTATGTCAGCGCGCAGGAATTCGAGCAGGAGGCGGAGCGGAGCAACGAAGACATCATGGAATTGAACCATGCGATGGAGCGTATTAACAATACGTCTAAAGAAATCGCGAATATCATCGCGGCGATCGAGGATATTGCTTCCCAGACGAACCTGCTGTCATTGAATGCTTCTATTGAGGCGGCAAGAGCAGGAGAGGCGGGCAAAGGCTTTGCCGTGGTGGCGGACCAGATCGGAAAACTGGCGGCGGACAGCGCGACTTCGGCTATCAATACGAAGAAGCTGATTGAGAATTCCATTCGTGAGATCGAGCATGGAAATGAAATTACGACGAAGACGACTGCGGCGATCGAATCCGTCATCGGAGGCATCAAAATGCTGGCCGTATCGACGAAAGAGATCAGCGATCTGTCCGTTGCACAGGCGGATGCCATGAAACAGTTAGAACTCGGCATAGAACAGATTGCAGAAGTGGTTCAGAACAATTCGGCGGCGGCCGAAGAAACTTCGGCGACAAGCGAAGAGCTTTCCGCGCAGTCGGTGAGCCTGGAAGATTTGGTTGGGCAGTTCAAGCTGCACGCTTAAAAGAGGCCGGGATTTCTTTGGATCATTTCTATTGGGGAGTTGGCCGCCAGGCCAACTCTTTTTGCCAACTCTTTTTTCACTTTATACATTGACAAAGCAAATTCATGTGTGATACAATAGCTTTCGGTAGTTCGGTGGCGCATAAGCGAAGCGCTTTGGCAGAACCGGACATAAGCTGCTATAGCACAGTCGGTAGTGCGCAACATTGGTAGTGTTGAGGTCACCAGTTCGATTCTGGTTAGCAGCTTTTGAATGGTTGAAAATAAAGGCTTTTCAAGGAAATTACTCTTTGAAATGTCTTTATTTTTGTCTTACTATTCGAACCAATGATTCTTTTCTATTTTTTATCTGTTTTGAGGTGGGAATTTCGTGGTTTTGGGAAGAAATCATGCTATTACCATACTATTTACTAAGGGAGTGTGGACCGGACCATTAAATTTTAACGGGATTCGTGGAGAGATACTTGGTAGTCCAACAATTTTTTAATCACAAATTTATTGTTTTCCCAGTATTGGTTTGTTATAATTTAGTTAATATAGTATAAACTTATGAAGTAACAGAAAGTATATTTTGTGTCGTGTGAGTATTTCCATATCACTCTTAACGTATATGAAATACGGATATAGTTGAAAGGATGTGTTTTTATGGCGTATGATACGTTAGTCAGAGAAGCGAAAGACCTTCCAGAAGATATGATAGAACAGGTAATTGATTTTATGAGATTTTTGAAATATGCATCAAAAAAAGAGCAGACAGAGCATTCTATAAGTAATAATATTACATTTCGCAGAACGGTAAATCCGTTAGCGGATGAATTTATTTCCATGGCAGAGGATTTTGACGAAACACCAGAATGTTTTAAGGAGTATATATAATGTATCTATTGGACACCAATGCCCTCTTGTACTTTTTATATGATAGCGAAAAACTTTCAAAAAGAGCATCAGACATAATTTACCGTAATGATGAAAAAATCAGTGTAAGTATTGTTTCTATGTGGGAAATTGCGATTAAGTCAAGCATTGGGAAATTGGAAATTAAAAGCTCAATTTCTAAGATTGCGGAAACTTGCGAAAACGAACAATTTGAAATTCTTCCCATAAAACCGTTTCATCTGGACGAAATCAGGCGACTTCCTGCGATTCATGGAGACCCATTTGACCGACTGATTATTTCACAGGCTATTTCGGAAAACTTGGTGATTATTACAAAGGACGGAACAATACCGATGTATAATGTCAAGGTTTTATGGTAACGGGAATAATACGAATCAGCCATTTATATTAATAAATTTGGAACGAAAGAGAAAGCGGAAAATATCATAAGTTTCTATTGGCGGTAAAGAGCATGGATGTGCGTGAAAATTTTAAAGAATGGTGTAATAAAGTTATCGGTGGTGAAACGCTTATTGTGTTGAGACCTAAAAATGAAAATGTAGTAATTGTATCTGAAAAAGAATATAACGAACTGGCAAAAGCAAAAAGGAATGAGGAATATCTAAAAAAATTAGACCGTAGCTTTGCCCAGTTGGAACAAGGTGAAGCAAAATTTATTCCCGCGAGCAACGAGCCAAGTGGCTGCTTAAAGTCAACCTTTGGTTGACTTGGACATATTGGCGACTGCCGCGAGGGTCAAATACCCCGTTGCTTGCAGCGGGGTATTTGATTCACTGATTGAAGATAATACGAAGAAATGGAACAATGCAAGGCATTGGAAAGCCGGAGCCACTGAAACATCGTCCCGGATATTCCAGACGGATTGATGAAAAGAATCGCTTGGTGTACGATATTGACGAATTGCAGAATATTAAAATCATATCATGCAGAGGACATTATGATGATTGAGGCGGAACATCTCTAAATATCAAATTGACTTGTTGTTGGCTTTTTGTTAGAATCTTGTTAGTAAAGTTACAGCGAACAATGAAAAAGCACGAAGAGCTGTTAAAAGAACTCCGCAAAAATACAGCGTTTCATGCAAAATCAAGTAAAGCTATGATAACACAGATAAAGCGTTATGGCTTCTTGGGTAGTGTTGAGGTCACCAGTTCGATTCTGGTTAGCAGCTTTACCTAAAGAAAATAAGGGCTTTTCGAGGTATGTGGCTTCGGAAAGCTTTTATTATATTTTCGAAAGCGGAGATTTTGCCTGGCAGCGAAAAAGAGTGGAAATCAAAGGGAGAAAAGGGTACAATGGCAAAAGGGAAAAGGAAGGCGCGGAATTGTTCCATAGATATTTTTCGGTATGTATGCGCGATTCTGGCAGTAGGCATCCATACGCATCCCTTGGCAGATTTCAGCTATGAAGCTGGTTATATATTCGGAAATATTGTTCCCAGGATAGCAGTGCCTTTCTTTTTGGCAGCGGCGGGATATTTTTATATTCAAAAACTGGAAAGAGGGGAAAAACCGTTTTTCCCATATGTAAAAAGACTGTTGATTCCCTATTTCATATGGAGTGTGGTTTATAATATCGTGATTATGGCAAGAGAACATCCGGATATTCCCCATTTTTTGGCCGGCTGTTTATACAGGTTTCTGGTGACAGGGACTTATGAGCATTTTTGGTTCTTTCCGGCGCTGTTGTTTGCTGTTTGTTTTACTACGCTACTGTTTAAAATAGGTAGAAAAGGCCTGTTGGTTCCTTTCAGCATTTTACTGTATATCATTGGCTGTTTGGGGTGTTCCTATTATAAACTGGCGGTGGAACTGCCCGGGCTTGGCAGTTTATTCGTATCATCCCGGTTTGTCCTGATAAGACGTGTGCTGCTTATGGGAGTTCCCTTTTTTGTAAGCGGTTATCTGGTATATAAAATAGAAAAACGGGTGGAAAAACTAACGGGGAAGAACGGGTTGTATCTGGTTGTAGGCGTAGTGGCTGCAGTATGGCTGGCAGAAATATATATGGTGCGTAAGTTTGGATGGGAGGACAATATTATTCTCACCTTTGGGCTTTATCCGCTGGTGGTAATGGTAATGCTTGTTTTGCTTAGGAATCCGATGCCGGCTTATAAAGATTTTTCCAGTAAATGTGCAAAGTTGTCGGAGTTTACTTATTATTCGCATCCGCTTGTTATGGATGCTTTGTCTTTTCTATGGCTTCGGCTGATGCATAAGGAAATTGCGGCAACACTTTTGTTTTTGCTGACGGTTGTGGTAACGGCGGCGATTGGGCTTTTAATATATACTTTATTTTATGAACGGAGAGAATTCATATGGAAGAGAAAAAAGAACGCTTGAATAAATATCTGGCCGCCTGCGGCATCTGCTCCAGAAGGGAAGCGGACCGGCTGATCGAGGCGGGAAAAGTGACGGTAGATGGAGAAACCGCTGCGATGGGGATGCTGGTAAACGGACAGGAGAAGATTACCGTTAATAAAAAACCTGTTTTGGGAAAGAATGAAAAAGTAGTGCTTGCCTATTATAAGCCGGTCGGCGTGACCTGCACGGAGAAAGACAGGCATGCGGAGCGGAAAATATGCGATGAGCTGGATTATCCGGTCAGACTGACCTATGCCGGCCGGCTGGATAAGGATTCGGAAGGCCTTTTGATTATGACGAACGACGGAGATTTGATCGAGCGGATGATGCGTGGGGCAAACTGCCATGAAAAGGAGTACCAGGTAAGGGTCGATAAGGTGGTGACAGATTCCTTTTTGCAGGGTATGGCATCGGGGGTATATCTGGAGGATCTGGATGTGACGACCCGGAAGTGCAGAGTCAGACGGACAGGGAGATATTCTTTCAGCATGGTGCTGACGCAGGGGCTGAACAGGCAGGTGCGCCGGATGACAGAAAGCTTTGGCTACAGAGTCAGGGCATTGAAACGGACCAGGGTGCTGAACGTTACTTTGGGGGATTTGGAGCCTGGCCAGTACCGCATACTGGAGGGTGATGAGCTGAGGGGGCTTTATGAAGGGTGAAAATTGTCAACAGGATAAAAAAGCAGAACGGATCAGGGAACTGACACAGCTTTTGAATAAAGCTTCTTCGGCATATTATGCGGAAGACAGGGAGCTGATGAGCAATTACGAGTATGACAGGCTCTACGATGAACTGGAGGCTTTGGAAAAGGAAACAGGGATCGTTCTGTCCAACAGCCCTACGCGCCATGTGGGTTATGAAGCGGTAGATGAGCTTCCGAAGGAACGCCATGAACGGCCGATGCTTTCGCTTGGAAAGACGAAGAGCAGGGAAGAACTGGCGGAGTGGCTCGGAGAGCAGAAAGCGCTGCTGTCTTGGAAATTGGACGGCCTCACTATAGTGCTGACTTACCGGGATGGAAAAATGGAAAAGGCGGTCACAAGGGGAAACGGGGAAGTCGGGGAAGTCGTGACGAATAATGCAAAAGTATTCCAGAATCTTCCGGTTTCGATTTCTTATGCCGGGGAACTGGTTCTCCGGGGCGAGGCGGTCATTACTTATTCGGATTTTGAAGAGATTAACAGGCGGATCGAGGATATCGATGCGAAATATAAAAATCCCAGGAATCTTTGCAGCGGGTCGGTCAGACAGCTGAATAACGAGGTGACGGCGGGGAGGAACGTGAAATTTTTTGCTTTTTCTCTGGTGAAAGCGGAAGGCGCGGACTTCCATAATTCCAGGGAAGAGCAGTTCCTCTTTTTACAGAGGCTGGGATTTGAGACGGTGGAATACCGGATGGTGGACAGCGGCAGCGTCGGGGAGGCCGTGGGAGAATTTGAAAAGAAAATAGAAAGCTATGATGTGCCGTCGGACGGCCTTGTATTAGTTTATGATGATATTGCTTATGGACAGTCGCTGGGGGCGACGGCTAAGTTTCCAAGGGATTCTATTGCTTTTAAATGGGCGGATGAGGTGAAGGAAACAGTGCTGAAAGAGATCGAATGGAGTCCAAGCCGGACGGGGCTGATCAACCCGATAGCCGTTTTTGAGCCGGTGGAGCTGGAGGGGACGACGGTCAGCCGCGCTTCCGTGCATAATATCAGCATTTTGAAAAATCTGAAACTGGGAATCGGAGACCGGATCACAGTATATAAAGCGAATATGATCATCCCCCAGATTGCGGAAAACTTAACGGGAAGCGATACGGCGGAAATACCGGAAAGATGCCCGGTATGCCATGGCAGAACGAAGATAAGCCGGATAAACGACGTCCAGTCATTATACTGCACCAACGAGGAATGCGAGGCGAAGAAAATCAAATCTTTTACTCTTTTTGTGAGCAGGGACGCGATGAACATCGAAGGACTGTCGGAGGCGACGCTGGAGAAGTTTATCGGGAAAGGTTATATCCATGAGTTTGCCGATGTTTTTCATCTGGATCGTTTTCAAGAGGAAATTGTGGAGATGGAAGGTTTTGGGGAGAAATCTTACCAAAATCTGATAAACAGCGTGGAAGCGGCGAGAAAGACGACGCTTGCCAGACTTATTTTCAGTTTGGGAATTGCCAATATCGGTTTGGCCAACGCCAAGATGATCTGCAGGCATTATCATGACGACTGGGAGGAAATGCTGTCGGCGGATGTAGAGGACCTGAGCGGAATAGACGGGGTCGGCGAAGTGATTGCCACCGGATTCTATGAATATTTCCAGAAAAAGGAAAACAGGAGACGGTGGGAGAATCTGCTGAAAGAAGTGGAAATTGAGAAAGAAGAGATCGATGAAAGCGCGCAGACCCTGTCGGGCATGGCATTTGTCGTGACGGGAAGCCTGAAACATTATGAAAGCAGGAAAGAGTTAAAGGAAGAGATTGAGAAAAGGGGCGGGAAGGTAACGGGGAGCGTAACTTCGAAAACGGTCTGCCTGATCAACAACGACAATACTTCCTCTTCGTCCAAAAATAAAAAAGCAAAGGAACTGCAGATACCGGTTCTTACGGAAGAGGAATTCATAGAGCAATATTTGGGAGGGCAAAGCGATGCCGATTAAAACACAGAACAGTCTTCCGGCCAAGGGGATACTGGAAAATGAGAACATCTTCGTTATGGATGAAAACAGGGCGATCCATCAGGATATCCGCCCGCTGCGGATATGCATTTTAAACCTGATGCCGGTGAAACAGGATACGGAACTGCAGATTTTAAGAGCCTTATCCAATACGCCGCTACAGGTGGATGTTACATTTATGAAGATGAACAGCCATCGTTCCATGAATACTTCGATGAACCACTTGAATCAGTTTTACCATACTTTTGATGAACTGAAAGAAAACAGATACGACGGCCTGATGATCACCGGCGCGCCGGTGGAGCAGATCCCTTTCCAGGAAGTGGACTATTGGGATGAATTGTGTGAAATTATGGAATGGTCCAAAAAGAAAGTGACTTCTACCTTGCATATCTGCTGGGGGGCCCAGGCGGGGCTTTACTATCATTTCGGCCTGGACAAGGTTCTTTTGCCCCATAAGCTGTTCGGCATTTATGAGCATAAAGTGATGAACCGGAAAATTCCTTTGGTCAGAGGGTTCGACGATTATTTCCTGATCCCCCACAGCCGCCATACGGCCGTTCCTGCGGAAGCTATCCATGGATGCAAGGAATTGCTCGTGCTGGCGGAATCGGAGGAGGCGGGGGTACTCCTTTGCATGGCAGGAGAGGGAAGGCAGATCTTTGTGATGGGGCATCCCGAGTACGACCGCATGACTTTACATAATGAATATCTGCGGGATAAAGAAAAGGGGCTGCCCATCGATATACCGAAGAATTATTATCCGAATGATGATCCCTCGGAACGGCCGAAGCTGCAATGGCGTTCCCACAGCAATAATTTGTATACCAACTGGCTGAATTATTATGTGTACCAGATTACGGATTATGTGCTGGGGTAGGCGGGATATAAGATAGACATGGAGATGGGAAAAATTATGGCTGAGAAAAATCTTGATTTTGACAAGGTAATAGACAGAAGAAATACGAAATCCATAAAGTACGACTGGATCACAAAAAAGGGGATGGCGGAGGATACGCTGCCTTTATGGGTGGCGGATATGGATTTCCAGGTATCTTCTTATATACAAGAGGCGCTGGCGAGGCAGACGGCGCATGGGATTTTCGGGTACAGCGATGTACAGGAGGAGTATTTTGAGATTGTAAAAGGATGGATGGAAAGAAGGCATGGCTGGAAGGTTTCCGAAGACTGGCTGGTAAAGACGCCGGGCGTGGTCTTCGCCCTGTCGTTGGCGGTAAAAGCTTTTACGAAGCCGGGGGACAGCGTGCTGATCCAGCAGCCGGTCTATTATCCTTTCCGGAATGTGGTGGACGTAAACGAAAGAAAGACGGTCAGCAACGACCTCGTATACGAAAACGGCCGGTACCGGATCGATTTTGAAGATTTTGAGGCGAAAATCATAAAAGAAAACATAAAACTGTTTATTCTCTGCAGTCCCCATAATCCGGTAGGACGGGTATGGACGCCGGAGGAGTTGGAAAAGCTTGGGGATATTTGTTATAAGCACCATGTGATCGTAGTGAGCGATGAGATTCATGCAGACTTTGCTTTTGGGAGGAAGCACAGCGTATTTGCGGATTTGAAGAAAGAATACGGGGAGATTGCCGTTACTTGTACCGCGCCCAGCAAGACTTTTAATCTGGCGGGTCTGCAGTTGTCCAATATATTTATCAGCAATCCAAAGATGCGGAAAGCATTTTGCAGGCAAAAGGATGTATCGGGATATGACGAAGTGAACGTGATGGGGCTTGTGGCCTGCGAGGCGGCCTATAAGGACGGCGGTGAGTGGTATGAAGCCATGGGCGGGTATGTCAAAGCCAATCTGGAGTTTATAAAAGAATATGTGGAAAAAAATATACCCGGGGTCACCATGGCGGAGCATGAAGGAACATATTTGGCCTGGCTGGATTTCAGGGAATTGGGATTGCCGGCAGAGGATTTGGAGGAAATGATCGTCCATAAAGCAAGGCTCTGGCTGGATGACGGAAGAATGTTCGGAAGAGGAGGGGAAGGCTTCCAGAGAGTGAATGCCGCATGCCCGAGAAAGATTTTGGAAGAAGCCCTCCGCAGGATAAAGCGCGCGGCGGAGGAAGCAAGGAAAGCATAGATGGAGATTGCTGAAGACTGAACTGTTACAAAAAGCAGGGAGAATATGCCAAAAAGTGTTGCATATCAAGGGCGGGTGTATTATCCCGTTTTCAACACTTAAAATAGCTAATAAAGCCGGAATCCCTCGTAAAATAAGGAGATTCCGGCTTTTGATATTCTTAAAAATGTTGTATATTTCGGCTACTTTAAAAATTT
>JAETNQ010000074.1 GCA_021772075.1 Lachnospiraceae bacterium
ATATATGTACTATTATACAACATATACAACAAAAAGTAAAGAAAAATTTGACAAAAAAATACCGCATTTCTGCGGCTTCTAAGGATTTTATTCAGTTACAAGTGTTGAAAACCCGGCGGAAGCTTTGTGGAGCCGTTTGCGGTAAAAAACAAAATATTTCAAAAAACAGTTGACTCTGCCAAAATATGTGATATAATAAATAAAGTGCATAGGGGTACATACAACGGTCTATGTGCAAATAGAATAAACCCACTCAGTCGAGTAGCTTGAAGGGACTGAAGGGAGGTCGGGTGTAAGATGTCAAACGTAATCGTAAAAGAAAACGAGACTTTGGATAGCGCTTTACGTCGTTTTAAAAGAAGCTGTGCAAAAGCTGGTATTCAGCAGGAAATTCGTAAGAGAGAACATTACGAGAAGCCAAGCGTAAAACGGAAAAAGAAATCTGAAGCAGCAAGAAAACGTAAATATAATTAATTATGTGAATCTGAATGACGGATCCCTGATTATTTAATCAGGGATTTTGTTGTGGAGGGGCTATTATGTGGACAAAAGAGATTTTGGGCACGGATGTTTATCATTTAGTTTCGGCATTTATTATTTATAGTATGTTGGGCTGGCTGGTGGAATCGATTTACATGTCGTTTTGCAACAGAAAGCTGACAAACCGCGGCTTTGCAAAAAGTCCGTTCTGCCCGATCTACGGATTCGGAGCTGTGATCGGTTACATAGTGCTTTGCCCTTTAAGAACCGATCCGGTGCGCCTGTATCTGACGGGAGCAGTGATGGCAACCGTCTTTGAGTTCCTTGTAGGGAAACTGATGCTCCGGCTGTTCGGGGAAGTATGGTGGGACTATAATGATAAGCCTTGTAACTATAAAGGGATCGTATGCCTGGAAAGCACGGTGGCTTGGGGGTTTTATGCAGTGATTATTATTGTTTTTCTGCATTCCAGGGTGATGGCGTTTATCGACAGCTGGAGTTTTTCCATGGGAAGCAAGCTGTGCGTCCTCATTTTGGCGATCGTGACGGTAGATTATGTGATCCAGTTGATGCATGCTTTCCATATCGACTTAAAAGAACAAAAAGAAAGACTGGTGGATTGGTACCACGATTTATAGACAAAAAACGGTTCTAACGGGAACCGTTTTTTTATATTTATAGTAGTAGAACACCTGACGGGAGTGTGTAATGTGAAGAGATTGGTGAGAACTACTATATGCTACATGTTCAGCGTTTGGCTGGCATTAACCTCCGTTTTATGCGTACAGGCGGCGCCGGACGTGTCCGCCCCTTCCTACATATTAATGGAAACTTCTACGGGGCAGATTATTTGCGAACAGGAGGCGGATGTGAGGCGGAGTCCTGCGAGCATAACGAAAATCATGACCCTGCTTCTTATTTTTGATCATTTGGATACCGGAAGGATCAAACTGGAGGATGAGGTAATCACAAGCGCCCATGCAAAATCCATGGGAGGTTCCCAGGTATTTCTGGAGGAAGGGGAAGTACAGACTTTAGAGACGATGATAAAGTGCATCGCGGTGGCATCCGGCAACGATGCGTGCGTGGCGGTGGCGGAATATATTGCCGGAAGCGAGGAAGAATTCGTGAAACTGATGAACCAGAAGGCGGAGGAGCTTCGTATGGATAACACGCATTTCGTGGACTGCTGCGGGCTGTCGGATTCCGATGAACATTATACGACGGCGCGCGACGTGGCAATTATGTCCAGGGAGCTGATCACGAAGCATCCGGAAGTCTATAATTACACAAAAATTTGGATGGAGGATATTACCCATGTGACAAGACAGGGTTCGACGACGTTTACCCTGTCCAGCACCAATAAGCTTTTGAAACAGTACGAATGGACGACGGGACTGAAAACGGGTTCCACCAGCAAGGCGAAATATTGCCTGTCCGCTACGGCAAGCAAGGACGGCATCGACCTGATCGCGGTGGTGATGGCGGCTCCTGACAATAAAGTGCGGTTCCAGGACGCTATGGCGCTTTTGAATTTTGGATACAGCGTAAGCAATATTTATATCGACGAGAATAAAGAAGCGCTGCCGGCACAGCCTGTAAAAGGCGGCGTGGAGGATACGGTGAATCTGAGCTTTGCAGGAGAATTCCGGTATTTGGATACGAAGGGGAGCAACTTGAGCCAGATCGAGAAGACGATCACTTTGCCGGAGGAAGTCGCGGCTCCGGTAGAAGAAGGGCAGCCCGTCGGCGAGGCGGTTTATAAACTGGACGGACAGAGGATCGGCGGCGTATCGATCGTGGCGGCTAAGAGTATTGATAAAGCGGGATACAGGGATTATGTAAAGAAAGTATTGAAGAATTTTCTTCTATAACCGGATACGGCTTTTATAAATGAAAAAAACGTGGTACACTAATGAACGGTCGGATGATTTTTAACATCCGGCCGATTGTTGGCGTTGCGGCGGATCCGGCGCCGGGATTTTTTCGGCGGCAGGATTTTCAGACAGGGAAAGGAAATGGTCATTAAAATGCAGGAAAGAGGGATCAGAATGGTGGCTGCGGTATCGGGAGCGGCGCTGGCCGGCCTGGCAATGGCTGTCGCATATGACAGTTCGCGCTTTATCAGGAGGGAATATAGAATCTGCTCGGATAAGATCAGGAGAAAGGCAAAAATCCTGCTTTTATCCGACCTTCATAATAAGAGTTATGGAAGGGATAATGAAAAACTTTTGGCGGAAATCGGGAAAGTAAATCCGGATCTGATCGTGGCAGCCGGCGATATGGTGACTGCGAATGAAAAGAAAACCTGTTTCGAAGTTCCGGCTGCGCTGATGAAGCGTCTGGCGGAGCGCTATCCGGTATATTATGGGATGGGAAACCACGAATATAGGATAAAAGTATACCGGAAGGCATACGGGAATATGTTTGGTGAGTATAAAGAAAAGTTAAAATCATATGGCGTCCGTGTTTTAGAAAACGAAAGAGTTTATCTGCCGGAATACAATATAGAGATCTGCGGGCTGGAAATCAGGCGGCGTTATTATAAAAGGCTGCACAGGGAACCGATGGAGGCGGGCTATATCGAAAGCCTGCTTGGAAAAGCCAGGGAAGAATGCTTTGAACTTCTGATCGGCCATAATCCGGATTATTTCCCGCAATATGCCGGATGGGGAGCCGATCTGACCGTGGCCGGGCATGTACATGGCGGAGTGGTGAAGCTGCCTGTTTTCGGAGGGGTGATTTCCCCTGCTTTGCGCCTTTTCCCTAAGTATGACGGGGGAATGTTCGAAGAGTATGGGAAGCGGATGGTATTAAGCAGGGGCCTGGGAATGCATACGATTCCGGTCAGGATATTTAATCCGGGGGAATTGGTAGTTATTGATCTGGAGAGCGGCAGGAATTAATTCTATCATGTTGGGTCAGAAAGTGTGGAAAGATGCTTCGGAGGATGGGAGGACAGGGGGACGGAGAGCTGCAGGGCTTCCGGAATGGCTTCGGACAGAGGAATTTCCGGCTGGAGCATCCTGTCAGATTTCACTAATGAAATGGATAAATTTTGTAGAACCGATCGGGGCGGAAGTAACGGGCATCCGTGCCCGGTACTTCCTAAAACCGCCATCCGTGGCGGTTTTCCCCTAAGTTTCCGACCATTTCATAAGTGAAATAGCTGATAGGATGCAACAGCCGGAAATTCCTCTGTCCAAAGCCATTCCGGAAGCCCTGCAGTCCTCCGTCCCCCTGTCCTCCCATCCTCCGAAGCATCTTTCCACGCTGCCCGGCTCGGCATGACAGCATTAATTTCCGGAGCGGGCGGCAAATAGGGGTTGAAATTATCGGGATTTGCGGGTAGAATAGTGGGGCGGCTGAAAGCGGCCGAGATGAATGAGAGGTAAGTCTATGGCGATCCCGGTAAAATTGGAGGCATTCGAAGGTCCTTTGGACCTGCTGCTCCACTTGATTGAAAAAAATAAGATTGATATTTATGATATTCCTATTGCGGAGATCACGGAACAGTATCTGGAATATATCAAGCAGATGGATACGGAAGATATGAATGTGATGAGCGAGTTTCTCGTTATGGCGGCGACTCTGATCGATATCAAATGCAGGATGCTTCTTCCGAAGGAAGTGAATGAAGAGGGAGAAGAGGAAGATCCCAGGGCGGAGCTGGTGCAGAAGCTGCTGGAGTATAAGATGTATAAGTATATGTCTTTTGAATTGAGGGACAGGCAGGTGGATGCGGGGCGGACGCTGTACCGGGAACAGCATCTGCCGAAGGAAGTGGCGGATTACAGGCAGCCGGTCAATTATGAGGAACTGCTGGCGGATGTAAACTTAAGCAGGCTGCAGGAAGTCTTCCGGTTTATGATGAAGCGCCAGGAAGATAAAATCGATCCGGTAAGAAGCACGTTTGGAAAGATTGAAAAGGACGAGGTGGATATGGACCGAAAAGCGCTTTATGTGGAGGAATACATAAAAGGCCATACAAGGTTCAGTTTCAAAGACCTTTTGGAAAAACAACGCAGCAAGATGGAGATTATCGTTACTTTTCTGGTGGTTTTGGAGATGATGAAGCTGGGACGGATCGATATTGAACAGCAGGAGATCGGAGACGATATCGTGATCATATCCCGTGGAGGATCATTGGCATAGAAGAAAGACGGAGGGAAAATGTGGAAAGACAAAAAGCGGAAGCGGTGATCGAAGCGGTTCTTTTTACCATGGGAGATTCCGTGGAGATAGCCAGGCTTGCGGAGGCGGTCGGAGAGAATGTGGAAGAAACAAAGAAAATACTGGAGGAGATGCGGCAGAGGTATGAAGAGCAGGATCGGGGAATCACGCTGATCGAACTGGAGGATTCCGTCCAGCTCTGCACGAAAGCGGAGATGTATGAATATCTGATTAAGGTGGCGAAAACGCCGAAGAAATTCGTATTGACGGACACGCTGTTGGAAACTTTGTCCATCATTGCCTATAAGCAGCCGGTGACGAAGCTGGAGATCGAGAAAATACGAGGGGTGAGCTGCGAACATGCGGTAAACCGGCTGCTGGAATTTTCCCTGATTACGGAAGTGGGACGGCTGGATGCGCCGGGAAGGCCCCTTTTGTTCGGGACAACGGAGGAATTTTTAAGGAGTTTCGGGGTGAAGTCCTTAGAAGAACTGCCGAAGCTGGACGCGGTTCAGGTGGAAGAGTTCAAACAGCAGGCGGAAGCGGAAGTGGAACTGAAGCTGGATATTTAAGGGCTGTTATCCTGGGGGATGGGGCTATCGCAAAAGCATGATGCCGGGCGACTATTTTTCTTTCCGGGCGCATATATTTTAGATAATAAAGAAGAACCGGGACATGGGATGGAAAAGAAAAAGAGAGGATATGGAAAACAGGTAATTGCGCTGGCATTAGGTAGTTTATTCATAGCGGGACAGATTCTGGCAGCGGCGGGGGAGGCGCCGGCGGCAAATAAAATGCCGGCGGCGGAAGAAATGCCGGCGGAGGAAAAGGTTTCGGCGGCCGGGCGCTTTTTGGCGGTCCGGGAAGAGGAAAAGGAAGAAAATAGTACAAACATACAGTTATACGCCCGTTCGGCAGTCCTTATGGATGCGGATTCCGGGCGTGTTTTATTTGGAAAAAACGAAAATGAACGGATGCCCATGGCAAGTACCACAAAGATCATGACATGTATACTGGCGCTGGAAAACGGCAATATGGAGGATATGGTTACGGTCTCCGCTTATGCGGCAGGGCAGCCGAAGGTGCATCTGGGCATGCGGGAAGGGCAGCAGTTCCGGCTGGAGGATCTGCTCTATTCCCTCATGCTGGAGTCCCATAACGATTCGGCAGTGGCTATTGCGGAACATATCGGGGGGAGCGTGGAGGGATTTGCGGCGATGATGAACCAGAAAGCGAGGGATATCGGGTGTTTCGATACATGCTTTCTTACCCCTAACGGCCTGGATGCTTCCGCCACGGACAAGGCAGGCAATACCGTGGTACATTCCACTACGGCGAAAGAGCTGGCGCGCATCATGAAATATTGCATCGAAGAATCGGAAAAAAAGGAAGAGTTCCTGGAAATTACAAGAACTCCGAGTTATTTTTTTTCGGACGGAGAGGGAGGGGGCAGTTATTCCTGCAATAACCATAATGCCTTTCTTTCCATGATGGACGGCGCGCTGTCCGGCAAGACAGGGTTTACCAACAACGCCGGCTACTGTTATGTGGGGGCGCTGCGGAGGGACGGAAAAACTTTTGTGGTGGCCCTTCTGGCATGCGGCTGGCCGAACAATAAGAATTATAAATGGAGCGATACGAGGAAATTAATGGAATACGGGCTGGAAAATTATGAATACAGGGATGTTTATGAACAGCCGGAATTGCCCCTTCTTCGGGTGGAAGGCGGCGTACCTGAATCCGGCCGCCCGTATGGCGAGGCCTATGCAAAGATTTCCGTAAAGGGGCAGAACCAGGAACTGCGGGTTCTTTTAAAAGACGGGGAGACGGTGGAGAAGAAGATCCGGCTTCCGGAGGCGCTGACAGCTCCGGTGGAAGACGGGAGCGAGGCCGGTAGCGTGAAATATTATCTGGACGGGGAACTGATCGGGGAATATCCGATCGTGACGGATAACGATGTGGAGCGGATGGATTTCCGGTGGATCGCCGGATATA
>JAETNQ010000075.1 GCA_021772075.1 Lachnospiraceae bacterium
GCAGATGTTTCTTAACAAAAGATCTAGAATATCCCAGGGTAAATCGCCCATGGATGGGCGATTTAGGAAATACGGGACAAGGACGTCCCTTATTTCCGACCCGGACGCCACCGCTGCCTTCCCTCTTTTGTTTAGAAACATCCCATCCAAAATTTTGCAAAAAAAACAGACAGGCAAAACGGAGACCGGACGCCGGAACGGGCAGGAGGAACATGCAAGGCTGAACTGTTACATAGAAAGAGAAAGAAGTGATAAAAATTCTTGACAAAATACATTGGCCGTAATATGATGTTTTTCAACAGAAGCATTCATAATTAAATCATGAGAAAATTCTTCGGGGTCGGGTGAAACGAAGTATCAAAATGGTAATTCGTCATTCCCTACCGGCGGTAATAGTCCGCGACCCGTTTCGGAAAATGAGCGCAGAAGCATAGGCAAGAGAATACTTCGGCGGTGAGTTTTCCGGCGGCTGATTTGGTGGAATTCCAAGACCGACAGTAAAGTCTGGATGAGAGAGGAAAGTAAGAATGGCATTTTGCGTGGAAATATTCCAAATGCTGTTATTGCACGATGTCGCCCCGGGTAGAAATATCCGGGATTTTTTTATGCGCAGGCCCGCATTAGGAAGTTTGCCGCTAAAGCGGCATGCGGGCCGTGCAGCGCGGTTTTCCAAGAGGAATTTTCCCTAAAAATTTATATTTTCAGGAGGAAATCGTATGAGCAATTTGATGCAGTCAGTAACAGAAAACCTTATTTTTGTCATGGAGTTTTTAGGCATCGTTATTTTGATGTTTGTTGTGGCTTATGCCGCAGAGAAGATGGCGAAAAAGAAAAGCGGCGATACGGAACGGGTGCTTTCTACAAGAAAGATAGCGGTCATAGGCGTATTTTCCGCCATCTCCTTTCTTCTGATGCTGCTGGAATTCCCGGTGCCGTTCGCCCCTTCCTTTTATGAACTGGATTTCAGCGAGATACCGGCATTGGTGGGGACGTTTGCTTTCGGGCCGGTGGCGGGCGTGATGATCGAGTTTTGCAAGATTCTGTTAAAGCTTGTTTTCAAAGGAACGACGACCGCTTTCGTAGGCGATCTGGCGAATTTCGTGATCGGATGCAGCTTCCTTCTTCCGGCATCCATTCTTTACCTGAATAAAAAGACAAAGAAAACGGCGATTGCTGGGTCTGTGGCAGGAACCCTCTGCATGACGGTATTCGGCACAGCGTTTAACGCCGTATACCTTCTGCCGAAATTCGCACAGCTTTACGGTCTGCCGCTGGAAACGATTATCGCCATGGGAACGGCGGTCAACCCGGCGATCCACAGCGTTGCAACCCTTGTCATATTCGCGGTGGCGCCCATGAATCTGCTGAAAGGAGGCAGCGTTTCCCTTGTCACTGTGCTGGTATATAAGAAACTCAGCCCTATTTTAAAAGAAAGCCATAAAACGATAGCGGTTGGAAAAACAGTGGAAAATTAAATAAAAAAATAAATAGAAAGTGAAGAAGAAAGGCATGCTGCCCCGTTATGTTAGATAGGCAGCATGTCTTTCTTAATTTTTTTTAAGAAATTTTTAAGGTATTTCCCATGGTATTGTTAGGAATTTTCAATATAATGAAACAAGCAGCATGTTTTTGCGAAAAAGAGAAAAAAACTATAAATTTTTCTTGACAAGAGGTTGACAAATGACATAAAAATGATTATTGTATTAGTTGAGTAATACAATAAGACAGAATGAGGAGCTTGAAATATAAGTGAAAACGGAGGATTTGTAAAATGAGCGCTTTGGTTGACATTCGTGATATCTGCAAGGTGTACAATCCCGGAGAGAATGAGGTAAGGGCGTTGGATCATGTGGACCTGCAGATCCATGAAAATGAATTTGTCGCGATCATCGGCCAGTCCGGTTCGGGAAAGTCCACGCTGATGAATATGCTGGGCTGCCTTGATGTGCCTACCAGCGGTACATATATGCTGCACGATAAGGATGTGTCCCACATGAGCGACAATGAGCTGTCGGATATCAGGAACCAGGAGATTGGATTCATCTTTCAGGGCTTTAACCTGATCGCCAATCTGACTGCTCTGGAAAACGTAGAACTGCCATTGATATACCGGGGGGTGTCGAGAAAGGAGCGCACGAGATTGTCCGAGACGGCGCTGGAAAAAGTAGGATTGGGGAAGCGGAAAACCCACAAGCCTTCGGAAATGTCGGGCGGGCAGCAGCAGAGGGTGGCGATTGCAAGGGCTATTGCCCAGGCCCCTCCGATTATTCTTGCGGATGAGCCTACCGGTAATCTGGATTCCGGTTCTACCAAAGAGATTATGGAGATTTTAAAAGGGCTGCATGAAGAGGGAAGAACCGTCATACTGATTACCCATGATAACGATATCGCCGCACAGGCAAAACGCGTCATTAAGATCATGGATGGCAGGATCGTAAGCGATACCGCCGATAAAGATAAAGAAAAAACAGAGGAACCTGCCGCAAGGGGAGAGCAGGAAAAAGAATCACGATAAAAGTAATATTGCGGAAGGAAGGTATAGAGATGGAACTGACAAAGCAGGAGAAGAAGGAACAGAAAAAGAGGGAAAAAGAAGAGAAGAAAAGGCTGAAAGCGGAAGGGAAGACCCCGATGGATCCGGCGAAGAAGAAAAAGATCATCAAAAGAAGCGTGATCGGCGGGGTGGCCGGCGTATTTGCATTGTTTATTATCGTATCCAATATTTCCAAAGCCAATACGAAACCTATGGTTTACACGTCGGCGGTGACGAGGGGCGATATCGAGCAGACGATCAATACCAGCGGCGCGGTGGCATCCAACGAGGTAAAGACTTATTTTGCCCCCGTAAGCATCGAGATCGGCAAGATTAACGTGAATACCGGGGAAACGGTGAAAAAGGGCAGCCCGGTTCTTACATATGACGAGACGGACCTGGCGAATGAGAAAAGAACGGCGGAACTGAAGCTGCAGGCGAACGAGGGAAGCTATAAAAGCTCCGTACAGAAAAATAACGAAAGCCTCGGCGATCTGGGCGAGGCCAATGTGAATCTGGGCGTACTGGAACAGCAGATTACGGATATTGATAACCACATCAAAGACCTCCAGCGCCAGGTGGATGACAAGAAAGCGGCTCTCGCCCATGAAGGGGCGCTGCTTCAGATCTCCTTGATCGACTGGGCGGACCATCCGGATTCCGACGAATATGAAAACCTCCAGAAACTGGTGCAGCTGAATACATATGAGCAGAGCAACAATGAGCAGATCCGCGCGTGGGAGGAAGAAATCAAAACGTATACGGATATGCTCAACAACTGCAAAGAATACAAATCGGAGATGAAATCCCAGCAGTCTTCCGCCGAAAGCACAAAGCTGAATGCGGGCGGAAAGGAAGAACTGGAAGCCAAAAACGAAATGGAAAATATTACGTCCCAGGAAACATTAAACGCGATCCAGGAAACGGAGAACGGCATCCTTGCGGAATTTAACGGAGTCGTGACGGAAATGAACGCGGTAGAAGGCAAGACCCCTGCCGTAGGCGAGCAGTTGTTCAAGCTGGAAAGCACGGAGGATGTCAAGGTCAGCATATCCGTATCCAAGTATGACCTGGAAAAAATCAAGGAAGGCCAGAAAGCGGTCGTTACGATCGGCGGCAATACTTATGAAGGAGAGGTCAGCAAGATCGATAAGATGGCGACCAAAAATAACAGCGGCGCATCCGTAGTAAATGCCGATATTAAGATCTTAAACCCGGATGAAAATATTTTCCTCGGCGTGGAAGCGAAAATTTCCGTCAGCACGTCGAAGTCCGAGGCGGCGCTCCTCGTTCCTTTCAGCGCGGTCAATACCGATATGGAAGGAAGCTTCGTATATGCCGTGGAAAACGGGGTCATCGTGAAGAAACCGGTACAGACGGGAATTTCTTCCGACTTAAATGTGGAAATCATCGAAGGATTGAACGAAGGCGACCAGATATTGACAGAGGTAAACAGCAACATTATGGAAGGCATGGAAGTCAGCGCAGTACCGATGCAGTAATGGGAAAGGCATGGTTATTGATATGGCACAGATATGGGAATATATAAAAATCGCCCTGATGAATATTAAAAGCAATAAAGGACGTTCTGTCCTTACGATGCTGGGCATTATCATCGGTATTGCTTCAGTCATTATGGTAATGGCGATCGGAAACGGCGTCAGGGGACAGATCAACGAAGAACTGGAAAGCATGGGAAGCGGCTTGATCGAGCTGTATTTGGATACGACGCTGGACGATGTGACGGTACGGTTCACCGAGGATGATTTCGACCTGATCAGAACCAGCGTGGCTCATGTAAAAGGAGTGACTCCGATTTTAGGCGGCTGGGGGCAGGCGAACGGGGCAAAAGGAAATTTTGAAGCCAGGGCAATGTGCGGCACGGAAAGCCTTCAATACTACTCCGCCAACGGCGGCCCGATCATCAAAGGAAAATATTTTACGAAGGAAGATGTGGAAAGCGGCAACCGTGTGTGCGTGATTTCGGAAAGCAGCGCCATCAGCTTGTTCGGAACGACGGATGTCATCGGCATGAGTTTTGAATTGTCCATCTATGGGATATCCAATGAAGTGAGAGTCGTGGGAATCCGCGAGGACAGCGCGGGCATGTTCGTAAATTCTACGGTGAGTACCCGCATCGATCTGGAAATGCCTTATACAGTAATGGGAAATGATTATTATTATTATGTGGATGAGTTCAACGATATCCTCGTCTTTGCAGATGCTACGGAGTATTGTACGGAAGTGGCTCAGAATGCGATCAATTTGTTGGAAAATAAATATGGCATAAGGGGCGAGGGGCAGATCCAGGTACAGAATATGTCGGATATGTCGGCTGAATTTAACAGCATCCTTGGGATTATCACCACATTTATTTCCTTTGTGGCAGCCATCTCCCTTCTGGTAGGCGGCATCGGCGTGATGAACATCATGCTGGTATCTGTAACGGAGAGAACGAGGGAGATCGGCATCCGTAAATCCTTAGGCGCGAGAACCGGCTCTATATTATTGCAGTTTCTGGCAGAGGCGGCGATTATTACCCTGCTGGGCGGTCTGATCGGCATCGGCCTCGGTATTCTGGGAGGCAATGCAATAGGCTCAATAGCCGGCGTGGCCGCAAAAACCCAAGTATCTACAGTAATCGGTGCAACCGTATTCTCTTCGGCTGTGGGATTGTTCTTCGGGATATACCCTGCAAGGAAGGCGGCCAAGCTCAGTCCGATCGAGGCGTTGCGGCACGAATAGGACATAAAAATAAACCTTCGAACCGGATCGTTTTATCTTGGCCGGTTGGAAGGTTTATTTATGTTAAGGGACAGTCCCGCAACGTTTTTCGCTACCCGATGGAAACATAAAATTTCGGCTGCGGCACCTGTTCTTCCGAAAACGGATTGAAGGCATTAATTATATTTTCGGTATTGGCCTGTATCCCGCCGTTTACCTGTGCGTTGGTTTCTGCTGTCGATTTGGCGGAATTATTTGCTTCGCCTAATATGGAAAACTGGACTGCTGTTGCCCGTTGCGCCTGCTTCTCCATTTTTCCAAGCTCATCCTCTTTCTTGGATGTGTCTGCGCCGAGATTCTCATCCTGGCTGATTTCCCCTTTTAAAATCGCGATGCCGTTCCTAATTTTGGCGACAACCGTTCCCAGACGGTCTGCCTGCTGCAGGGAAGATTCCGCTGCCGCCATGTCATGCATTTCCTTGCCGGATAGATTGGCATTTGCGGTTATATCATTATCCTTGTTTTCCTGTTCTTGCTTGCCGATGGCTTTTTCTCTGGAATCGCCGTCCTGGTCGCTTTCCGTATCCACGCCGGTTTTTTGGTCTGGATTCGAAGACTCCTTCAGAATAACGGTGCCGTCGCTGTTTTGGGTTATGACAGTTCCCGGGCGGTCGGTCTGCTTGCTGTCAGTCGCCGGATTTTCCTGCTCTGCTGAATTGGAGTCTGCTTCTTGGGTCTGCATTTTGCCGTCGGATTTCTCTTCTTTGGCCGGTTTCCTGCTTTCCTGCAGCTCTGCCATCATGAGTTCCCTTTTCTGCGACTTGCGGAGTTCGTCCTGGTACTGTTTTAATTCTGCATTGAGGCCGGATATTTCCTTTTGGAGCTCCCTCCGTTTGTTTGTTTTCTCATTCTCGGACAGGTCTTCCTTGGAAGACAGTTTCCGCATCTGCTGCTGCGTGTTCGTAATTTCATTTTGGATATTTTTGCTTTTTTGACCTTTCAAATCTGCCGCGGAGGTCTGTACAGCCGGCATGCGGTTCGTTGATGTTATACTCCCAATTCCCATAAAATCATCTCCTTTTCCTTGCTGAAGGCTGCTGGGAGGACGGTTTCAGACAATGCACCGTATCTTTTATCTGTGTTTTTTAATGAATTATTTATATTTTACTATCTTTTGCAGGCAAGAAGCAAGACTTTTTAGATAGAAAGATAAAAAATCTTTCCGAATTTTTCCGGACTGGAGCATTCCAGGAAAATCAATTTTGTCA
>JAETNQ010000076.1 GCA_021772075.1 Lachnospiraceae bacterium
TCTTTAACGCCGCTTTCGTTTCTTCTCCGATGATGGATTGATGCAGGAGTACTTGGGATAACACGCTTCCCAAAACATATCGGTAGCCTTCCCTGCTGGCAGCCGCCTCCACGGCTTCCGAAATCGCGCAGCCAAGGCTCCCTCCCGTTCCCGGGAACTCAGCAAGCATCTTTCTTCCTACGTTTGTCGTATTCGACGGGGAAGGCGTCACATCCGCCCCATAGGTGCGCATTACTTCCCTGCGGAAAGGCTTCTGTTCGTATGAAACTTTCACCATATATACCTTGCAGTCCAGGTCAAAATAGGCGCATGCCATGGACAAAGCGGTTCCCCACTGCCCTGCGCCCGTTTCTGTCGTTACGCCTTTCAGTCCCTGCCGTTTCGCATAATACGCCTGAGCGATCGCCGAATTCAGCTTATGGCTTCCGCTCGTGTTATTCCCTTCAAATTTATAATAGATCTTCGCCGGCGTATCCAGCTTCTTTTCCAGGCAATAAGCGCGTACCAGAGGCGCAGGACGGTACATCTTGTAAAAATCCTGTATTTCCTGCGGGATATCGATATAGGCATCCGTATCGTTTAATTCCTGCTTTACCAGCTCGTCGCAGAATACCCCTTGCAATTCTTCAAAGGTCATGGGTTTTAAAGTTCCCGGATTCAATAGCGGAGCGGGCTTGTTCTTCATATCCGCCCTTACATTATACCATTGCCTCGGCATCTCGCTCTCTTCCAAATAAATCTTATAAGGTATTTTTTTCTCTGACATTTCTTTTCTCCTTTCCTTGACAAGCTTCTGTATGCGCAGTCCCATGCGCCACGTCAGTGACATATTTCATCTGCATGGGGCTGCGCAATCGAGCAGGGGGGATTTATCTTCCCCTACTCGCCGCGCGGGGCGCACGTTGCATAAGCAACAATTTCATCTGTGCGCCCCTGCGCATAAAAAAATCCCATCCCAGCTCTTTTGCCGGGACAGGACATTCTTTCCTGCGGTGCCACCCTGCTTGACGCATAAATGCATCCTCTCATGACATGCTAACACACATCTGCTTCTTAACGGAGCCTTCCCTCCGGCGCGCTTACTCCGAAAAAACCAAGCCCGCCGCTTTTCCGTTTCAGTTTACTCTCCAAAGCCCATTCCATACAGCAATCCGTACCGCGCTTCCACCGCCCGCAGCTCTCTGTGACTTCTCCCTTGTATGTACTCACGCTTTATCAACAATTTATTAAATTCTATGCAATATTTTCAGAAAAGTCAATACTTTTTTCAAAGTATTTTTAATTTCCCCAAACTCCATCTGCAGCGCCCGCCTCTATAGTTCCACTACCGCAGCGCCGCAGCCCGGCAAAACCAGTTCTCTCCCCCGCAGCTTCACATCTTTTCGGTTTTTCAGGATTTCCTTTCCTTCCTTTTCCAGAGGAAAAACTATTTCCGCTTCCCCGAAGTTGGCAGCAACCAGGATCTTCCGCTTTTCATCCTGTCTGTAATAAGCCAGCAGCATTTCTCCGCCTTCATAAGCCGGCACAAAATCCCCATAGGTAAATACTTCCCCATACTCTTTCGATTTCCGCAGCGCCAGCAGTTCCTTATAGTAGGACAATATGGAGGAGGGATCCTTTTCTTCCGCCGCTACATTAATTTCTTTATAATCAGGATTGATCTTTAACCAAGGCGCGCCCTCCGTAAATCCCGCATTTTCTCCCTCATTCCATTGCATAGGAGTTCTGGCGTTGTCCCTGCTGTGCTTCAGGCAGATATTCATCGCCTCTTCCTCATTCCTTCCCGCCTCCAGCGCTATTTTATACTGGTTTTTCGTATCGATATCATCGTATTCATCGATATTTTCCATCCTGCAGTTTTTCATTCCGATTTCCTGCCCCTGGTATAAAAAAGGAATGCCGCGCAATAAAATGCTCGTAGTCGCCAGCATTTTCGTTCCGTCGTCGTTCTGCGCATGGTCGGGGAGATAGGTACTCGCCCCCCTGGGTTCATCATGGTTCTCGATAATATTCGCAAAAAATCCCGTTTTCCGGCACTCCACCTGCGATTCCATCAAGGCCTTGCGCCACCGGAAAAATTCATATCCCGGCGCATCATACCATCCGTTCCCCCCAAGCGTCGTACATAGAGGCGCAAAATCGAACATCGTGGAAAAATATCCTTCCTCCCCTACAAACTTTTCCAGTTCCCCTTCCTTCATATTAAAGACCTCCGCCACGGTAAAAGCGTCATGTTTCGCAAAGGTCTCCTGTTTCAATTCTCGGAAGAACTCGCCGATTCCCTCCGCTTCTTCTATCATCCGCGTACATCTTACCAGTCCGTCTTCTCCATCCGGTTCATAATCGGGAAAACCGTCCGTCTTCTTAATATTCATGATCGCATCGATACGGAATCCGGCCAGCCCCTTATCCAGCCACCAGTTCACCATCTGAAACAACTCTTCCCTCACTTTTTTATTTTCCCAATTCAGATCCGGCTGCTCCTTGGCAAACAAATGAAGATAATACAAGTCCGTTCCGGGAACCGGCTCCCATACGCTGCCTCCAAAATAGGAACGGTAATTGCTGGGTGCTTTCCCGTTTTTTCCTTTTTCAAAATAAAAATATTTCCCATATTCCCCTTCCGGATCCGCCAGCGCTTTTTGGAACCATTCATGCTGGTCCGAACAGTGGTTAATCACCAGATCCATTAGGATATACATATCCCGTTTCTTTGCTTCTTCCAATAACTCGTCAAAATCCTCCATCGTGCCGAATGCCGGATCTATTTTATAATAATCCGAAATATCATATCCTTGGTCTACAAAAGGCGATTGGTAAACCGGCGATATCCATATGATATCGATGCCCAGTTCTTTCAAATAATCCAGTTTTCCAATAATCCCTCTGATATCGCCGATTCCATCCCCGTTACTGTCGCAAAAGCTCTTCGGATAAATCTGATATGCAACCTTTCCGTGCCACCACTGCCTCTTCATATAATCATCCCGTCCTTTCCATGCCCTTCTATCCCCAGCGCATCTCATATGCGCAGCGCATCTTATATGCGCGGCGTATTTGTTCGAGTTAATTACATTATATGAACCCTGCGGCCCGGCTTCTTTATCCATTCTGACCATTTGTTGCATTATTTTGACTTTTCCGATATTCGGAAGGCAGCATACCCTTTTCTTCCTTGAATCTCTTTATAAAATAACCGATATTATCATAACCGCACTCCAACGCAATATCTATGATCTTCCTGTCTGTACGGTAAAGATATTCGGCCGCTTTTTCCACACGTACTTCATTGATGTACTCTGTAGGAGTTTTTCCCGTCGCCTTCTTGAAATATCTGCAAAAATATTGGGGATTCATTTGCAGCACCGCCGCCATATCCTGGTTGGTGATCCTTCTCCCATAATTCCCCTGAATAAACCCAAGCACCTTTTTTATATTCTCGATCTTTTTTCCGTCATAGTCCGCATGATCGCCCATATGGACGAATTTTCGATTCTCATATAAACAGGCAAGGATCTGCAGCAAATAAGCCTTTACCCTCATTCTTGCCTCTGGAGTTTCTCTGACCGACTCCGCCAACATTTTTCCATATAATCCCACGAGTTCCTCCCACGCGCCGTCTGTTTCCGTCACTGCCCCGGGGAACTGGACGGTCCGCTTCAATAAAGGACTGATCATCTGATACTGTACACTGTCATAATGTTCAAAGCTCAGCATTTTCATGTCAAATACTACAGCGCTTTCCTCACATCCTTTCTCCCCATAAAGCCCATGGATATCCCCTGAACCTACAAAAAAAAGCGCCGGGCTATGGATCCTGTATTTCTGCATATTAATGTCCATGCAAAATCTTCCCTTTTTCAAATATATAATCTCCGTCTCTTCATGCCAATGCAGCTTAACTTCAAATTCTCCCTCTCCCTCATAACGGTATACTGCCAAGGGAAACTTTACCGTCCCATGCACCGCCTCTTCTTTCAGATTAATCTTATTCATCTTATCCGTTTTATTCATTGGGCGACCCTCTCCTGTTATCCTCCTGAACTGGCATGTCTGCCCTGACAGACCACCATAAACGACAGTCCATTTTTCCTGCCAACATTATACTATATACGGAATGCGAAGACAACGGATGTCCTAAATGTCTTTTAAACTCATTGACTGCCTTTTTCAGGCTGTCCGCAGCGCCATCCTCAGGCTCTTCCATGAAATGAACAAAAGCAGGAACTTTGTGCCCGGTTTCGTCTGCGTCCTCCATACCTTCGGCAGACCTCTCGAATGGAATCCTCATATCCACTGTCTCCTTACCGAAGGCGGTCTCTCTGATGACGGCTTCTGGAGGGTTGTGAAACACTTCAACTATACTTTTCTCCGGAAAGCTTTCCAGACCGCCCTCCTGAATGAACTGGAATCACATATCGGCCCTTCTTTTAAAAAGACCAAAGCTGCCATTTGCAAAAATGATAAAAACGGTTTCTACGTCTACGCCAAACCAAATCTCTGCGACACTGACACTGTTGCAAAATACATCAGCCGTTACCTTGGACGGCCTGTCATTGCCACCTCTCGCATTGATTCTTACGATGGCGGCCATGAGATGACGCTTCTGAAGCTCTATCACAAACATAAGCCTGTTTCTCTTACGCAGTTGTACGAAAGGGCAATGGCAGAATATCACTGCCGTTCCAGCGGAAAACCTGCTTGATTTTATCTCCTGTCTGTTCCATACTGAAAATATCAAAAGGCAGGAGGAATTTCCTATTATATAATAAAAGAGCCGATTTCTCGACTCTTAGGCGGATATACTATTGAGGAACAAGCTTTGCATTTGACAGCAAATTTTGTTCCCCAATAATGTTTTGTTTAATTTTACATCATTTTCCAACAACGCTCTTTCATGAAAGCTGCAATAATAGAAATATCTTCGCCTTCATAATATTTTACAAGCAGTTTTTTGAACTCCGGCACTTCCTTTTCGGGAATTACCAGGAAACCGCCACCGTGGGCAATCAGATAGTGATTTGCGAAAATAACAGAAACTCGCTTGTTGCCATCCAAAAATATCTGCGTCTTCATACAATACAGACACAGCTTGATAGCAATATTTATCGCCTCGTCTGTTTCTTCGGTAATTTCACGTATTTTATCTTTTACATCCAATTCATTTGGCAACGGCGGAACATAGGATGAGCCGCCAATCGTAACAGGCACACCACGAATGCGACCGCCTTCAGCAAAGAAACCTTCATTGACAAGCCTTGCAATGTGACTAAGCATATAGTAATCAGAACGGCTTGCAACCACATCACGGTCGAGGATAAACTCCCATGCGTGTTTCAAATTCAAAATCTTTTGAACATCAGTTGCTGTCATGCCGAAAACTTTTCCGTTTTCTATGATTTCTTCTGTCTGTGGGAAAGATGTAGCAACACCCTCCAAAACAGCCTGATCATAGATATTTATTTTCATATTGGCACGCGCAAATGCAATATTGTTTATTACATCAGCTGAAAGTTCATCTTCCGAGTACCCTGCTGCAGCAAGCTGTTTTTCTATACTGCGAAGTTGTTTTTTGATTTTTCTTGCTTCTCTTGCGTTACGAAGGAGCAGATTATAGAGTTCTTCTGTATAGGCGCCCACATAGGTCGATGTCTGTTTGCCTGCCACTCTCTTTCTGACATATAGATATTTTCCGTTTCCACGTTCCTTGATTTCGGGTGTACCATCATAAGGCATCAGATTCAGTCTTGCGTGAAGGTCGGCTCGACTTCTGAGCAATTCCTGTACTTCTTGATATTGTACTGCCATAGCATTTTCTCCTTTGGGGAACAAATTGTGATATTATTATAACATAACGATCCCCAATATCCAATATGTTTGGGGAACATTTTATGAACATTCCTGATTGAAATGTTCCCCAATTTATAAATACAGGAAATAGTATGCCCAAAAGCCGATATTTTATTCAGATAAAAAGTATGCCACGGTCATCGTACACGCTGGCACTGTTGTAAAATACATCAGCCGTTACCTTGGACGGCCTGTCATTGCCACCTCTCGCATTCGTCTTGTCTTTATGCCCGCCCCCGGCGGGTTATTTTAATTCAAGATTCCTCCGGCAGGAGGAATTTCCTATTATATGAAATCGAGTAGGAGGTAGGCGATTATTTCGCCTACCGACCTCTCACACCACCGTGCGTACCGTTCGGTACACGGCGGTTCAATCAACTTAACAAGCAACACACTTTGTTGTGTAG
>JAETNQ010000023.1 GCA_021772075.1 Lachnospiraceae bacterium
TCGTGGGTCCCTCCTTACCAGGGGTACGTGATAAGGCATCCTCCCACTTCGTGGGTCCCTCCTTACCAGGGGTACGTGATAAGGCATCCTCCCACTTCGTGGGTCCCTCCTTACCACAATACATGGAATAGGCGGGAGTCGAACCCGCGTCCAAAGACCCATTCCCTGTCCTTCTACTATCATAGTCAATTATATTCCATTCCCTCCTATATCGGGAAATTGACAGCCCGATATATTCAGTAGCTTCATATTACGCCCATAGGCTCAAAGCTTTGCCCATGTCGTTTCCCGCATCGTCGATGCCCGGTTCCCGGCGTGCGGGTGCGCCGGGGCGGACAGCTGCCATTAGGCAGCGAATGCTAAATTATCTTCAGCGTTTATATTTAGATTCGCGATTTGACGCATCGCCTGCGGATAGCTTCTCCAGCTGCAAGACCCCTGTCGAAACCTTTACTATCCCTTGTTTCATACAGAAATCTGGTGTATTTTCTTAAAAATTCTCCCAGATATATTTTTATTATATAATATTTTCCCGTAGAATTCAATTCATTATCCTCTCATTTTTATTTTCAGTTCTTTTTCCGCCTCCCTCCTCTGGTCTTTTTTCGCAATATCCTGGCGCTTATCATATAATTTTTTCCCTTTCGCCAGCCCTATTTCCACTTTCGCCCTGCCATCTTTAAAATATACCTGTAAAGGCACGAGCGTATACCCTTTTTCTGCTATTTTCCCCATCAGTTTGTTAATCTCTTTTTTGTGCAGCAACAGCTTTTTTACCCGAAGCGGGTCTTTATTGAAGATATTTCCCTTCTCATAAGGGCTCACATGCATCCCATAAGCAAAGATCTCTCCGTTTTCGATGCGGATAAAGGACTCCTTAATGCTGCATTTCCCCATGCGCATCGACTTTACTTCCGTACCGTGCAGCACGATCCCAGCTTCGTATTTTTCTTCTATAAAATAATCGTGATACGCTTTCTTATTATTAGCGATCAGCTTCATTGCCTCACTCATCACAATCATCCTCCACAAAATCCACTGTCCTCGTAAAACGGTCCGTCCGTTCTACTACAATAGATATCCGCTGCCCAAGCTTGTATTTTTTCCCCGTGTCCCTTCCCACCATTTCGTAATTGGCTTCGTCATAATAAAAATAATCGCCTTTTAGAACGGATACATGGATCAGTCCCTCTATCGTATTCGGAAGTTCCACATACAGGCCCCAGCTCGTAATGCCGGAAATGACTCCCTCATAATGCTCGCCGATATGGCCTTCCATATACTCGGTCTTTTTCAGTTTATCCGTCTCCCTCTCTGCTTCCTCGGCCCGGCGTTCCATCTTGGAAGAACGTTCCGCCACATGGGGAAGAATCGCCTCATAATGGTCGATGCGGTTTTCCTTTAGCCGGTTCCTCAAATGTTCCTTGATGATCCTGTGTATCTGCAAGTCCGGATATCTTCGGATCGGAGAGGTGAAGTGGCAGTAATATTGGCAAGCCAGACCGAAATGCCCCGTGCAGTCCACGGAATATCTTGCCTGTTTCATGCTCCGAAGGGCCAGACGGCTGATCAATGCCTCTTCCGGCGTTCCTTCCGCTTTTCCCAGCAGCTTCTGTATTTCCTTTGGATGCACCTCTTCCTTGGCCGTTTTGATGCCGTACCCGAAATTGCTGATAAAAATTCCGAGCTGGTTAATCTTCTCCGGATCCGGGTTATCGTGCGTCCTGTATACAAAGGGAAGTTCCATCCAGTAAAAATGCTGGGCCACCGTTTCATTTGCCAGCAGCATAAAATCCTCGATAATCTTTGTCGCCGTATTTCTCTCATACGGTCTCACATCGATGGGCCTTCCTTCCTGATCCAATATAATCTTTGTTTCAGGGAAATCAAAATCTATGGATCCTCTTTTTTTCCGTTTTGCCCTGAGTATGCCCGACAAAATCTCCATTTCTTCAAACATGGGAACGAAATCTTCATATTTTTTACGTTCCTCCGGATCCTTATCCTCCAGTATTTTCTTTACGCTTGTATAAGTCATGCGCCTGTCTACGCAGATTACCGATTCCACGATCCGGTAATCCCTTACCTCTCCTGCGGCATCTATCCTCATCAGGCAGCTTAATGCCAGCCTGTTTTCCCCTGCATTCAGGGAACATATGCCATTGGAAAGCCGGTGGGGCAGCATAGGAATGACCCGATCCACCAAATAAACACTGGTGCCACGTTTCAGCGCTTCCCTGTCCAAAGCGGAATTCTCCTGTACATAATTTGTCACATCCGCAATATGGACGCCAAGGAGAAAATCCTCCCCGTCTCTGGACAAGCTTACCGCATCGTCCAGATCTTTGGCATCTTCCCCGTCGATCGTCACCATCGCCAGCCCGCGCAGGTCCTCCCGTCCCTGCATATCCGCCTCGGACACCTCCTGTCCCACGCGGCATGCCTGGTTTAAAACCCTTTCGTCAAATTCCATGGGAATATCAAAACTTCTTACAATAGAAAGGATATCGACTCCGGGATCATTGACATGCCCGAGAATCTCTGCGACTTTCCCTTCCGGGCTCTTCCTGTCATTTCCATAGGATGTCAGTTCCACTACTACTTTATGCCCGTCAACCGCTCCCTTAGACTGTTCGATCGGAATAAAAATATCCGTCGCCAATTTCGTATTGTCAGGAATAACAAAGCCGAAATTCTTCCCTTTCCGGAAAGTTCCCACCACTTGCGCCATTCCTCTTTCCAGAATCTTTACCACTTCCGCTTCCTGCCGTTTCCCGCTCTGTTCAGGCAGCAGCCTCACCTGGACGATATCGTTGTGGAAAGCGCCGTTTACCCTGTCTTCCGGGATAAACAGATCAGTCTCCCTTCCTTCCGCTTCCACAAAGCCAAACCCCCTGGCATTGCTGATAAAAGTCCCCTTTATGATATCCTTGCCAGGCTTTACATATTTTCCTTTTTCCGTAATGCTGATCCGGCCTTCCTTTAAAAGCTCGTCCAGCAGTTCACGGAACTGTCCCCGTTCTTCTTTCCCTACCTGCATAAATGCCGCCATTTCTTTCTCTTTCATAGGGACATAGATTTCATCCTGTATCAATTCGCATATGATTTTTTTTCTTTTTTCCTGTAATTTTTTATCCATTTTCCTTTATCCTTATAATCTTTATAACGCAAAAAACGCCCTTGATTTCTGCAAGAGCGCTTTCGTATCTTTCTTTAAAATACATTGAGATTCAGAATAACCGCTAAAACAATGAAGCCGACGGCCAGATACTTCGTGATCTTCACCAGCGTTCCTTCCATGGAACGTCCCTTGTTCTTTCCCCAGTAAGTCTCCGCCGCGCCGCTGATCGCGCCTAATCCCGCCGATTTCCCTTCCTGCATCAATACTAATATAACCAGCGCTATGCAAATTATAATAAATACTATCAGTAATATCGTTCTCAGAACCTGCATTTTTACACCTCCTAGTACACGTAGAGTTAAGTCTATCATATTTCTTTAAAATAATCAAGTACTTTACGCCGTTTTACTAAATTTTCAGAATTCCCGCAGGATCTGCCGTTCACTCTTCCACTTCCACCTGGCACATCTTCATAGTCAGAAGAGCTGCGGCATGGCTTTCCGGCGTCACGCCCGCACAACAGGAGGCATCCACGTGGATTCTCACTTCCGGCAGCGCCGTTTTCAGCAGCAGCACGTTTGTCACCACGCAGATATCCGTGCATAATCCGGCTAATTCAATCTCTATTTCCTCTTTTTTGCTCTCTTCCCGCAGTTTCTGCACCAGTTCTTCGGAACCGAATACCGGTTTGTCTACCACGACCGCTTCGGGCATGGCCTGCGCCACTTCTTTCCGGATCTCCCAGCCTTCCGTTCCCTTTATGCAATGTTCCACGGGCAGATATTTTCCTTCCGGCGTTTCCAGATAATTCTCCCCGTGCGTATCCCTGGTGGCATAAATGCAGTCCGGGGGGTAGCTATGTATTTTGCGGACGACGTTGTCCACAATCCCGGCCGCCTCCGCCGTTCCTAATGCTCCGTCGATAAAATCATTCTGCATATCCACTACTACCAATATCCTTTTCATAATTCCCATCCTCCCAAAATGCACGCCGGCAGGCGCCTCAAACACCCGACATCCCGCAACGGACGCGGACCTGTGCATAAAAATCCGGCGGCCATGCAGCCGCCGAATTTAATATAGCTCCGAATCCTCCTGTTGTCAATCGCTTTATATCTTGTTGAAGGGTTCTTTATAGGCTCCGACCTCTCCCAGTTCCTCCTCGATCCGAAGCAGCTGGTTGTATTTTGCCACCCGGTCCGAACGGCAGGGAGCGCCTGTCTTAATCTGTCCGGCATTGACCGCCACCGCCAGATCCGCGATAAAAGTATCCTCCGTTTCCCCGGAGCGGTGGGAAATTACCGCCCGGTAAGCATTCTTATGGGCCATCTCGATTGCCTCCATAGCCTCCGATACCGTGCCGATCTGGTTCACTTTTACCAATATGGCATTGGCCACCTGAAGTTTAATTCCGGCATCCAGGCGCTTCGTGTTGGTAACAAATAAATCATCCCCCACAAGCTGTATTTTCCCGCCAAGCCGTCTCGTCATTTCTTTCCATCCGTCCCAATCATCCTCGGCCAGTCCGTCTTCAATAGAAATCACCGGAAATTTTTCGATCAGTTCTTCATAATAAGAAATCATTTCCGCCGTGTCCCTCACCACTTCGCTGCCCTTCAGCCTGCTTTCGCCGGGAAAATGGTACATTCCCGTTTTCTCGTTATACAATTCGCTGCTGGCCACATCCAGCGCAATCTTGATGTCCTGACCGGGAATATACTTGCTCGTCTCAATGGCTTCCACGATCAGGGAAAGCACCGCTTCCGCGTCCGGCAGATCCGGCGCAAACCCGCCTTCATCGCCGACTCCTGTGGAAAGCCCCCTGTCGTTCAATATTTTTTTCAGGTTATGGTAGATCTCGGCGCAGATGCGCAGTCCTTGCGCAAAGTTCTCCGCCTGCACCGGCATGATCATGAATTCCTGGAAATCCACCGTATTCGCCGCGTGTTTTCCTCCGTTCAGAATATTCATCATCGGAACGGGGAGCAGCCTGGTATGCGCGCCGCCGAGATAACGGTACAACGGCATTTCCAGCGCTTCCGCCGCCGCCCTGGCACAGGCCATGGATACGCCGAGCGTAGCGTTTGCCCCCAGGTTCCCTTTATTGTCCGTCCCGTCCGTCTCCACCAGTATCCGGTCGATCAGCCCCTGGTCCATCACGTTTTTTCCGACCAGCGCGTCCTTCAGCTTTGTATTAATGTTCTTAACCGCGTTTTTTACGCCCAGCCCGAAGTACCTGGTTTCCCCGTCCCGCAGTTCCACCGCTTCGAACCGCCCTGTGCTTGCTCCCGAAGGAACCGCGGCGCGCCCCGTAATACTTCCTTCCACAACGACTTCCGCTTCCACCGTAGGATTTCCCCTGGAATCCAATATTTCCCTTCCCCGTACGTCCGTAATTTTTAAATATAGATTCA
Organism: Lachnospiraceae bacterium; assembly: GCA_021772075.1. GTDB lineage: Bacteria > Bacillota > Clostridia > Lachnospirales > Lachnospiraceae > Kineothrix. The sequence goes on from JAETNQ010000023.1 coordinate 5,536, forward strand.
TAGCATCCTCCATTCCTTCCGCCTGATCTTCAGGCATAGCTATTTTCTATATTTATTTCCTTATTTTGAAAAATTCATCGATACAAATTTTTCCAATTCGGGGTCAGGGGCTTTCCTGCTGTTTCCGCTCCGTCTTCTGTATGATCACGCTGCATCCGGTAAAGTATAGAAACGCGCCGTCTTCTCTTCATTTATAAGCCGTCTCCGCCTCCAGCCATCCGGGAATCCTGTCTGCAATCAGGGCTGCTCCGGCATCTCCCCGGTATGCAGCGCTGTCCGCCTTGCCGTCTTTATATTTTATGGTCACATAATAGTCATCGGAAATCTCTCCCGGAGCCTTCCACTGCCTGGACAGGTATGAAGGATATACGGCTTCTGCCAGCTCCTTTATCTTTTCTTCTTCCGTAAATGTTTTTGTCACCGACACATCTTCCATATCTACCGTAACGTAGGAATCCCCATACTTTTCCGCCATTTCCCTGCGCAGCTTTATCTCCGCTTCCGTATGGAAATTGATCACCGTAATGCTTTCAATATCTTCCGCGTTCACGTAAGCATCCGTATGGATCCCTTTTTCTTCCAGATACCCCCGCAGATTAGTAAATGAGGGGTACACACTGCTGCTGGCATCATAAATATAATAAGAGTTGTTCCTCCATTCCCTCTTTGTCTCCATTTCTATGACTCCGCACAGGAATTCATTTTTTAAGGTGGAATAATTAAAGTTTTCCATATCCTTTTTCCACAACTCCCGTATGGCATCCGCCTCCTCCGGGTTCAGGTTTTCCACGCGGAAACCGTTGTTCAAAACTACTTCCTGCAATTTCTGCTTTTCTATATAACTTTTTATATACGCATAATCCTCGTCGTCATAATGCTGGTATGCCATTTTTTTATATTCTTTGCTTCCGATGATCCGGTTTAAAAGTTCTTCCTCGTCGCCATTTACTGCAAAATTCCTCCAGACCACCTTCCCGTTCTTCATCCGGTAAGCTACATCCATCCAGATCAGGCAATCGCCGTCCTCCGCATCCGCTGTCCTTTTGGACGACAATTCGCAGATTGCTTCTATGTCCTTTACCCCCGGTTTGCTTAATGCGTATTCTTCCAAAGGAACTATCTCCATATTTTCATCCACATACTGCATATCCCCCCTGGAAAAAAGAAATACGGCATCTTCCAATTTTTCCGGGGACGGCTCCCAAGCATCGTACCCTATAAAATCAAAACAGAACACCGATGCAATCGCCGCCGTACACAATCCGGAAACCAATAGCTGGCGTTTTTTCCGGAAAGCCGCTTTCATATCGGCTTCATAAATAACTTCAATAACCGCATTACTTAGAATAATCGCTATGATCGTGGACAAAACCACTAATGCGCTGTTCGATAGCACGATATCGTCTACGATCAGCGCCATCCCGAGGGAAAAAGGCACCGTCAGAAAAAGTTTGACCACAGCCTTGGTTTTTTCAAAAGCCATCGCCTTTCCCGCCGCTTCCGACGGTCTTTTCCAATAACAAAAATAAGCAAGGCCGACAGCAACCGCCGCCAGAAAGAGCATTCCGAACATGCCTGGCAGCGGCGATCCTCCGCTCTCAAAGGCCTCCGCCGCCCTGCCGAAATACCAGAAGGGGGACAGATACAGCGCATCGCCGGAAGAATAATAGCAATAATAGGAAAAGAATTTCACCATATATCCCTCCAGCAGCATCCTGACGATAAGCTCATAGAAAAGGAAAATTGCCGTCGCAAATACCGTAATCACCAGATTTCCCGTCAGCATCGCCGCCAGAACGGTAATTCCATAGACTCCCAGGTAAAGAAGAAAATACAGCAGCGCCGCCATCCAGGCCCGGGAAAAAATATGGCCGTCCATCCCGCCGCTGAACCACGCGATAAGCATGGCCAGCAGAAGGTTCACCAGATAGGGAATCCAGCAGGCCAGTATGCCGTTGGCAAAAATCACGGCAAATCTGCGGGATTTTTTCACCGGAACGCTATGATACAAGTCTACCTTCTTCCTGCTGTACAAATAGGAAAATCCCTGTATCGCACAGATAATGGCGGCAGCCGTCACCAGCACGGCGGTCATATTGCCGCCGCCCAGCCAGTCCCCCGCCGCTTCCACAAGCCGCTGCCTGGCCGCTTCCCCAGCCAGCCCGTCTATTCGGTTATATTCCATCTTCCGGCTCATCAGCATCGCCATGCCCACCGGATAATAAAAAAACCAAAGCAGTTCGGATATGATCCAGATCCATATTCTCCGTTTATTATTTTCCTTCAGACTAACCAAGAATGAGTTTTTTGACATCATAGCCTGCCACCTCCGTTTCGCTGATAAAGATTTCCTCCAGAGAAAGAGGCAGCGCTTCGAAAAATACCGTGTCCACCGTTGCAAAATGCCCGATAATTTCTTCCCTGGATCCTCTTACCGTGAGAGTATGCAAGGAGCCCCTCTCCTCTTTCTTTATGATATTGATACCTTCCATTCCCTTTTTCTTATCCTCTTCCGTGGAAAACACGCACTGGATTTTCTGGATATTGCATTTCATGTCCTCCAGATCTTTTGACAAAAGAACGCCTCCCTTATGCAAAAGTCCTACATGGTCGCAAATATCCTCCAATTCCCTTAAGTTATGGGATGCGATGATGGGAGTCAGCCCCCTGTTTTCCATTTCTTTTGCAAAAATACTTTTGATCCCCTGGCGCATGACCGGATCCAGTCCGTCAAAAGTCTCGTCGCACAGCAGATATCTCGCGCCGGAGCAAATGCCGCATAAAAGGGCGAGCTGTTTTTTCATTCCTTTGGAAAAGGTGTTGATTTTCCTCTTTTTATCGAGTCCGAAACTCTCCAGGTACCGGTAAAAATCCTCCCTGCGGAATTCCCCGTATACCGTGGAAAAATACTTTTCCATTTCCATTGCATTCGCATTGGCAAAAAAATAAGGTTCATCTGCTATAAAAAATATTCTTTTCTTTGCTTCCACATGGTCGAATACGGGAATCCCATCCACCGTAATGCTTCCCTCATCCGCTTTCAAAACCCCGGCAATCATCCGCAGCACGGTGCTTTTTCCCGCCCCGTTGGTACCGATCAGCCCGAACACCGTATCTTCCCTCATCTGCACGCTCACTCGGTCCACCGCCAGTATATCCGCATAGGATTTGCTGATATTCGTTACCTCAATCATCCCTCTCTCCCTTCCTTTCCCTGCCTATTCTTCTATTCCCTGAAGGCATTCGATAAAATCCGCTTTGGTCATCCCTAATTCTTTGCCTTCTCTGTACAGGTAGATCACTTTTTGTTTCATCTCTTCTTGCCTTTCATTCAGAAGCCCGCTGCTGTCCGCAATAAAATTCCCCCTGCCCTTCACTACATAAAGGTATCCCTGACGCTCCAATTCCGCATACGCCTTTTGAATCGTATTCGGATTGATGGACAGCTCCACCGCCAGGCTTCGTACCGACGGCATCTGCTCATCCTTTTGTAAAACACCTTTCAATATGAGCAGCTTGAATTTTTCCACCACTTGCTCATAGATCGGCCTGGTGTCCTTATAGTCCAGAATTATCATACGCTCTCCTTCCTTCTTCCCGTCACCAGTCTATACTGTACTATCACAACTAATACACTTAATATACAATAACTTCCTGCGGATGTCAACGGGGAATTTCCCATGTTCAGCAAAAGAACTGTTTTCCCACGCAAAAAGGACACAGGCCTACCGATTGCCTATGTCCCTCTATCCGTCTTATTTACCGCGATATGGCTTATTTTCTATTCCTTGACCAGCAGGGATTTCCCTGTCATTTCCGCCGGCTGTTCCATTCCCATGATCTCGATCATCGTAGGAATAATGTCCGCCAGGCATCCGCCCTCCCTCAGCGTATAACCTTTCTTATAATTTACGAGGATAAACGGAACCGGATTGGTCGTATGGGCGGTAAACGGTTCGCCCGTCTCATAATCCACAAGCTGCTCCGCATTGCCGTGGTCCGCGCAGATAAACATCGTCCCGTCCACTTCCTTAATCGCTTCCACAGCCCTGCCCACGCATTCGTCCACCGCTTCCACCGCTTTGATTGCGGCCGCTTCCACTCCGGTATGCCCAACCATGTCGGGATTGGCAAAATTAATGATGATCACATCATATTTTCCCGATTTGATGGCATCCACCAGCTTATCGCATACTTCGTAAGCGCTCATCTGGGGCTTTAAATCATAGGTAGCAACATCTTTGGGGGAATTGACGAGGATTCTGTCCTCTCCCTTGTTGGGTTCTTCCACGCCTCCGTTAAAGAAGAAGGTGACATGGGCATATTTTTCCGTCTCGGCGATCCTTGCCTGGGTCATCTTATTGGCCGCCAGCCATTCGCCAAACGTATTTTCCACCGTAATCTTGTGGAACGCCACTTCCTTATTCGGGATTGTGGGGTCATAATCCGAGAAGCACACATAGGTCAGGTCCAGCCTGTCTCCCCTGTCAAAAGCAGTAAATTCATCGTTGCAGAAACATCTCGTGATCTCCCTCGCCCTGTCCGGCCTGAAGTTAAAAAATATGACGGAATCTTTATCCTTGATGGTAGCCACCGGAGCGCCGTCCTTTACGACTACGGTCGGTTTTACGAATTCGTCCGTTTCTCCCCTTTCATAGGACTCTGCGATAGCCGCTGGACCTCCTGCCGCAGTCAGGCCCTCTCCCTTCGTCAGCGCATCGTAAGCCAGCTTCACCCTGTCGTAATTATTATCCCGGTCCATTGCATAATAGCGGCCCATTACGGAAGCCACTTCGCCTACCCCGATCTCTTTCATTTTTTCTTCCAGCTCCTCTACAAAGCCTTTTCCGCTCTCCGGCGGCGTGTCCCTGCCGTCCAGGAAGCAATGCGCATAAACTTTGGATAAGCCGTTCCTCTTCGCCAGCTCAAGAATTCCATAGATATGGGTATTATGGCTGTGTACCCCGCCGTCGGACACCAGTCCGAACATATGCAGCGCGGAATCATTTTTCTTGCAATTATTGACTGCATCCAGAAGAGCCGGATTTTCAAAAAACGTGCCGTCTTGGATCTCTTTCGTGATCCTCGTCAGTTCCTGATACACGATCCGCCCTGCGCCCATATTCAAATGCCCTACTTCGGAGTTGCCCATCTGTCCTTCCGGAAGGCCTACCGCCATTCCGCTGGCATTTCCTTTTACAAAAGGATATTCCTTCATCAGTCTGTCCATTACCGGAGTAGCCGCTTCCGCTACCGCATTGCCGTCTTTTCTTTCATTCAGCCCATACCCGTCAAGAATCATTAAAACTGTTGGTTTCCTGCTCATTTTTTCTCTCCTTTTCTCTATTTTTACTGCCAGCCTCTGCCCGGCATATATTATAATCCGACTGTAATTATACCCATTTTTTTCCCTGTTGTAAACACGGAAATTAATGTTTGTATTTTTTCCCAAAAAGAGCTAAAATAGCCATATTGTTATGAAGCATACAGTTATGGAGGTTATTATGGTATCTTTACTTGCAAAAATATTGATTAAAAATAGAGACAACACATCGGCGCCAGAAGTGCGCAAAGCTTACGGGATTCTTTGCGGCAGCGTGGGCATCGGCTTGAATATCCTGTTGTTTGCCGGAAAGTTCCTGGCAGGCCTGATCAGCGGTTCCATCGCGATCACCGCAGATGCTTTCAACAACCTGTCCGATGCCGGTTCTTCCCTGATTACTTTGGTAGGCTTTCAGATGGCCGGCCAGAAACCGGATCCCCACCATCCTTTCGGGCATGGCCGGATCGAGTATCTGTCCGGACTTTTTGTTTCCGCCGCCATCCTTATTATGGCTTTCGAGCTGGTACGTACTTCCTTCGATAAAATTATCCGCCCGGAACCCGTCGAATTCAGTATCCTTACGATCGCAATCCTGCTCGTTTCCATCGCTGTCAAACTTTACATGGCATATTACAATAACCGCATCGGCAAAAAAATAGACAGCGCCGCCATGAACGCTACCGCTACCGACAGTTTGAGCGATACCATGGCTACCACCGTCGTCCTGATCGCCTCGGTCACAGCCCATTTCACCGGGCTTAATATCGACGGATACTGCGGCGTCCTTGTGGGCCTGTTCATTTTTTACGCCGGATACTGCGCCGCCAAAGACACCATCAGCCCTTTGCTCGGCCAGCCGCCCCACCCGGATTTTGTCAAAAATGTGGAACGGATCGTTATGAGCTATGAGCATGTCCAGGGAATCCACGATATGGTCGTCCACGATTACGGCCCGGGCCGTGTCATGATCTCCCTCCATGCCGAAGTCCCTGCAGACGGCAGCCTTCTCGTACTCCATGATATGATTGACAACATCGAACACCGCCTTCACGACGAACTTCAATGCGATGCCGTCATCCATATGGATCCGGTCATCACCGACGACGAACAGACAAACCATCTGCGGCAGACCGTCGCCGACCTGTTGAAAGATACCTATCCGGAAGTCCTCTTCCACGACTTCCGTTTGGTCAAAGGCCCTACCCATACCAATATCATCTTTGATATCGTCGTTCCTTTTTCTTATAAGGAAAGCGACGAAGCAATCACCGATTTCCTGAAAAAGGAAATACATAACATCAATGACTCTTATTTTGCCGTTATCCAGGTAGACAAAGCCTATACCGGCAATGTGTTATAAGGTTATCCGTAAGAAAATTGATTTCTTCCACTCGCTCTATTGACAATTCATATTTCTCCTTATATAATTCTGTTGTATTATTTAATTAATACAACAGAACACATGAACCTGGCAGGGAGGTAAGTATTATGAATATGCATACAAAAAAAATGATTGCGCCTATCATTATCGTATCCCTTTTAGTCCTTTATTACATAGGCTTTTTTATTCTTTGCATGCTCATTCCCATAGCTCCATTGCCAAAGCTTCTGTTAGGGCTTGTGCCGCTTCTGCTTGCGGGGGTGGGGGTATATGTCCTGGTAGAACGAATCAAAGAGATAAGGAGCGGTGAGGAAGATGATCTTAGTAACTACTGATTACATTTCAGGCAAAGAATTAGAAATGCTGGGGCTTGTAAAAGGAAGCACCATACAATCAAAAAATATCGGAAGGGATATCACGCAGGGCTTCAAAACCCTTGTAGGCGGAGAATTGGGAGCCTATACGGAAATGATGAACGATGCAAGAGCCCTGGCAACCAAAAGAATGGTTGCGGAAGCAGAATCCATGGGCGCTGACGCCATTGTAAACATCCGTTACGCTTCCTCCGCTGTTATGCAGGGAGCTGCAGAGGTAATGGCTTACGGCACTGCCGTTAAATTCGTATAGAATCCGCGGGCCAGCGTTTGAAAATCGAGTAGGGGGGATTTATCTTCCCCTGCTCGCCGCGCGGGGCCACGTTGCATAAGCAACAATTTCATCTGTGCGCCCCTGCGCATAAAAAGGATTGCCACATATTTCTGTGGCAATCCTTTTTCAGCTCCCAAAGGGACTCGAACCCTTGACCTACGCATTACGAATGCGTCGCTCTACCAACTGAGCCATGGAAGCACTCGCAAATGCTATTATACAGGGTAATTCTATTTTTTGCAAGAACAAATTTCAATAAATTTAATTTTTTATCATTTTTTTCGTTTTTCCCTTCTTCCTTCCTGTCAAATGGAGATCCATCTGGGGATAGGGAATGCCGATTTCGGCTTCATCCAAAGCGTATTTTATGTTTTCTGTCAGGCGCCATTTCCCCTGCCAGTAACCATCCATGGGGAACCAGCAGCGGATTCCCAGATTCACAGAGCTTTCGGCCAGCTCGTCCACATAGGCAAAATGTTCCTTTTCCTTTAAGACTCCTTCGTCTTCTTCCAAAACTTTCTGCACAACCTCCTTTGCCCGGCGAATATCCGCGTCATAAGATATCCCGACTTTGATATCCAGCCGTCTGCTGTCGCAAGCGGTTACGTTGGTCAGACTGGAATTGGCCAGCGTTCCGTTCGGCAGCACGATCACTCTGTTATCCACCGTCGCCAGCTTCGTGTAAAACAGTTCTATGGATGTTACTGTTCCTTCGTTGCCGTTCGTATCCTCTTTGATATAATCGCCTACCTTAAAAGGTTTCAGTACCAGAATCAGAACACCGCCCACAAAATTCGCCAGGCTCCCCTGGATAGCCAAGCCGATGGCAACGCCTGCGGAACCCAGCAACGCCAGAATGCTCGCCGCATCCAGGCCGAAACCGGATGCTATCGTGATCAGCAAAACAACATATAAAGAAAACTTGAGAAAGGAATCGATAAATTGTATGACTCCCTGATCCGCGCTTCCTCTTTCCAAAGATTTCTTCACCAATTTGCGTACCACTTTGATCAGTTGCGCGCCGATGAACAGCACAATGGCGGCCAGCACGATCCTAATTCCCAGATGCAACGCCTTTTCCGGCAGTTCCTGCATAAATTTCTCTATCATTCCAATACCAATCTCCTATTCCGCTTTTTTCTTTTTCTTTTTTTCCGCCGTTTTTTGTTCCTTTATGACTTTTTCTTCTTCCTGTCTGACTAATTCCACTTCTTTCAGCATCTGTTCCGCGCGTTCCTTCGCTTCTTCCGCTTCGCGCAGCGCTTTTTCGATTTCTGCTTCTTTTTCCAGACGCTCTCTCTCCAATTGCTCTATCTTCTCCAAGCGCTTTCTTTCTTCGGCTGCTTCCCGCTCTTCTCTTTCTTTTTCTTTCTTCTTCCTGTCAATTTCCTTCTGTTCCTCTTCCGTATATGGGGTATATCCAAAAATACTTACCGAAAGCGGGGCGCTCGTCATACGGATGGAATTTTCCCTGCCGTCGTATTCCTCTTCCACGGAACAGATCGTTTCCGCATTCACATTGCCTTCTCCTCCGAATTCTTCTGCATCCGTATTCAATATTTCTTTATATTTTCCGGCATAAGGCACGCCGATCGTGAATTCCCGGCACACGTTCGCAAAGTTAGCCACCACGACAAGCGTCTCTTCCGGCGTATCCGCCTTGCGCAGAAAGACGAGCATACAATCATTGGAAGATATGCAATTCACCCATTCAAAGCCGTTCCATGAAGTATCGTACTTATACAAAGCAGGGGAAGAAGTATACAGCCTGTTCAATGCTTTTACAAGATTCTGCACCCCTTTATGGCTGTCATAGGCGGTAAGCCCCCATTCTACTTCCCTTTCTTCGTTCCATTCGTCAAACTCCCCGATATCCTGCCCCATAAACAGCAGTTTTTTCCCCGGATGCGTCATCATATAGGCATAGGTCAGCCTTAAATTGGCAAATTTATCTTTGATTTCTCCCGGCATTTTCCCGATCAGGGTTCCCTTTCCATGAACCACTTCATCGTGGGAGAATACGAGCATAAACTGCTCGCTGTAAGCATAGATCATGCTAAAAGTCAGTTCATTATGGTGATGCGCCCTGAAATACGGGTCACAGGCGATATATCCGAGAAAATCATTCATCCATCCCATATTCCATTTAATATCGAAGCCAAGTCCGTTGTCCTCCAGGTCGCCCGTCACCTTCGGCCATGCCGTGGATTCCTCCGCGATCATCAGCACACCCTCGTCGCGTCTCTTTACGATCGAATTCAAATGTTTTAAAAATTCCACGGCTTCCAGGTTCTCATGTCCGCCGTAAATATTAGCTACCCATTCCCCGTCATTTTTTCCATAGTCCAGATAAAGCATGGAAGCCACCGCATCCATGCGGATACCGTCCGCGTGGTACTGCTCGATCCAGTATAAAGCATTAGCGATCAGATAATTGGAAACCTGGGGGCGGCCGTAATTATAAATCAGCGTTCCCCAATGGGGGTGGCTTCCCTTTCTCGGATCCTGATGTTCATAAAGACATGTTCCGTCAAAATTGGACAGGCCGTAAGCATCCCTTGGAAAATGGGCGGGAACCCAGTCCAGGATAACGCCGATGCCTGCTTTATGCATTTCATTCATAAAAAACATAAAGTCTTCGTTCGTGCCATATCTTGCCGTAGGCGCATAATAGCCGATTACCTGGTATCCCCAGGAACCGTCGAAAGGATGCTCCATCACCGGCATCAATTCGATATGGGTATAGCCCATTTCTTTTACATACTCGGCAACAAGGGGGGCAAGCTCCCGATAATTCATATATCCTCCTTCTTCCCCTTGGTGGAAAGAGCCAAGATACAATTCATAAATGCTGATCGGCTTATCGCTTCCCTGCCTTTCCTTCCTTCCCTGCATCCACTCCTTGTCTTCCCATTTTACCTTGCTCCCCGCGTCTTCTCTTATGACGGATGCGGTGTCCGGCCTAAGCTGCTGCCCAAAAGCATAAGGATCCGCTTTCAGATAAGTCAGGCCGCCCTTTACCTTTACTTCATATTTGTAGTTCTGCCCCGCTTTTGCATCCGGCACAAAAATCTCGAAAATCCCTGAATCGCCTAATTTTCGCATCTGATGGATGCGCCCGTCCCACTCGTTAAAATCCCCCACCGTGCTGACGCGCAGGGCATTCGGCGCCCATACCGCAAAATAAACCCCTTTCACCCCATCCACCGTCATAGGATGGGCGCCCAGTTTCTGGTATATCGTATAGTGGATTCCAGCGGCAAATTTATCCATATCGCTTTCATCGATCTGAGGCGCAAAATTATAAGCATCTTTTACTTTTTTCAAGCTGCCGTTCTCATATTCCGCAATATATTCATAGGAAAGAGAAATCTTTCCCGGAATAAGCACGGCAAAAAATCCCTGCTCATCCGCCATTTCCATTTCATAGCTTTTCTTATCCTTCTTATTTTGTAAAATGACGCTCTTCGCTCCTGGAAGATATGCCTGTACGAGGGTATTATTCCCGACCGCATGCGCCCCCAGCGTCCGGTGCGGATTCTCCGATTCCGAATAAATAATTTCCTCAATATCCGGCCAATTCATCAATTTATACAATTTGTTATTCATAAACATCCTCCGTTCCTGCACTGTCTTCAGTACCATTCTTTTTTTATATTCTATGGATCAGCAATCCGCTTCTTAACTTCGGTTCGAACCAAGTGGACTTCGGCGGCATCAGCTGCCCGGCATCCGCAACGGCAAACAGCTCCTCCACCGAAGTGGGATACAGGGAAAACGCCACGGCGGCATCCGTATGTACCCGGCGTTCCAGTTCTTCCAGCCCCCGTATGCCTCCTACAAAATCAATCCGCTTATCCGTCTTAGGATCCCTTATTCCAAGTACCGGATCCAGCAGCTTATCTTGTAAAACCGCTACATCCAGCCCCTTCTCCGGGTGTCCGCTTTCATAGTCTTCCCGGAACGCTTCCTTTATTTTCAGACTGTACCAGCCATCTTCCAGATACATTCCAAAATGACCCTTTTCCTGGGGCCGATACGGCTCCGGACCTGTTTTTTCCACCAGAAAATTTTCCGAAATGCGGCGTATCAGCTCTTCTTTTCCCAATCCGTTCAGGTCTTTCACCACCCGGTTATAATCCATAATCATCAGCTGGTCATCGGGAAACAGGACGGAAAGAAAATAATTGAATTCTTCTTTCCCCGTGCTCCCAGGATCGGCTTCCCTGCGCTTCAGGGAAACTTTTACCGCAGAAGCGCATCTGTGATGCCCATCCGCAATATACATCCGGTCCACTTCCCGGAATGCTTCCCTCACCTTATTTACTGCCCCGGCTTCCCCGATCCTCCAGATCCTATGGACAACTCCGTCGGAAGCTGTAAAATCATAGAGAGGCTTTTCTCCACAAGCTCTTTTCACCTCTTCCTGTATCACAGGATGGGAACGGTACGCCAGAAAAATAGGCCCCGTCTGCGCCCGGCAGGCATCCACATGGCGTATGCGGTCGATCTCCTTATCTTCCCGGGTATTCTCATGCTTCCTGATTACTTGGCGCAGATAATCATCTACGGAAGAACAGGCAGCTATCCCTGTCTGTGACCTGCCGTCCATCACCAATTCATACACATAATAGCATTCCCAGGCTTCTTCCACCAGCTCCCCGTCTGCCACCATTCCCCAAAGCAGATCGCGGGCTTTTTCGTACACAGCATCCGTATAAGCGTCCACATCGTCCGCAAACTGCGTTTCCGCCCTGTCGATCCGCAGAAAGGACAACGGTTCCCTTTCTACTTCCCGCTTCGCCTCCTCCCTGCTGTATACGTCATAAGGAAGAGCAGCTATTCTCCGTTCCAGTCCCTCTTTGGGCCGGATTGCCCTGAAAGGTTTTACGTCTGCCATATATCCATCCTCGCATTTTCTATTTTATATCAATTATTTTAGCAAATTAACCTATACAGCACAAGCGCCAAGTGATAAAATGTTACTGTCCGTTCTGCAGCTGCTGTCCATGGAGCGGACAGTGACCTTCCATAATTTTGATAAGGAGATGATGCTATGACTGACGAAAATAAAAAGATATGGGAAAAGATCAGCGCTTATGCGGAAGAAGCGTTGAAAGATATTGATCCCCAGAAAACCCAGGTATCCGTGCAGCTGGATGCCCTGCGTCCCGTAATGGAAGAAATCGCAAAAGAAAAAAACATGCCCTTGGAAGATGTCTTTATTCTTTATATGGATCTTGCCAGCGAAGCCGGCGTGGAGGCGGAAGCAAAATTTCAGATGGATATGGGTGAAGGAAACCGGGGATTTTCCGGTATGGCGAATTCCCTCCAATGAAAAAACTGCTTCGGATGATGCCGGAGCAGTTTTTTCATTCCCATTCTTTATTCACCCATGATCCTGCCGTTTTCCAGCAGTTCTTCCACCAGCTGGAAGGTATCCATTCCAAAAGTATCCATTTCCAGCCATTGGTACTGCATAGCGGCAATGACATAAGCCCTATCGCCTTTCCTCCCAAGATAAAGTCTACAGTCCGCCGTTCCATTGCCGTCTGCAACGCTGAATTGCGCTTCCATAGTCTCCCCGATGCAAGTCTCCCCGCAGGAACGTATGCTTACGTCATCCGCCTCTTCTCCAAGTCCCCCGCTTATGATCATCTTCAGATATTCTTCGTCATCCCCCCCGTCCGGCAGTTCCTCTTCCAAAACAATAGCGCTCAAATCACCAACAGCAATGCCGCAGCCCGCTCCGTCGCTGTTTCCTCCCGGAGCGTAAATAACGACCTCGTCATCCTCAAACTCGATTTCCCATCCCTCCGGGAAATCGAACTCTATGATGCTGGAAAATCCTGCTTCCGACTTTTCGATATATCTGTCCAGCCTTTCCTTCATCTCTTCCGTATCCCATCCAAGGTCTATTTCATAAAAAGCTTCCAGTTCTTCTATCAGCTCCGGCGTTTCAGGCGTTGATTCCTGCCCGTCCACCGTCACATCCAGCAGCGCCAGCATATCCGGTTCCAGTTCCTTCAGATAAGAGGTTCTATAGCATACATGATATTCTTCCTCCAGATCGTCATAAAAACAATATTTTGCCGTTGCAGCAACGGCATTTTCGCCGGAAGCACGAATATCCGCAATCTCCAGATCCCCGTATTCTCCGCGTACGGCGCCTTCGTCCTCATAGTAGATTCCATCCATATGCTTCTGCAGCATTTCTTCAAGGGAAGCGCCCTCCTGCTCCATGATCCCATAAGGATTGATGCTGAAATCAAAAGTAACGCCGAACACAGATGCCCAGGCGGTACCCGGCAGTTCCCCGTTCATGACAAACCACGATTCGTCCCAATAAGGAATATAAAGCGTAACTGTCTTGCGCCTTATCCTTCCGTTCCTCTTATCTTCCTCGATATGGGCGGTCAGCACTTCCTTCTGCATATATTGGAACCCGTCGTAGTCCCCTATATCTTCCATGCCGAATACCGGAACCTGGGAATCCTGGGCATCTTCTGCCTCCCCATCCCCTGCTTCCGAAGCTTTTTCCGTTTTTTTGTCTTCGCCTTCCTTTTCTGCCGCCGTATGAGCCACATTTCTGACTTGCTCCATGGGACCGCATCCGACAAGCAGCATACATAAAAATAGAGAAATACCGATCCGCAAACCAACTGTTTTTTTCTTCATTTATCCCGCTCCTGTTCGGCTCTTCGCCTTTTGCATCCCAAATCCCATTGCGCTAACCCCCATGCCGCCTCCGGCGGCACAAACCATCAACGGGAAGAACGCCGTATTTCTGGCGTTCTTCGGTGTGAGAAAGACTTGCGAAGCAAGTCTAGTACTTCTTAGCGAAATGCCCTCTGGCATGAACTTAAATTGCTAAAGCAATTCGAAGTACTTCTCACACTACTACCCTGACGCGGAATACTCCCGGAATCGACTGCAGCCTCCCGATCATATCTTCCGTCGCCGGGCTTTCCAGATCAATCATCGTATACGCCACTTCCCCTTTGGATTTATTGGTCATATCGGTGATATTGATGCCCTCATCGCCAAAGCAAGCAGTAAATTTCGTAATCATATTCGCTATGTTTCTATGGAAAATAGCGATTCTTCCCGCCTGGGAACAAATTCCCATATCACAGTCCGGGTAGTTTACGCTATTGACAATGTTCCCATTTTCCAGATAATTCATTAGCTCCTTTACCGCCATCTTCGCGCAGTTGTCTTCGGATTCCTCCGTAGACGCGCCAAGGTGGGGAATCACGATGCAGCCTTCCTGCCCCGCCGTTACCGGATTGGGAAAATCGGATACATATTTCCGTATCTTTCCCCCCCGGATTCCTTCCAGCACATCCTCTTCCTTCACCAAGGAGTCCCTGGAAAAATTCAGCAATATGACTCCTTTTTTCATTTTTTCTATAGCCGCTTTATCCACCATGCCCCTCGTACTGTCCAGCAGAGGAACGTGTATCGTAATGATGTCGCAGTTTTCATAAATCTCTTCCACATTCAGCACATGCTTCACGTCGCGGCTCAGGTTCCATGCCGCATCCACGGACACATAAGGGTCAAATCCATAGACTTCCATCCCCATGTGCTTTGCTACATTCGCCACTTTTACGCCGATCGCGCCTAAGCCGATAATGCCCAGTTTCTTATCCTGCACTTCCGTTCCCGCAAAATTCTTTTTTTCCTTTTCCGCCGCTTTTGCAATATTTTCGTCCGACTTATTGGCCTCCACCCAGTTGATGCCGCCTACGATATCCCTGCAGGCAAGGAGCATTCCGGCAATCACCAGTTCTTTTACCCCGTTGGCGTTCGCCCCGGGCGTATTGAAAACAACGATGCCCTTCTCCGCGCACTTATCCAGCGGAATATTATTCACTCCCGCCCCCGCCCTGGCAACTGCCAGCAGCCTTTCGGGCAGCTCCATATCATGCATTGCCGCGCTGCGGACCAAAATCCCGTCCGCCTCGCCGATCTCCTCCGTTTTCTTATAATTTGCGGTAAACTTATTCAACCCTACCTCCGCAATCGGGTTTAAACAATGATATTGAAACATCTTTTTCCTCCCTCGCGTTGCCTACGCATTGTCGGCCTCAAATTTTTTCATAAACTCCACCAGTTTTTCCACGCCTTCTATCGGCATCGCGTTATAAATGCTGGCGCGCATGCCGCCCACGCTCCTGTGTCCCTTTAAATTCTCCAGCCCCGCTTCCTTCGCCTCTTTCACAAACTTCGCATCCAGCTCCCCGCTTCCCGTAACGAACGGAACGTTCATCAGGGAGCGGTCTTCTTTCCTTACCGTACCCCGGAATAATTTGCTTTCATCCAGAAAATCATACAATATCTTCGCCTTTTTTTCGTTATATTCTTTCATCGCCGCCAGGCCGCCCTGCCTTTTCAGCCATTTAAATACCTTGCCGCAAATATAAATGCCATAAGCCGGAGGCGTATTATATAGGGAATCCGCGTCCGCATGCGTTTTATATCTTAACATCGTAGGAGTTCCCGGCAGGACATCTTCCGTAACCAAGTCTTCCCTTATGATCACGATCACTACTCCGGCCGGACCGATATTTTTCTGGACGCCGCCATAAATCAGCCCGTACTTGCTCACATCCACCGGCTCCGACAAAAAACAGGAGGATACGTCCGCCACAAGAGTATGCCCTTTTGTGTTCGGCAGAGTCTTGAATTTCGTGCCATAAATCGTATTATTTTCACAAATATAAACATAATCCGCGTCTTCCGGAATATCCAGGTCGGAACAATCCGGAATGTAAGAAAAGGTCTGGTCCGCGGAAGAAGCCGCTTCTATGGCTTCGCCATATAATTTGGCTTCCTGGTATGCTTTCTTCGCCCACTGCCCCGTCACGATATAAGCCGCCTTTTTCTTTTTCATCAGGTTCATCGGGATCATGGCAAACTGCTGGCTCGCCCCTCCCTGCAGAAATAATACTTTATAATTATCAGGAATGCCCATCAGTTCCCTTAAGTCCGCTTCCGCTTCCTTTATAATCGTATCGTATGCTTTCGAGCGGTGGCTCATCTCCATTACGGACATGCCTGTCCCCTTATAATCCAACATTTCATCCGCCGCTTCTTTCAAAACTTCCTCCGGCAGAACCGCAGGTCCTGCTGAAAAATTATACACTCTGGACAATTTTCTCTCCTCCTCTGTCTATGTTCTATCACAATATTTTATTTTACATTTATTGCATCTATCCGTCAACCGGCAAACATCAGTAGAACATGACCACCGGCGTTCCGACCTCCACCATATCGTACAAATCGCTCATGGCGTCATAAGGCGTATTGATGCAGCCGTGGGAACCCGCGCTCTTATAAATCTCGCCGCCGTATTCGCTGCGCCATGCGGCGTCATGAATACCGATATTTCCCTTGACCGGCATCCAGAAGTTTACATGGGATTCATAACCCGGCCCCCGCAATATCCGGTTTCTGCCTTTTGCATATACATAATTCACGCCCTCGGGCGTTCCCCATCTCCTTCCGGTGTTGCCGGTCACGATAGGTGTTTCCAGTTCCAGCTTTCCATCCAGATAATAATACATCATCTGTTCCCCCATATCCACTTCGATATAGGTGTCGCCAATATCATCTTTCCCCTGCTGTCTGCCCTCTTGGACATAACTTGGAATATGCATTTCCTCTTTTCTCTCAGCAAAAGCCTGTTTCAGATATTCCTTCTCCGCCTTCCGGTCCATCCGGTTGCCATAAATGCCTCCTTCGACTTCTACTGTCCCGCCCCGCGTCGCCTGAAAACACCGGACTCCTCCGACCGTATCGTATTCCTCCGCCAGTCTGTCTACAAATTCTTCTATTTTCTTTTCATCCGCCTCGATCCTGCCCTCTTCATTATAAAGAAACTCTCCGTTTTCCCCCGCTGCCATCCAGTCACAGACGACGGAAGCATCGACGGGAACCAATTCTTCCCCGAAGCAGTAAGTAATACGGCAGTCTTGGAACTCCCTTACTTTCTCCCACAAACCTAAAGTCTCTTTCATCTCCTTCGTATAAGGAAGATCCTCATAACATCCGCTCTCTTTCAGATCCAGTTCCGTCTCTGCAGCGAGCAGGCTCCTCCTCACCGCTTTCTTCGCCTTCTCTTCATTTAAAACGCCTTTCCGCTCGTCCACAAGTATGTATCCCTTATCCGTCTTTACGATCCACACCTGCCTCTCATCCGCCTTTTTCTCCATAAAGGCCGGACTCGACTCCAGGACCTCCCAAAGACGGTTCTCATCAAAAGAAATATCCGGCGCCAGTTTTTTCTCCCTTGATGCGATCAGCCGGTATCCCCACAGATAAGGATGCTGCACGCTTAAATGCAGACTGAGCGCCTCTTCAAAATCAAACGTAAAACCGATATCCTCCGCTTTTATCAAAAAAGGCTCCCCTTTGGCATCATAAATGGTCAGTCCCTCATAAGAGCAAGATTTTAACAATTCTTCATTTACCTCTTCCACCGTCTTCCCGGTGCAATAGACTCCGTTGATCCATGTGCCGTAACTAAACCCATCTTTATAATATTCCGCCAATCCCACATAGGATACCGCCAGCAGGAAAAAAATACCCGCTGCGGCGATTCCCGTTTTTCTTATCTTTTTTTGTCCGTCTTTATTCATTCTTTTTCAAATCTGTCTCATCAAATGCTTTGCTGATCGCCTCTCCGGCAGGAACCATCGGAAACACCTTATCATCTTCCTGGATCACGCATTCGATCAGCACCGGTGCTTTTAAAGCGATCGCCTTTTCGATCGCCGGAGCCGCCTCTTCCTTTTTTGTCACCCGTATCGCCTCACAGCCAAGGCCTTCCGCCACTTTGCAAAAATCCACCTTATCATTCAAAACGGTCTGGGAATACCTTCCGCCATAAAACAGCGTCTGCCACTGGCGCACCATTCCAAGCACATGATTGTTGATCACGATCTGGATCACCGGAATATGATAACGGCTTGCTGTCGCCAATTCGTTCATGTTCATCCGGAAGCAGCCGTCTCCGGCAATATTCACGCAAATCTTATCCGGCCTTCCCATTTTGGCTCCGATGCAAGCCCCAAGCCCATACCCCATCGTGCCAAGGCCGCCGGAGCTTATAAAAGTTCTCGGCTCAGAATATTTATAATATTGGGCCGCCCACATCTGGTGCTGTCCCACATCGGTAGTAATCACCGCTTTCCCTTCCGTTATCCGGTCCAGCTCTTCTATGATATACGGGCAGGATAAGCCGTCTTTCTTATAATTCAGGGGATATTTGTTCTTCAATTCCTGAATATGGCCGATCCATTCCTTATGCTCCATCTGCGGCAGGCGTTGGTTGATCTGCCCCAGCACCTCTTTCAGGTCGCCCACGATAGAAGCATCCGTACGAATATTCTTATTGATTTCCGCCGCATCGATATCGATCTGCAGAACTTTGGCATGGCTGGCAAATTTCGCCGCATTGCCCACCACACGGTCAGAGAATCTGGCTCCGAGAGCCACCAGCAGATCGCATTCACTGACTCCCAGATTGGAAGTTTTCGTTCCATGCATACCGATCATTCCCGTATATAAATCATCATGCCCGTCAAATGCTCCTTTTCCCATCAGCGTATCGCAGACCGGGGCATCCAGTTTTTTTGCAAACTCTCTGACCTCTTCTGCCGCTTCCGATATTACCGCTCCGCCTCCCACATAAACATAGGGCTTTTTTGCTTTCTGCAGTAATTCCAGCGCCCGGTCGATCTCTTCCTGCGTATAGCTTCCATCCTTCCATGCATCTTTCCCCGGGAATGCCGCTTTCGGTTCATACTCGCACTCATTTGCCGTCACGTCTTTGGTGATATCCACCAGCACCGGGCCGGGACGGCCGCTTCCCGCAATCTGGAACGCTTTGCGCAGCGTGTCCGCTAAAATATTGACATCCTTTACGATGTAGCCGTGTTTGGTAATGGGCATGGTGACGCCGGCGATATCTACCTCCTGGAAAGAATCCTTGCCTAAAAGAGGAAGGTTTACATTACAGGTGATCGCTACCATCGGCACAGAATCCATGTATGCGGTAGCGATTCCTGTCACCAGGTTCGTAGCCCCCGGTCCGCTGGTAGCGAGGCAAACCCCTGTTTTTCCCGTAGCCCTCGCATAACCGTCCGCCGCATGGGCCGCGCCCTGCTCATGGGAAGTCAGAATATGATTGATTTCGCCGCTATGTTTATATAAAGCATCGTATACATTTAAAATCGTTCCTCCGGGATAGCCAAAAACGGTGTCCACTCCCTGTTCCTTTAAACATTCTACTACTATTTCCGCTCCTGTCAGCTGCATCACTGTTTCCTCCTGGATTTATTTGTGCGGCGCTTCCAATATCGCGCCTCTGTTGCCGCTTGTTACCAGCTCCCTGTAACGCGCCAGATAACCGGTCGTTACTTTCGGCTCCCTGGGCTTCCATCCTGCCCTTCTCCGCGCCAGCTCCTCTTCCGGTACTTCCATATGAATGGTATTTTCCGGTATATTAATACAGATCCTATCCCCTTCTTCCACCAGGGCGATCGGGCCGCCCACCGCAGCTTCCGGCGATACATGGCCAATGGAGGCTCCCCGGGATGCGCCGGAAAAACGCCCGTCCGTAATCAGCGCCACGCTCGCTCCAAGTCCCATCCCGGCAATAGCGGAAGTCGGATTCAGCATTTCCCTCATGCCAGGTCCGCCTTTCGGCCCTTCATAACGGATCACCACCACGTCGCCCGCCACGATTTTTCCGCCTTTGATCGCCTCGATGGCATCCTCTTCGCAATCGAATACCCTTGCCGGCCCTTCATGTACCATCATTTCCGGCACTACCGCCGAGCGTTTTACCACGCAGGAATCCGGTGCCAGATTTCCCTTTAATACCGCGATGCCGCCGGTTTCGCTATAAGGATTCTCCAACGGGCGGATGACTTCGGGATTTTTATTGACGCAGCCGGCGATGTTCTCCCCTACTGTCTTTCCTGTCACCGTCAGCAGATCCGTATATAATAGATTCTTTTTATTCAATTCGTTCATCACCGCATAGATTCCGCCCGCTTCGTTCAGATCCTCCATATAAGTAGGGCCGGCCGGAGCCAAATGGCAGAGGTTCGGAGTCTCTGCAGACAACTTGTTCGCCACCTCCAGATCCAGTTCCACCCCGGCCTCGTGGGCGATCGCCGGAAGATGGAGCATGGAATTGGTAGAACATCCCAATGCCATATCCATGCGGAGCGCATTGATGAAAGCTTTTTCTGTCATAATATCCCGGGGCTTAATATCTTTTTCCACCAGCTCCATGATTTGCATGCCCGCATGTTTCGCCAAACGGATCCTTTCCGAATATACCGCCGGAATCGTCCCGTTTCCCTTTAATCCCATCCCGAGGACTTCTGTCAGGCAGTTCATGGAATTCGCCGTATACATGCCGGAACAGGAACCACAGGTAGGGCAGACTTTTTCTTCAAATTCACAAAGTTCTTCCATGGACATCGTCCCGGCCGCCACGCTGCCTACAGCCTCAAACATGGAGGAAAGGCTTCTCTTTTCTCCCTTGACGCGTCCCGCCAGCATAGGGCCGCCGGAGCAGAAAATCGTAGGGATATTGAGCCTTGCCGCCGCCATCAAAAGCCCCGGCACATTCTTGTCGCAGTTAGGAACCATAACCAATCCGTCAAAACCATGGGCTAACGCCATGCATTCCGTGCTGTCGGCGATCAAGTCCCTGGTTACAAGAGAATATTTCATGCCGATATGTCCCATGGCAATGCCGTCGCATACGGCGATCGCCGGAAATACCACCGGCATTCCTCCTGCCATAGCCACCCCCATTTTTACTGCCTCCACAATTTTATCCAGATTCATATGTCCCGGCACGATCTCGTTATAGGAACTTACAATACCGATCATCGGCCGCTTTCTTTCTTCCTCGGTATAACCGAGCGCGTTGAACAAACTTCTGTGCGGCGCCTGCTGGGCGCCTGTCTTTACGGAATCACTTCTCATCTTCCTCTTCTCCTCTTTCTTCCTGCAAAAATTCTTTATTTTCTTTGATATAAAATATACTCTTCATTTTCATAAACTGGGGTCATCCTCCCGTTCACTTCCTCCCACGGGATCGTTCCATATGTATGGTAAAACTCCCAGCGGAAACCGTCTTCCCTGTCTGTCATCATCTCTTTATGAAGCAATACCACATCCGCTTCTTCTATCGAAGTATTTTCACATTCGATGCCATAATAAAACTTTAAAAGATACTGCTGGTAACAGTCCGTAACGCACAGTTCTTTTTCCTCGCTGATATCTGCCCGTTCCAATGCGTCTCTCGCATAATACTCCGACATGCCGTACTCATTGTTGTAGCCTCTGGACAACAGCAGCAAAACCGCCAACAGCGTAATGGCCGCTGATGGAACCGCCTTTATGCAGATGCCGGGCAATCCTTTTCGGCCAGCCGCCGGAAACTTTCCTTCACACCATCCCCAAAAGCGCTTCCAATACCCGCTCTCTCCGATGCCCTGCAGCAGAAGGCACATCAGAATCGCCAGCGGAATTCCCATATAAGAAAATACCCGAAAATAGGGCAATGCGTTTTGGACAATCAGGAAGGCCGGCGTCATCACAAGCAAAATGCCCACGAACAACAACAAGAAAAAGCGTTCTTTCCTCCCTTCCTTATATTCCTTCCGCGCCCGCCAGGCAGTATAAACAATGCCGAATGCCGCTGACGCAAGCAGGAATATTTTGCCGTTCGGATAGTACAGATTAAAAAGAGAACGCAGCCAGCCTGCCAGCCTCGTAAAGTATCCGTCCCTTCCCACGCTTTGGATATAGGGTGTTTCCAGCATATAATCCATACCGGTCCTGACGGCCAGAACCGGCGCCGAACGGATGATGCTTATATGCCCCTGCCCGTAAAAAACTCCGCCTTCCGCCTTGCTTAGCAAATTGGAGCCGATCGCGAGCCATATGACGGCGTATAAAAAGACCGTTGAAAACGCCGCTGCCATGCCGCTAATGACCAAATATGCCAGAGACCTGATTTTTTTATAAAAAAGAAGGAACAGCCCTCCCGCTATGCATACCGGAATTACCCAGTAAACGCTGCTTGGAAGGATATACAGCCCTAACGTCAGGGAAACGGCAAATACTACATAGTATTTGATATCTTTTTTTGTACCCTCCCCCTCCTTCCAGCCGATCTCCTGTATCATGGAGACGGCGGCAAGAAAACAAGTGGCGGCCAGCGTATAACCCCTTCCCTGCACTGCAAGCTGGTTGACTAGGTTCATGCAGGAATAGAAAACCACCGAGCGAAATGCCCAGCCGGAAGATAAACATTTTCTGCCTATGCGGTATAAAAGAGCCAGATTCGCCAAGGCTGCTATGTAAGACATTCCCCTTAAGCCAATCACAGGACTGCCAAACAGATCCAGGAAGCCGGAAAGCACCGAATAACCGACATGGTTATTCGGCAGGGGCCAATGGACCGCCGCATAAACCGGCCCCCTGCTGATAAAATAATAATAAGTATAAAGTTCGTCGTACCAAGGGGTCAGATGGAACATCCGAAAGCCATAATAGACGGCCATCCATAAAAACCAGGCCAGGAACCACCGGTCCTCCTGATCCCTTATCCATCTTTTATTTACGGACTCTTTCCACAAGCAAATCACCCATCTTTGAACAGGACACCTGTTCACATCCTTCCGACATGATATCCGCCGTCCTGTAACCTTCCTTCAGTACTTCTTTCACCGCCGCTTCCACGGCATCCGCTTCTTCATCCAAATCAAAAGAATACCGTAACATCATTGCCGCCGATAAAATCGTCGCTATCGGATTCGCAATATCTTTCCCCGCAATATCCGGCGCGGAACCATGGCTCGGCTCATAAAGGCCGAACTTCGTATCGTTCAGCGAAGCCGATGCCAGCATTCCGATGGATCCCGTCACCATGCTTGCCTCATCGGAAAGAATATCCCCGAACATATTCTCCGTCAGAATCACATCGAACTGGGCCGGATCCCTTACAAGCTGCATCGCGCAGTTGTCTACCAGCATATGTTCCAGCTCCACATCAGGATAATCTTTCGCCACTTCCTCCACCACGCTTCTCCAAAGCCTGGAAGAATCCAGCACATTCGCTTTATCCACGCTGGTCACTTTCTTTTTTCTCTTTCTCGCAATATCGAATCCCTTTACCGCGATACGGCGAATCTCATTTTCGTCATAAGACAAGGTATCGATGGCTTTCCTTACTCCGTTTTCTTCCACCGTCTTTCTTTCCCCGAAGTAAAGCCCCCCTGTCAGCTCCCTCATAATCAGCATATCAAATCCTCTGTCGCTGATCTCCGTCTTTAACGGGCAGGCTCCTGCCAGTTCCTCATATAAAACTGCCGGACGCAGATTGGCAAAAAGGTTCAACGCCTTGCGGATGCCCAGAAGCCCCGCCTCCGGACGCAGATTGGGAGGCAGTTTATACCAAGGGGATGTAGTCGTATCTCCGCCGATCGATCCCATCAGCACCGCATCCGCCGCTTTTGCCACAGCAACCGCCTCTTCCGTCAGAGGCACCCCATGCACGTCGATAGAAGCTCCTCCCATCAAAATATCCGTATATTTTATTTCATGACCGTAGCTTCGCGCCACCTTATCCAATACCTTTTTTGCTTCCCTTATGATTTCCGGCCCGATGCCGTCGCCCGGGATACATGTGATCTTTAATTCCATCGCCCTGCCCACTCCTTACATTCATTCTTTGCCATAGTAAAGTATAAAAGCCTACTTGTATCATAATATCGTATATTACATAAAAATTCAAGTCTGTCGTAAAACGTTAAAAAACGCCAATGCCTTCAGACTTTCTAACCTCCTGGGGATCGACGTTTTTCAGATCTTATCGTAATATTTTATTTTCCTTCCGTTTCCGGTTTTTCTACTTGCGCGATCGCTGATTTCTGCATCGGGATACGGCAGTTTTTATTATTACCGAATTCCACGATAACCGTATCATCTGTAATATCAATAATAATCCCGTACATACCGCTGCTTGTCAGCACGCAATCACCTATTTCAAGCGCTGCCAGCATAGCCGCCATTTTTTTCTGTTCCTTTTTCTGCGGACGGAGCATGACAAAATAAAATACAGCGATAATCAATACAATCTCTATGATCATCAACGTTCCCATTCCGTCTCCGGCTGCTGCGCCTTCTGTCAACAATATACCCATTCGTAATTCCTCCTAAAATTTATCCTAACTTCGGCTTCAAAAATGACCTAATAGATATCATACACAAATTCGCTGCATAAAACAAGCCTTTTTATTATTTTATCAGTGAAACAAATTGTTTCACTGAAATCGATTTTTACAAAGCCCCCATCCTTTCCAGTTTGTCCTTTTTGTACGCCGCAAAGCGTCCCTGGTCCAGAGCGTCCCTGATCTCCTCCATCATGGTATTATAAAAATAAAGATTGTGCAGCACGCAAAGACGCATCCCCAGCATTTCTTTCGCCTTCAGCAAATGGCGGATATAAGCTCTGGAATAACGGCGGCAGGCCGGACAGCCGCAGCCTTCCTCGATAGGCCGGTCGTCGGTTTCGTATTTCGCGTTAAACAAATTAATTTTCCCGTAATTGGTATAGAGGTGTCCATGCCTTCCGTTCCTGCTCGGATATACGCAGTCAAAAAAGTCCACCCCGCGTTCCACGCCCTCCAGAATATTCGCCGGAGTTCCCACGCCCATCAGGTACGTCGGTTTTTCCAGCGGAAGATAGGGAACGGTTTCTTCCAATATATGATACATTTCTTCATGGCTCTCCCCTACCGCCAGTCCGCCGATGGCATAGCCGTCCAATTCCATTTCCGCAATCTGTTTGGCATGTTCGATGCGGATATCCGCAAAAACCGCACCCTGGTTAATGGCAAAAAGCATCTGCCGGCGGTTGATCGTATCGTCCAAACCGTTTAACCGTTCCATTTCTTTTTTACAGCGTCCCAGCCAGCGGGTCGTTCGATCCACGGATGCCTGGACATAATCTCTGTCTGCACGGCTGGAAGGACATTCGTCAAAAGCCATGGCAATTGTAGAAGCCAGATTGGATTGTATCCGCATGCTTTCCTCCGGCCCCATAAAAATCTTCCTGCCGTCCACATGGGAGCGGAAATATACCCCTTCCTCTTTGATCTTGCGCAGCGATGCCAGGGAAAATACCTGGAATCCGCCGGAATCCGTCAAAATGGGGTTATTCCATGACATAAATCGATGGAGGCCTCCCATTTTTTTCACGATTTCATCTCCCGGCCTCACATGGAGATGGTAAGTATTGGACAATTCCACCTGGGTTTTGATTCCCTCCAGGTCTTCCGTGGAAACCGCCCCCTTGATAGCCGCTGCCGTACCCACATTCATAAACACCGGCGTCTGAATGATGCCATGCACCGTATGAAATTCCCCTCTTTTTGCTCTGCCTTCCTGTTTTAACAATCGATACATATTTTTTTCTTTTCCTTTTCTCTTTTTCTATTCTTCCCGGCTGAAAAAATTTATATCCGGGCAAAACTCCCTGTTTTTCCTTATGGATTGCATCTGCCGCATGGCGCATATCCCTGGGCGATGATCTCTTCCCGGCTTTGTGTAGAATCGTTCCGGTTTTCTGTCGGCAGGGAATCACAAGACAACCTATGGAATTTTTTTGTTTTTGTATTCAATATGTAGGTTATTTCCTTCATACCCTGCTCCGCCTTTTTACCAGAACCCGTCCCAACGGGTTCTCCCGCTTTCCATGTATCGGAAGGAGACGCATTCCAGGTAATCGTGCTTCCATCCGAAAGCGCAATGAGCGACCCCTGCTCATCCGTGCGGAACACTTTGATCCCCAGCCCCCGGAATGTATTCAACGTGGCCGCATGGGGATGGCCATATTCATTATCTTCCCCGCAGCTTATCACCGCATATTCCGGGTGAACCATAGCAACAAAATCGTCCGTCGAAGCAGTCCGGCTTCCATGATGTCCGGCTTTCAGCACATCGGCAGATAGATCCATTCCGCTATCGATCATATCTTTTTCTGCTTCTTCCTCTGCATCCCCGGTAAACACAAATTTTTTATCGCCGTGTTCCAGCAAAATGCCCACCGAATAGTTATTTGCCTCATCCCCATAATCATCTTTATTGGGAGCGATAATGGTGAATCCTGCGTCTCCCAGCCGATAATAATCCCCCACCTTCGGTTCCGTGACCTGATAATGCTTATAATCCAAAGCCCGGACTACATCCCGGTAAGAGGCCGTATCCTTGCTGTAATTCGGCATAATGACCGTACCAATATCATATTTGGTGATAATGACATCCGCCCCGCCGCAATGATCGGAATCCGGATGCGTGACGATCAGATAGTCCAGCGCCTTTACACCCTGTTTTCTCAGATAATTCTGAACCAAAACGCCCTTATCATTCTCCCCTGCATCAATGAGCATGGCCTGTCCGCCGCATTTGACCAGCGTGGCATCCCCCTGTCCCACATCAATGAAATGTACCTCCAGTTCTTCGATCTTTTCCGCCGAACCGGATTGCCCCTTTGCTGCCGGCGTACTGCCGCATGCCGAAAGCATTATAAGGAACGCGGAGCATAAGACCAACCATCCTTTCTTCATCACTTACCTCCGTTCATCGTATCCTTTTTAAACTAATCATTAATTTTAGGTTATACAACTATAGCCAGTCCGCTAATTCGGACTGGCTTTATTGCTTCCATTATAAACAGTTCGCCAATTACTGAAACATCCCCTTTAAAGCATTAGCCGCTTTAGATACACCGTCTATCGTCAGTTTTGCCTTTACGCCATCCATAATCTTCATAACAACATCATCCGGCAGATCAACGCCGATTACTTTTTCAATTACCTTTACAGGCTCTTTTTCAAATTCTTCTTTAATATTGGGATTCTTGGAAATTTCTTCTACCATCTTATTCATCTGTTCTTTAATATCCATCATTGATTCCTCCATTATTAATGTCCTGACAAAATAAAAATGCTACAAACCACATAAAACGAGGGTTTCCAGCATTCTTAGGGTTGGGCTGTTCAAAAACAGTCAACAGCTCGTAGGGGAATCGAACCCCTGTTTCCGCCGTGAGAGGGCGGCGTCTTGACCGCTTGACCAACGAGCCATATCTGCAAATAAATAAAACTCTTTTGTCCGCTTTATTCATTTGCCGACTTGCTTATTTTATTATAAAACAAAAAATAATGCAAGCATTTTTTTTATTTTTCCTCAAAATTTTCCTATATCTGTTTTTTTACTCGCTTTTCAGCACACGCCTTATCGCACTCAGAATCTGATCCGCATCAAAAGGCTTGGTAATAAAATCATCCGCGCCTTCCTTAATCGACTGCACCATTTTCTCTTTCTGCCCTGCCGCAGTTATCATAATCACTTTGGAGTCTCCATCTTCCTTTTTGATACACATCAGAGCTTCTAATCCGTTCATATTGGGCATCGTAATATCCATCGTAACCACATCCGGCTCCCGCTCTTTATAAAGGATTACCCCTTCTTCTCCGTTGGATGCCTCCCCGACGATCTCATGCCCTCCCCCTTCTAAAATCTCCTTTAAAATCTTGCGCGAAGTCCTTGAATCATCCACAATCAAAATTTTCGCCATAATTATTTCTCCTCACTTCTATCCTTTGATTATTCCACAAAACTTTACTGTCCCTAAAGCATATTATGAAGCATAACGGCTATGCTTCCACACGAATCGGCGTATCTGCCGCGATGATAATTCTTACCTTGCGGTTTTTGATATAAACCGGCACGATCAGCAGTTTGTCCTGCGCCCTTAGCTGTCCGGCTTGGTAATAAGTAGGCGGAATCATATCGACCATAATTCCCTGCGCGCTGAGCGCGGATGCATAAAGCCCGTTAATACAGTTGATGAACTCGCATACCGCATCGAAAGCGAACAAATCCATGGAAGGAAACTCTTCTTTTGCAAAAATATCGGCAATGGTCAAAAGATTGCCGTTTTCACCGGCAAGCCCCAACAGCAAAGAATGATCCCCCGTAACGCCCTGCACCGCAATATTTTCGAATTCATAACTATAAGAACTGTACGAAGGTTCGATAGATATTTCGCTGTCGATCAGACGTACGATCGTACGTACCGCAACGCCCACCAGACCGGATGCCAGAGCATTCTCCGTCCTGACATAAAGCGGAAGCATCCTGTCCATATCCCCGCTCTTGAACGCCTCCAGATCCGTATTGGTAAGGCCGTTTTCACGGCGGTACAGGTCAATAGCATTTTCTATTTCCTCCAAAGTCATAATGTCTTTTTCTGTCATGGCCTGGATAAAGACCAAATAGGGGTTTCCCTGAAGCTGCAAAAGACGGCTTACCTGGCTTTCCGTCAAATATCCCATTTCCACCGCGATATCCCCGAACCTCTTATCTTCCAGCGCCTGTTTCCGGTTAATCTTATCCGCCTGCTCCTGGGTCAGCAGTTTTTCACTGACGGCTATCAATCCAAGCTTTACCCTCACCTTCCTCTGCATGTCCAGAACTTCCTCCAGCGTCTCCTGAGAAATCATTTTCTGCTCCACTAGAAATCTCCCAAAAATATGACCAAACATAAATACCCTCCCGCATGTCGCATTCCATAAAATTATTACTATTATAGTCTATTTATGAAACAAAATCAAATAAACTTATTTGGTTTGATTCCGGAAGATTTCCAAGCAGATTCAAAGAAGCCATCAGATCCACGATCGTCTTGGAGACTTTTGCCCTTTGGCGAAAATCATCTTTGGAAAGGAACGGCCCGTCCTTCGCCGCCTCTACAATGGAATCCGCCGCTTTTTCCCCCAAGCCGTCAATGCTGTTCAACGAAGGCATCAGTTTATCCCCCACAATCTGAAAATTCCTGGATTGCGCCGAAAAAATATCAATTGGTATGAATTCAAAGCCCCTGGCATACATTTCCTGCACCAGCTTCATATCGCGGTAGGAATCCTGCTCCTTTTTTGATAAAGTATCCATCCGCTGTTTATAATCCGCCATCACTTTCTCCAGATGCTCCCTTCCCTGGCACATCAGTTCATAGGAAAAGGCAGATGCCCGGATGCTGAAAAAGGCCGCATAAAATGCCAGAGGATAATTGATCTTGCAGTATGCGATGCGCCATGCCATCATGACATAAGCCGCCGCATGGGCTTTCGGGAACATATACTTGATCTTCTTGCAGGACCAGATATACCAGTCCGGCACGCCGGCCTCTTTCATGGCCTTCTCCATTTCCGGTTTCAGTCCTTTTCCTTTCCGGACGCTCTCCATAATCGTAAAAGCAAGGGAACTTTCCACTCCCATCCCGATCAGGTATACCATAATATCATCCCTCGTGCAGATTGCCGTAGAGATCGTCGCCTTTCCCTCCTGAATCAGCGTCTGGGCATTCCCCAGCCATACATCCGTGCCATGGGCAAGCCCGGCGATCCGCACCAGATCCGAAAATGCCTGCGGCTTCGTATCGATTAACATCTGCATGGCAAATTCCGTACCGAATTCAGGAATCCCCAGCGCGCCCAGCCTGCAGCCGCCGATCTGTTCCGGCGTGACGCCAAGCGCTTCCGTATTTTTAAACAAAGACATCACCGCCGCATCATCCAAAGGGATTTTGACCGGATCGATCCCTGTCAGATCCTGCAACATACGTATCATGGTAGGATCATCGTGTCCGAGTATATCCAGCTTCAACAAATTATGGTCTATGGAATGATAATCAAAATGAGTGGTAACGATATCCGTCGTCATATCGTTAGCCGGATGCTGCACCGGAGTAAAAGAATTGATGTCCTCCCCTAAGGGCAGCACGATAATCCCTCCAGGATGCTGTCCCGTACTCCGCCGTATTCCCGTACATCCGGCAACAATCCGGTTAATCTCGCTTGTTCTTTTGCTCGTTCCTTTCTCTTCAAAATATCTTTTTACGTAACCGAAAGCCGTTTTTTCCGCCAGCGTGCCGATCGTCCCCGCCCGATAGGTCTGGCCTGCGCCAAAAATAACTTCCGTGTATTTGTGGGCCTTGCTCTGATATTCGCCGGAAAAATTCAAGTCGATGTCCGGTTCTTTGTCCCCTTTAAATCCCAAAAAAGTTTCAAAAGGAATATCGAACCCGTCTTTTCTCAAAGGAGCCCCGCAGACCGGACATGCCTTATCCGGCATATCGCACCCCGCTTTTCCCGCATATGCCTTCACTTCTTGGGAATCAAAATCGCTGTAATGGCATTTTTCACAATAATAGTGGGGACTTAAGGGATTGACCTCCGTGATGCCCGCCATTGTCGCTACGAACGAAGAACCGACCGATCCCCTGGAGCCGACCAGGTATCCGTCTTCCACCGACTTCCATACCAGTTTCTGTGCAATAATATACATCACTGCAAACCCGTTGGAAATAATAGAATTCAGTTCCCTTTTCAACCGCTGCTCTACAATATCCGGCAATTCCTCCCCATAAATTTCATGGGCTTTATTATAGCAGATATCCGTCAATGTCTTATCGCTGTCCGCAATGACAGGAGCGCATTTATCCGGCCGCACCGGAGCTATTGTTTCCACCATATCCGCAATCCGGTTCGTATTCGTCACCACCACTTCCATAGCCTTGTCGCTTCCCAAATAGGAAAACTCTTCCAGCATCTCCTCCGTCGTCCGCAAATACAAAGGCGACTGTTCGTCCGCACCGGAGAAGCCTTTGCCCGCCATAATGATCCTGCGGTATATTTCGTCCTCCGGATCCAGAAAATGAACGTCGCAGGTCGCCGCTACCGGTTTGTTAAACTGTTCGCCCAGCTCTACGATCTTTCTGTTAATATTTTCGATATCCTCTATGGAATTGATATTCCTTACTTTTTCCGAAGCGATCATAAACTTATTGTTTCCCGTAGGCTGAATCTCTAAATAATCATAAAAATCCACCAGCTTTGCGATCTCTTCCTCGGACTTTTCATCCAAAAGGGCTCTGTATAACTCTCCCGCTTCACAGGCGCTGCCCAGAATCAGCCCTTCCCGGTATTTCTTCAACAGGCTTTTGGGGATTCGCGGCCTTTTGCTGTAATAAACCAAATGGGATTCGGACACCAGCCGGTACAGATTTACCCTTCCTGTATCATTTTTGGCTAAAATGATCGCATGATAAGAAGGCAGCCTTTTAATAATATCGGGGCTGGAATCACCCATCGCATTGATTGTTTTCAGATCATGCGCCCCGGCTTCTTTCAGCATAGGGATAAACTTCAGGAATATTTCCGCCGTCGCTTCCGCATCGTCCACCGCGCGGTGATGGTTTTCCAAAGAAATGCCAAGCGTTTTTGCCACCGCATCCAGCTTATGCTTTGCCTGATTAGGAAGGAGAAGCCTGGCGATCCCTACCGTGTCCACATAAGTGAATTCCCTTTCCAGCCCGAGCCTGGATGCATTCTCTATGATAAAGCTCATGTCGAAACTTGCATTGTGGGCCACCAGCACGGTATCCCGGCAAAATTCCAAGAACCGGGGCAGCACCTCCCCTATCATCGGCGCATCCACCACCGTCTCATCCTGGATCCCCGTCAGTTTTTCAATTTCCAAAGGAATCGGCACATCCGGGTTCACGAAGGAAGAAAACCGCTCCGTAATCTCCCCTCCTTCCACTTTGACTGCGCCGATCTCGATAATCCGGTTATGGACAGGCGAAAATCCGGTGGTTTCTATGTCGAAAACGACAAAAGAGCCATCCAGCCCCTGGTTTTTTCTTCCCGTCACGATTTCATCCAAATCGTCCACCAGGTAAGCTTCCATTCCATAAATCACTTTGAAAAAATCCTGTTTATCCGGAGCTGCCTCCCCCGCTTCCTTTCTTTTCGCTTTTTCCGCCCGCCACAAGTCTTCCCACACATGGTTCGCATCGGGAAATGACTGAACGACCCCATGGTCGGTAATGGCAATCGCCGGATGCCCCCATTGATAGGCTCTTTTTACGATATCCTTGGCCTCCGATACGCCGTCCATATCGCTCATTTTCGTATGGCAATGCAGCTCTACCCTCTTACGGATGCTGTTATCCGAACGGGACGAAGTAAAATCCGGTATTTTTTTAATGCCGCTGATGGAACCGATCGTCAGCTCGTTATCAAACTTATCGATCACGGCCATTCCTTTTACTTTCACAAAGCTTCCTTTCGCAAGTCCGCCGCCGATCTCGTCCACTTGGTCGTTATTTATAAACAGTTTAAAAGTCAGCGTGTCCGTAAAATCCGTGATATCATAAAAAAGAATTGTTTTTTCATTCTTTATTTCCCTCTTATCGGTCTTTATAATCTTGCCGCGGATTACCACTTGCCCCATTTCCCCAATAATATCTTCGATGGGCATTGCCGCCTCTTCAAAATCCCTTCCATAAATCACGTCAGGATGATCCGAACGCTTCACCGGCCGCCTGAAACCGGTCCTGTCCCCGTCCTTTTTCGCCGTTTTCCCTTCCGGCGCTCTTTCCGTCGTCCGCTCAGAAACAGTTTTTTCCTTTTCTTTTTTTCCAATTCCCGAAGCTGCTTCCGACCCCGATGCTTCTGCCGCCTTTGCGCTGATTTCCGCCACCTGCTTTGCGATCCTTAATTCATCGTCTTCTCTGTCCTGTCCCGGCTTTTCCTCTTTATAAGCAATTTCAACATTCGTCTGAAAACCGCATCTTTCATTGCATATCTTTTCCAGGATGCGGCGCAGTTCTTCGCCCCGGCTTCTCGCCGGCACCGAATCCCCTACCGTCAAAACCAGCCGGTCCGCTTCCGGATAGGCAAGATCCCCGTTTTTAAAAAGATTATATTCTACGGGGCTGTATTCCCTTAATTCCAAAAGAATGCTGCTCCTGTATGCATTCATTAATTTTTCTACATTATACTGGGACGACAGTCGGTATTTTTCATAAATCTTTACTTTTGTCCGAAAAGAGGAAAGCATCCTTTCAATCCCCTTCTCCGCTTTCCATATGTATTCCTTTTCAATCAGCCTCCCGCTGACCATATAAATCCTCAAAAGATCTTTTTTTTTCGTGGAAGAAACTCTCTCCACTTCCGCTTCTTCCAGAAACTGTCTTACCTTATCATCCACTTGTAAAAAAGGAAATACATCAAAAAACTTTTTCACCGCTTACCTGCCTATCCCTGCGCCGCCTCACAGCGGCACAAAACAACCAATTCTTCCTTCAAAGCCGGAAGAAGCTCTGCTTCCGGCACTTTTCTTACCGTTTCTCCTTTTTTTATCAGAAGCCCTTCCCCTATGCCTCCTGCAATTCCGATATCCGCTTCCCTCGCTTCCCCGGGTCCGTTTACCGCGCATCCCATGACCGCCACTTTCACATCCCTGGGAAGCCCCTGCGGAAATTCCTGCAAAACCTCTTCCGCCATCCGTTCCACTTGGTTCGCCAGGCCGATCAAATCAATTTTGGTTCTTCCGCACGTCGGGCAGGATACCACTTCGATTCCTCCCTTCCGCAGCCCTAATGCGCCAAGGATCAGCTTCGCCGACCGGACTTCCTCTGCCGGGTCGCCCGTCAGCGATACGCGGATCGTATCCCCGATTCCTTGGTAAAGAATAATGCCAAGCCCTACTCCGGATTTTACATTGCCGCTGAACACCGTTCCCGCCTCGGTAATTCCTACATGCAGCGGATAGCCTGTCTGCCCGGCCAGAATTTCATGGGCGTGTATGCACATCAAAACATCGGAAGACTTGATGCTGATTACCAGATTGTCATATCCCATATCTTCAATCATCTTTACTTTATCCAGAGCGCTTTCCACGATTCCTTCCGCCGTGACTCCCCCATACTTTTCTATCAAGTCCTTTTCCAGGGAGCCGCTGTTTACGCCTACCCGGATGGGAATGCCCCGCTCTTTGGCCACTGCTACCACTGCAGAAACCTTTTCCCTGCCTCCGATATTCCCGGGATTAATCCTGATCTTATCCGCCCCGTTCTCCATGGCCGCAATCGCCATCTTATAATCAAAGTGAATATCCGCAACCAGCGGTATGGAAATCTGCTTCTTGATTTCCTTAAGCGCCAGAGCCGCTTCCATCGTCGGAACCGTACAGCGGACGATCTCGCAGCCCGCCTTCTCAAGGCGGCGGATCTGCTCTATTGTTGCCTTTACGTCTTCTGTCCTCGTATTTGTCATCGACTGTATCAAAACCGGGTTCCCGCCGCCGATCACCCTGTCTCCAATATGTATTGTCTTTGTTTTCATCCTGTGCGTCTGCATCTCTTATCCGCTCCTTCTGTCTGGACCCCTTTCCATCTCCCGAAATCATAGGGGCTGGTTCGAAAACCTTCCTGAATATTTCCCTCTATTATCATACCCCACTTTGCCTTTATGGTTCAAGACCTTTTAAATAGAAAGTTCTGCTATGCGTTTCTTCCGTTGCGCAATCCGTGCATTCTAAGCGCAGACGATAAATTCCGCCCTCCTTGAAATTGCTTAAGGGCAGTTCCAGTTTTAACGTTTCCGACAAGCCATATACTGCATCGTAACGTATGAGCAGCTTTTGTCCCTTTCCGTTCCTCACGTCTACCCGAAGCGCATTCTCCTCCGCTGCGGATATTTCCCTTGCACTTTCCGGCGCCAAAACCTTTTGCGCTGCATTTACGGAATCCGATGCCTGAACCACGCCTGTTATCGTTATGGATAAAATCCCCGCAGACAAAAGCAGAAGTCCCCTCCCTTTTTTCTCTGTCAAAAGCAAACTTCGTTCCCGGCGAATCCCGCTCCCCTTCCATCCCATACATACAGTCAGCGCCTCCTTTCCAAGGCAAAGTCCGATGATACATGCAGCAGCGCCAAGTATTCCTTTTTCCCTCCCCTGCATGCCGCACAATTTTGCAAACCAGACGCATAGCCCGAACAATATTCCATAGTAAATGCCATTTGCCATTTTCCTGGCCCGTTCCCACACTCTGTTCTTTCTTTTATATTTCTCCAACACCGCCCGAAACTGCCTCATCGTCTGGTACCTTTTTCCTTTCTCCTCTTCCGTTGCCTTTGCCACCGCCCTTTCCAATCCCGCCGGAAAATTTCTGTCAAAAAAGCGGATAGGATGGAGCAAAAACGGCGGCTTCGCCGGATCATCTCCTGTCAGCATGTAATAAAGCGTGGCGCCTAACCCATATATATCGCTTCTTTCATCAATGCCGTCCATATCCCCCGCCGCCAGCTGTTCCGGCGCCGCATACCCATAAGTCCCGGCATAGAAAATTTCATCCCCCGCCCGATAGCGCGCCCATGCCGTCCCAAAATCCACCAGCCTGAGATTCCCCCCATGATCTACCATAATATTAGCAGGCTTCATATCCCGGTAAATTACAGGGCAGTTCCTTTCATGGAAACAGAGCAGCGCCTCCGCCAAATCCAGCGCCCATCCCACTGCCTGTTCCTGCCCGAGCCTGCCCCTTTCCCGCACATAATCCGCCAGGTTTTCCCCCTCGATATATTCCATCACCAGATACCGGTCCTCTCCCTCCTCTATAACATCCGTTATAGCCGGCAGCAGAGGATGCCTCAGTTCCTTCAGCATGTCCAGCTCTCTTTTCCATACCCCGTCTCCTCCGGGGAATTTTTTGACCGCCCTGTCGCATTTCAGATGTTTATCGTAAGCTCTGTACACCGTTCCGCTTCCTCCGCTCCCCAATTCCTCATAAAAAATATACTTCCCCATCTCCGTACCTTCCATCATCCTGCCTCCTATTCCATCCATACCGCAACGGCGGAAATATTATCTCTCTCCCCTTGCTTCTTTACGTATTCTGTCATTTCTTTCAGCCGCTTATAAATCTGTTCTCTTCCCTCTATTGTTCCCGGCAGCATCGCTTCCTTTATCCGTTCTTCCCTCAACCGATTCCTGAAACCGTCGGAGCAAATTAGGAAGACGCTCTTTTTTATCAAATACCCTCTTTTTACATCCGGCCTCTTCCACGAGTAACTTCCAATGCAGCGCAGCAACATCACATGGTTCTGCGCATGATCCGTCGTCAGCCTTTTTATCTTTCCGCCGAATCCCCTGCCTGTGATCCGGTATGCCCGGCTGTCCCCGCTATGCCATAGAAAATAACGTCTTCCTGAAAAAAGCAAGGCGGTAACTGTCGTTCCCATCTTTATCCCTTTTTCCTCTCCAAAACGCTGCATCTCCACATTGCATCCATACAGCGCCCGCAGTCCTGATTTTTCTATTTTCTTTCCGCTCTTTCTGTGTTTTAACATCATAATGGCTTCTTTATAAAACCACTCTGTCATTTTTTCCGCCACAAAACCGCTGGCCGCCTCTCCGCAGTCCAGTCCGCCGATCCCGTCGCAGACAAGTGCAAATACCGCCATTTTCCCCTTTATGCGGACTTCCTGAAGGGAAACGGAATCCTGATTCCCTTTCCTCATCCCCTTGTCCCAATATGCATCAGAAATAAACCTCATTCTTTACTCCATTTCTGCGCGGCTTTTTGCGCATATCAAGTTTGTGGATGCCGCGCAGACACAAACTTGGGATTGAAAATTTTCAATTTTCCTCCTTACTATATTCTATTTTTTGATTTTGGGAAATTTATCCAGACTATTTGAAATATGATCGGATTTTAATAAATACGATTAGATTGCTGGAAATCCAGCCAGAATATGTCTTTTTTGAAATAAGAAAATTTTAAACAAATATCCTCTTCCCTTTATTTGTAACATTATACTTTATATCTGCTATTACCGCAATAAAAATTTGCAAAAACCGCCTCTGCCATAACCCGGCCGAAGCAGTTTCTGCAAAAGAGTAACTATATATAAAATTATTTGAGAAAGCAATTAATTGCTTCTGCCACAGCATCTTCCCTGCTCGTTCCCGTCACGATATCCGCCGCTTCTTTTATTTCTTTCCTTGCATTCCCCATGGCAAACCGCAGTCCAGCCTTTTCAAACATGTCCAAATCGTTCAGGCTGTCTCCCGCCACGGCCGTCTGTTCTAAAGGAATCTTTAGATATTCGCACAAAAACTCCAAAGACTTCCCTTTCGTGCAGTCCTGATACATAATCTCCGCATTGTGCGTTCCCGATATACATACCGACGTTCCCGCATAACCGGATGTCCACCCGCTTACTTTCCGAAGCACGTCTTTATCGTAAGTAATCAGCGAAATGCTGTATACTGCTTCTCCTTGCCCGAGATATTCCCGCACATTTTCTACCAGGCGGACTCCATGCTGCAGCTGCGTTTCCTGTTTGGCAAACGCTGCTTTTTCTTCCGGAATTTCCATTCCTTCCGCCCTTAGCCTGGACACCTCCCGGTCAAAAACTTCCGTCCAGTTCCTTGGAGCGATATAACCTCCGCTTTCCCCCAAACCATAACAAATCTTCTCCCGCTCCAAGTAATCCGTGATCGCATATACGAACTTCCTTTTGAGCTCCCTGCCGGAAAGCAGCGTTCCATCCGGATCAAAGACACATGCCCCATTATTAGAGATAATATAAGGCTTTAGTGAATGTTTTGCACATATCATTTTTGCATCGTATTGCGTTCTCCCCGTAGCAACAGCAAACCGTATCCCTGCCGCCTCCAGCCGCTGTATCGCGGCCAGATTTCCAGGGCTTATGGTAAAATCATCCTGAAGCAGCGTTCCATCCATATCGCTGACAAACAGTAATATTTTTCTTTCCGGCATACTACAGAATTCCAAAGAAGGATAACACAATCGCCAATACAAACGTCACTATGATCAGAACCACCGGGCTGACTTTCTTCTTTTTCAGGAAATAATACATCAAAAATACATATCCGATGGACAAAATATTCGGGAATATTTTGTCAAAGAAATCCGCTTGCAGTGCAACCGTTTTCGCCTCATTGACAACGATCTGCGTCTGTACGTTAATGCTCACATAAGAAGCAATCAAACCGCCGATAACAGTACATCCCAATACAGTAGCCGCTTTTGACAGCACTTCGGAAATATCCGTAATCTGCGCAACCGCCTTCACGCCGAGATTATATCCCAGATGCGTCCAAAACCACCTCATAGCAAAAATCGCCAGATAAACTAAGAAGAATATGATCGGTCCGAGTACGCTTCCTTCCATCGCCATAGAAGAACAAATACCTGCCACGATGGGAAGCAGCGTAAACCAGAAAATAGCGTCGCCGATACCTGCCAGCGGCGCGAATAACGCCACCTTCAAACCTTTGATAATTCCCCTGTCCGCTTTGGATTCTTCCATGGAAATCAATAATCCCATCAGAAAACCTACCAGATTCGGATGTGTATTAATGAATTCCAGATTATCCGTCATCGCTGCGGATAACCCTTCCTTATCGTCTTTATAAATCTTCTTTAAAGCCGGAAGCTGCGCCCCCAAAAAACCGCAGGCCTGCATTCTTTCATAGTTAAAACCAGCCTGAAGGAATATGGAATCAAACGCCAACCGGTTAATATCTTTTTTATCTAATACTTTCTTATTATCAGATGCCATCTTCTTCTTCCTCCTCTGCTATATTTTGAACTGCTTTGCCCGTTTTCATATTCTTTTCTATATTATATACGAACAGCGCCAAAGCCACGCCAACTACCGCGATCGGCAATAAATTGGAAAAATCCAGGAAGCAAGCAATTACAAAGCCGATCAGCAGATAAGGAATAAACTCTGCCTTCAGCATAACCTTCAACAGCATTGCAAAACCGACTGCGGGAAGAATTCCTCCGGCAACTTCAAAGCCATGGGTCAGCCATGCAGGTAATACTTCCACAAATGTCTTCATCGCATCCTGCGCCACAAATGTGCAAAGGAATACAACAAGGCCATACAG
This sequence comes from Lachnospiraceae bacterium, assembly GCA_021772075.1. GTDB lineage: Bacteria > Bacillota > Clostridia > Lachnospirales > Lachnospiraceae > Kineothrix. Next base: position 44,766 of record JAETNQ010000023.1, read on the forward strand.
CAGAGCAATAATCGCGGTACATGTTATATTGATTTTCACGATCTTGGCCGTATCGGCTTCTGCCGCCGCCTGATCCGCACCCTTCATAAAGAAGGAGAAAGTAGAATAACAGAACAAAATAATATACTGCATTAAAAAACTAAACGGAAGCGCCAATGCCATAGCCGCAGTTGCCTCCGTCATCGTAGTATAAGCAATAACCGTGGACATTACGCCTGCCAGAACCGGGTTAGGCGGCTGCGTCCCCCCTGCAGGAGTCAGACCCGCAAACGCCAATTCCGTAATACCCCCGGTAATGAGACCGAGCTGGACATCCCCCAGAATAAGACCGGTCAGCGTACTGACGATGATCGGACGGAATATAAAAAATCCTTCCAGCCAAAAATCAACGCCTACAATAATTGCCATAATTGCCAGGCCTATGCCTTGCATCAATGTAATTTCCATAAGTCAGTTCCTTTCTTTCGTTTTGTCTAAATTTCTTTGATACGTTCTTTTGCATCACCCGGAACGTCCTGAATATAAAGTTCTACACCGGCATCCTGGATCGCCTTCAGATCCTCCATATCCGCGTCGTCCACATACACTTTTTTGCTGATCTGGCGCTTGCCTGGGGAAAAATGCATATTTCCTACATTTACCTCCTTAATGGGCACACCGCCTTCGATCATTTTGCGCACACCCGCCGGTGTCTTGCAGACGATAAAAATCTTCTGCCTGTCCGCCGCTTTATGAATCACGTCGATCGTTTTCTGGATTGTGAAAAACCTTACGCTTGCTCCTGATGATTTGGCTGTTGCGGCCATCAACTGCTGCATCAGTTCATTCTCCGCCGCTTCGTCATCTGCTACAAGAATCAGGTTTGCGCCTAACGTCATAGTCCATGTCACACCTACCTGTCCATGGATCAGACGGTTATCAATTCTTGTCAACAAAATATTGGGCATAACCCTCCCTCCTTTCTTTCATCATTCCTTCAAAATAATCAACTATATTCATTTTACCCCCCCCCAATCCAATTTGTCTTTGTAAATTTCAACAATTTGTTTGTTCTATTCATTCTTTTTTTATATTTTTTTAATACTTTTTTCTATTATAATCTTTCTTTTTATGTATAATATGACGAAAAGCAAGGAAATATGTGTTCATTTTCCATAAAAAATTACGGCAGGCTGAACAATTTCTGTTTCAGTCTGCCGTGTCATCTATACGCTGGTTTTTTTATGCTTTTCCGTTGCATCCGCACATTTTTATGCGCTGCATTACTGTCTCTTTTACTTTTTCCATAGCTGCTTCCCCATATTTCTTCGGATCAAAAGCATCGGGATGCTCTGCCAGGAAGTTTTTTACTCCGTCCGTATAAGCAATCCGCAGTTCCGTAGCAAAATTCACTTTGCAGATTCCTCTCTTGATGCTCTCCGCCACCGCTTCTTCCGACAGCCCGCTGGCGCCGTGCAATACTAACGGAATCGTAACGACCTTGCGTATCTCTGCCAAGCGGTCCAAGTCCAGTTTGGGTTCTCCCTTATAAACGCCGTGAGCCGTCCCGATCGCCACCGCCAACGATCCGATACCCGTGCGTTCTACGAATTCCTTAGCTTCTTCCGGATCCGTATAGCCGCCGCTGCCGCCATCCAGGTCATCTTCCTTTCCTCCTACTTTGCCAAGCTCCGCTTCCACGGGAATCCCGGAAGGTCTGCAAGCATCCACTACCGCCTTTGTCACCGCGATATTTTCTTCAAATATATTATGGGAACCGTCGATCATGATCGAACTATACCCTGTGCGCAGGGCGCGCATAGCCAGATCAAAGCTGTCTCCGTGATCCAAGTGCATGCAGACAGGAACGCCGGCGCGCTCTGCCGCCGTCCTCACATTGGCAAGATACATGTCCAGTCCGGCATACTTCACAGTAGACGGCGTTGTTTGGAGCATCAGCGGAGCTTTCAATTCCTCCGCCGCCTCAATAACAGCCATTACCATTTCCATGTTTTCCACGTTGAATGCGCCCACCGCATACCCGCCTTTCTGGGCATCCAATAACATTTTTTCCGATGTAACAAATGACATTTCCCTCTCTCCTTCCATCCCTTGTAATTTTTACTTTATATTGGTATGTATCATTTTTTCCACAGTCTCCGGCGAAATATCTCCTTCCATCGGCCCGAACGCCGCCGCGTTCAGCGCCCCTGCCGCCGCTCCCATCCGCGCCGCCTCCTCCAGGCTCTTTCCCTGGGCAAGGCCGCAGATAAAGGCGGCATCAAAGCTGTCTCCCGCTCCTGTGGCATCCAGCTGTTTGACCGGATAAATCCCCATCTCCAATGCCAGCCCTTTTTCCGTATATATTTTAGAACCTTTTGAGCCGTTCTTCAAAACGAGAATCTCCAGATCTTTATTTTCAAAAGCAGCCTCAACAGCCTCTTCTATGTCCTCCCTCCCTGCCAGCATTTTCAATTCCTGTACGCCCGGCATAAAAACATGGCAATGCCTAAAGGCCTCCTGCATCATATGAAAAGCTTCAGGATCGCGCATTAATTCGAGCCTCACGTTCGGGTCAAAACTGATTTTTGCCCCCTTTTTTTCAAACAGATCCATCGTTTTTAAAATTTCCCGCCCGAATTCCATGGATGCCGTCAGGGAACAGCCCATCACATGAAAATATTCCGTATCTTCCATCCCATCCAGACTCTTCGGCGCTTTCGGCTCCACAGCCGGGGTATGGTCCATATGGAAAATAAATTTTCTGTCGCCGTTCGCATAATACGTAACAAAAGCTACCCCTGTGGAACCCTTATCGCTTTTACATATCCAGCGGCAGTCCACACCATCCCCGGCCAGCCGGTCCGTAATGTTTTTTCCGAAATCATCCTTGCCTACGCCGGCAATGATACCGCTGGAACAGCCGAGCCTTGCCGCGGTACTGATAAAGATTCCCGGAGCGCCGCTGGGAAAAGGCCCTTTGAAATCTCCCGTTTCATACAGTTCCATCCCTTCGCATGGGCGCATGATCTCACAGAGCAATTCCCCCATCGTCATAATCTTTGGCATTCTATTTCCTCCCTCCGTCTTACTCAGGAAAAAATCCTCGCAATATCGTTAAACAGAACAAACGCCATCAATACCATCAAAGCCGCCATTCCTGCCAGATGGACCATTCCCTCCTTTTCCGGCGGAATCGGCTTCCCCCTCGCCGCTTCGATCAAAAGAAAAACAAGGCGCCCTCCATCCAAAGCGGGAACCGGCAGAAGATTCAATATGCCCAGATTCACGGACAACAGAACTGCAATATTCATCATGGAAAGAACCACGCTGCTCATGCCATAAGGCTTCGCCTCTTCATAGGTATCCCCTACCAGCTGGGCAATGCCTACCGGCCCTGCCACATCATCTTTCGTCACCTTGCCTGTGAAAAGCATCCCCAGGCTCTTAAAAGTAGAACTCACCCAATATTCCAGCTTGTAAAAGCCGTGCTGGAACACCTCCAGCCCCCGGCATTTAAAGTATTCGCTGACACCGGCAAAACCCATATAATACCGACCGGCTCCGCTGTCATAAACCGGAGTGATAGTAACGCTTCTTTTTTCCCCATCTCGAAGATACTCCACTTCCATGTCCTCTCCCCGGTTCAATGCAGAAATCAGAAATACTTGATCTCCCAAATGGATCTTCTCTCCGTTAATTTTCGTAATCCTGTCGCCGCTTTGCATGCCGGCCGCCTCCGCCGCGCTGCCCGGAAGCACATTTTGGATGACCGGGCGGTTAGACCCGTCAAAAGCTACCACAATCAACGTAAGAATATAGGCCAATAGCAGATTAAACAAAGGCCCTGCCACCACGGCCGATATCCTCGCCCACACGCTTGCTGACAGGAAAGAGCCTTCCCCGGGTTCTCCTTCTTTGGCATCCAGCCCGTCCTCTCCTTCGAACATGCAGGCGCCGCCAATCGGCAGCAGCTTCAAGCTGTATTTCGTTTCCCCTTTCTGAAAATGGAACAAAGTCGGCCCCATGCCGACCGCAAACTCCACCACATGTATCCCATTGATCTTCGCCAGCAGAAAATGACCGAATTCATGGGAAATTACGATCAGCCCAAATATTATTATAAATAAAATAATCGTTACAATCAATTTATCACCTGCTCTATGAATTCATGCGTTTCCCGCTCCGCCTGAAGAATCTCCTCCACTCCCGGCATTTCAATCTTCCTGTGCCTTTCCATGGATGCTTCTATCAGCTCCGGAATCTGCATGAATCCTATCTTTCTTTCCAAAAATAAGTTTACCGCTTTTTCATTTGCGGCATTATATACGGTGGGCATGCTGCCTCCCTGCCTCGCCGCTTGAAAAGCCAGCTTTAATCCTGTAAAGGTTTCCGGATCCGGCTTTTCAAAGGTAAGTGTACCCAGTTGGAAAAAATCTACTCGTTTTCCTTCCATGGGTCTTCTGTCCGGGTAAAACAGCGCGTATGCAATAGGCAGTTTCATATCCGGCATTCCGAGCTGCGCCATTACCGCTCCGTCCTCGTATTCCACCATGGAATGAATAATGCTTTGGGGATGAACCACCACTTCTATCCTGTCCAGATCCACGCCAAACAGCCATTTTGCTTCCATGACTTCCAATCCTTTGTTCACCATCGTAGCGGAATCCACCGTAATCTTCCTTCCCATGGCCCAGTTCGGATGCTTTAATGCATCCTCTACTCTTATGCCTTTCAGTTCCTCGCGGTTTTTTCCCCGGAACGGCCCGCCGGAAGCGGTCAGCAGAATCTTTTTTACTCTTTTCTTGTTTTCCCCGTTCATGGACTGGAAAACAGCGCTGTGTTCACTGTCCACAGGCAAAATAGGCACTCCCTTTTTCTCCGCCAGCGGCATAATAATATGCCCCGCCGTCACCAGTGTTTCTTTATTGGCGAGGGCAATTGTTTTTCCGTTCTCGATGGCCGCTATGGTCGGCCTGATCCCGATCATCCCCACGATCGCCGTCACCAATATTTCCATTTCCTCCATAGCGGCGATCTCCAAAAGTCCTTCCATGCCCAAAAGAACTTTGACATCCGTATCCGCCACTCTCTCCTTCAAGTCCATATATGCCTTTTCATCCCACATAGCCGCCAGCCTGGGCGAAAATTCACGAATCTGCCGTTCCATTTTCTCCACGCTGCTTCCCGCCGCCAAAGCGACTACCTCCAGATCTTTATTCTGTCGTACGATCTCCAAAGTCTGGGTCCCGATCGATCCTGTGGAACCTAACACCGCTATTTTTTTCATCCGTGCCTCCATGATACCTATTCTTTGTGAATTTTTGGTGATTCCCATTTTCTATCTTATGAAAAGAAGCGCCAGTCCATAAATCATCGGCGCGGTGAAAATCACGCTGTCAAAGCGATCCATAATCCCCCCGTGCCCGGGAATGAGATGTCCATAATCTTTAATATTATGGTTCCTCTTGATCGCAGAAGCCGCCAGATCCCCAATCTGGGAAATCATCGCCCCTATTCCGCTGATCAAGGCAAAGATCCATGTAATCTGTTGTTCCGAAACTACGCTCTCCACAACCAAATATCCGTAAAGAGCCCCTGCCAGCGCAGCACCGGCCACGCCTCCTACCGCTCCTTCGACAGACTTTTTCGGGCTTAACTTAGGGGTCATCTTATGTTTTCCGATCAGGATTCCCGTCAAATAAGCAAAGGTATCGCAGATCCAGGAGCTGATGAAAATCATCCATACCAAATAAATGCCATGTCGGAGTTCTCTTGTCTGATAAATAAAAGAAAACATCACCGGCGCATAGACAAAGCTGAAAAAAGCGGCCATTACCTGGGATGCCTCATACTTAGGAAAAGTAAAGACATAGACGAACATAAAGCCGATCATCACGAATAGAATAGAAAGCATTTGTGCCGCCTGGGAACCGGTAAATACGACGATGCCGTAATAGACTAATATACCGATATATCCCGCCGCCTCCAAGGCATTCATTTTCTTTCCTTCCCTACCGTTTATAGAATCGCCGTTGCAAGCCTGGCTCAGCTCGCGGTACGCAACCAGCGATATCAATAAAAGCACGGCCGCCAACAAATAACCCCCCTGCAGCAGAGTGACCAGCGCAACAATCACCAGTACGATGCTGCTGAGCAAACGAGTGAAAAACATCTGTCCTTCCTCCTAATCATTTTTTACCAAGCCATACCTTCTATCCCTCTTATTATATGCTTCTATGGCTTTTATCAATTCTTCTTTTGAAAAATCCGGCCACGGCACCGGGGTAAAGTAAAATTCCGTATAGGCGAGCTGCCAGAGAAGAAAATTGGATATCCGTTGTTCGTTGCAAGTGCGGATCAGCAGATCAGGGTCGGGCAGACCGCACGTATCCAGCATTCCGCCGAACATTTCTTCCGTAATTTCTTCCTTTTTTATTTTTCCCTGTTCCATCAGATCCGCCATCCGCCTTGCCGCCCGCACGATCTCATCCCTTCCGCCGTAATTTAAGGCAATCTGGAAGTGAAGACCGTCATTGTTCCGTGTGGCCTCTTCCAATTCGGCGATCTTTGTCCTGATATCCTCATCCAGCCCCGTCTTATCTCCCAGGATCCTGACACACATCCTGTTTTTTTCCGCTGTTTTTAAACAGGTCTTCAAATAATTGCGTAAAAGTTTCATCAAGGCATTCACCTCTTCTTCGGGCCGGTTCCAGTTTTCCGTGGAAAATGCATATACTGTCAAGTACTGTATGCCCATGCGGTAAGCCTCTTCGCAGATTGCCTCCACCGTTTTTGCGCCTTGCACATGTCCGTAATTTCTCGGCATTCCTTTCTTTTTCGCCCATCTTCCGTTGCCGTCCAGAATAATTGCCACATGGTTTGGAATATTCATATTGTCCAGCATTTTGCCATCCATATCCTCTCTTCCCCTTGTTTGGGCATAACCCATCCTTACTTATAAAAGGGACAATGCGATACACATCACATGATGCGGCCGTATCCTATGATGCGGTCGTATCCTGCGATACGATTATATCGACTGTCCCTGATTTTCCTATCCTCTATACCGTAAGAATTTCCTTTGATTTCTCATCCACCAGTTTATCGATTTCCTTGATAAACTTATCCGTCATTTTCTGTAAGTCTTCCCCTAACTGCTTAATCTGGTCTTCCGACACATCTTCCTTTGCCAGCTTTTTGAAAGCGTCGTTTCCATCCCTGCGGATATTGCGGACGGCAACCTTGCTCTCTTCCCCTTTCTTCTTCACTTCTTTGACCAGATCCTTTCTGCGTTCCTCGGTAAGTTCAGGAAATACAAGGCGGATAATCGAACCGTCATTGGAAGGGGTAATCCCGACGTCAGAAGCCATAATCGCCTTTTCGATCTCCTTAATCAGTGATTTTTCCCAAGGAGCGATCTGTATCATCCTCGCTTCCGGCACCGTAATATTTCCTACCTGCTGGATCGGTGTCGGCGTCCCATAATAATTCACCCTGATCTTATCCAGCACATGGGGATTCGCCCTTCCCGCACGAATCGTGGCATAGTCCGAAGCCAGATAATCGATCGCCTTTTTCATCTTTTCATCATATACTTTTAACCTTTCATCCATAATATCAATAACCATTCCTTCCGTAATTTTTCTTAAACTGTCACTTTCGTTCCGGTGAATTTTCCTTTTACCGCGTTGACTATGCTGTTTTCCCCGTTAAGGCCGAACACCCACATCGGCATCTTATTTTCCCGTGCCATAATGGAAGCCGTCATATCCACAACCTGAAGGTTTTTCTCAATCACTTCGTCAATCGAAACCTCATCGTATTTCCTCGCTTTTGGGTCATTCCTTGGATCAGCGTCATAGACTCCGTCCACCGCCTTTGCCAACAGAATAACGTCCGCATCCACCTCCACCGCGCGCAGGACCACTCCCGTATCCGTAGAAAAATAAGGATGGCCGGTTCCTCCGGCAAAAAATACGACTTTCCCCTGTCTAAAATATTTATTCGCCTTATCCTTGCTGAAGAGCTTCGTAAAAGAACCGCAGACAAACGGGGTAAGAATCTCCGTTTCCATGCCCGATGACCGGAAGATCTCCGACACATAAATACAATTCATCACCGTTGCAAGCATACCGATCTGATCCGCCTTCGTCCTGTCAATATTCTCGCTGGAACGTCCGCGCCAAAAATTACCGCCGCCGATCACGATGCCGATCTGCGTATCCTCTGTCAATTCCTTTACCTGTAATGCGACCTTGCGCACCGTTTCTTCATCAAATCCTGTTTTCTTGCTGCCCGCCAGCGCTTCCCCGCTGAGTTTCAACAACATTCTCCGCATATGAATAACCATGCCTTTCTCTCAATCTGTGAACTCGTTTGTCTATAAAGCAAACGAATCCCTTTTACAAACTCTCGATGCAAACGATCGCCTTTTCATATCTGTCCCGGAACTCTTTCAATTCCTCCTGCAAGCCCTCTGCTTCGTTGGCACGCAGTTTTTCCACCATAGGAACCAATATCTGCAAAGCCCCGTCCACTCCAAGATTGGACATGACTCCTTTTAATGTATGGCCGCTGCGGAATGCCGCCTCGCAGTCCTCTTTTTCCACTGCCTCTATAAAAGCCTTATAGTTCTGGTCAGCCGGGAGTTTCTTCAGGAATTTAAAATATAACGTTTCATTCCCCATAAAACGCTGTAATGTCGTGTCCACATCAAATCCGCATTCTACTAACTTGTCTTTCAGTTCCTTATCCATAGCCCATTTCCTTCCCTTCTTATTCATTACCCGTTTTATATATAATTTTTATTCCTGCAATTAAGCGTACTATAATAACATTTCCTTGTCAACATTTTAAATAAGTCTGACACAGAAATCAATTTTCTAATATAAATATTTATGAAAACCACTTGCTTTATGAAATCTTTTAGATGAAACCTTTTAGATCAAATCTTTTAGACCAATCAGAAACTAAGAAAAACTCCGGGAACAAGAAAATACACTGAATCAAAGATATCTCAGTACCAGATAAAATAAATTGTTTAATAATCTTTATTTTAACAAATAAAATTTGCCAACAAATTGCTAACGAGCCAGCTCATGGATTCTAAAAATTTCTTCTATCGCATCCATGCCGTCTTGAAGCCTTGCAAATTTCTTATTAGCATTCAATTCAAACGATTTTTGTGCCAACTGCAGTTCTGTTATTTGCCCTGCCATCTTATTTTGCTTGATTTCCATGACATCCAGCCTGTTATCGATCTTATTCAGCCTGTTATCCATCTTATCAAATCTGTCATCCATTTTGTCAAACCTGCTATCAATCTTATCAAATTTGTCATCCATTTTGTCAAGCCTGTCTAAAATTTTACCAAGGACTTCCCTGTTTTCAGCATCCATATCATTCATACCTCCTTCCCATTTATTATCATATCTGCTTTAAACTGTTTGTATATTATAACATATGTCACCAACCGCCAGGTTGATGACTTGCTTGCGCATCAGCGCAATTCATTATAACATAACGAATCCACAAAGTCTATGGTGTCATTCCCTGTTTTAGGGCTGTTTCACGAAAGGCTTTGGAAAAAGTAACGAGACGGCCATCTAAATTATTCTGGGCGTTTCGACTGAACACATACTCCTCCCATGACAAAAAGGGCATACTGCCCCCT
>JAETNQ010000077.1 GCA_021772075.1 Lachnospiraceae bacterium
ATTTAATATCGGTCTGGAGGTGTAATATTTATATAAGCACCTCCTGTTAATCATGCAAAACCCCGCAGTCAGTATCTGCGAGGTTTTTCTTTATCGGTTAGGCCGTGAATTGTAACTAACAATATCCTCCGTGAAGGCAAACATGTCTAGGGCGCATTTTTGGTGATTTTCGGCGGAGCTGTGGAGGCTCTTTCAATATATTGGGCCCTTAACATGGTTCTGCTGATGGACACGTGGTTGATCAGGCAGTTCATGGCAAAATAAGCGCATTTGCCAAGTTCGATGCGGTCCTGGCGTATTGTCGTCAGGGGGGGATCAATTTCGGTAGAAACAGGCAGGTCGTCAAAGCCGATGACGCTGATATCTTCCGGTACCTGGAGGCCGCGCAGTTTACATTCCGCTATCACCCCGGAAGCGAGGTAATCGTTGCTGCACAAAATGGCCGTAGCGCCTTCCGCTAAGAAGGCAGGCACATGGTATTTGGCGTTTTCTGCTACATAATAACTGTAAGCCGTCAGCTTGTCATTATATTCCAAAGAGTGGGAAGCAAGGCTGTCGATATAGGCTTGCAGACGCTGGTCGGAAACCATAGAATTAGGTGATCCGTTAAAAAAAGCGATCCGTTTGTGGCCGAGGGCGGCAAGGTGGTCTATGGCGGAATCAATCCCTTCAAAACTGTCTGTGCCTACATAAGCCACATGGGGATTTTTTTTAATATAGTTATCGAACAATACGGTTGGAATCGTAGTAGTATTTAATTGCGCCATCCAGCTGTCCTGAAGGGTAAAGCCGACGAGAAAAGCGCCGCTGTAGCCGTTTTTTAACATGAATGTATCATATTTTTCCTCTATTTGAAAAGCGGGATGAATGGGGGATACGATGACGTCCCACTTATCTCTGTATGCGGCCTGCCGGAATCCGAGAATAATCTCGTAGCCGAATTGATTGCTTGTCTCATAATCCATATTTTCCATGAAGATGCATAATTTTTTATGTTCTTCTTTTTTCATCCTTTTTGTGGTATAACCCATTTCCACAGCCGTATCCAGCACGGCCTGCCGGAGCGCGTCGCTAATGTCGCTCGCCCCGTTCAGCCCTTTCGATACGGTTCCGGCGGAGATACCAAGTTTATCCGCAATATCTTTAATTGTAGCCATTTTCGATCTCTTTCCTGTAATTTAATGTTATCTCATCCAGTATATAAGCAAAAAGGAAGGATTGCAAGAGAGGATTTTTAAAACTTGAAGATCCATTTTCGCGGACAGCACGGTTATGGCACACAGGAGACGGGGCTGGGAAGGCGGGCCGTCCCCTGCTACCTTTTCTTGGCAAGCGGGCGGAAAATCGTCATCCGGCCCGTCCATCCTACGATTCGTACGAGGATAATGCCGATAAAGATGCCGATGCTGTCGATCGCCACATCTCTTTTCGATGGTCCCCTGCCCTTGACAAAGGATTGATGGTATTCGTCAAAGGCGGCAAAGCCCACGCAGAATAATCCGGCGACAAGCATAAGGGGGATGCCTCTTAAGCCGTAGACATAAAGAGGAAAGGCAACGGATACCGCCAGAATAAAATATTCCGTAACATGTCCCAGTTTGCGGACATAATAATGGATTTTTTTGACATAATGCTCTACTTGTTCTTCCGTAAAATCTTTTTTCAGTATTTTGTCCGCCGTCGCCACGATTTTATGGCTGACTTTCAGGCTGAGCTGGCTGCTGGTAGCGCCGTCCTGGGCGGAAAGACGGAAGATCATATACATGACAAAAATCGCCGGAACAAAGGAAAGCGGTTTTAAGACAAAACGAAGCGTCTTTTTTATAAATAATAAGATATATTTCATAGTCGATACCTTTATCTTTCTTTCAAATAAAAACGTATACCCCATAGAGACTACTATGGAGTATACGCTTTTTATTTTGTCATGCAAATAGATTTCTGTAAATTTTATGTTTTCTTCATAATTGCCATCTGTTTATTCCACGGGGGTCTGAGATGGTTTTACCAGTACGAAGGAAATAATGAGTGCTACTGCATAAAGAACAGTGGTTATATACAATACGTTATTAAAAGAACCGGTTTTGCTGACAATATAAGAGCTGAGCTGGTTGCCGGAAAGGCCTGCGAAAGCCCATGCGGAAAGGGCAAGGCCATGGATCTGGCTGATGCTCTTCATACCGAACCGATCGGACAACAGGGTGGGAAGGTTGCTGAATCCGCCGCCGTATCCTGCGTTAATCACGCAAAGAAGGATAATAGCGAGAAAAACAATTTTATTGTTAATACCGTTTGTCACGATCATAATGCCGGAGAAAGCGATCGACAAAATGAAAATCAGTTTATAGATCGTATTTCTGTCTTTCAGCTTATCGGCTGCTGCAGAAAAGCCGAGCCGCCCGCCCGCGTTGAAAACAGCGGTCAGGGAAGAAACAATGCCGATGGTAGCAGCAGAAACTCCCATGTTTGTCAGGATATCCTTTTCCTGGGAAATGAGGGCAAGTCCGCAGGTAATATTAATATAGAACATGAGCCATGTACCGATAAAGGTAGGGTTCTTGAAAATATCCGATACTTTGGCAGCGGATTTGCCTTGGTCCTCCGACCAGCCGTCCGGTTTTTTTAACAGAAGATGGCCGACAAACATCATGATGAAATAAGCGATGGCAAGCACATAGAACATATTGACAATGCCTACTGCGCCGATAAGGGCGGTCATTATAGGGCTTGCGATTACTTTCGCGAGGCCGAAGCCCGCAACTGCAAGGCCGGTAGCCAGGCCTTTTTGATCGCTGAACCAGAGCATAAGTGTCTTGACCGGCGACAGGTAGCCGAGGCCGAGGCCGATGCCCATGATTACGCCGTAGCAGATATAAATACCGATTAAAGATTTCAAATGGACGCAAAGCCCTGTTCCTGCAAAACCTGCCGCAAAGCAGATCGTGGCAATCAGGGAAGATTTGTGGATGTTTTTTTCCACGATGCGTCCGGCAAACGCAGCGGACATGCCTAAAAAGAAGATAGCGATACTGAACGCCCATTCCACTTCGCCTTTGGAACGGCCGAGAACTTCGGCAATGTCGCTTTTTAACAGGGACCAGCAATATACCGTACCGATACTGCAATGGAGCAGAAGAGCGGGGATAGCGGCCCTTACCCATTTGTTGTTTGGTAAACCTTTCATATTTTTTTCTCGCTTTCTGTATGTAATATTGAAAAACTTATGCATCCTATTATACAACGACCAATATTTATTTCAAGTAGAAAAAGCCGGTTTTTAGCTTTCCAGAAATTTTTTCTGGTTCAGGATTTCGTCAGGGATCGTAACGTTTGTATGATTCAGTTTCTGGCATAAATTGTCGATGTGGTGTATTTTTTGTGACTGCTTTAAGTCGTATTTATCCAGCATTTCCTTATACATAGGATTGCTCTTCAGTTTATCCCGGATCGTTTTGGAGAACGGGCAGTAAGTGGCGATGATGCTTCTGGCCACTTTGTTTAAGCGGGGCGAACTGTTGCCCTCATATAGGATCCAAGTGATGTAATCACGGACAAACATTTCTTTGTAACTGTTTTTGGCTTTCTGCATGGCGGATTTAATTTTATCCTTGGCATCTGCCGTAAGATCGTGGTTCTTTTTATAGAACTGAATATAATCGAAGTATTCGCTGGTAAGGGAAGGCTCGGATACATCGTTCCACCTCGGCCCCTGTACTCTTCGGCACATTTCCCAGCGGAATTCGCCGGTAAGCCTTGTCATCGTGGATTCCAGATCTTCCATCTGGAAGATGGAAACCATCATGCGGGAAGGGGTAGTGCGGCGCTTTCCTTCTATTTCCTGCCACATGACGCCCCGGGTACCGATATTGGGCATAAGGATCACGTCCGGCAGAACTTCGACGCTGACATATTCCCTCTGGATGCCGGCTGCGGCATTGACGTAAACGGTTTCACGGTAGTAGGCTCCAAAATCGACAGCGCGGATCTTATCGATGGCCGCCGTCATTTTCTTTGCCGTAACAAGGCTCTTATCCAGTTCCTTTAACACATTGTGTTCGGAAAAGAGCGGGCAGAAAGTAGTGATCCTGCCGAAGGTCATTTTGTTGACAAGGGGGAACATATTGTTCAGTTCGAACAAAACTTTTTCCCGGTTGTCATCTACCATTTCCTTTTCTGCGGCGGCAGTGATTTTTCCGCTTGTCTTTAATTCATGGACATAAGCGGGGAAATCAGCGTCGAATTCGTTCCGGCTGGGTTCCTTTTCCCCGTTATAAACGGCTTTCAGCCATTCATATGCCGTATAAATATGCTGTTCCGGATCGGAAGGGAAATGCTCGGCGATGGAAGAGAGATAGGAGGCGTTTTCCATCCCCGCAAGTTCTTCGTCCACATAGCCGAACTGGAAAAACATTTTCAGGATGACAGGAATATCGTCGTCCTGAAGGCTTTTCTCAAAAGCAGCGGCATATATTTTATAGAACAGCTTGGTCAGCTGGAGGCGCAGTTTCCTGCTGGCATCGTCGGTGGCATTTTTGTCGATCTGCGTTTTGAATGTATCCACATATTTTATGAAGTCGTTGCAGACATCTTTTTCACAGCCGGAATATTGCAGAATCGTATGGAGAGATCCTTGCAGATCGGCGGCGTGTCCTGTCGATTTCTTTTCTGACGGGTTGGTTCCTTGTTCTTCCATAGAAGCCAATTTTTTCTTATACTCGTCGATCCGGCTTTGATACAGTTCCCTGTCGATGGAATTGATTCCTTCCAGGTAAAGCATCATACGGCCGATGTCCCCGTTGACAGGCGTGGAATCCTCTTCGTTCGGTCCGAGCCGGAAAAGGAGGCTGGCATACAGGTCAAACAGATCCAGGCGGTTTTTATTCATCAGGATCTGGGCGGCATCCGATTTATAGTCGTCCATAATATGGCATACAGAAATGATATCCGAAACATCCTGGCCGGTTTTCAGCAACAGCCCGTTCAGAAAATCGGAGTAAGGTATGCGGGAAAGCGGAAGTGTCTGCATGAGGACGGCGGCCATATTTTCATAATAGCTGCCCAGCCACTGGGGAATATCGTCTTCCAGCTCCAACGGCTTTATTTCTTCCAGTTCCGGCAGCAGACGCGGGGATATGCGGTGGCATTCGCACAGGCGGCAGTATTCGTCGTAACTGTCCGTAATGTACCGGTAAAGATTGATGCAGTCGTATTTGATAAATTCATAAACTTCCAGAATATTAAGTATTTGTTTAAAACAGGATTTGGCAGCGATCAGGGCAAAGTCCGGTTTTTTGCTGAATAATGCGGAAACTCCTCCTTTTTTGCAAGGAAATGAAGCGATAGTGGCATCTTCCAAAGCGGTATAAGTAAAAATATAATTTTCACGGTATATATCGAAAAGGCCGATCACATCCCCCTTTTCCAGAAGATATTCGCCGCCCTGGTAGGCCGCGCGCACGGTTCCTTTAATGACCATATGTATGGAATCCGCTGTCTGCCCGTTCTGACAGATCACCATTCCTTTTTGTATTTCTTTTGTCATAACTCCCTCCTGAAAATAATGATAATATATAGAAAAATAATGTACATATTTATTATACAGATTCTGTCGGCGAAATACAATAGAGCAAGGGAATCAATTTTTGCGGGCGGCGGGCGTGGCAGAATGGGAAAGAAGAAGGACGGCGGCAGAAAGGCAGGGGGAGCAGATGGGGGATGGCTTCGCCGTGCCGGCTCCGGGAAATAGATTTTCTAAATATTCCGGCATCGTTATACTAGCCGGACGCAACCGTCCGCGATTCGCCATCCAGGCTCATGGCGGACTTTTGATGACATCCTTGTCATCAAATTGCTGTTTTCTGAACGGAATATTAAGAAAATCTCATTTCCGACGCAAAACTGCGTTGCGTGAGGCAACGGCGAAGCCATCCTCCATCTGCTCCCCTGCCTTTCTGCCGCCGTCCTTCTTCTTTCCCATCCTGCCACGCCCGCCGCCCGCAAAAATTGATTCCCCTGGCAATAGAGACACGACAAACGCATGAATGAATAAATTATGAACACTTCATCCATTTTTTGGTATAATCAAAGAAAACAGGATGGATTTGTTTATGAAAGCACTTTTAGACTATGTAAGTACAGTGA
>JAETNQ010000078.1 GCA_021772075.1 Lachnospiraceae bacterium
ATATCCATTATATTCTGCATGAAAATGCGGCGGATTATGGTCATCATAATACATTGTCACCCGTATTCCATAAAACAGTGAAATTTCCGGCATTTCTTACTCCTCCATTCTTTCCGAGATTCATATAAGTATATCACAATCCACCCAATAAAAAAACCCACAAACGGAATGTCTGCGGGTTTCCATACAATAAAAATATGCAATTTCCTATCTCTTCGAGAACTGCGGCGCGCGCCTTGCAGCTTTGAGGCCGTATTTCTTTCTTTCCTTCATACGAGGATCTCTTGTTAAAAATCCTGCTTTTTTCAATACCGGCCTGTAATCAGCGTCTGCCTGGAGCAAAGCTCTTGAAATGCCGTGCCTGATCGCTCCCGCCTGTCCTGTATATCCTCCTCCGCGTACATTTACCTTGATGTCAAATTTATCCGTCGTACCTGTCGCTACGAGCGGCTGGCGTACGATAACTTTCAATGTTTCCAGGCCAAAGTAATCGTCGATGCCTCTTTTATTGATAACAATATTCCCGCTGCCGGGGATTAAATATACTCTTGCGATTGATTTTTTTCTTCTGCCGGTTCCGTAGCAATTTGCTGCTTTAGCCATTTTCATCTTCTCCTTTCCGTCCCCTCAATTAAAATGTTAATACTTCAGGTTTCTGGGCTGCCTGCTCGTGTTCAGGCCCTGCATATACATGGAGTTTCCTGTACATCTGCCTTCCTAAAGGTCCTTTCGGAAGCATGCCCTTTACCGCATGTTCCACTACTCTCTCGGGCTTTTTCGCAAACATTTCTTTTAATGTGATCGATTTCAAACCGCCCACATAATCGGAGTGATGATAGTAAACCTTCTGATCCATTTTCTTGCCTGTTACTTTGATCTTGGATGCGTTGACGATTACTACATAATCGCCGGTATCCATATGAGGGGTATAAATCGGTTTGTTTTTACCCCTTAAAACTTTAGCAACTTCAGATGCCAAACGTCCGAGTGTCATATTCGTAGCGTCAACTACATACCATTTTCTTTCGATAGTAGCCGGACTAGCCATAAAAGTTTTCATTACGTTCCCTCCTGCTTCGATCAGTTTCTCTCCGGCGCTTCGCCGTACTATTCCGTTAGATCATTCCTTGATATTGTTGTCCGCCGGCACTCCCGCCGCAGTGCGGATGTCCGGCCGCACCGTATGGCTTTCTTCCAACGGATCCGCAGGAAACGCCGTATCCACCCAGCGCTTCTCTGCCCTTATATTATAATGCTCTGCCGGGGCTTTGGCATCGCATTATGAAACATTCTCATACTGTCCTATTATATTATACGCTTCCACGTGTGTCAATAATATTTTGCAAATTTAACCATACAAAATGTACATATGGCTATGCCATTCTCACATAAATTCATACTTTGCCAGCATAAGGCCGCAGGCGGGCGCCGTCGGTCCGGCCATGCTTCTGTCTCTTGCCGCAAGGATTTCTTCCATATAGCCCGGCTCCCATAAGCCTTTTCCCGCCTCCATAAGCGTTCCTGCAATGATCCGCACCATATGATACAAAAAACCATTCCCGGTCACGCGAATCACAATTTCTTCTTCCTCACGCTCCACCTGGAGATCATAAATAGTCCTTACTGTACTCTGGACCTGGCTCCCTGCGCTGCAAAAACTTTTAAAGTCATGCTCTCCGACGAGATAAGCCGCCGCCGCTTTCATTCTCCTTTCATCCAGCGGCACATAAGTAAAATATTCATACAGCCTTTTCGTAGGAATTGGAAATCTGTCATTTATAATCTTATATTCATACGTCTTCCTGCTCTCGCAATGCCTCGGATGAAAATCTGCGGGTACTTCTTTGGATTCCCGTATCCGTATATCCTCCGGAAGCCTCTGGTTCAAGGCATAGGATATTTTTTCCCCCGGTATCCGTGACTCCGTATCGAAAACCGCCACATTGCAAAGGGCATGCACCCCCGCGTCCGTCCGGCTTCCCCCGATCACCTTTATCTCTTCCCCCAGCAGCTCCCTCAGGCAGCGGTTCACTTCCCCTTCTATTGTCGGCGCATTATCCTGCTCCTGAAATCCGCTGTAAGCACTGCCGTCATACGCCACCGTCAGCATAATCCGTTTCATATCTTAAAAAATCTCCCGAAATATATGCATATCATGCTATAGGCCAGCAGCACGGCATAGGCCGTCCTGTCTCTTTTATGGTAAACAAGCGGCTTCATTTTCGTCCTGTGTTCCCCTCCCCTGTAGCATCTTGCTTCCATCGCCATAGCCAGGTCGTTTGCCCGCCGGAACGCGGAAATAAAAAGAGGCACCAAAAGAGGCACAAGGCTCTTTACCTTTTTGATCAGGTTCCCGCTTTCAAAATCAGCCCCCCTGGCGATCTGCGCCTTCATGATTTTATCCGTCTCTTCCAAAAGGATCGGTATAAACCGCAGGGCAATGGACATCATCATCGCCACTTCGTGTACCGGCACATGCAGCCGTTTTAGCGGCGCCATCAATTTTTCCATGCCGTCCGTCAGATTATTCGGCGTGGTCGTCAACGTCATCAGCGACGATCCGATAATCAAAAATACAAGCCGCACAGCCATCATCGCCGCCAGTCTTATCCCTTCCTTTGTCACCGTCAATTTCCAAAAGGTAACCAACGGCTCTCCCGGCGTCAGAAAAAGGTTAAAAATAACAGCGATCAGCAATAAAAATACGATCGACTTCATCCCCTTGACCATAAAGCGGAAAGGCACATGGGAAATTTTCACCATACACGCCAGAAACGCGGCTGCAATCAAATATCCGATCACATTATCCACCATAAAGAGCGAAATAATAAAGATAATGGTAGCCACAAGCTTTACCCTCGGATCCAGCCTGTGGATCACGGAATCCGTCTGATAATATTGTCCCAATGTAATATCTCTAAGCATTCTTTCTCCTCAACGCCCAAGCGCCCTTAAAATCTCATTTTTCGCTTCTTCTATCGTAATAATGTCCGTTTTTACCGGAAACCCTTTTTCCTTCAGCGCCTGCATAATATAAGTCACCTGCGGGGCCGCCAGCCCCACGGCCTCCAATTCCTTATAATACCGGAACACATTTACCGGTTCGTCGTCATACATGACGCCGCCCTGGTTCATGACTACGATGCGGTCAACATATTTCGCCACATCGTCCATGCTATGGGAAACAAGGATTACTGTGATTCCCGTCTCATCCCGCAATGCGGCGATCTGGTCCAATATTTCATCCCGGCCTTTCGGGTCCAGCCCGGCCGTAGGCTCATCCAGGATCAGCACTTCCGGCTTCATGGCCAGCACCCCGGCGATAGCCGCCCTCCGTTTCTGTCCTCCCGACAGGTCAAACGGCGACTGGTAAAAATAATCGTCTTCCAGCCCCACCTGCTTTAACGCCGCATATGCCCGGAGTTGCACCTCTTTCTCATCCAGCCCCATATTCCTCGGCCCAAAACAAACATCCGAAAATACGTCTACTTCAAAAAGCTGGTGTTCGGGATACTGGAAAACCAGCCCCACTTTGCTCCGCAGTTCTTTCTTGTCAAATCCCTCTTCATGGATATCCGCCCCGTTATAATAAATATGCCCGGAAGTCGGCTTCATCAATCCGTTCAGATGCTGTACCAGCGTGGATTTGCCCGACCCCGTATGCCCGATCAGGCCGATAAACTGCCCGTCCGGTATTGTCAGGCTCACATCTTTCAGCGCGGCCACTTCCATAGCCGTTCCCTCTTCATATATATGACTTACATGATCCAAAATAATCGCCATAGGAATCACCATGTCCTTTCCGTCATCCGTTCAAAATCCTATCCGTTTTCTGTCTGAAAGGCAGCGCCTCGACCAGCTCCTCATAGGTCAGAATGCCATCCGGCAACGCTATGCCGCTCTTTTTCAGCTCATAAGCCAGCAATGTTACTTGCGGCACATCCAGCCGCAGTTCCTTCAGCCTCTCCACCTGTGAAAATATCTCCCGCGGACTCCCCTGCATGGCAATATGCCCCTTATCCATCACAATCGCCTTATCCGCATGGATAATCTCTTCCATATAGTGCGTGATCAGAATCACCGTAATCTCCTCCGCCTGATTCAAAGCGCGCACCGCCCGTATTACTTCCTTTCTTCCGTTCGGATCCAGCATTGCCGTAGGTTCATCCAATATAATGCATTTCGGATGCATGGCAATCACGCCTGCAATGGACACCCTCTGTTTCTGGCCTCCCGACAGCTTATTCGGCGAATGTTTCCGGTATTGGTACATGCCCACTGCTTTCAGGCTTTCCTCCACCCTTTCCCAGATCTCTTTCGTAGGCACCCCCATATTCTCGGGACCGAATCCCACATCCTCTTCCACTACCTGTCCGATGATCTGATTGTCCGGATTCTGGAACACCATCCCGGCCGTCTGGCGGATCTCCCACAGATACTTTTCCTCTGCAGTATCTTTTCCATCCACCCACACCGTCCCTTCCGTCGGATAAAGGATCGCGTTCAAATGCTTGGCCAGCGTGGATTTTCCGGAGCCGTTATGCCCCAGCACCGCCACAAAATCCCCCTGTTTGACATCCAGATCCACTTCGTCCACTGCGCGGGTAATTCCTTCCACGTTTCCTTCTTCATCCCGCCTGATATATTCAAAGATCAATTTTTTCGCTTCAATAATTCCCATTTGTCATCCAATCCCTAAAAATAGTTTACAATCAACCGTGCTTTTTATTGTACTAGAAAAAAGAGGGGATTACAAGTACTGCTGCAAAAATCCATATGGCAATTTCCTTGCCCCTATGTTAAAATTAGATCATTGTGAAGCCGATAACTTGGATGGAATATTCCCGCATCTTATCCCTGCGCAATGACCCAATATCAACAAAACAAAACTGCCACGAAAAGGATTTTTATTATGGATAAAAACAAACTGTTAAAGCCGCTCCTCCTCATCGCCGTCATCATCTTATTCTGTTCCGTATTGGCGCGGTTATTTTCAGGGTCGGAAACTTTGTTGGAATATGCGGAGAAAAATCCTGAAATTGCATACGGCAGTCCGGAACCTGACGCGGTTTTGGAGAATAATATAGAAGAAGAGGAAATTGTATCCGATGAGGAAGATATGCAGGAAAGCGAGGATTCTCTTATGAATGCGACTCCGGGACGAACCGTATATAAAGAAGGTTTTTATTACGAACCGTTATCCGATGAAATGATCAGCAGAATTACGGGGATTTCTTATCCTGTTGTGGAAAATGAAAAAGATGCGCTTGCCGTAGAGGCGGTCAATATTGCTCCGTCCCGGGAGGATATTCGGATTTCTTATGAAGATCTTTGCTATATGAGCGTTCTCCATTACAATTTCCATGGAGTAGAGCGTACCGGCGAGTTGATATGCAATCAAGCGATTGCCCAGGATCTGGTAGAGATTTTTTATGAATTATACCAAAACGAATACCAGATCGAGCAGATCCGGCTGATTGATGAATATGGCGGGGATGACACGCTTTCCATGCAGGATAACAATACTTCCTGTTTTAATTACAGAGTGGTCGATGGCACATCCAATCTTTCCAAGCATGCCCTTGGCCTTGCTATCGATATCAATCCTTTCTTTAATCCTTATGTGGTCTTCCAAAAAGACGGAAGCACCTATATTTCGCCCAAGGGAAGCGAGACCTATGCGGACCGCAGCAAGGATTTTGCTTATAAGATCGATGAAAATGATCTATGCTATCAATTATTTAAGGAACATGGATTTATTTGGGGCGGTCATTGGAATTCCTGTAAAGATTACCAGCATTTCCAAAAGGTTCCCGATTAATTTTCTTTGTTTTGGCTTTTTTACTTTTCCACGATATGTACCACTGTCACCCGCCTGGCCCAGTACCATGATGTGGATATGAATACTTATGCGGACTGTCCAACATTAAGAATCCATATCCGCAAAAATAGCCATCGGTTTTGCATAAAGGGGGCGTTGCAAAATAGATGAGGAATCATCTATGGAGCAGCGCTCCATTTTTCTGCCCAAAAACAGAAAAGCAGGCTCCGAAAAGCCTGCCATCCGTGGTATAATAAGATATG
>JAETNQ010000024.1 GCA_021772075.1 Lachnospiraceae bacterium
ATTTTCAAAGTAAACATCATTACATGACGAATTTCATATTGACCATAAAGTCGAAAAATGTTGATTTTATCAATGTTTTTCGACTTTTCTATTGATTTCCATATCGTCATGTGATATAATATACATGACGATATGGGGAGGAAATACCTATGGCAATCACGTATAACAGAGACAAAAGATCCGGAAAAACTTATGCTTATGAAACCACTTATATATGGGACAAAGAAAAGAGGCAGTCCAGATCCAAACGAACACTTATCGGACGGCTGGATGAAGCAACGGGCGAGATCGTGCCGACCGACGGCCGCGGCAGAAAGCGGAGCCCTAATTATCTCCCGGAAGAGGATGCCATGCCGGCTGCGGTTCCTGAATTACAGGCAGAAGTCCTCCGACTCCGCAGGGAAAACCACACGCTCAGGGAACAGATCAAAAAATTAAAATCCAAACAGGGATAAGGAAGGACTTGCCAGTCATGTTTAAACCATCCGGGGACTTACGGCGGGACTACGACCGTCTTTCCAGCGAATATATGAAGCAGAAAGACAGGATCCTGTCATATCAGGAACAAATCGCATCGCTCAGGAATTCTAATAAGACCCTGGAAAAGGCTCTTGTGAAGGAAAAGGAATGCCGTAAAGAAGAAGCCGCCCAAAAAGATGCCATCATCCAGGCGTTAATGAACAAAGTCGAACATTTGGAGGCACTGGCAGACCGGGACGGGACAAACACCGGGATCCCTACGTCACAGACACCGGTTAACCAGAAAAAGAGGATACCGAACTCAAGACGGGGAAGCAATAAGAAAAAGGGTGGGCAGCCCGGCCATGAAAAACATGCCCTGGAACCTTTTGATGAATCTGAGGTGGAGGAAGATGTCCTGCATGAATTAGATGTGGAATCCGAAACCTGCGGGCTTTGCGGCGGGAGCCTTGCGTTTACCGGGGATTATGTGGAAAAAGATGAATTCGATGTCATGATTAAAACAGCCAGACGGCGCCACAAATATGCGGTTTATGAATGTCTGGACTGTGGGGCACAGATCCGCCTGCAGATAGAAAAACATTTAAAACAGCAGAACCGGTACGGCAGCACCGTACAGGCACTTGCCTTATCCCTGATGGCAACAGGAAATATGGCAGTGAATAAGGTCCGTACATTTTTTCTCGGCATCACGCAGGGGGAACTGCACCCGAGCGAAGGGTATATCTGTAAGCTTTATAAACGGGCGGCAGAAAATCTGGAGAGGTTCCGGATTGAATTGAAAAGAGCCATGATTCAGAAGCGGGTGTTGTTTTGGGATGATACCGTGGTCATGATCAATACACAGAGAGCCTGTATGCGGTTCTATGGGGATGAACAGATTTCCTACTACACGGCACATGAAAAAAAGGATCTCGACAGCCTCATGGAAGATAATGTCCTGGACCTTCTTACTGACGGTACGGTTGTTATGCATGACCATAATACTGTAAACTATAATGAAAGGTTTTGTTTCCAAAACATAGAATGCATACAGCATCTTGAAAGGGATCTCCAAAAATCCGCTGATGACAACCCTTCCCACACATGGGCAAAAAACATGAAAAAAACGATCTCCACATGGGCAAGAAAACGCAAGGATTACCAGGGGCGTGGGAAGGAACGGTTTGAAGAAAAGGAGGAAGAAAAATTTCATGTAAAAATAAAACGTCTGATTAAAAAGGGATATAGAGAAAGCGGTAAATCAACAAATCCCACAACAGTTCCGTCTGAAAAGACGTTATTGAAGCGTCTGGAAAACTACTATGATAATTATTTCAGATGGATTAGCGATTTCACGCTTCCGACAACAGATAATCTGAGTGAGAGGGGGCTGCGGGGCATTAAATCGCATATGAAAATATCAGGGCAGTTTGAAAACGAGACGGCGGCAAAGAACTATGCAACGGTCAAAACATATGTAGAGACCTGCAGAAAAAATGGGCTCAATGAAATGACTGCATTATCCCGTTTGTGTTCTGGAAATCCTTATACTGTCAATGAGATTTTTGCTTAATCTTCTAAACACAAAAGCACGCAAGTATCCAGAGAAAAATCTCTGGATATTCGGCGTGCTTTTAAATCAACTGTGAATGGTAACACAACCATACATTTGTACCAGTGAATAATAACGTGAACCACTTCAGAAGGTTATCCGCAAGACACATAATTTTAAGCCTGTAAGACAATATTGTCTGTTACACACATATCTCCTGTTTCATTTTCAATGTACACTCGCCGTTTTCACCGCTTCCAACCATCTTTATAAGTCCTAATTCCCCCTGCCCTTGAATCCAAAGGGGATTATAACGCTTCACCCTTATTTCTTCAGTAGTGGAAATAACGGGATTTCCTTTCATTTTTTAGGGACAATTACCCACCCCAAAAACCATTTCCCATTATACCCTTTTACAATTTTCCTATCCCATATATCCCCAAATCCGATACCCCTGTGGCTTTGAAAAATCCATTTTCCTGCCCCTTTAAATCCCATCCCCCTACCCACTCCCCTATACACCGGATTTTCCAATAATCCTTTTCCGGTAATTCCGTACCGTTAGCCACAGCTACCCACTTACCTTTTATCTGACTTCATCAGGCGTTATCCCACTTCCCCCAAAGTTGAGTCAAAACTTGAGTCAGCCCTTGACTTTTCCCCATTTTCCGCTATAATAAGTTTTCGGGAAAGCCCGTAAAATCAAGGCTTTCCCGAAATAAAAACGTCAGTTCGAGACCTTCCTGACGTAAAACAAAACTAAAGGAGAAGAAAAAATGAAAAATCAATCTTACGACAAGGCAGTTTCTGCCAAATTCGCGCGTCCTCATTCTGTGGCTGCAATCACCCAGGCGGCAATGATCGCCGCTCTTTATATTGCGCTTACTTTTATCGCTAATGCTTTCGGGCTTGCCAACTATGCGGTACAGATCCGGTTTTCCGAGGCTCTTACTATTTTGCCTTATTTTACCCCTGCGGCGGTGCCCGGACTTTTTATCGGCTGTCTGATCAGCAATATCCTGACGGGCTGCGCCCTTCCCGATATTATTTTCGGCAGCCTTGCCACTCTGATCGGCGCTGTATTTACTTACAAGCTTCGTTCTTATAAATGGATGGCTCCCATCCCGCCGGTCATCGCCAATATGATCATCGTGCCTTTCGTCCTTTTATATGCCTACGGCATCCGTCCCCTGTGGTTTTCTTTTCTTACCGTCACCGCCGGGGAAATCATATCCTGCGGCGTCCTGGGTATGGGGCTTCTTTTTACATTAGAAAAATATAGAAACCGGCTTTTTACTTAACTAAGCCGCAATTTACAGGAGGAATCACAAAATGACAAAACCATCAGCCACAGGCCAACCCACGCATTCCGGCAAACAAAGAAGCAGTTTTTCAGGAAAAATGGGATATGTCCTCGCCGTTGCCGGTTCTGCCGTGGGGCTCGGAAATATCTGGCGCTTCCCTTATCTGGCAGCCAAATACGGAGGAGGCATTTTTCTTCTCATTTATCTGCTCTTAATGCTTACTTTCGGATATGCGCTGATCATTTCCGAAACCGCATTAGGGCGTATGACGAAAAAAAGCCCTGTCGGCGCTTTTCATTCTTTTGGCAAAAGCCTGCCTTTCCATTTCGGCGGATGGGTCAATGCTGTGATTCCTATGCTTATCGTTCCTTATTATTGCGTAATCGGCGGATGGGTGGCAAAATACCTGTTTGAGTATGTGAAAGGAAGCGCTGCGGTTCTAGCCGAAGATTCCTATTTTTCCAATTTTATTTCTTCCGGAGCCAGCGCCGAATTCTGGCTGATCGTATTCAGCCTGGCTGTCTTCCTTGTTATCATCGCCGGCGTAAAACAGGGTGTGGAACGGGTTTCCAAGATCATGATGCCCGTGCTGGTAATCCTCGCCATTTTCGTTTCCTTATATTCTGTCACACGTCCCGGCGCAATGGAAGGGGTAAAATATCTTCTGGTGCCAAATTTGGATAACTTCTCATGGATGACAGTTGTTACGGCCATGGGGCAGATGTTTTATTCCCTGTCGATTGCAATGGGTATTTTATATACTTATGGCTCTTATTTAAAAAAAGAAGTGGATATCGAAAAATCCACTTCGCAAGTTGAATTATTCGACACTGCCATCGCCATTCTTGCCGGATTGATGATTATTCCTGCGGTATTTGCTTTTTCCGGCGGTTCCCCCGACACATTACAGGCCGGGCCTTCTCTCATGTTTATTACTATTCCGAAGGTATTTGCCCATATGGAAATGGGGGACGGCTTTGGTATCCTGTTTTTCCTCCTGGTACTGTTTGCGGCACTGACCAGCGCTATTTCCTTGATGGAAACAGGCGTTTCTACTTTTGAAGACCAGTTCGGATGGAGCCGGAAGAAATGCAGTCTGCTGATGGCGGCCATTATTCTTGTCTTAGGTTCCGCTTCCGCCCTCGGGTTCAGTTCCTTGGATTTCATAAGCCTCCTTGGAATGTCCATCTTAGACTTTTTTGACTTTTTAACCAATTCCATTATGATGCCTCTTGCCGCCCTGGCAACCTGCTTCCTGATCACCCGGGTTGCAGGGCTGGATGCCATTGCCAAAGAAGTAGAGCAGTCTTCGGCTTTCCGGCGCAAAAAATTATACTATTTCTTTATGAAATATCTGGCTCCTGTCTTCCTCGGAATTATACTGATCAGTTCCATTGCCAATGCTTTCGGCTGGATCAGCATGTAATTATTAACTAACACAGACAGCACATAAGCAGCGGTAAACGCTGCTCATGTGCTGCTTAAACGCGAAGCGAGGAAATAATACACCGGAACCGTTAAATAGAGCATCCAGGCAGGATGCCATATGCCAAGCCAAAAGCCAGCGCACAGGTATACGAACGTTACCAGCACCGGATAGGCAAACAATGAGGCATTTCCTTTCCTCACAGAACTAACGAAACTATACCATACGGGAATCAGTAAAAATAGCAGCCAGCCCGGATGCCACGCTTTGAACATAAACCCGATCAATAGATAAACAATGCATATGACAGCAGTAAACGGAAAACTCCAAAGCCAGGAAATTTTCCATCCTTCATATTTCTTTCCATTGATAAATACGCCGCCTTTATCAATCTGTACATCCTCCCCCTTTTTCTTATCATTTACGTGGATGCCGTCCCATCCTATGTGGACTTCACTGCCATCCTTATCTTTTACATGGATGCCTTCTAATCCAATATTCACGTATTCTTTATTTTTCCCCGAATCCTTACTTTTTTCTTCTGTTTCTTCTTTTCGGTTTTCTTCTCTGCCTTCTTCGGCCATTTTAGCCTCCCGGCTCTCCGCAAAGGTTCCCTCCGGCCTTCCTCCCTCTTCCGGCACCGGCATTTCCGGATCCTGCTTCTCATCCCCATCCGGATCTTCTTCCGTTTTCAGCAGTTCATCCAAGGATACATGGTACAGTTTTGACAGAAGGATCAGATTATCCGTATCCGGCGACGCTTCCGCCCGTTCCCACTTACTGACTGCCTGGCGGCTGATACCCAGCTTTTCGGCAAGCGCTTCCTGGGATAAGTGATTGCGTTTGCGCAAATTTACTAGTCTGTTGGCTATTTCAATATTCATCTTTCTTCCTTCCCTTTCCCACCGCTCTGCAAAGCAGTTTCCTATACTATAGAAAATCTTCCTCTTCCACGCCACCTACTCTGGTTTGAATTGACGCAACTATTGGTTGCAGAAAGCGTAAATCCTTTATTCTTTCATGTATGTGATAAACCGGTTCCCGTTTTCCGCAAACATCTGAGTGGAATCGTTCATTCCTTTTTTAAAAGGTTCCCCCCCTGTCAGAGGATCCATAAGAACCGTGTTCAACTCATTAAACCCGATAATCAGCACCGCATTCCCATCGTTCATCAAAGCCAAAACCGGGATATCCTTATTGACATAATATAAAACAGCATCCAGACTGCACCCTGTCAAATCAAGCACCCTGGCATCCTCCAGGTTTTCCTGCAGAATTTCCACGATGGTTTCGCCCCGGTTCAGCATGTACTCCGTGTTGCGCATGATTCCTTCATACTGGAGCATCGTATCGAGGCAGACCGCGAGACTGTTCTTTTCTTCTGTAATCGGCGCTCCCTTAATCGCCATAATCTGATTCTTCAGGCTCCTGTTTCCCCGGCTCCATACATAGGCTCCTTTTTCATTCACTACGATCCCTGACAAGCGGTAAGCCAGATCAATCGCATTGCCTTCATCGGTAAAAATTCCTTCCACGCCGTCTTTTCCATAAACATAATATCTTTGGAACTCAGTCCGGCTCTCCTGCAGCACGATCTCTCTCCCTCCTTCAAACAATACTTCTTTCGGAGTCAGCCTTTTTACTGTTTTAGCATCGATCGCGCTTTTCACCGCTATCTGCACGATTTTCCCATAAGTATCGATCGCCACCGTTTCCAGAATATTATTTCCTTCCGACATCACTTTTGTATTTACAATCTGATCGTTTTCAATCTCCGTATAACTCCCGCTTTCTTCCCTCCTTAAACGGAATAAATTGATCTGGTTGTCCTGGATCTCGCTTCCAATTACATAAACTCCCGGCTCCGCATATTTTTTCAGCACTTCCCCATTCTCATTCTGTATCCTGACCTGGTACATCGGAAAAACCATGTTCCCTGTGTTATCCCTCACCCTGTCTTCCGTCCGGGCTACTCCATATATCAGATCTTCTCCCATAAAACCAAGCGGCGCGATGTATTCCCCGTTTCCGGCTTTTATCTCCTGCCTTTCCTTCGTATTCAGGTTCATCAGTATCAGGCTTTCGCTGCTATATACGTCCTCCCCTGTCTGCCATGCGATCATCCGGTTGCTGCCCGACACTTTATAACTCTCTTCCCTCAGGCCGGAAACCACCATTTCACAAGCCCTGCTTGACAGATTCGCCGCATATAATGCACCGTCATGCATGAAAAAGAATTCTTCTGACCGGTTAATGTATGCCAGTTCCTCCAGTTCCGCATGCAGCACTTCATAAGAACTATTTTCCGGCACATACAGCATCTCTTCTACGGTATTCGTCATCCCATTATAATAATAAACCGCAATCCCCACTTCCCCCTCATGTTTTCCCCTGTTCATATAGCCATAGACAATGAACTGTACATTGCCAGCCTCGTCCACATTCAGTATTTTTACCCCATGCTTCTGCCGGCATACTCTTTCGTCCTCATAATCCCCGTTATAAAAGCTGAAGAGGGTAGACAGCTTATTATCCGCCGCATTATAAGAAAAAAGCCGTTTCCCATCCGTAAAGGCAAGTACATTGCCGCCGTCGCTTTCTGCCAGTTTGATGTCTTCCGGCGCAACGATCCCCAGTTCAATTTTATTATTAGCAAACACTTCGCCTTGCTCCTGGAAAACCTGCTTCATTGTCCGTTCAAAATCCAGCAGATAAATCCGGTCCGGGGTATATCTTACCCTGTAGAACTCCTTTACGGTATATAAATCATCATCCTTTCCGTCCTTCAGGGAAACCACATAATCCAATTCCAGGGAACCCGTCTGGGATGCCATCTCCTTGATCGTCACTTCCGGCTCCGTCCGTTTATCCACATGGAAATCCCCCCACGTAACCTGATGGAAACTGCTGTGGATCGTCACCCTGCTAAATGTAGTGTTATCTCCTTCCGCATTGGACTCCAGATATTTTGTCAGCTCCCTCGCCGCTTCCTTATCAAAAGTCCGTTCATGGAAATCCATGACATAATCCAGTTTTTCTTTCTCAAAATAATCTTCCGTCTGAATGATCCTTGTGTAATAACGGATGGTCTGATCCCATCCATTTTTCAGCGACAGCACCAGCATATATTCCGTATCCGCATCGATCAGATCCTTTATCTGTATTTCAGCATGAATGCTGTCCGGTGTTTCCTCATAGATGGAAATCTCTGTACTCTCCACCAGCCTCTCCCCGTCAATGCTCCTCACTTCAAACATCAGGCCTTCTATTTCCTGGTCATACTTATCCACACGAAAACGAACTTTTCTCCCCTCTCCGAGAGGAGTAATGCACTCCCTCTGATAGCTGCATTCCATAGGAACTTTATATCCATGCAGACAATTTACTTCCATCCCGCCTACATACATATGGACTACCGGAAGAGTAGCCGGCCCCATTTCCATCGTCATATCCGTATTCCCTTGGTTCATCACTGCGCTGATCACAAACAGCGCCAGAATAAAAACTACCAGAAGATAGCAAACTTTTATCATCGTTTTTTTCATTTATTCTTTCCTTTACTGCAACAGCTTCTGCAGGGTTGTCTCGATATGGAGAAAATCTGTCATCCCCTTTACCGGCATTTTTTCCTCTGCTCGCTTTTCTCCTCTTTTTATTGCACGAATCAATATATTTTTAGGGGTATGCTCCATGTCAATAAATTCCAATATCTGTACTTCATACCCATTTTCTTCCAATACATTCGCCCGCACGGCATCGGTCACCAATGCGGATACCCTTTCTTTCAATAAGCCGTATTTCAATACCGGCATTAATTCTTCGCAGTTGATCTGTTTATTTACTTCATGCTGGCAGCATGGCACCGATAAAATCACTTCCGCTCCCCATTCCACCGCTTTTGCCAAAGCATAATCCGTCGCCGTATCACATGCGTGGAGGGTTATCACCATATCCGCTTTTTTGCTTCCAGGTTCCCCATTTCCTTCTTCGTCTCCATATGAGCTGATATCCCCATGAAGAAAATGCAGTTCCTCATATCCATATTTCTCTGCAAGCCCGTTGCAGCGCCGGATCACATCCCTTTTTAAATCCAATCCCGTTATCCGGAT
The DNA here is from genome assembly GCA_021772075.1 of Lachnospiraceae bacterium. GTDB lineage: Bacteria > Bacillota > Clostridia > Lachnospirales > Lachnospiraceae > Kineothrix. The sequence goes on from JAETNQ010000024.1 coordinate 8,854, forward strand.
ATCCAGCCCCCGCAATTCCTTTAAAAAATAATAGACTGCAAAGGTAAGATAGGACTTGCCGCATCCGAAGTCAATAATATGCAGCGTCCTTCCTTTAGGAAGTGTGGGCAGAATATCCTCAATAAATTCCAAAAAACGGTTAATTTGCTTAAATTTATCATATTTTGCCCTGATAATCCTGCCGTCTTCCATCTGAACCCCCAAATCAATTAGAAAAGGCACCGGACGGCCCTCTTCCAAAATATAGGATTTGGTCCGATTATGGGACAAATCAATTTCTTTCTCCCGGCATACTTGTTTTCTCTTAATACTTACTCTTCCTCTTTTGCTCACAAGAACAGTCGCCCGTTCCAGTGCCGTCTCTATCTCGCACTGTTTAAAATCCTCCGACATATATCCGGCAGCCCGCTCCACGGCATCCTCCTTTTCAAAGTTCCTGTGGAACACTTGATCGCCCACATATGCCGTTTCCTGGAACAGAAGGCTTCCCTTCAGCATCACCGGCCGTATTTTCACTTTTCCAATTTTTTCCCTGTTCCTTGGATTGCTCATTACGATCTGGTATAACTCCCCGCCCAAGGTATCCTCCAGCAGTTCTTCCATCTGCCGCCTGTTCTCATCCATATTCATAAACATACCTCAAATCTAAATGAAGAATGCCGTATCTCCAGCATTCTTCATTTTACTGACTTTATGACCATGACGATTACCGCCATGATAAAATTACTACTAAAACTTTAAAATCCCATTATGGTTATTATGTCGTCTCTTATATACCTCATAAAACAGGATGATCTGTACCAGATCAGATGCCCACTCCCACTTTTCTTTCGAAATCTCCTTATCCGGATTTTCTTTCTCTTCCTGGCGCCTGATACGATCCAGAATATCCTGCGACAGCTTATACATCTGCCACCGGTCCGGATATTCATCGTATATCATACTTCCTTCATAATCCAGCTTATCCAATATTCCGGCAACCACTTTCTGGTATTTTTTCGCTTCGGCCGGATACATCTGCTGCAGATACTCCAGATCCCTCGTAGCGGCATCCTCCTCTTGATAATAGAGCGGCAGGGGGTAGGTCATATAAAAAGGTAAGATTTTTTGATTATACATAGACAACATCCTTAAAAAAGTTCATTCGTTATGTTATCATATGCAGAAACAATGATTCAGTGTTATAGGGATTTCACCGCATTACGACAACACATTGATGCGGGCAATCGCCCTTTGCAGCGCCGTTTCCGCCCGCAGCAGATCCGTTTCCGGAGTTTTTGTCCTCAGCCTCTCCTCCGCTCTCGCTTTTGCCGCTTCTGCGCGCTGCTTGTCGATCTCTCCCGGCCATTCTATGATCTCCGCAAGGATCGTTACCTTATCCTGCAGAATCTCCGCAAACCCTGCATGAAGAGCCGCATTCATCGCTTTCTCTTCTTCCGAAATCGTCAAAATGCCCGGATTCACGATTACCGTCATGGGGACATGCCCCTTGTAAATGCCGATTTCGCCTTCCGTTGTATTGAATTCCACCATATGAACGTTTCCTTCATAGAAAATTCGTTCAGGGGTAATTATTTTTAACCGGAAATTTCTTTCATCTGCCATATGTCAATCCTGCCCCTTTCTCCGACTATTTTACGCGGGCAAGCACATCGTCAATACCTCCGGCATTTACGAAATAACTCTCCGGTATGCTGTCATGCTTACCTTCCAGAATCTCCTTAAATCCGCGGATCGTTTCATTAAGCGGCACATATTTTCCTTCCATCCCCGTAAACTGCTCTGCAACGAAGAACGGCTGTCCCAAGAATCTTTGTATCTTCCTCGCCCGGGAAACCACCAGCTTATCGTCTTCAGAAAGCTCATCCATACCGAGGATCGCAATAATATCCTGCAATTCTTTATATTTTTGCAGAACTTCCTGCACGCCGCGCGCCACTTGATAATGCTCCTCGCCCAAGATACGGGGATCCAGGATACGCGATGTGGATTCCAGCGGATCCACTGCCGGATAAATGCCAAGCTCCACGATGGAACGGGACAATACCGTCGTCGCATCCAAATGGGCAAAAGTCGTCGCCGGAGCCGGATCCGTCAAGTCATCGGCAGGTACATATACTGCCTGTACGGAAGTAATGGAGCCATTCTTCGTAGAGGTAATACGCTCCTGCAAAGCGCCCATTTCCGTCTGCAGCGTAGGCTGGTAACCTACGGCTGAAGGCATACGGCCAAGAAGCGCGGATACTTCGGAACCCGCCTGTGTGAAGCGGAAAATATTATCGATAAATAAAAGAACGTCCTTGCCGCCTTTATCACGGAAATATTCGGCCATAGTAAGTCCCGTCAAACCGACCCTCATTCTCGCTCCGGGCGGCTCGTTCATCTGGCCGAACACCATTGTCGTCTTGTCGATAACTCCGGATTCCGTCATTTCATGATATAAATCGTTTCCTTCCCTCGTTCTTTCACCAACGCCTGTAAAAACGGAATATCCGCCATGCTCGGTAGCAATATTGCGGATCAATTCCTGGATCAGCACCGTCTTCCCTACGCCGGCGCCCCCGAACAGCCCGATCTTTCCGCCCTTCTGGTAAGGGCAGAGCAGATCAACGACCTTAATTCCCGTTTCCAAAAGCTCTGTTTCCGTCGATTGCTCCTCAAATGCCGGAGCCGCCCTGTGGATCGGCTCATATCCGACTCCCTCAGGAGCCGGTTTATTGTCTATCGGCTGTCCTAAAACATTAAATATACGTCCCAACGTATTTTCTCCTACCGGAACCGTAATCGGAGCGCCTGTTGCGACCGCATCCATTCCCCTTACAAGGCCGTCGGTAGATCCCATGGCGATACATCTCACGGTATCGTCGCCCAGATGCTGCGATACTTCCACGATCAGTTCCCCGCCGTCTGTGGTAGGAATTCTGATTGCTTCATTAATTTCCGGCAGTTCTCCTCCGGTAAATTTAATATCAAGTACAGCGCCGATAATCTGAGTAATCTTCCCGATATTACCTTTCTCTATACTCATATTAGTCCTCCAATCTTGCTGTATTATTACATTACATCGAAATCGCGTTGGCGCCGGCAATGATTTCCGTCAGTTCCTGCGTGATAGAACCTTGGCGCGCCCTGTTATACAACAGCGTCAAATGATCGATCATCTCTTCCGCATTGCTCGTCGCCGAATCCATCGCCTGCATTCTCGCCCCGTTTTCGCTCGCCACCGACTCCACAAGGCCGCCGAAAATCAGGCTGGTAACATATTTGGGAATGATCATGTCCAAAGCCGCATCGTCTTCCGGCTCAAAGTTCATCGGCGCGCGGTCGTCCTGTGCATCTGCCGCCGATTCCGCTTTTTCCCCGCCCTTCGTATCCATCTCCACAGGAAGCAGCTTCAGAAGAGTAGGCTCGTGGACTACCGTATTTTTAAATCCGGTATAAGCCAGGTATATTTCACCGATCTCGCCGTTTGAAAAATCATCCAGCACTTTTCTGCTCAATTCTACCGCATCGGAATATAAAGGTTCTTCCACAATATCGGAATAATCCTCTCTGACGCTGTAACCATACCTTAATAAAGCATCTCTTCCCTTTTTGCCGACTGCATATATTTCCACTTCCTCTTTCCGAAAACTGCCCTGTGTAATCAGCTTCGTGATATTAGAATTATAACCGCCGGCAAGGCCTCTGTTTGAAGTGATAACAATGATCCCTTTTTTTACGGAATCACCGGGATGCAAATAAGGATGGTTGATATTCCCAGCCTTCGCAAGCATGGAAACCACCGTTTCATACATACAATGGAAATAGTCTTTGGACTGTTCCGCGCGCTGTTTTGCCTTTTGCAGCTTGACAGTAGAAACGAGCTTCATAGCCTTGGTAATCTGCTGCGTACTTTGGATGCTGCCCTTACGCCTTTTTATGTCTCTCATTGAGGCCATAATCGTTACCTATCCTCTCCAAAACAAACATATTTGTTATGAATCATTATGAATCATAATAATCATAATGATGCCTTAAACTGTCTTTTAAACTCTTCGATTGCCTTTTTCAAAACAGCATCCGTCTCATCCGTAATCTGCTTTTCTTCCGCAATCGAATTCGGAATCTCCGGATATTTCGTATCCAGAAATTCAAAAAATTCTTTTTCAAAACGGGTAATATCCGCCACCGGAACATCCAATAAATATTTATTCGTCGCCACATAGATAATAATTACCTGGTACTGTACCGGCATAGGCTGATACTGGGGCTGTTTCAAAACTTCTTTGATACGCTCGCCCTGCGCCAGCTTCTCCTTCGTATCCGCATCCAAATCGGAACCGAACTGGGAGAAAGCCGCCAGTTCCCTGTACTGGGCAAGCTCCGTACGGATCGGGGCCGCGATCTTTTTCATTGCCTTGATCTGTGCCGCACCGCCTACGCGGGATACGGAAAGACCCGCATTAACCGCAGGGCGGAAGCCGGAATTAAACATTTCCGTTTCCAGATAAATCTGGCCGTCCGTAATGGAAATTACGTTGGTAGGAATGTAAGCGGACACGTCTCCCGCCTGTGTTTCGATGATCGGAAGCGCCGTCAGGGAACCTCCGCCATATGCATCGCTCATGCGCGCCGCCCTTTCCAGCAGCCTGGAATGGAGATAGAAAACATCGCCGGGATATGCTTCACGTCCGGGCGGTCTCTTCAGCAGCAGGGAAAGGGTACGGTATGCCGTCGCATGTTTGCTCAGGTCATCATAAATTACCAATACGTCTTCTCCGTTCTCCATCCATTCTTCCCCGATCGCGCAGCCGGAATAAGGAGCGATATACTGTAACGGAGCAAGCTCGCTGGCAGTAGCCGCCACGATCGTCGTATAGGCCATAGCCCCATGCTCTTCCAATGTTTTCACAATAGTCGCCACGGTAGATGCTTTCTGCCCTATGGCGACATAAATGCATTTTACCCCTTGGCCTTTCTGGTTGATAATCGTATCGATGGCAATCGCCGTCTTACCGGTCTGCCTGTCGCCGATAATCAGCTCCCTTTGGCCTCTTCCGATAGGAACCATGGCATCGATCGCCTTAATGCCTGTCTGTAACGGCGTATCAACCCCTTTTCTCGTGATAACGCCGGATGCAACTCTTTCTATTTTACGGTATTTGTCTGTCTGAATAGGTCCTTTTCCGTCAATCGGCTGACCAAGAGCGTTTACCACGCGGCCCAGCATCATATTCCCTACCGGAACCTCAACCACGCGCCCCGTAGTTTTTACGGTATCCCCTTCATTGATATTCTTCTGGCTGCCCAGAAGAACCGCGCCAACATTGTCCTCCTCCAGATTCAGCACCATCCCGTACACTTCTCCTGGGAACTCCAGAAGTTCTCCCTGCATAGCATTTTCAAGGCCATGTACGCGGGCGATGCCGTCTGCAACCTGGATAACCGTACCCACATCGGATACTTCCAGTTCGGAGGCATATCTCTTGATCTGATCCTTTATGACAGAACTTATTTCTTCCGGTCTTAAATTCATGGATCTGTACGCACCTTTCTTAATTTTTTTCAATCGCTTTCCAAACTGCAGCTATGGCAACTGTATCTTCATCAGCTGCCTTGTCAGTTCGCTTAACTTTGTTTTTATGCTGCTGTCCACCACACGGTCCCCGATACGGATCACCATTCCGCCGATCAGGCTTTCGTCCGTAGCATAATGCATTTCCATCTGCTGGTAAGACGTGGTTTCCAGAAGCTTCCGCTCCACTTCTTTCTGCTGCCCGTCGCTTAGCGCAGAAGCCGTCGTTACATATGCGATGCCGATCCCCTTATAGCTTTTAATCTCTGCAAGGAAATAGTCCAATATCGCATCGATTTCATGGTAACGGTCTTTCGTTACTATTAAGGTAAGAAACCCTGTCAGCTCGTCGGCAATGCGTCCCCGGAATACATTTTCCAGGACTTCCAGTTTTTCTTCCTTCAAAATCTTCGGATGGTTCATAAATCTGGCAAAATCCGTATTCTGCGCAAGCACCTTCCTTATCTCCGTGATTTCCTCCATGAAAACATCGACTTTTTCTTCTTCAACGGCCAGCTCGAATAAAGCCTCCCCATATGTTTTTGAAACTAGCTTAGCCATGTGCTTTCACCTATTTCTTTCAATGTCTCATCGATCAAACTGTCGCGGACAGCGGCGTCAATGGAAGCATTCACTACTTTGCCTGCCATCATGGATGCAATCACGATCATTTCGCGTTTTACGTCGTCGGCAACCTTCTTCTTCTCCAGTTCCGCTTCCGTTCCCGCCCGCTCGATAATACGCGCCGCTTCCTCCTTTGCCTCCGCAACGATTTTGCTTTCATTGGCAAGAGCCTTCTTACGCGCTTCGCTTAAAATAGCTTCCGCTTCTTTTTCAATATTCTTAATCCGGGATTCGTAATCAGCCTTCAGCTTTGCCGCTTCTTCCATATCATGCGCAGCAGTATCGAGTTCTCCTTTGATCTTCTCCTGTCTCTTCTGCATCATATCCCTTACCGGGTTGAACAACAGCTTGGAGGCGATCAAAAACAACGCAAATACGGCAATGATCATCAAAGATGCGTCTGCGATCAGCTGCAGGTCCAAATCGAACAGCCTTGGAGCCATCTGTTCCGTCGCCAGAACAAACCCCGCGCCTACTAATGTATTCAAGGCGTGAGCCTCCTTTCCTAGATTCCTGTACGCAGGTTTCTATAAGCATTTTTATCTTTTCCCTGAGACTCCTTAAGGTACCAGAGGTTTTACGAATAAGAGCAGCATAGCGATCAACAGTCCGTACAGACCCGTCGTCTCTGCTACCGCCTGGCCCAAAAGCATCGTGGAAGTAATGTCCGATTTAGCACCCGGGTTTCTTCCCACTGCAGCCGCCGCGTGTCCCGCAGCGATACCCTGGCCTACACCGGGGCCGATACCTGCGATAACTGCAAGGCCTGCTCCAATTGCCGAACATCCCAAAATAAAGTTAGTATTGAATTCCATTGTCCATTCCTCCTTGAGTTTTTCATCATCTTATATTTTATTGATATGGTTTTACATATCTGATATAGCTTATATCCCTTATTCAGTTTTTACCTATTCCCTGCCAAAGCACGTTATTCCGTCGTGCAGGCATCCGCGATATAGGTCATTGTCAGCATACAGAATACATATGTCTGGATCGCTCCCGAGAACAGATCAAAATAAACATGGAGCGCTCCCGGCCATACAATCGCTATCTTGGAAAGCAGCCCGTATACCAGCGCCATCATAACCACCCCTGACAGGATATTGGCAAATAAACGCAGTGACAAGGAAATCGGCACTGCAATATCGCCAATTATGTTGATCGGCGCCCAAATCGGCCACGGATCGCACAAGCCCTTGATAACGCCCTTCACCTTCTGATGCTTGAACTTATTAAAGTGGATCGTCACGAACGTCATAATGCCAAGCGCAAAAGTCACGCCATAATCCGCCGTCGGCGGCCGCAGTCCAAACAGTCCGGAAATATTGCTGACCAAAATAAAGATGAATATCGTTCCAATATAATTGCGGAAACGCACAGCGTGTTTTCCCATAACACCGCCGGCCATGCCATCCAGTTTTTCTACCGCCAGCTCCACAATATTCTGGAATGTCCCCGGAACCTCCGCCGCATGCTTGACAGCCCGGTTCGCTGCAAAGCAAAAACCGATAATAACAAGCATCACGATCAATACGCATACATGCGTAGTTGTTATCCAGACGGTCTGTCCAAACAGTTCATAAGAAAACACTCCATGAACCATAAAGTCAATATCCGCAGCGGATAACAAAATCCCTTCTCCCATATCCTCACCTCCTTATCCTTGCTCAATGATCAATTTGTGCCAAATTGGTCATGATAGAATTTAGCACATATTTTATGAGTAAACGGCTGCAAATATGCCGCTACTTTCAAGCCTATCAGCCCGAGAAACGCCGAAAGCGGATTGGCAAACCCGCTGATCATTACTAAGACCATTACCATTACAATTACCGCATACCGGATGATATTATGCTTCGTTATCAGCTTTACCGCAGCTTCCCCCCCATATTCGAGGAACCTGTCCAAAGCCCACCACATATGCGTTCCTGCCAACGATGCCAGCAAAACGCCGATCCACAAGCCTATGCTGTATCCCGGCTTATCCTTAACTATCCACACGCCGGCCGCCTGGCAGACAGCGCCCCAAAAAAGAATTCCAACAAGCAGTTCCAGCAAAGTCTTATCTATGCTTCCTATTTTCTTCCTGCTCTCTTTTCCCGGCAATTCCTGCTTTTCTTCCATGCGCAGCATCCCTTTCGCTCTTCATGCTGTAAATCCTTCTTGCAAACACATATACATTGCGGAAACCGGCCAAGGCTCCCACAAAAAATAAAAACACCATCCAGAACGAAGTACCCAGCTTCCTGTCCATATAAATTCCCAGAAAAGAACAAAGAAAAATAGGAACCAGCATATTGATCCCGAACTGAGTGATCATCGTCAGGGCGTGATAAACATTCTTTTTATATCCCAATCGCATACCCCCATGCCGCTGCAGACGGCATAAATAATCCATGTTTACCATTATAACCACTTTTTAGGCTAATGTCTAGCATAATGCGCTGTAAAAATTCCAGTAATCATTGACTTTTTTTCTTCCCGAGAGTATATTTAGGCATATAATACCACGATCTTTCATCAGGAATCATGAGGAAAAAATATGACATATCCTACCCTTTACAGAAAACGGATCATTCCCGACGAATGTATCCAATTAAAAGACGATATAATTCTTCATTGCAGCGAAGATATCATCCTCACAAAATGGAATGCCATCCGCCCGAAAAAGGATCTTCATCACGGTTATTCCTGTTATTTTCTGAAAGAGGGGTTCAAAGTAAGCAAGTTTTATTGCGAAGACTGCTCCCTTCTTTACTGGTACTGCGATATTGTAGAATATGAGTACCGCCGGGAAGATAATTCCCTTGTCTCCCTCGACCTGCTCGCCGATGTCATCGTATATCCTGATGGTTTTGTAAAAGTCATGGATCTGGATGAACTCGCCCTATCCATGGATAATTCTGCGGACAATTCCGGCGGCGGCGTTCTATCAACAGATCTTCTTAAAAAGTGCCTGATCCGCCTCAATAAGCTGCTTCAGGTTATCTATAGCGGCAATTTCCATACGCTCCAAAAATATATTAACGAAATAGAATAAATATGTAAAACAGACCGTATCCGCCATAGATACCGCCTGTTTTTTACATTTGTTTGTATTTAATAAAAAATATGCCCGCCGATGCGAATCCCGTTCAACCCTTCGATAGGCGTACGAAAATAAACACAGTTGCCCACATTGGTACTTCCCCTCATCGCCTCGTCCGCCGCCTGATAGCAGCTTTGCGTCGCAGAACCGCCGGCCAGAGCCGCCGCAAGCCGCCCGCTTCCCACCGGAGAAAACTGTCCTCCTTGGTAAATTACGCCTACCACGGAATCCGGATATACCGAACTAAGCACCCGGTTGATCACTACCGCTCCCACCGCCAGCTGTCCGGCATAACTTTCCCCTCCGGCCTCGCAGTAAATCAGATTCGCCAGAAGATATCTGTCCCCCTCCGCAAAACTCACTTCCGAGATATCACGCCACGCCGATTGGGCCGCCAGTTGCGATAACCTGATTTCTTCTGCCAGCTTTTCCTGGAGCTGCTTAATATTTTCTTCCTGTTCCTTTAATTGCTGCTCATAAGCAAGAGCCTCCGATTCCGCCTGGGATATTTCGCTCTTTTTTCCGGCCACGCTGGTAGAAGTCTTGCTGACCAGCCCTGATACGCTGTTCTTTTCCGCCTCAACCTGTGCCTTGTAGTCCTCCAGTTCTTCCCGCTCATCCTCCAGCTTTGCTTCCGCCAATGCAATCAGTTCCTTCGTCTGCTGGTATTCCTCCAGTTTTTCGCGGTCATATTCGGATAACTGTTCGATATAATCGCTGCGGTTTATCAGATCCGCAAAGCTCGCCGATGAAAAAATCATTTCCAGCATAATATAATCCTGCGTTTCATAAATAAACTGGATCCGTTTTTTCATGCATTCGTACTGCCACTCCTCCGTCTCTTTTGCATCCTCCAGCTCCGCCTTCGTAGCCGCGATCTCGGCTTCCTTATCCCGTATCATGCGTTCCAGTTCTTCCAGCTTGTTGCTGACTTCCTGCAGCTGCCCGTTTAAAGCGTTCAGTTGTCCCTGCAACGCATTTTTTTCTTCGTTCAAATTTGCCAGTTCTTCCTTTGTCTGCCCCAGTTCGCTTTCCGTTTTTTTCTTCTCGTCCTCCGCCTCCTGCAGCTTCTTCCGAGTCGCTTCCGTAGCATGTACTTTTGCCGCATTCATTTCAGGGAAGACCCCTACCAGCAGTGCCGCCAGCAGCAGCACCGCTATATTCCGTTTTCCCATCCGCCCCATTCGTCCTACCTGCCTCATCCTTTGATCTGCCGCCAGCCGAAAAAGCTCCTTTACCGGCTATAATTCCAACTCTATCCTGCGCCCCGTCCTCGTATACTGGTAATACCTTACCCCTGCCGCGTCCAGCATCCGTTTGGACGCTTTCGTTGCGGGAGAGTCCGCATATTTATCGCTGTCATATACTATCGTTTTTATGCCGGCCTGAATCATTGCTTTTGCGCATTCATTACACGGAAACAGCGACACATAGATCTTTGCCCCCTCCAGGCTGCCGCCCCGGTAATTCAAGATGGCATTCAATTCGCTGTGCGTCACATAAGAATATTTCGTATCATATGGCTCGCCCTCCCTCTGCCACGGGAATTCATCATCCGAACACCCTGTGGGAAAACCATTATATCCCATAGATAAAATCTTATTATCCTGGCTGACGATGCAGGCCCCCACCTGCGTATGCGGATCCTTCGAACGCATGCCCGACAGCATGGCCACTCCCATAAAATATTCATCCCAGGAAATATAATCCGTTCTTTTCATGCCCCTTCTCCTTCATGCCGTTATTTCGTTCCAAAAATCCTGTCTCCGGCATCTCCAAGTCCCGGTACAATATATCCGTGGTCATTAAGCTTCTCATCCAAGGCACCGATATACATGTCCACATCCGGATGCTCTTTCTTCATCCGCGCCACTCCTTCCGGCGCCGCTATGATACACATAAAATGAATATTCTTGCAGCCCTTATCCTTCAACATCTGGATAGCCGCCACAGAAGACCCCCCTGTCGCCAGCATGGGATCTACCACGAACACTTCCCTTTCCGCGCAATCCGCCGGCAGTTTGCAGTAATATTCCACCGGGTTCAGCGTTTCCGGATCTCTGTACAAGCCGATATGCCCTATCTTTGCTGCCGGAATCAGCTGCAATACGCCGTCCACCATCCCAAGCCCGGCCCGGAGGATAGGAACAATCGCCATTTTTTTCCCTTTCAGCGCCTTTACCGTAGTCTCACAGATCGGCGTCTCAATCTGGACATCGGAAAGCTGCAGCTCTCTCGTCGCTTCATAGCAGATCAACATCGCTATCTCGCCGATCGTCTGCCGGAAATCCTTCGTCCCGGTCTGTTTCCTTCTGATATAGCCGATCTTATGCTGGATCAGCGGATGATCCATGATCACTACTTTTGACATTATCGTACCTCCCTTTTTCTCTTATGCTCTTACTTATTTCCGTTTATTGCATATTTTCCTTTTCCAGCTGTTCGATCTTTGCAATCCTTCTGCAATGTTTCTCCTCGCCCGGGAAACGGGTATCCAAAAATGTCTCCACGATGCCCAGCGCCAGGTTAGTTCCCACAATGCCCGCTCCAAGGGCGAGCATATTCGCGTCGTTATGCTCTCTCGTCAGCTTTGCGGAAACCGTATCGGAACAAAGCGCGCAACGGATCCCTTTCACTTTATTCGCTGCAATGGATATGCCGATTCCCGTCGTGCATACCACGATCCCCTTTTCATATTCCCCCGATGCTACTGCTTTCGCCGCCGCAATTCCAAATTCGGGATAGTCGCAGGGACTGGCATCCCCGCATCCAAAATCTTTATATGGGATCCCGCGTTCTTCCAAATACCGGATGATCTCCTGTTTCAAACAATAACCGCCATGATCGCTGCCCAATGCAACACCCACACTACCGCCCTCCTTTTTCTTATGCCTGTCTTATATTCTTTCGATCCGTCCACTTGTTATAGTATATCACAGGCCAGCCCTTTTGTCTCTATTTATTCATTTTGTGCCGAACCCCCATATATAATTGCATCCCAAAGAAAGAAACATCGTAATCCATCCGGCCAGAATCACTGCAGCAGGTTAAGGTACTGCATGATTCCCATATGTACCGCCCAGGCCGCTCTTTCCTGATAAATCTCCGAATTCAGTTTCTCCTCCTCTTCCCGGTTGGAAAGAAACCCGCATTCCACAATAACAATAGGGCAGGAAGTTTTTTTCAGCAGATAGTAGCTGTCGTTCGCCTTTGCCTCCCGTTTGTTTTCCAGATCCACGCCGGCTGCAAAACGCTTTTGGATCAATTCCGCCAGCTTTTTCCCTGCAGGGCTTCCGGTATAATAAAACACCTGGGCTCCATGGACATATTCTTCATGATAGCTGTTCTGATGAATGCTTACTACAATCTCAGGCGCCGCTTCCTCAATAACAGCGATCCGCCTCTTCATATCCTGCACCTTTTTATTGGAAGCTCCTTCGTCATACAGACCGCCGCCGTCCGTCCTGGTCATCACTACTTCCACATCCTCCGCTTCCAGAAACTTTTTCACCATTTCCGCTATCTTTAAATTAATATCTTTCTCAAGGGAGCCGTTCACTCCTACCTTGCCAGGGTCTGCTCCGCCGTGTCCGGCATCGATCACCACGCAGATTTTTTTTCTTTCCGCTTTCGCTTCTTCCCTGTCCTCGCCCGCCACATTGTCCGAATTAACATAGGCGGCGCCCTCCCCGGCCACAAAATACATGGATACAAGAAGTATCGCCGCCATTATGATCCTTAAAACCTTGCCTTGTTTTTCCTCCATCATCTATCTACCGCTCTGTTTTCTCTATTAGTAAAACTTATGAAACAGCCCGGCGAAAAATGAACTTTACCTTATTGATTCAAGTATTTTTCAATCACGTCCCAGATCGATGCCTTTTCGAATCCAAGCTTCCACGATGCAACTCCGGCAATATTATATTTCTGCATAATATTCAGCTTCGCTTCTATGGAATGCTCGTCTTCCAGCCACACCTGGTAAAAAGTTCCGCCTTCCTGGATCTCCCCGTAATTCTGGCAGGCCTCCTCATCCCAGCGCAGCTCCATATTATGGTTGGACACAAACTGCTCGGCCATTTCCATTCCTACCGCCTCGCTCGTCAGTCCGGCTCCTTCCGTTTTCCATATACGGGTATAGAACGGCAGGCCATTGATTACCTTTTCCGCCGGAACCTGCTCCACGGTCTTGCGTATCCCGTCCTCCACAAAACCTATGGAAGCCACGCTTCCGGCCTCCGGGCTGCCGTTGTAATGCTCGTCATATCCCATAATAATAACATAATCCGCAAACACGCCCTGCTCGCTTCTATTATAATGATCCGTATATCCCATCGGCACATAATTATCCACGGATAGCACGATTCCGTTTTTCCGGCATGGAATGGACAGTTCGCGGATAAACTGAATAAAATGTTCCCCCGTATCCTGGCTTAAACCTTCGAAATCCACATTGATACCGTCCAAGCCATACTGCAGCGCCGTATTCACCAGCGTTTCTACCAGATAAGCCCGCTTGCTCGTATAGGACAGCACTTCATAAGTATCCACATCAGGATTGGAAAAATTATCGATCAATCCCCATACCTCCAACCCCATATCGTGCGCCCTGTCCACATAATCCTTCGATGCAAAGCTGGAAAAATCCCCCTCATTATTGCTCAGGGAAAACCACGTAGGCGAGATCACATTCACTCCCTTGGTATTTGCCAATGCCGCTGCCAGCGTATCATTTCCCGCGGTACCAGCCACCGCATGCCATGCCAGGTTTATCTTATACGGTCTGGAAATGCACGAAAATTCAGGATGCCCGAAAACGGCTCCTCCTTCTTCCACAGGCTGCGCTTCGATTCCCGCCGCGCCGCCTCCGTCCTTTTCCAGCCTCTTATTCTCCACGTAACCTATGACAGCGTCTTCTGTCTTTACCTTGCTCCAAGTTTCCATCTCTTCCAGGACAGTGACTCTGTCTCCCTCTGCCAGATCCGCCAGAATAGGGCTTTTTACGCCGCCCTGGTAACGGACCGCCGTATCCTTCACGATCCGGGCCGTTTCTCCCGTTTCGCCATATTCCGCCGTATAAACTTGTATGCGGTTCGGCCCTTCAAAAGGCCGGTAGCTGTAATCCGCGAATAATTTTACATAATCCGCCGCCACGTACAACGTTTCCCCGCTGCCATCCGCCGCCTCTTCATACCTTGCAGCCGGAAAACCGGTCTCCGTCGCCCCGCTCTCCAAATAATATGCAGAAGAACCGATCTCCGTCCTCACCGTATCCTCCGGCAGGCTGTACAGCAGCAGCTTTTCATTTTTATCTTCATAAAACCTGTCGTTAAAATACTTTCGAACCGTTGCCAGGTCGAAGTAATATACTCCGTCCACCAGCCGCGCCTTTTCTTCGACAAGCTCGTTCCCCAGCACGATAGCGGCCTCGTCCCCGCCGCTTACGGAAAAATATTCCTCCAGATCCGCTCTCTCCTTGGAATAAGAATATTTATCCGCCAATTTTAAGCCGACGCTGAACCCGCCGACTATTATAATAAGGACGATTGCAATTAATACCGGAATTATTTTTTTCTTCATAGATCCGCTCCCTTCCAATCGCCCTTTATTATAGCAAACTATTTAAGTACCGTCATTACAAAATTTGACTTTTTCCAGCTTTTTTTGACAGCATGCCCTGTCGCCCAGGGGGGTCTTCCTGTTTTCCTGTCACGGCATGCCGATGCCTGTTTTTTCCTGCCGGAACCGCCAGACCGGATTGTTCGCCAAAATGGAAACACTTCCTCAGAGTTTTCCCAAAAGAAGAACATAAATACGTGATATACTTTTTCTTAAAATGATACTCTTCGGACGATCTGGCAATACTAAAAGCTGACGGCGTTAAACAATATGCAAAAAACGGAATGCCCGGACATGTATTCACCTTCCAAACGACGGCATATTCCACAGGCCGCCTTCCTTCGGATAAAAAATAAAATGACCTTTTTTCATAAAAAATATTCGTGAAGTTCAATGATTGAATTATAATAATAACATAACGTGAAATTATTTGGAAAATTTTATTTCCCGAACAAGCACATAAGCTTGTAAGACTTCTCCCATACTAAACTGGGGAGAAAAGATTAAAATACAATAAAACTGCCTATTAGACTACCATGCCTCCTTCCGATACAGACTATCCGGAAGCATTCCGTGAAACCAATTATATCAAAAGCTTCCATTTATTTCAAGGATTTTTAAAAAAAATGTCGAATTTTTATTAAAAATTTTTAAACAGTGATGGAATTCTATTGACTTAAATTTATGAACAGTATAATATACTTTTAACTGTAAAGCATTATCTTCAGGGATAATTTGGTTCAGGTTAGTCACAATATAACAAGGTGGCAGTATCTTAATAGTAAGGATGTGATAACATGAAAATTGAAAAAGTAAATGACCATCAGATTCGCTGTACGCTTACCAGAGAAGATTTGGCCGACCGTGAATTAAAAATCAGTGAACTCGCATACGGGACGGAAAAAGCAAAAAACCTTTTTCGGGATATGATGCAGCAGGCATCCTTCGAATTTGGTTTTGAAGCCGAAGATATTCCGTTAATGATAGAAGCCATTCCTCTTAATTCAGAATGCATCGTGCTCATCATTACCAAGGTGGAAGACCCGGAAGAGCTGGACACGCGCTTCTCTAAGTTCGCGCCCTCCGTTCACGATTCGGAAGGCGATCTGGATGAAGTCATTGACAGTCTTTCCGAAGGCGCCGACGATGTGCTGGATCTGTTTAAGAAAATTCACGAAGGCAAATTTGCCGACGCGTTGGAAAAAAAGGCTTCCGATTCCTCATTAAAGGAAAAACAGGCCAAAAAAAATACGGAAAAACAGGAAAAAAGCCTTGCTTCGGACCAGGAACTGATCAGGATCTTTTCCTTCGATTCCATCCGTACCGTAACAAGGACATCCCATGTCCTTGCCGGTTGTTATGGCGAAAGCAACTCATTGTATAAAAATGAAAATACGCATCGGTATATTCTGGTCGTCGCAAAAGGCAGCCATTCGCCTGCAGAATTCAATAAGGTATGCAATATCTTGTCCGAGTACGGCCAGGCAGAAAAGTATGTTTCCGCCGGGGAAGCATATCTGGAAGAGCATTTTTCTCCGGTTATCAGGGAAAACGCCTTACAGTCTTTGCGCAGAATATAATACTACAGAGGGAGCCTCAAAAATTTGAAGCTCCCTCTTTTTCTGTATTCCTATTTTCCTCCTTTTTATTCGGCTTTTATCCCATCCGTTTTATAAATAAATTTCACGCTTCCTTCCGTTCCTTCCTGCAAACCGCTGAATGTATTATAACGGTCGCCCGCATCCTTCAGCGCATCTATCCTGTCGATCACCTTTTCCACGTCATCGCCGAACAGCTCCGTCAGTTTACGGATTCCTTCCTCGTCAAAGCGGATCATTCCGTCTTTTAATTCCAATGCGCCGTCATCCAGCTCAGTTGCTCCATCCTGCAATTTTGCCGCGCCGTCATCCAGCTCAGTCGCTCCATCCTGCAACTGCGCCGCGCCGTCATCCAGTTCCGCCGCGCCATCCTGCAGCTGCGACGCTCCATCGCCCAGCTGTGACGCTCCGTCCTGCAATTTTCCGGCTCCGTCGTCCAGTTCTTTTGCCCCGTCGTCCAGCTTGCCCGCTCCCTCTTGCAAAGAGGCCGCGCCGTCATCCAGTTTGCCCGTTCCCTCCGTTAATTTCACCGTCCCGGCTTGCAACGCTTCCGTACCCGTCTTTAATGTGCCGATTCCTTCATCCAAAACCGCCGTTCCTTCCTGCAATTCCTTTGTTCCCGTTACCGCAGCGGCCGTTCCGCCTTTCAGCTGCGCCGCTCCTGCTGCCAGCGCGGGAACCCCGGACTGTCCGTCATTCAAGAGCAGAAGCGCCTGATACAAAGAGTTCATTCCTGCCTGAACCGTCTGCGCGCCCGCCGCCAGATTTCCGGATACTTCTTTCATATATTTAATATAAGCTGCCTGGGAAGCCGTCTGGACATCGTTCCCGAACTGTCCCGACTGCATCAGTTCCTGTGTATATTGAGCAATGATTTGTTGAATCGCTTCTTCCTGCGCCTGTGCCGCAGCAGCTTCCGCCTGGTATGCGGCGACCTCTTCCCCCGCGCTGCGGTAATCCAGCGCCGCTTTCTGCACTTCATCCGCCGATATGCTCTGCACCGGCACCTCCGCCGTAGCCGTTACCGGCTCTATGCTGTACCCCGTCACCGAACCGCTGATCGTCATCTGGGGCATCGTTCCTTCGGCCTCCACTTCTACTTCGATCGTCTTTGTTTCCGGTACACATGCGGCATTCAGGGCTTCCTCCGCCTCCTCTTGGCGTGCCAGCGCCTGCTCCAGCCCTGCCTTGGCCTGCGCCTTCCTGGCCCCTGCCTCTTCCGCCATCTGCCGCAGCGACTCTATTTTTCCATTAATATCCGCTTCATACATTTCGAAATATCGGTTCAGCAAAGCATCCAGACCGACAACACCTTCTGTCAGAGACCGGCTTCCTTCCACAAGCCCCATGCTTTCATCGGTTCCCCGGCATGCCTTCACCATAGCCCCGATCGCCATATCCACTGAAGCCAGCCCCTGCTGTATCTGGGCAGCCCCGGCATCCAATACCACGCTTCCTTCCGCCAGCGCTTTTGTCCCTTCTGCCAGCGCCCTGCTTCCCGCTGTCAGCTGTGCCGCCCCTTCATCCACCTTTCCTGCCCCAGCTTCCAGTTCCCCCGATTTCTCCTTCAGCTCCTGCGTGCCGCCTTTCAACGTATCCGCCCCTGCCTTCAAATCTTTCGTTCCGCCGGCCAGCTTTTCCGTCCCGTCCTTCAGGTCGGAAGCTCCGTTTTGCAGTTCATCCGTTCCATCCTTCAATTCCGATGCGCCATCCCTCAGTTTTCCGGTTCCATCCTTCAAATCTGCGGCTCCGTTTTTCAATTCTTCCGTACCGTCCTTTAACTCCACGGTTCCGTCCTTTAATTCTTCTGTCCCGTCTTTTAACTTTGACGTTCCGTCGATCAGTTCCCGGGATGCGGACTCCAGATCGTCCATCGATTCGTTGATATCATTTAAATCGATGGAATCGGTCAGGCTGATATCCGAAAGCACATCGCTCATAGCCATCGTCATCGTCATATTCAGGTCAAAATCCACCGCGTCTGCCGAAATCTCGATATATTCCGGTATATTCAGCTCATCCAGTTCTTTTTTCTTTTCCTCGTCTTCGATTCCCTCTTTCCATTCTTCCAGATTCAGACTGTCCCGAAGCCCCGGAAAAGCCACTCCTACCGCCAACAGATTGTCTCCCTCTGAAATCAGCCTTGCATTCGTCGCCTCAACATTTGAAAAAATATCGGAAGGAAGCACCAGACCGGAAATCATAGCAAAAGGCACGTAAATTTCTTCCTCGTTCCCATTAATGTCTACCTTCTGTTTTTCTCTGTTCTCATAATCAAAGCGGATCGTCACCCTTCCACTCTTCCCTGCCAGATCTTCCGGCGTGATTTCCTCTCCGTCCAACGTATAGGAAAGTTTTACATCCACCGGAAGTTCTTTATCCGTCGTCCCCTGATAATAAATATCAGACCCTTGCGCGTCCCATGTCAGGCTCCCGTTTTCCCCCGCCGTATATTCTTCATATCCCTTGACATTTTCTATGTTATACAAGTCGCTTACATCCGGCAGTATATTGCTCCCTTCTCCGTTTTTCACCCAGCTGCTGACAATCACTTGGTTGATTCCTCCTTGGGCGTCGGCCAAAACATATACTGTCTCCTCCTTGCCTGTCTGGCTGCTATGGGACTTCACCTGTCCATTTAATGCCTGCTCCAATATTATTTCCTCGCCTGCGCTTGTTTCGGCGCTGACCGCATCCGCTCCCTCTGTTCCGCAAGCAGCCGCCGTCATTGCCAGCGCCCCGCACAATGCCAGGCTGACCGCTCTTTTCCGCTTCGGATTCCGTTTTACATATCCGCCCCGTCTTCCTTTTTCTTCTTTTTTTATCATAATACGACTCCTCCTTCTGTTTTTTTCTTATTCCCTTTCATTCTCTCTTTCCATGTGCTTGCCATAATCAACCGGTCAAATATCATAAACATAGACGGAAGAATGAAAATGACGCTGACCATGCTGATAACGGCTCCTCTCGCCATCAGCGTACAAAGCGAACTTATCATATCGATGTTGGAATACATCCCTACTCCGAACGTTGCCGCAAAAAATGTAAGAGCGCTGACAACAATGGATTTTGCGCTTGTCTGACACGCAACAGCCACTGCTTCCCTTTTTTCTGCGCCCGCAGTTCTTTCCCTCCGGTACCGCGTCGTCATCAATATCGCATAATCCACCGTTGCCCCGAGCTGTATCGTTCCGATTACAACAGAAGCGATAAACGGGATCGGAGTTCCCGTATAAAAAGGGATTCCCATATTGACGAAAATAGCGCCTTCGATCACTGCCACTAAAATGACCGGCAGGGAAATGGATTTAAAAACAAATGCAATGATAAGAAAAATAACGCCGATGGATACAACGCTTACCGTCTTAAAATCTTTATCCGTAATGCGTATCAAATCTTTCGTACACGGCGCTTCCCCTACAAGCATTCCGCCGGGATCATAGGATTTGCATATCCCGCTTAAAACATCGCACTGGTTATTGACTTCTTCTGACGCCACCTTGTATTTGGAGCCGATCAGCAGCAGCTGCCAATTTTCGTTGCTCAAGGCTTCCTTTAGCTCATCCGGCACCATTTCATCCGGCAGTGCGGCTCCTTTTATGGCATTCAGCCCCAGTATCCAGCTCACGCCGGGAACCTGTTTCATCTCATCGCTCATATGTTTTACGTCTTTGGACGGCAGATCCGCATCCACCAGCAGCATATGAGTGGCATTCATATCAAATTCCCGTTCCAGTTTTTCATTCGCTATAATACTCTGCAGATCCTTGGGCAGAGTTTCATCCAGATTGTAATATACCCGGGCATTCCGGTATCCGTACAGCGCCGGAACAAGAAGGATTATAAAAAGGAGTGCAAAAACCATAAAATGACCAGTTACAAACTTTCCGATATGATCCATATCTGGAATCAGCGCCCTGTGCTTTGTTTTTTCCAGCGCCTTATCCAACACAAGAATCAGGGACGGAAGAACGGTCACACATGCCGTCACACCGAATACAACCCCTTTCGCCATAACCAGGCCAAGATCCATGCCAAGAGTAAAACTCATAAAGCATAAAGCGATAAACCCCGCCACCGTAGTAATGGAACTGCCAACCACGGAAGAGAGGGTCTCCCCGATCGCCTCCGCCATTGCTTCTTTTTTATCTTCACAATGATTTTGCTTCTCCTGATAGCTATGCCAGAGGAAAATGGAATAATCCATCGTCACTCCGAGCTGCAGCACCGCGCTCAAAGCCTTTGTAATATAGGAAATCTCCCCAAAAATAATGTTGCTCCCAAGATTATAAACAATCGCCATCCCTATGCTGACCAAGAAAATAAAAGATACCAGGTACGAATCCATTGCCAGCGACAGCACGATGCAGGTCAGCAGCACCGCGATAAATACATAAATCGGCGCTTCCTTCTCGGATAAATTCTTTGTATCCGTGACCACTGCGGACATTCCGCTCAAAAAACAGTCCCTATCCGCAACCCTTCTAATCTCTTCTATCGCTTCCATCGTGGAATCCGCCGATGTGGTTTCATTAAAAATAATAATCATCAACGTGCAGTCGCCGTTGTTAAAAGCCTCATACAATTCATCCGGCATCAGTTCCATCGGTACGGATATATCCATGACCGAATCATACCAGACCACCTTTTCCACATGGCTTATCTCTTCAATTTCCTTTTTCAACGCCGCCGTTTCCTTGGGCTTCATTCCCTCCGCTATAAACATGGAAAAAGCTCCGGTTCCGAATTCATCCACCAGAATATCCTGCCCCACCATTGTCTCGATGTCCTTCGGAAGATAGGAAAGAATATCATAATTGACCCTCGTCCCTACATACCCGAAAAAAGACGGAATGAGTAGAAGAAAACTGACGATCAAAATCGGTATTCTTAGTTTTACTACTCCTTTTCCAAATTTTTTCATTTTTGCCCTCCTAACTTTATCCTCTCCGATTATAAATATGACCATTGGTCATTTACTGTAAGTATGGTATATCACAAAAGTGACCATCGGTCAATATTTGTACAGGTAAAAAATTATAAAAAAAATGTAAACTGCAAAACTCATTGCTTTTCGTCAGCATCTTACTTTATAATAGTGCGGGAAGAGTTTCTAAATCTGAGGGATTAAAAGGAAAGAAATATGGGAAAAGTAGACAACAACAAGAAACAGAAGGAAGACGCGCTTTTGAATACGGCTTTCGACCTGTTTACCAGGCAGGGAATCCAGAAAACATCGATTTCAGATATCGTCAGCCAGGCCGGCGTGGCCAAAGGCACTTTTTATTTATATTTTAAGGACAAGTATGATATACGGAATAAACTGATCGCCAAAAAAGCCAGCCAGGTATTCCGTCTCGCTGACGATGCCCTGCAGCAGACGGGCATCGATTCCCTGGATGAAAAGATTATTTTTTTGATCGACAATATCATCGACCAATTGTCCGAAAATAAATCCCTGTTGAATTTTATTTCGAAAAACTTAAGCTGGGGAGTCTTCAAAAACGAACTCCTTTATTCCAGCGCCGCCGATATCGATTTCTATAACATATATTCCTCCATATTTGAACGATCCGAAAAAAAATACAAGAACCCGGAGGTTCTTGTATTTATGATTATAGAACTGGTCAACTCCACTTGTTTCAGCTGTATTCTTTACAGCGACCCGGTACCGGTCAACGAACTGAAACCCTATCTTTTTGACGCCGTAAGGCAGTTGATGAAAAGCATGGAATCGACATGAAGTTTACCGGCGCCGGCATGCGAAAACCGATTTTTATAGCCGGGGACGGGCCGGAGGAACTTGGGAAGGGGCTGCCAGGGTTGGATATTATACGTTTGCAATCCTCTCCATCAGCACGTCTGCGTCGAGCCCATGCACCATAGCCGCTTCTTCCAGCGTTTCCCCTTGTGCCGAGGGACAGCCGAGGCAATGCATCCCTATCTCCATAAGCACCGGGGCAATATCCGGATTAATCCTCAGCGCCTCGCCGATTGTTGTATTTTTAGTGATCTCTGCCATATCTAAACCTCCTTTTGTATGAAGTATTCCCATATTTTCCAACGGAAAAACTGATACCAGTATAATACTTTCTCCATTTTGTTTCAAGTCATTCCTTTCTTTCTATCCGGGATTTGTATATGTATCTGTTCCATTTTTTAATTAACAGACAAAGGCAGAATCCGGCTTAATTTAGGTAAATCCATTCATGGTCGGTATTGGTTATGTCATCCGCATTATCCGCAGAAGGGCAATAGATATGTTCTGTTTCGTCCGAAAGGTTTTCCTGCGGAATAGGAACAGGGACTTCCTCCTCAGATTTCTTTAAGTCTGGCAGTGCTTTATTTTCTATAAGCGGAACGAATCGAATGATACATTGGAGTATAAATAATACTAAGAGCATTATTAAAAATTTTTTTCGCATTTAAAATTTCTCCTTAACTTTAATTCCTTCTGCTCTAATTATACCACTCAAACAAACTTTCCGCAATTTCTTCATAAAATTCACAAAAATTTTATATAAAATTTGCCGAAAACATACCGAATGTACAGAAAAAAGTACACGCCGTCGCTTGACGTTATCGGCGACTTAATACTATAATGAGGATACAGGATTAGTGTCATATTAACCAAATAATTAATAATAGGAGGGCTTATTCAAAATGAGACCAGAATGGAAAGATTTTGTAGGCGGCAAATGGGAAAATGAAGTCAACGTACGTGATTTCATCCAGAGAAACTATCATCCTTATGACGGGGATGAATCCTTTTTAGCAGCGCCTACACAGAACACAAAAGACTTATGGAACATGGTACTCGACTTGCAGAAGAAAGAGCGTGAGGCAGGCGGCGTTCTCGATATGGACACCAAAGTAGTTTCCACGATTACTTCCCATGGCCCTGGCTATCTGGACAAGAGCAAAGAAACGATCGTAGGCTTCCAGACAGACGCTCCTTTCAAACGTTCCTTGCAGCCCTACGGCGGTATCCGTATGGCAGAGAAAGCTTGCTCCGATAACGGCTACGAAGTAGACCCTGAGATCAGCGAGTTTTTCTCCACACACAGAAAAACGCACAATGCAGGCTGCTTTGACGCTTACAACCAGGAAATGAGAGCTTGCCGTTCCTCCCATATCATCACAGGTCTTCCGGATGCTTATGGCCGCGGACGTATCATCGGCGACTACAGACGTGTAGCTCTGTACGGTATCGATTACCTGATCCAGGACAAACAGGCTCAGAAAGATTCCACCGGACGCGTTATGACAGATGAAGTAATCCGTCTCCGTGAAGAACTTTCCGAGCAGATGATAGCTCTTAAAATGATGAAGGAAATGGCTGCTTCCTATGGCTGCGATATCTCCAAACCGGCTACCAACGTAAAAGAAGCAATCCAGGCTACTTACTTCGGATACCTCTGCGCAGTAAAGGAGCAGAACGGCGCGGCTATGTCCCTGGGACGTACATCTACTTTCATCGACTGCTACGCAGAAAGAGACTTGGCAAACGGAACTTTCACAGAAGAACAGATCCAGGAATTCGTAGACCACTTCATTATGAAACTGCGCTGCATCAAATTTGCACGTACGCCGGAATACAACCAGATTTTTGCCGGCGATCCGGTATGGGTAACAGAATCCCTCGGCGGCGTCGGCGTGGACGGACGTCATATGGTAACAAAGACTTCCTTCCGCTATCTGCACACACTGACAAACTTAGGACCTTCTCCGGAACCGAACTTAACTGTTCTCTGGTCCACAAGGCTTCCTGAAAACTGGAAGAGATACTGCGCGAAGATGTCCATCCAGACTTCTTCCATCCAGTACGAAAACGACGACCTTATGAGAGTAACCCATGGCGACGACTATGGTATCGCATGCTGCGTATCCTCCATGGTAATCGGCAAGGAAATGCAGTTCTTCGGCGCACGCGCTAACGTTGCAAAATGTCTGCTTTACGCTCTGAACGGCGGCGTGGACGAAGTAACAAAGAAACAGGTAGGACCGAAGTACCGTCCTGTTACAGGCGATGTGCTTGACTATGACGATGTATGGAGCAAATTCATGGATATGCTTGAATGGCAGGCGGACGTATATGTAAATACTCTGAATATCATTCATTACATGCATGACAAATACTGCTATGAAAGAGCTGAGATGGCGCTTCATGACAGAGATGTAAAACGTTACTTTGCAACGGGCGTTGCAGGACTTTCCATCGTAGCTGACTCCCTGTCCGCTATCAAATATGCGAAAGTTGAAGTTGTCAGAGACGAAGACGGCGTTATCGTAGACTTCAAGACAACCGGCGAATTCCCGAAATACGGCAACGACGACGACCGGGTTGACTCCATTGCACAGGAAGTCGTACACAGATTCATGACCGCTATCAGAAGACACCATACCTACAGGGAAGGCATTCCTACCACCTCTATCCTTACCATTACTTCCAACGTAACCTACGGTAAGGCTACAGGAAACACGCCCGACGGACGTAAGAAAGGACAGCCTTTCGCACCCGGCGCTAACCCGATGCACGGACGCGATACCCACGGCGCAGTAGCATCCTTATCTTCCGTATCCAAGCTTCCGTTCAAAGATGCTCAGGATGGTATCTCCAATACCTTCACGATCATCCCCGGCGCTCTTGGAAAAGAAGACCAGGTATTTGCAGGCGACCTTGAACTCGACTTGAACAAATAATTTTCCACAAGGAATAACGAGGGTTTTCTATGGACGATAATAAAATGATCGACGATCTCGTTAAAATGTTGGACTCCGGCATGACGCAGGGTGTAGGTCATATCAACGTGGATACGGATAATTCTATGGAAGAATCCAAAAACGTTCAGACTATGGGATGCACAGACTGCTCCAGAACCCCGTTAGCATGCAGCGTTCCTACATTGGAACAGGGCTTGGACGATTACCACTAATTCAAACGGCTGCGGCTCCTATCCTGCTTTGCCACAGCCTGCCAATAAAGATTTTAAGGAGGAAACTTACCATGGCAACAAGTTCAGCACAGGTTGATAACCTTGTAAACTTATTAGATGGATACGCAACAAAAGGCGGCCATCACCTTAACGTTAATGTTTTAAACAGGGATATGCTTCTGGATGCCCAGAAACATCCTGAGAACTATCCGCAGCTCACAATCCGCGTATCCGGATATGCCGTAAACTTCATCAAACTGACACCGGAACAGCAGGCGGATGTTATTTCCCGTACTTTCCATGAATCGATCTAAGCAAAATCATAAAGAGTGCGAAACGGCAAAGAGTTGGCATAAAAGCCAGCTCTTTGTTTTTACTTTTCTCCCTTTTGAGATAAGTGTGCCTGCGGAATTTTTCTTTCAATTTGCTTTTTCTTCAATTTCTGCTATACTAAATAAAAAGAATATCCATCCAAAAGGAGATGAGCTATATGCAAGGAAGAATACATTCATTAGAAAGCTTCGGAACCGTAGACGGCCCCGGCACCCGGTTTGTCGTCTTCGTACAGGGATGTCCCATGCGCTGTGCTTATTGCCATAATCCCGATACATGGCCTATGGACGGCGGCACACTGATGGAGCCGGAGGAAATTTTTGAACAATACAGGCGCAATCAGCCTTTTTATAAAACCGGAGGAATTACCGTGACCGGCGGCGAACCCCTTATGCAGGTCGATTTCCTTATTGATTTATTCACGATCGCCAAAAAGGAAAATGTCCATACTTGCATCGACACGTCCGGCATCGCTTATAAACCGCAGAATACGGAGTGGATCAAAAAGCTGGATCGCTTGATGTCCTTAACCGACCTCGTGATGCTCGATATCAAACATATCGACCCGCAAAAGCATCAGGAATTGACATCCCAGCCTAACGACGGCATATTGGCCTTTGCCTCTTACCTCAATGAAAAGCAAGTGGATATGTGGATTCGCCACGTCGTTGTCCCGGGCATAACCGATGACGATAAATATCTTTTTGAACTGGGATATTTTATCGGGCAGTTTAACAATCTCAAAGCCATCGACGTGCTTCCCTACCATACCATGGGAGAGACCAAATATGAAAAACTGGGAATAACTTACAAACTTGCCGGAGTTCCCGCTATGGACAAGGAAAAGGTGGTGGCCAAAAAGCAGGTAATCCTGGACGGCATCAAAAAACGCCGCAGCGAAGCCTGACTCCCCTGCTGGAAAATGAACGGGAAGCACCTGATATTTCCTTTGATTTTCTAAAAGGTTCCTCTTGTATTTACACATGTTTTATATTAAAATAAATACAGAGTTTGATAACAATTTATCAATAAAGATACACATATAAGGAGGATTTAGTTATGGCATACGTAATTGGTGACGCTTGTGTAAGTTGTGGAGCTTGTCAGGGACAGTGCCCGGTGGGCGCGATCAGCGAAGGCGACGGCAAATTTGAGATTGATCCCAATACATGCATCGACTGCGGTTCCTGCGCAGGCGGCTGCCCGGTAGGCGCTATTTCACAGGAATAAAGTACATGATAAGCCTTCCATCAAACGATGGAAGGCTTTTTTCCAGCCCCAAAACGGCGGGGTTTTTCCTTTTCCTTCCTTTTTCCCTTTTTACTGTAGCTTCGAAGAAGCTCGTCCACCTTCTTATAATGTTCTTCTTCCCGCTGTCTGCGTTCTTTTTCCCGTTCTTCCTCCTTCTCCTCCTGCTGGCGGAACTGATAATCCATTTCTTTCAAAACACTCTGCCTGATATCCTCGCAAAGTTCCTTGTTGCTTTCCTTCACTGCCTCGCTGATCATATGCTGCAGCAGCATTTGGAGCCTTATGCTTTTTTCTTCCTTGCTTTCCTGATCCCTCTCTGCAAGTTCTTTTTTCCCGATAATTTCTATCATATGCTTCTCCTGTTCGCTGACCACTCTTTCCCCGTTCCCATTATCCAAATGTTCTCTGTAAATTACCATATTCCCTGGAATCTCCTTCATCTTTAATCTTTCAAGTTTACCGTCTTTTAACACCATGCGAATCGCCTTCAACTGCAGCCCTTGCTCCTTTAACCTTTTAATTTCCCTGAAACGCTCCACATCCTCCGATGTATAGTATCTGTGTCCAAGCTCATTCCTTTTAATTGGAATATTCAGTTCCTCTTCCCAATAGCGAAGAACGTGGGATTCTACCTCCACCTGCTTCGCCGCGTCTGAAATCAAATACCGTGTTTGTTCCATGCTTTCCTTCTCCTCTCTTTATTCTCCTCTGTTTTGAAAAAGCAGCTATTCATTGTCCTATCCGTATAAATACACAAAAAGAGGACAGCTTGTCCAAGCCCATCCTCTTTTGTAATCTTCTCTATTTCTGCATATTCGCAAACTTTGTATATTCCGGCAGCCACACCAGCTCCACCGTGCCGATCGGGCCGTTTCTCTGCTTGGCTATTATAATTTCCGCAATCCCCTTTCTTTCGGTATCTTTGTTATAATAGTCATCCCGATAAATAAACATCACCACATCGGCATCCTGCTCAATCGCTCCCGATTCCCTCAGATCCGAAAGCATCGGGCGATGATCCGGCCTCTGCTCCACCGCGCGGCTTAACTGGGAAAGCGCAAGCACCGGAACTTCCAATTCTCTCGCCAAGGCCTTCAGCGAACGGGATATATCGGAGATTTCCTGTTGCCTTGAATCATTCCTGCCGCTTCCCGACATCAGCTGGAGGTAATCGATAATAATCATCTTCAGGCCGTATTCCAGCTTATATTTCCTGCATTTGGAACGCATCTCCCCGATCGTAATACCCGGCGTATCATCTATGATTAAATTAGATTTCCCGATCACGCCGGCGCTTTCGATCAGCCTTTCCCATTCGTTATCCGACAAGTTCCCTGACCTCAGCTTCTGCGCATCCACTTTGGATTCCAAGGAAAAAAGCCTGTTGACCAGCTGCTCCTTTGACATTTCCAAGCTGAATATGGCCACCGGCTGCTCCAGCTTAAATGCCACATACTGGGCGATATTCAGCACAAACGCCGTTTTTCCCATGGACGGCCTGGCCGCTATCAGCACCAGATCCGACGGCTGCATACCCGCCGTACGGTAATCCAGATCGGCAAAACCCGTCGCAATTCCCGTAACATTCCCCTTATTCCGGGAAGCTTTCTCTATCTGCTCCATGGCATTCATGACCACCTGGCGGATCGGTACGAAATCTTCGCTATTTCTCCTCTGGATCAAATGAAAGACCCTTTTTTCCGTATCTTCCAATATTGTTTCCAGGCTCTCCTTGCCCACATAACAAGTATTGGCAATTTCTTCATTCATCCTGATCAGACGTCTGAGCATAGCCTTTTCGGATACGATATTGGCATAATGCTTGATATTTGCCGAGGTAGGCACCGCAGTAATCAAATCCCTGATATATTCCAGGCTGCTTACCTCCGGCGGAACATCCTTTTCCTTCAGCCGGTCCTGCAAGGTGATCAGATCCACCGGCTTCCCTTCATCATTCAACTCTACCATTGCTTCAAAAAGAGTCCCGCACTGCTTGCTGTAAAAATCCTCTTCCGCCAATATTTCCGACGCTGTCACAATCGCATCCTTGTCCATGATCATAGCTCCGATCACCGATTGCTCTGCCTCTATGCTGTGCGGCAATACTCTTTTCAGCAACGCTTCTTCCATTGCTGCCACTTGATTTCCTCTCGTCCCTTTGACGTTTCTATGATTCCGTTTCCTGTACCTTCACCTTTAATTTTCCAGTCACCTGGGGATGAAGCTTGACTGCTACCTCATATGCCCCAAGGCTCTTAATCGCTTCCGGCATCTGGATCTTTTTCTTATCAATCTCCATGCCGCACTGTGACTTCGCCGCCTCCGCAATTTCCTTCGACGACACGGAACCGAAAGTCCTTCCCCCTTCGCCCGTCTTTATATATACAACAATTTCTTTTGTTTCCAGCTCTTCGGCAAACGCTTTGGCGGCATCCAGCTGCTCCTTCGCCTTTCTTGCTTCGGAAGCCTTTTGCTGCTTCAAATCGTTCATATTTTTGTTATTGGCCTCTACGCCGAGCTTTTTAGGAAGCACATAGTTCCTCGCATAACCGTCGCTCACTTCCACGACTTCTCCCTTTTTTCCCAGTTTCTTTACATCCTCTGTTAAAATTACTTTCATTTCAAAACCTTGCCTTTCTTCCTGTCCGTAAATAACCGCCTTCTTTTAGATCGCCCCTTCTTCGATCATCCGATCCAGCGTCTGCTTCATTATCCCGATTCCTTCTGCCAAAGATGTATTCTCCATCTGGCATCCGGCTGCATTAATGTGTCCCCCGCCTCCCAGCCGTTCCATAATAATCTGTACATTCACTTCGTCGATGGAACGGGCGCTGACATAGATCTGATTCTGGTATTCCGTCAACACAAAGCTTGCCTTAATCCCTTTAATATTCAACAGTTCGTTTGCCGCCTGTGCGCCTATAATCGTAGGATTCGGCAAATCGTCGCTTGTACATATGGAAATCGCATATGCATTCCTGTATATCTCCGCCTGACTGACAGCATCCGCTTTCGCTTTATATTCCGCCGCCTCTTCCCGGAACAGCTTGCGCACGCGCATGACATCCGCTCCGTTCCTTCTCAGGAACGCCGCCGCCTCAAACGTCCTGACTCCGGTCTTTGTCATAAAATTATTCGTATCGATCATAATTCCGGAATACATGCTGTCGGCTTCTATATTTTTTATCTTAATATTGTCCCCGATGTATTGCAGCATTTCCGAAACCATTTCACAGGTAGAAGAGGCATATGCTTCCACATATGACAGCGTGGCATTTTCAATAACCTCCGTCCCCTGCCTGTGGTGGTCGAACACCACTATGGACTTGCAAAGCCTGAGCAGTTCCGGGCAGTCCGTAATGCTCGGCTTATTTACATCCACGACTACCAGGACCGCATTATTTCCTACCATCTCCACCGCATGCTGGCCGCTGATAATAAAATCATCGCCATATTCCGGATTATCGCGGAACATATCGATAAAGGGACGGAGGGAAGATGCCGAATCGCTTAAAACGATATGCGCCTTCCGCTCCAGCGTGGAAGCGATACGGGCGATTCCCACCGCCGCTCCGAAACTGTCGATATCCGCATTCCTGTGTCCCATGACAATCACTTTGTCCTTGCTGGTAATGATCTCCTTCAAAGCGTGGGCTTTTACCCTCGCCTTCACCCTCGTGCTTTTCTCTACCTGCTGGCTCTTGCCGCCGTAATATACCGTATTATGCGGCGTCTTGACTACTGCTTGGTCGCCGCCCCGTCCCAAGGCAAGGTCGATGGCGTTTCTGGCAAATTCATAGCTTTGC
Source organism: Lachnospiraceae bacterium (assembly GCA_021772075.1). Lineage (GTDB taxonomy): Bacteria > Bacillota > Clostridia > Lachnospirales > Lachnospiraceae > Kineothrix. Next base: position 39,666 of record JAETNQ010000024.1, read on the forward strand.
GCATAAGTAAGGCCGTCCAGGCCGATCCCGATACTGATCGTCACCGCCATCTCATTTCCGATATTCACCGTTTTTACATCTTCCAGCAAATCAAATCGGTCTTCCTGCAAATAGGAAACTGCCTTCTTCCTCATAATGACAAGAAACTTGTCCTTTTCCATCTTCTTGCAGATACCGTCCATTCCGGCAATATATTTGTTGACTTTCCGGTCAATCAGCGCAATAAGCAGGGAACGTCTGACTTCTTCCACGCTTTCCAGCGCTTCTTCGTAATTATCCAGATAGATCAGCCCGATTGCCAGACTTTGGTCATCCACCTCTTGAAGGGCAATCTTCAATGCCGTTTCGTCAAACAAGTACAGGGCGATCAAATACCCCTCATAATCTTCCTCTTCGATAATATCGCTGTTGCGGGCCATTTCCTTTAAGGAAATCTTCTTCATCTTCGCCACATAATCATTATCTTCAAAGCTGACGGCCAGCTCCACTTCATCCACTGCGCCGGGCAGCTTCTCCCTGGTTACCATCGGAAAAAGAGACGTTATGGATTTCCGATATCCTTTCTCTTTATGTACCGCCTTCTCAAATGCAATGTTTGTCCAGATAATCTTCCCATCCTCATCCAGCAGGGCATGGGGCAGATCCAGATCCCTGAGAAGCCGCCGCTGTATCTGCCCGTATTGGGTAGCAAAGCTGATCAGTTCATTCATAATCACCGGCTTATTATATAAAAACAGGGATAGCACCACCGCATAATAGAAAATATCAAAACATGTAAGGATCAATCCCGCCCTATAGTCGATCACGTAAATTCCCAATGTCACAAGGATCAACAGAATACCTAAGTATATCGATGTCTGCAAATATTTCTTTAATCTGCCTTTTAATTTGATACTGTTCTTCATATGACTTCCTTTTCCGCCTTACCCGGGCGTCAGTATTTTTGTGCAGTCTGTTCTTTGCCAAACAATACATCGCTTATAGTATAGCATTTTTTTCCTTAAAGTTCCACAATATTATTTGTTGCTTTCGGCCGCTTTCTGTCGAATTGCGCTATGGATGATATCAATATGCACAATTTGCCGATTCCTTAAGCCCGCGCTGCCCACAGCTTATCTATGGCTGCATCATCACGCTCTGGTACAATTTGGCATGGTCTTTGATGCAGAGCCATTGATTCTCCGCATTTGCAGTGACACAGACATATTCTTTGCCATCCTCATCCACCCCATAACTCACCGCGCAGCTTCCTGACTGTTTGACATATCCCGTCTTGCCGCTTGCCACCTTCCCGCCCACATCCTTGTCCTCAATGCGGCGCAGGAACCAATTGCTCAGAATCATCCCTTCCGGATGTTCTTCCGTTTCGGATGTAGTGTAAGTACGGGACGATAATACTTCCCGGCAAATCTCATTATCAAGCGCCGCTTCCATAATCATCGCCATATCATAAGCAGTACAATAATGATTCTCGTCATATACGCCCACGCAATTCGTGAAATGGGCGCTCCCGGCAAGCCCCAGTTCTTCCAGCTTTCCATTCATCTTCTCCACAAACGCTTCCTGCGACCCCGCCGTATAAATTGCCAGCCCTACTGCCGCTTCCGCGCCGGACGGCAATATGGTTCCATACATCAAATCCCTTACCGTCACTATCTCGCCTTTTTCAAACCCTGCGTTACTGCAGCCATTCACAAAACTGTAATCTGTCATTTCCAGAGTGATTTCCACTTCATCATCCAAATTCCCGATATTCTCCGCCGCCACCAAAAGCGTCAAAACCTTTGTCATGGATGCCGGGTTCATCCGCACCTTGGCGTTTTTCATGGACACGATCGTTTGATTGTCCATATCGACCAAAACCGCATAATTGCTTACGACATCCCCTCCCATCTGCAGCGTATTTTCCGTTTCCTCTGCATAATACGGCGGTTTTTTCTCTTCTTTTTCCTCTTCCGCATCCCCTGTCCCGGCAAGGCCGTCCTGCAAATCCCCGCTTTCTTTTCCCGCTTCTTCCTGCCTTTCCCCTTCCTCCGCTGTCCCCAGGGAAACCGACCCCACGCTGTTTTCTTCTTTCTGCTGCAGCTCCGCTTCCGCTCCTTTGCCGGAATCCTTCCGTCCGATTCCCGCCGCCGCAATCACTGCCGCCAAAACCACTGCCGCTGCCGGAACCGCGATCCGCATTCCCCTGCGGGCCATATCCTGCCGCTCCTTCTTCCGCCGCATCTCCTTGATCCGCAGGTTCCGCCGTTCTTTTCTTTCTATCTCCACGTTTTCATCCAACTGTTCTTTCATTTCCTTCTCCTAATCTATCTTATCCGGCAATGCTGTTTTATAAACTGCCCCATGATTCCCGCAAGCCCTGACGGCTTTTTCCATTATATATGTTTCCGGCTTCAAAGTCAAAGCCCTGCCGAAAGAAAGCGGTATTCCCGGAAGCCCTATGCAAGTCAAAAAAAGAAGCGGTATGCCATGTATCAAACATGTACCGCTTCTTCTTAATCCCATATAGTAAAACCTGTTAGAAATATTTTTGCTTTCCCGGCCTTATTCCTGTACATAAGGCATTAAAGCCAGATGGCGCGCCCTCTTGATCGCAACGGTCAGCGCGCGCTGATGCTTCGCGCAGTTTCCTGTGATTCTTCTGGGAAGAATCTTCCCTCTTTCGGATACGTATCTTTTTAACTTATTGACATCCTTATAATCGATCACATTATCTTTTCCGCAAAATACACAAACTTTTTTTCTTCTGCGTATTCCGCCCTTTCTTCTTACCGGGGAATCGGACTTTTCCGCTTTATTGTAAGCCATAATCATGCCTCCTATCTAAAAATTGAAAATAATGGTCAGTTAAACGGCAATTCCTCGTCGATTCCGTCAGGAATATTCATGAAGCCGTCGCCAGCCGCCATGGGAGCCGGCCTTCCGCTGCCTGAATAATTATTGCCTCCCGAATAATTACTGCCGCCGGCATAACCGTCGCCGCCGCCGGAGCTGTTCTTACTCTCCGCAAATTCCTGGTCCTCGACTACGACTTCCGTCGTATATACCTTCACACCGTCTTTATTTGTATAGCTGCCCGTCTGGATGCGCCCGGTTACTGCAATTTTGATCCCCTTTCGGAAATACCTTTCCGCAAACTCCCCGCTTCTTCCAAACGCTACGCAATTAATAAAATCCGCTGTGGCATCATCGCCGTTCCTGTTAAAACGGCGATCCACTGCAAGTGTATATCTGGCAATCGCCAATGGGCTTTCTCCCTGTGAGTACCTCACCTCGGGGTCTCTTGTCAAACGTCCCATAAGTATTACTTTATTCATACATTCTCCTGTTCTTTATGCCTCGTCCTGTCTTACGCATAAATACCTGATCACATTGTCCATGATACGAACTCTGTGTTCGATCTCTACCGGAACAGTGCTTTCAGCATCGAAACGGATGAAGTAGTAGAAAGCTTCTTTCATTTTCTGAACTTCGTAAGCAAGTCTCTTCTTACCCCATTCATCAACTTCCGTAACTTGTCCACCGAATCTTTCGATAAGAGCCTTGCATTTTTCAATTACTGCAGCCCTTTCTTCATCTTCGATTTTTGCACTGACAACAACGGCTAATTCATATTTGTTCATGTGCGTTACCTCCTTTTGGTCTCTGGCCCCTGAAATCATCAGGAACAAGGAATTAAAAATATATCACGAATTAGTATAATACCATATAAACCAAGTATTTTCAAGGTTTTTGTTTGATTTCCCTCACACTTTTTTCCAAAGTCCTGCGGGCTATCATAATCTGATGTCCGCACCCCGCGCATTTTAAGCGGAAATCCGCTCCTGCCCGCAAAACTTCCCATTCCTTGCTCCCACAAGGATGCTGCTTCTTCAGCCGCAAAATATCGCCCACTTGAATATCCATGCCTTTTCCCTTTCCCCGCGCCCCTGCTTCACAGCGGCACAAACCATCACTAAGAAGAACGCCTCTTTCCCCACTACCCCCATCAACAGGAAGAACGCCGTATTTCAGGCGTTCTTCGGTGTGAGAAGACTTGCAAAGCAAGTCTAGAAGTTCTTGGCGAAACGCCCTCTGGCGTGAGCCTTAGAACTTCTTCTCACACTACAGCCGTCCAAAAATCTCCCCGATCGCACCCTGCACCACCAAATCTGCCACGCTGTCCCTCGCTGTAGGCGTCTTATTCACCAGCACCAGCTTATTGCCCTGGTAATAATCAATCAGCCCCGCCGCCGGATATACGACCAAAGACGTGCCTCCGATAATCAAAACATCGGCATTCCTTATAAACTGCACCGCTTCCGACAATACCTGCTGATCCAGTCCCTCCTCGTACAAAACTACATCCGGCTTGACCGGTCCCCCGCAGGCATCACATACCGGCACGCCTTCCGCCTTCCTGATATCTTCCACGCTAAAAAATTTGCCGCAATGCTCGCAGTAGTTGCGCAGCGTAGAACCATGCAGCTCCAATACTTTTCTGCTTCCTGCCGCCTGATGCAGTCCGTCGATATTCTGCGTGATCACGGCTTTCAGTTTTCCTTCCTGTTCCCACTGTGCCAGTTTCTTATGGGCCTGATTGGGTTCCGCCTCAAAACCGATCAGCTTATCCCTGTAAAACCGGTAAAACTCCTCTGGCTTATTTCTATAAAAGGTATGGCTCAATATCGTTTCCGGGGGATAATCATATTTTTGATGGTACAAACCGTCCACGCTCCGGAAATCCGGTATCCCGCTTTCCGTAGATACCCCTGCCCCGCCAAAAAAAACAATATTATTGCTCTCTTCAATCCACTGCTTCAGCCGCTCCATCTCTTCCCTTGCCATACGCATCCTCCTGTCCTTTTCTCATTTTTTGTTTCTATTCCTTTTAAACAGCCGCTCAAATATTTCCCATCAGAAAATCTTTCATCACGCCCGCAAATTCCCTCAACATATTATTTCCCTGGAGCAGCAGTTCCGCTGGCGCCGCGATTCCGCACACATGCCGGCAGCCGCTCTTCTTCGCAATATGCGTCGCCCGGAAAATATGGAAATTATTTGTCACGATCCCCACCGAATCCTTCTCTTTATCCAAAAAAGCGCCGCTGTAATTGATATTCTGGCTGGTATTGCGCGACTGGTCTTCTTTTAGGATCCGATCCGGCGCAATCCCCCTTTCCACCAGATAATCGTACATCCCCTGCGCCTCGCTGACATGTTCGTCATTTCCCCGGGCTCCGGAAACGATGGCAATCGTATCGGGATTCTCCACCAGATAATCATAGGCCGTATCCAGCCGCATCTGCAGCACACGGCTCGGCCCATCCGCTTTCATCTGCGCCCCCAGCACGATAATATAATCCAGGTCCGCTTCTCCCTTTGCAGCAAACCCGCTCAGAATCAGCCCTTCTACAAATACGAATAAAATACATCCCAAGCATACCAATAGGAAACACATCCTTCTGATCCATATCGGAATATGAGGAATCAGAATTCCCCTCTTCATACATACCGCCCATCCAACCAAGGCCAGTCCCATAACCAGCCAGATCACGTAAAAATTCGTTCCATAGCCCCCCGATATCTTCACCCCTAGAAAATAAAAAAGAAAAAGAATTCCTAATACCAACGCCAGATTCTGCATAAACTTCATTTCCGTTTCCCCGTATAATCCTTGGATACAATCTTAAACACGCATACAGAGCGGATCTGCGCTTCTGTAAACTCCACCGTTCTTCCCGTCTGGCGCTCAAACATTTTCTGCAAAGCGAGACCTTTTTCCCCGGCATCTTCTATAAATTCAACCGCTCCATTCCCTATAATGCTGGAATAATAATACCCGGAATTACAAGGGTTTTCCGTATACAGCGGTTCTCCTTCGCTGAAAATCGTAAAGCATGCCTGGCGGCTGGATTTCAAGATTTCTAATTTCTTCCCTTCTTTCGCGCAATGAAAGTATAATTCCAGGCAATCGCCTTTCCATCCATATCCATAGCTTAAAGGCACTACATAAGGCTCCTCCCCATCCGCCATAGCGACGCATGCGGTTTTGCACGTATCCAGTATATGCGTTATTTCACTGTGTTTTGTAACCTCTCTGTCTTTTCTTCTCATCGCTGCATTCTCCTTGGAACCTTTGTCATCTTTCCCGGTTATACAGAACCATCTCTCCCCGCATACTCCAGAAACTCCTGCGTCTTCGACCAATATTTTATACCCCAGTTCTCAAAATTCCACTCATCCGTATAATCATTGCATTCGTAATCAATATAATATAAAATACCGCCCTGCAATATAAAATTAGTCGGAAAATAATCAATGTTTGTATTGGCCGGATAAAGCAGGCCGCACATCCTTTTTACCTGTTCCAGGCAACATTCCGGCAGTTCATCGCCCAACACCATTTCATATACGCTCTTTCCCTCTATGTACTCCTTTACGATCCGCTCCCTCCTGATATCCACATCCAACATTTCCGGCATAGCAATCCCTATTTTATGCAATCTGCCATAATCGCATATTTCAGCCTCGATCTTATTCCCAAACTGGTAATAGTCGCACGGCTCATGATGGATCTGCTTCACCACCACGTTCCTGCCTCCGTCTTCTGCCAGATACGAATATCCGCCTTTGCCTTTACCTAATAACTTTACAACATGGTATTCCTTTCCATTTACTTCTATATCTTCCACCTTAGACACTATCCCTTTCCCTCTTCCTGAATTCCGTCGGACTCTGTCCAAACCCCTTCCGAAAAACTTCCGCAAAATAGCTCCCGCCGCTGAATCCGACTTCCAGGGCGATTTCCGAAACCGTTCTGTCCGTGCTGCAAAGAAGTTCGCAGTCATTCCCCGATAATTTAAGAAACGCCGCGCGCTGGTTCTTCATCAGGGGCGGCATAATCCAGATAAACTGATAGACATTCCGCATACTCCATAGTATTATTATAAAATGAAAATAAAGAAAGTCAATGAAACACGGGTATATAAGTGAAGCAAAATCTTACGAACCAGAAAACAGAAGGAGAAAACAATGAACCAAAAAGAAAGAATGTTAAACAGTCTGCCCTATAAGGCATGGCTTGACGGATTGGAAGAGGAAAGGGAAACCTGCAAGCAGAAAATCTACGAATTCAATCTCCTGCCGCCGGCAGAAAGGCGCCGGATTCCCGAACTGCTCAAACAATTGTTCGGGAAAACCGGGAAAAATGTCTGGCTGGAACCTCCGTTCCATTGCGATTACGGATGGAACATCGAAGTGGGCGATAACTTTTTTGCAAATTATAACCTCACTATTCTCGATGTCGGCAAGGTTACTATCGGGGCAAATGCGCAGATCGCGCCAAATGTGGCCATTTATACGGCCGGACACCCCATACATCCGGAAAGCCGTAATTCCGGATACGAATACGGAATCCCTGTCGCGATCGGCGATAATGTATGGATCGGCGGCAATGCCGTAATACTTCCAGGAGTTACGATCGGAAACAATGTCGTCATCGGAGCAGGAAGCGTCGTATCCAAAGATATTCCTGACAACATGATTGCCGCCGGCAATCCTTGCCGGGTCATCCGCGAAATCACGGAAGACGACAAAATTTATTATTTCAAAAACAAAAAATTTGATTCGGAAGCTTGGGATGACATGGAAAAAAATCCATAACGGCTGCCCCTTCGTAATCGATACTTGGTAATCGATGAAATAGCCTGGTTACCATCCCATTTCCATCAACCACTTATTGACCCTTTCCTCACGCCTCTTCTCCATACCCTCCTGCTGCTTGCCCAATACCAGCCCGCCGCAGATACGTCCATCCAGAAGATACAGGATCCGGTCGCACTTACTTGCCACCCTGCTGTCATGCGTTACCATGAGGATTGCCGTTCCTTCCTGGTTCAGTCTGACCAGCACTTCCATTACCTCTGCCGCTGCTTTTTTATTCAAAGCGCCGGTCGGCTCGTCTGCAAACAACAGATGCCATTTTTCACCAGCCGTCCTTTTCCCCGCCAAAATTTCCGGCGAGTTCATCATGCTTCTGCAAATACAGGCACGCTGAAGCTGTCCGCCGGATACCTGTGTAATCCTGCGGTCCTCCAAACCGGAAATCGAAAGCTTCTGCATCATTTTTCTGGCCGCCGCCTCCAGTTCCGCTCTTGTTTTTTTCCCTCCCCCTTTGTTTGCCTGTATCGCAGGGAGCAAAATATTATCCAAAATATTCAAATTCGCCATCATATTCATCTGCTGAAATACAAAACCCATATGATGCAGCCGTATCTTTGCCTTTTTATCTTCTGACAGTCCGGCAATCTCTGTATCTTTTACCCACACTTTACCGGCGGATGGCTGGTCCATGCCCGCCACATGGTAAAGAAGCGTGGATTTTCCGGAACCGGACGGCCCCATGATCGCCAGCATTTCGCCCTCCTCCATTTCAAATGAAACATGATCCAATATCTGTGCTTTGCTTAAATTTTCCACTTTCAATAATTTATCCATCATTCAGCCCCGCCTCCGTTCATCTATTATCATTCTCTCTTCCTCTTACTCACGGCTATTGCAGCACTCATACGCTTTTATCTCCTTGATTTCGGCAATGCCGGCCAGAAGAGCCGGTACCGCCGCGCCCAAAATGGCTGCCGGTATCCTTGCCAGTATATATTCCCAAGAGATGGCAAAACGGAATCCGTCCGCTCCAAAAGACCTCAGTATCATTCCGCAAAGCCTTTCACCAAGCAGGTTCCCGACCAACAGCCCTGCCGCTGTTCCTGCTATGACCGGCAATAAGCCTTTGGCAAAATAAATTTGTTTGATGTCCTTGCTGGTAAATCCCAACGCTTTATGCAAAGAGATTGTATAACGGTTTTTCTCCACAATCAAACGCATAAACAGCATAACCACCACAGCTGCCACAAGCATCGCCAGAATCATTGCCGCCCGGGATGCCAGGCGGAGCTGCCCTAATGTCTGCCCATAAGTATCTTCCACATAATCTGCAATATCAATCACATCTGCTCCCATCTGCCCGTACCATTCCATCCATTCCTCTTTTCCCTCCGGGTTTTTCAGGGAAACATACAAAACACTCCAGATAACAGATGCGCGGTCATCCGCAAAACAGGCTTTCGCCGTTTTTCCCCCGTTTGTAATATCGGAATAAATGCCGCAGACACGATATTCCATGGCCTGCCCTCCTGCCGCCAGCCGCAGGGAATCCCCGACGGATAATCCCAATTCCTCCGCATACATGGCGGAAAGCGCAATCTCCCTTTTATTCCCCGGCAGTTTCCCTTCCGAACAACTCACTGGAAATACGCTGTGATCGCCTGTTTCCACGGTAAAATTTATTATTTTTCCATCCGGCAGGATCGCCGTACAGGATCTCGTACATAATATTGCATATTTTTCAACCTTTTCATCCTGCGCCAAGGCAGAAGCAATTCTCTCTGTCGTTGCAGCAATATCTTCTGTCTGCCGTATATCCATGCGTATCTCCCCATCCCCGATCCCCATATAGGCGGCAAATCCCGGAGCGGCCATCGTGCTATACAAATTCTGAGGCACGAGGATCAAAAAAGCACAAGACGCGGACACCAAGCCGATGATTCCATAGCGCCCTCTGCCGTTTTTCTTTTTCTGTGCGGAAAACAGCACTTCCAAAACCGTCAGTCCATCCATCTTTTTCAGGGAACGCAGGATGGAAAGCAGAATAATCCCTTCTGTAAAAATTACTGTCGCCAGGGACAGCCCCGCCGTCTGCCATCCTTTCTCCGATACGCCGTATAGTTCTTTCATCTGCCCGGCTAAAGGCGTTTTCAAAGCAAATGCTGCCAAAAGGCCGGCAATCCCTCCGCAAACAGAAAAAAGAAGGTATTTCATAAAGTAAATCCTGCGGATTTCTGCCTTTTCCACGCCAAGAGCCTTTAACATGCCCACTTCTTTCCGGTCACGCTCCATTTGCAGGGACAGTATAAACCGGATACAGAGCAGGGAAACCAGCAAGGTTACGACACTCACAAGAAAGAGGACAAAAATCATTGTCCCGTCCGATAAAGCATTTATCATCCGAACCAACGGCCTTGTCACCGCAGGTCCATTGGCAGGAAGCCCCTCTGCCGCATATGCCGTGCTAAAAGCGTTGATATCCGTACCTTTACGAACCAGGAATTCGATCAAATATTCCTCCTGCGCGCTGTCAGAGTTCTTTATTTTTCCATAATCTTCTTCATTTACAAGAAATCGTTTGGAAGAAGCCATCATAGAATTCATCTGCGCATCCCGGATAAAACCCGCGATGGTAAGTTTCCGGCTTCCTATCTCCATAATATCGCCGACTGCCAGATCATACAGCGCGCGGTAGCAGACCGGAACATAAACCTCCCCCGGCAGAATCTCCGGTATTTTACTTTCCAAATCCAATAAGTAATCGAAGCGCTCTCCCTGCACGGAACATCCATTATCCTGTGTGCTGTCCGCAAGGCTCCTGCCTCCCAGGACCACTCGGCTGTTATCCAGATTCAGGAAACCGCAAATCTGCCATTCTTCCACCTCCTCATGATTGTCGCTGAAAAAACGGACCTCCGATATGATACGCTCCTTCGCGACATTATCATGTTCCTTTGCAACACTGCCATGTCCCATCGCAACACTGTCTTGCGTATGCATCTGCATATAATCGGGGACTTTCGCTTTATCCATCAGACCTTCTATGGCTCCTGTCAGATGAAAAAAAAGCAGCGATGTAAGGGCAAATAGCATGGCGGAGATTCCCATAAAAAATACCGTCGCGCCGGCCAACAGCTTATTTTGCTTGATATCGTTCCCTATCATTTTTCTTATCATTCTGATTCCTTTCCAGCCCTCTTACGCTTTTTAATGAATATAAAAGCAACGCGGCTGCACCCAGCAAACCGCCTGTTATTATAATAACCCCCGCCGCTCCCCGGCCGACGCTCAGCCGGAACTGCGCGGCAATCCCGTCTGCCGCCGTGCCTGCAGCGCCATAGGCAACTACATATCCAATCTGGGAAATAAAACCGATTACTCCCCAGGCGCGTCCCTGCAGTTCTTCCGGTATGTTCGTCCTGACCAGATAATCCAGACAATTATTAGCAAAAGGCAGCATTGCAAAAAAGAGAAAACCAAACAGGCAGACACAAAAAATATTTTCCCAGATTCCAAATCCCACCATACCGATTCCTGCGCCAAATAGGGAGGCGCTCAATCCTTTTACATACCCTTTCCTGATTCCCTTCGCCCCCAAAAACAAACCGGAAACCAACATTCCGCATGCGCAGATCGTCTCTCCAATCCCTAAAGCGGCGCTATCTGCAAAATCCAGGATCAGAGGCTGGGCCAGCGTCTGAAATGTCCCCATAAAGCAAGTGATTAAGGCGGATACCATAACTAACGCCAAAATACCATGACGGTCCATAATCGCCCTCCATCCCTGCTTCAGGCTTTCCCCGAAGGATTCCCTCCCCTCTCCTGCCGAAGGCTCTTTCTCTTTGCATGAAGCGGTAAGAGCCGCCTTTCCTTCCGCAATTTCCCGCTTTACTACTGCCGCTCCTATCACCGTTGGAAAAAATGTGCCAATATCGATTGCCAGCAAAAGCCTGATATCGCTGACCGCAAGCAATGCCCCTGCCAGGATAGGCGATACTAGAAATCTTGCGCTTCCGGCAATACTCACCATTCCGCTCGCTTTCGAATATTCCTCTTTTGTCAGCAGATCCGTTATCGTCGCCCGATAGGCTGGTTCCAATAACGCCGAAAAAGCAGAACTGATAAAAACGCCGATGCCTATTTGATACAAGGAGGCTCCTCCCCGGCTCATGCAAACCAATAAGTAAAGTATTCCAAACGCCGAACATCCATCTCCGATCATCATAAGCAGACGCCTGTCATGCCGATCCGCCAACACCCCAGCCGGTATACTGAATAAAAGCGTAGGCAAGAATGCCAGCAGCATGACCACCGCCATGCTTGCGGCGCTTCCGGTCTGTTGGAACACATATACGCCAAGCCCGAAGCTGGTAAGGCCGCTGCCGATCGAGGATATGAATTCTCCTGCCCATAATATGATAAATTTTGAAAAGTTATTATTATGTAATTTCATTCTTTCTCCTTTTGACCGTACGTCGGTCGGTTATATTGGATAAAAGAAAGGAACTAATTCGTTCCTTCGCTTTTTATTATCTTGCCACCCTCCATGCCGCCTCCCGGCGGCACAAACCCTTTACTGCCCGGATCCATCTGCTCTGCCCCTGAAGATCGGAAGAATGACTGCTTCCATGCTCCCCCTCTCCATTCCAAGCAGACGTTCCAGATTGTAGATAAAAGCCTCGATTTTTCTCTCCCTTTCCTCTTTGTTATGTTCTGCCAGATCATCAAAAATGGTATTGGAATACAATAATGTCATTTCCGCCACTTCCGCCGGATATTCTGTCCGGCATATCCCCTGGATGATGCCCTCTTCTATCAGACCGCTGATCAGAGGATTCACGGCAGCCAGCAGACGGCTTTGCATTTTCTGGTGCATCAGCGCATTCTGCGGCTTATGCACCTGTTCCATAATCTCCTGCCCCAAAGGCTCATTTACATTGAGCGCCAGCATCATCATAGTCAGGCGCCGCAATACCGGTATTTCCTTTTTCTTTGCAATATCCGCCGCTTTTTCCACCAGCCTGCCTGTCATCCGGTCAATCATCGCATCCAGAATATCTTCTTTTGACTTAAAATGATAATAAAGGGTACCCCTGGCAATCCCGATTTCATTCAAAATATCGCCAGTACTCGTATTATCAAAACCCTTTGCCCCAAACAGCCGCTCTGCCACATCCAATATTTCATTCTTACGCTCTTCTGCTTCCTTGACTACTCTCATCGCTTATATCACCATCTGCTGTATTCTTTGTAATAATATGTATTATTGAATATGCTTATAAACCGACTGTCTGTCTACAATTATATTAACAAGCAATACACACTTTGTCAAGATTTTTATGTTATTCTTATTTGGGAGGTGGAATGATGTCAGACAGCCGTTTATTCAAAATTTTATATTATCTTTTAGACAGGAAACGCGCTACAGCTCCTGAATTAGCAGCCGAATTTGAAGTTTCTCCAAGAACAATTTACCGCGACGTGGAAGCATTAAGCAGTGCAGGTATTCCAATCTATACCGAACCAGGAAGAAATGGCGGTATATACTTATTGCCAGATTTTATTCTGGACAAGGCAATATTATCCGAAAGCGAAAAGCAGGAAATATTGACGGCACTCCAAAGCATGCTTGCCACAGGTTATACTGGCGGAAAAGAAATGCTGACAAAGCTATCAGCACTTTTCCATATAAATACAAGAAATTGGCTGGAGGTAGATTTTTCACGCTGGGGAAAATATGCCTACGACAACACAAAATTTGAAATATTAAAAACCGCAGTCATTCAGTGCAAGGAAATAAAGATCGTTTATGAAAACACGAACAGTGAAAGAAGTAAGCGGATCATTCAACCATTAAAAATATCTTATAAATCAAAAGAATGGTATTTGAAAGCGTTTTGCACGGAAAAGCAGGACTTTCGCATATTCAAGCTAAACCGCATATTAGAGTTGGAATTGTTAGAGAATACATTTGTACCAAGACCATATCCGGAAGAAAAAAATAATTTTCCACAGACCTGCCATCAAATAGTCCTTTTGTTTTCAAAAGAAATTGCATACCGTGTCTATGATGAATTTGCCGGAACCGAAATAGAATATCAAAAAAACGGTGATCTGGTTGTCCATGCCAAAATGCCTGTTGATCCATGGCTTATTGGTTATCTGCTGTCTTTTGGGGCACAAGTTGAAATAATGGAACCAAAATATTTAAAAGGTCTTTTAGCTGCACAGGCACAGGAAATTTACAGGAAAAATAAACCTTGACAAAAGGTGTCAGGATATATGTGATATATTAAATACATAGCGATAGAGCTATACATAAACTTTGGACACAGCAGAAAGAAAGAGGTAAAGAAAATGAATGAAATGAATCAGAAATTTTGTCAGTGTTGCGGCATGCCTATGGGAAATACTGATGAACTGTACGGAACAAATGCCGATGGCAGCAAAAATGAGGAATATTGCAAGTATTGTTTTGAAAACGGTAAATTTACTTTTAACGGTACGATGGAGGAAATGATTGAAATATGTGTACCGAATATGGCAGCGGCTAACCCCGATATGGGTGAAGAAGAAGCAAGAAAAGCCATGCTTGAATGGTTTCCGACATTGAAACGCTGGAAAAACTAATCGCTGTCGCCTAAAATGCAGTCATTTCTGCTCTGGATATATATGGACTGAAACTCCGCATTCCTGGCTTTTGCCATATTTTCCAGAATTGGCACATACTTGGCCGTGAAAGGGCATTGATTTGTGTAATACAGCACAAATCCTTCCGGCATGGCTTCCTGCCCGCCCACGGTATCCCGGAAGCGGGGAATATCCGCGCCTTCCCCAAAAGGCAGATACAGCAGCTCAAAATAGAGCTTCGCTGTATCTGCCGTCTGAAATCCCTTATAGCCCATATATTTAGGATCAGAGAGGAAACCCTTTTTCTTTTCGAAGGACAGTATCACAAGCCCCTCGTCCAGCCGCTCGCGCAGCCAATTCTTTTTGGACATGACCTGAATGATCGTTTATCATAATGACAATCACAAAGTTCTGCCCCGCCTGCAAGTGTTCCTTTACGGGTAAAAATAGCATCGCTATATTTCGTCATGCCATAATCATATCGGCACATTGCAGGTGTTATTTCGGGAATACCGAGCTTTTGCATTAAATACCAAATCCCGCAATGGCTGAAAAGCGCGTCAAAATGCTGACCGCTTTTACCGGGATAAAAAGAGTATTTCCATGAATATGGATTGATTGATTTCTGGCTCTTTTCTGCCTGCTCTTTTCGCTCTTGCCAATATCTTTTCGAAAAGAGGCTGCGCTTCAAATACTGTTTCATCACAAAATTCCCATTCATGGAATATTCGTAAAAGTCACTTAGTTCCTTCATGGTATACTTTCCGCTTACAAGTAACTCACTCTCTTCTGTTTCCGGGAAAACAACTGCATTTTTCACAGGAGTAAGGCGATACTCTGCCGGCAGACTCAAATAAATTGCAGCAAATACAGATGCGCTTAAAATATTTACCAGCAAGACATCATCTTCGCCAAACGGCTCAATCATGAGAATAATTTTCCGATATTTTTGATACGCTGTTTTCATAATATCTTTTTTGACTTTCTCATCAGCAATGTGCAATACAGATAGTTGTTTCCGAAAGCTACTTTGAAAAATCATCCACATTCCGTGCTGAATAATTCCATATTTCACGATTATTCACCCCCTATAAATTTATTTAATCCTTTTCCTCTCTTGGCATTTGCATAATCGGTTATTTCCTCCTAAATGTATCTTATACCAATAAGACACGCATAACCTTTACATAGGTTTTAAATTCTATTGAGCCTGTCCACCATCCAGGCAATTCGCTTTTCCCGTCCGGCATCTGTCTTTGCATCAAGGTATGCCCGTGTATAAGTTTTCTTTACGGATAGAGACATGGCTTGATTGTTCATAACTCTGGTAAGAAAATAAATTTTGCAAAAATAAATAACAAAAAACCCCAATCTTTTGGGGTTTTTAAGAGGCGCAGACCGGATTTGAACCGGTGAATCAGGGTGTTGCAGACCCACGCCTTACCACTTGGCTACTGCGCCATACAATATATATCTATGCACTGACAAACCTTTTAATGACTCCGACGGGAATCGAACCCGTGTTACCGCCGTGAAAGGGCGATGTCTTAACCGCTTGACCACGGAGCCTTATATCACTTTATACGGCACTCCGTACTCTATCTTTCCTGTGCCGTTTAACTCCCCGAGTAGGGCTCGAACCTACAACCCCGCGGTTAACAGCCGCGTGCTCTACCATTGAGCTATCGAGGACTGTGCCGGACCCCATGGGACGCGCCCTCAAAACCGAATACCGTGCCTACAGGCTCCTCCAGGACACCAGCCAGACCTCCCGCGATGGGTAAGCCCTCGGCCGATTAGTACGCGTCCGCTCCGCGC
>JAETNQ010000025.1 GCA_021772075.1 Lachnospiraceae bacterium
CATAGCCTGCCCAGATTGATACCCGGCAGATGAGTGTGCATCCTGCATGCCCTGCCGGAGGGAACGCTGCGGAAAGTAGGTCCGGGGCTGGAACGGGTCTGGGAGGGACACAGGCAAAACGCTCAATATAAAAATTTTAAAGAAAGGAAAAGAGTATGGGAAGAAAAGGAATCAAGTCAAAACTTCTTACGTGCCTTGTGGCGGCATCTGCGGTCGTAACAGGGATATTGGGAAGTGTCCCCCTGCCTGTAAGGGCAGCCGGAGAAGGAAATTATACAGTCACGTTTGAAGCCTATGAAGGAACCTGTGAGACGGAAAGTATTTCCGTACAAAAAGGGGAAAGCCTGACACTGCCGGAAGCAGCCTATGAAGGGCACTACCTTGAAAGCTGGGTGGACATAACCGAAAATGACGGTGTGACAAAATTTACAGCGGTCGGAAGGGCGGGCGATACCTACACTCCGGAACGTGACCTGTGGCTTTATGCTAACTGGAAACCGAACCAGGATCAGGAACCGGAACCGGACATTACTGTTACTTATGAAGCACGGATCGGGGATACCGATTATGAGGAGCTGGAAGAAGCTTTTGCCAATGCACAGGCAGGGGATACCATCATTGCCCTTAAGGACTGCCGTGTGTCAAAAACGCTTGAAGTCACTGCAGATAACATTACCTTAAAGAGTGAAAATGCAGAAAATCCGGCAACGGTAAGCAGGGAAGAAGAGTTTACCGGCAAGAACTATGCCAAAGACGCCGGGAATGTACTGGTCGGGATCAGCAGCGGAAGCCTTGCCACGCAGGATATCATCCTTGACGGCGGTGCAGTTCTGGATGAGGATTTCAACAATTCCGGACAGGTCTGGGACAGCCCCCTTATCTATGTAAAGGGCTCCTATGCCATGGGAGCAGGGACAGTCCTCCAGAATAACTACAATACTGACTATTCTGAAAGTGTGGACGGCAACCGCAGCGTCAGGACTGCAGGGGCAGTCAATGTTGCATGGGATGCGGGCATGACCATGGATGGCGGGCTGATACAGGACTGCTATACATTGGGGGCAGGCGGCGGTATCCAGTCCGCAAAGACTGCAGAGGTTACAATCACGTCCGGCACAATCCGCCACTGCTCTGCTGTATGGGGCGGGGCGCTGGGCCTTATGGGACCGTCAGAAGCGTCAGATATGGTATTAAGCAAAAACCATTCTGATTCAACCGGAGGCGCGGTATGGTCTGTCTTATCTTTAATCATGACGGACTGTGTCATTGAGGATAACAGTTCCGACTATGTTGCCGGCGGCGTCCATATGTCTACGGGAGACCAGGCGAAGCTGATCCGGTGTACCATTTCCGGGAACAAAGCCCTGAGGGGCAGTGCAATCCAGACAGGAAAAGGGGAAGGCACGCTGCCTCTGGTCATCAGGGACTGTACCATTACCGGGAACCGCTCAAAAGAGGATATCAGCGCGGCGAGCGCGATCTGTTACATGAATGAGACAGGGATCATCCTTTCCGGGCACATTGTCATGGAGGATAACCATGCAGTGGGGCTGGCTCCCTGTGACATCTTCTATTCTTATAATGAAGGGGCTTCTATCCTTCTTGACGAGGATTTTGAAAGTGATTCTGTTTTTGTGCTTGGCGGCTATGACAACATAAAGCCCGGCAGGGTGCTGATTGACGGGAAACTCTACTATAAGGACGCAAGCACGGAGCAGTTTGTGTGGCATACGAGAAGCTACTGCACGGAGAAAAGGGGCGAGAACCTCTATCTTGCGGAAGTGCCAAAGACCTATTCTGTCACTTATGATGCCAATAACAGTTCTTCCGGCTCCGGCAGCATTATGTGTTCGGACCCAAATGATTATACCAGCGCTGATACAGTGTCCATCATGGGGGAAGCAGAACTTTTCCCACTTATGGGAAATCTTGTAAATTTGGGTTATGACTTTGACGGGTGGAACACACAGGCAGACGGGAAAGGAACCGATTATATGCCTGGCCAGGAGATTAACCTGACTAACAATCTTTATCTTTATGCAAAGTGGAAAGCCAAAGATCCGGTTACCCTGACCTATGTTTATAATGGCGGCACAGGGGAAACAGAAAACGAGCAGGTTATCCCCGGTGCTAACGTTGCGTTCCCGGACGCTTCCAGAGAGGGTTACCGCTTTCAGGGCTGGTATGAGGACGAAGGGCTGACAGTATTTGCGGGAAATGCAGGGGAAAAGCATTATGCGCCGCAGCAGGACGCTTCCTACTATGCCGCATGGGAAAAGACACACGCCACCGTCACTTTTGATGCAGACGGAGGAAAGATGGAAGGGGGAGCTGTCACTGCAAAGATTGGAGATACCATCACCCTTCCCGGCTGCACCAAAGACGGTTATGAATTTGTGGGCTGGTACAATGGAGATACCTGCACCGGGCAGGCAGGGGAGGAATACACCGTCTCCGATGATGTCACCCTGAAAGCCCATTATGTGAGGAAAGAAGCACCCACATGTACTGTTTCTTTTGATACGGACGGAGGGAAAGAAATTTCCCCTGTAAAAGTAGAAAAAGGACAGACAGTCAGGCTGCCGGAAGCGGAAAAGGAAGGCCATCTCTTCCTTGGCTGGTATACAGCAAAAGAAGGCGGCACCAGAATGAATGCTGAACTTACCGTGACGGAAGATACCACCCTTTATGCCCATTGGGAGAAGGAAAGTGAAAAGCCGGAGGAAAGGCCGGAAGCAGCCATTACTTTTGACGCAGACGGCGGGGAGATGGAAGGCGGGGATATCACTGCAAAGATTGGAGATATCATTACCCTTCCTGCCTGTACCAAAGAGGGCTATGAATTCCTTGGCTGGTATGACAATGATGTTTGTGCCGGGCAGGCCGGGGAGAAATATACGGTTATCGGTGATGTCATTCTGAAAGCCCATTATGAGAAAAAGGCGGAGGTTACTTATCTCATTACCTTTGATCCGAATGGCGGAAGGAAAGCCGCAGCCGTAAAAGCAGCCAGAGGGGAAAAGATCACCCTGCCCGGAACGGAAAAATCCGGCTATGTTTTTCTTGGCTGGTATACGGAGAAAAAGGGCGGCATCCTTCTCGGCCTTGCTGGGGACGGGATGGAAGTGACAAAGGATATGACCGTTTACGCTTTATGGGAAAAGGAAAAAACAGGGGAAACCGGTGATAAAGAACAGGGAACCTGTAAGGCGGTATTCCACACAGAAGGCGGAACGCTGAAAAATAAGACTGTCACCATTGCAAAAGGCGCGGGCCTTTATCTGCCTCTTCCGGAGAAAAAGGGTTACGATTTTACCGGCTGGTATCTCGATAAATCCCTGACGCAGTTTGCAGGCTCTTACAGGGATTCCTACCGCATTACGAAAGACACTGATTTTTATGCGAAATGGGAGAAGCCCAAAGACGACCATGCAGAAGATGGCAATAAAGACCAGAGTGGAGACCAGGGCGGCAATGCAGAAACAACAGGCACTTATACCGTAAAATATGACGCCAATGGCGGCATAGTAAAAGAACCCTCTGCAAAAGTAACAAAGGGCGCAGGCGTAAAGCTCCCTGCAGCAGAACGCGAAGGTTTAGCCTTTACCGGCTGGTACACCGATAAGCAGTTATTTGTCGGCAAAGCAGGCGATACTTATAAGCCGGACAGGGATATCAGCCTTTATGCAGGGTGGGAAAAAACAGCTGTTGACAACAGGAATAACAATGACAGTACCGCAGAATCCGGCAGCAATTCCGATGCAGAAGCGGGAACTTCTACAGCAGATACCATTTCTGGCAACAAGCTGGATAAGAAATCTGATACTCCTGCAGCAGGAAAATCAGGGAATACAGCGGCAGGAGCATCAGGAGCAGGAACGGAGAAAGGGCCTGTGATCCAGACAGGACGTACTTCACCTGTTTACCTTCTTGCAGCCCTCGGGATGTTTGGCGTTCTCCTTGCGGCATTTTCTATCCGTGAGGGAAAACGCAGTTCTGAGAAATAGATTATATTACTCCGTGTGGATAGAGTTGCAGCGGTATAATAAATGTGCCGCTGTGGCAATCCACCTCAGAAGTTGTTAAGAAGGAGGCGGTATAAAAGAATGAGAGACCTGAACGGAAAGCTGGGGAAGCTGCTCTTTCCTGATGTGGAAGAGAAAAAGGGCAGGCGGATCGTGGTACAGATCATCGCAGGACTCTTTATTGCCCTGCTCTCTGTGGCAGGAATGTTATTTTACCAACATCAGGAAGTGAAGCAACAGCAGAAATTCCAGCAGATAAAAGGTATGGAAATGATTTCATCGGAAATACCACCGGCTGTGCCGGAGGGAAAAGAGACAGAACCTGCAAAAGAGAAGGTGCCGGAAACAGAAAATGGGAATGGTATGGACGATATGGAGGAGATTGATACAGATACCGTAACATTTTCCTACGATTGGGATTCCCTGGTGGAAGCAAATGGGGATGTAAAGGGCTGGCTTTACCTGCCGGATACGCCCATAGACTTTCCGGTAGTTGGCACTCTGGATAATGATTACTACCTGACACATGATTTCTGGAAACAAAAAAAGAGTACAGGCTGCCCGTTCATGGATAAGGACACAGGGCAGTGGGATTTTAACAGGACAATCTACGCCCATAACATGGGCAATTCGTCCAGCGCCATGTTTTCTCCGCTCCTTGATTTCAAGGACAGAGATTATTTTCTGGCACACAGGAAGCTTTATTATACGGAATGTTACGGTGATACAGCAGAATACCAGGTCATGGCGGCAGTAAAATATAATGCCAGTGATACCGAAAGCTGGGATTTCCGCACAAGGAACCACAAAGACATGGAAAGCTATAACCTTTGGATGGAGGGGCTTGAGGAACACTCATTATATTATGCGGAGCCTGACCATGCACCTACAGAGGTACTTACGCTTTCCACCTGTGACCGCTCGGAGTTTGAGAAGGACGGAAGGCTGGTTATTGTAGCCGGGAAATGCCAGCAGTGATAATCATTATCCTATAGATAAAACAGAAAAATACCAGAAGTAAAATGAAGCGTTCATGGACTATCAGTCAATCCATGGACGCTTTTTACAATAAGCTGCCCGCAGGGCGTGACAGTGTTTGTTATGAAAAAAGAAAGGAATGAGGAAACCAGAGTGCAGGGAGGGAAAGGAGAGAAACCAAGATATGCGGAAGATAAACCGGACTGCGCCTACTGCTATTTCCGTAAAAAGAAAGGCGCCTGCAGGCTGAAAAAATGCTACTACCTGCTCCTGGAGGAGCCGGAAAAGAAGGAAGGGGAGACCTGCGGGGACTGCCCTTATGGGAAACATTCCCCCTGTATCGGCTACTGCCTTTTGAAGATCGTCCGGGAGATGAAAATAAAAGTATAGGGCAGGAAGGGAGGAAGAATAGTGCAGGACGAGGTAAGCGAGAAACTGATAGCGCTTTGCATCAATGGCGGGAAAATTTCAGCGCGGATATTGAAGGACGCAATGGAGAAGGCACTGGCGGATATGGAACGGGAACGAAAACAGGAAAGGTACAATACTTCTGCAAAGAAGGAAGAGAAAAAGCAGACGGTCAGCCATGGGAAACAAAGCCTTAGGAAACTAGCGGAAAATGGCAGCCAGCTTTCCAACATAGAGGTCACGGACGGGAACATCAAATCTTTTGAGAAATGTGCCCGCAAATACCATGTCCTCTACAGCCTGAAAAAAGATAAATCGGTATCCCCGCCCCGGTATTTTGTATTTTTCCGGGCAAAGGACGTGGATTCCATCACTGCCGCCTTTAAGGAATATACCGGCAGGACGTTAAATAAGGCAAAAAAGCCTTCCGTACGCAAAAAGCTGGAGCTTGCAAAGGAGCGTGTGGCAAAGCACAGGGAGAGGGAAAAGACAAAACACAAGGACAGGGGGCAGGAATTATGAGCGGGAAGAAAGGAAGTATTTCACTGCATGGCCTGGCTGTTAAAATAGCAGGGAATTTCGCAGAAAAACTTTCCACGATAGATAAAAAGCGCCTGCTCATGATGAACGTACCTTATATCATCGTATTTTACCTGACAGATAGGCTGGCATGGCTGTACCGCCACTGTATAGGAAATTCTTTTGCAGAGAGGGCAGGGGTGCTTTTCCTGAATTTCCAGATGGCTTTTGAAAATCCGCTCCCCAGCTTCCATATCCATGATCTGGCAGTGGGAGTGATTGGTGCAACGATAGTGAAGGCTGTGGTGTACCTGAAAGGGAAAAATGCAAAGAAATACCGGCAGGGCGTGGAGTATGGCAGCGCAAGGTGGGGGAATGAGAAGGACATCGCACCGTTTATCGACCCAGTGTTTGAGAACAATATCCTCTTCACCCAGACGGAGCGGCTTACCATGAACGGCAGGCCGAAACAGCCGAAGTACGCAAGGAATAAAAATGTGGTGGTAATCGGCGGTTCCGGCTCCGGAAAGACAAGGTTCTATGTCAAGCCTCAGCTCATGCAGATGCCGCCAAATGTCAGCTTCGTGACCACTGATCCGAAAGGAACAATCCTGCTGGAATGCGGGAAAATGTTAAGCAGGGGTACGCCGAAGATGAAAAACGGGAAGCCGGCCAGGGATAAAAATGGGAGGATCATTTATGAACCTTACAGGATAAAGGTGCTGAACACTATTAATTTTAAGAAAAGCATGCATTACAATCCCTTCCGTTATATCCGTTCCGAAAAGGATATCCTGAAGCTGGTAAATACCATTATCGCCAACACAAAAGGGGAAGGGGAAAAATCGGCAGAGGATTTCTGGGTCAAATCCGAAAGGCTTTTGTACTGTGCCCTGATTGGGTACATTTATTATGAAGCACCGGAGGAAGAGCAGAATTTCTCCACCCTGCTGGAATTTATCAATGCTTCGGAGACAAGGGAGGAGGATGAGGAGTTCAAAAATGCGGTGGATGAACTGTTTGAGGAACTGGAACAGGAGAAGCCGGAGCATTTTGCGGTGCGCCAGTATAAAAAATTTAAGCTTGCGGCGGGCAAAACTTCAAAATCGATCTTGATTAGCTGCGGCGCCAGGTTAGCGCCATTCGATATCGCAGAGCTCCGGGAACTGACCAGCTATGATGAAATGGAGCTGGATATGCTGGGCGACCAGAGGACAGCGATGTTTGTCATTATCTCCGACACAGATGACACCTTTAACTTCATCGTGGCGGTGATGTACAGTCAGCTTTTCAACCTTTTATGTGACAGGGCAGACGATGTGCATGGGGGAAGGCTCCCATACCATGTAAGGCTTTTGCTTGATGAGTTCAGCAATATCGGCCAAATTCCAAGGTTTGACAAGCTGATTGCAACAATCAGGAGCAGGGAAATCTCTGCTTCTATTATTCTGCAGTCGCAGAGCCAGTTAAAGACAATCTATAAGGACGCCAGTGAGACCATTTTGGGGAATTGTGACAGCATGCTGTTCCTTGGAGGGAAGGAAAGCACCACGTTAAAGGAGATTTCAGAGACTTTAGGGAAGGAGACCATTGACCTTTACAATACTTCGGATACCAGAGGGCAGAGCCGCTCCTATGGAACAAATTTTCAAAAGACAGGGAAGGAGCTTATGAGCAGAGACGAGCTTGCGGTCATGGACGGGGATAAATGTATCTTACAGCTGCGCGGGGTACGCCCGTTCTTAAGCAACAAGTTTGATATTACCAGCCATAAGCGTTATAAGGAACTGTCGGACTATGACAAGAAGAACGCCTTTGACGTGGAAGCTTATCTGGAACACAGGCTGAAGCTACAGGCAGATGAGGAATTTGAACTGATTGAAGTGGAGGCCAATGGGGAAGGTACGGAAGAATAAGGGCAGGGTGGCGGAAAAAGCAATAGATAATCTGCTGCCTGTATGTTAAGGTAAACGTATACAGAAAAACGGAAAGCGGGAAGCTGAGGAATGAAGGTACTTACAGAGAGAAAATATATAAAATCGAATGGAAACAGGATAAAGCTGCTGATATTAAAACCGGATATTCCACAGCAAGGGGAAAAGAAGCCCGGAATTTTATGGATTCATGGAGGCGGCTATATAACGGGAATGGCTGAAATGGTGTATATGTCACGAAGTATCCATCTTGTGAAAAAATATGGGGTGACGGTCATTTCCCCGGAGTACCGTTTATCAGGGCAGGCTCCTTATCCGGCGGCGCTGATCGACTGTTACCATGCCCTTTTATATATGAAAAAGCATGCAGAGGAACTTGGGATCAGGAAAAACCAGATCATGGTCGGCGGTGAGAGCGCCGGTGGCGGTCTGACGGCAGCTTTATGTATGTATGCGAAAGATAAAAGGACAGTGAATATCGCATACCAGATGCCGCTATATCCCATGATCGACAATGAGGATACGGAGACTTCAAGGGATAACCATGCACCGGTCTGGAACACCAGGCGGAACCATTATGGTTGGAAACAGTATTTGAAAGGGATACCAGGCGGGAAAGTTCCTGCTTATGCTGCACCTGCGAGACGGAAAGATTATTCCGGGCTCCCTCCTGCGTATACCTTTGTGTGTACAGCGGAGCCCTTCTATGCAGAGACAATAACTTATATCCGTAACATGCAGAAGGCGGGCGTAGAGGCAGGGATTGATATTTATCCGGGCATGTTCCATGCGTTTGACATGCTCCTGCCATTTTTCCCGATAAGCAAAAGGGCGGCAGAAGGGTTTGAAAAGAAGTTTGAGTATGCCATGGCGCACTATTTTTCGGAGCAGGGAGAGGTCTGATGAGGGCTGTATTGCCGGCAGCCGGGAACAAAGTTCATATAGTAGTATATATTACCGCAGATATTAACCAGTCTGCGGTTTTTATTTTGGGAAAAGGAGATGAGCCGATCAGAAATATCGTTTATCTGGCGCGTGCGCCTGATAGGAAGTACTGTATAAAAAATTAAATATGTCATGTTGTAAAATGATACAGCATGAAAGCAGCCGCAGGTTATCAGCGGCTCTTTTTAGCGGCAGTCATGGGATTGCTGCTATTTTTTTGCCCGGAATCTGGACAGTCCATTTTTTACGGGAATGAAGAAACTATCAACTTATTAAGCCGCATGGCGGCAGAAAGAGAGGTTTATATATGGCATTTTTTACTTCAGCGATCACAATCTTACAGACACTGGTGGTTGCCCTTGGTGCGGGCCTTGCAGTATGGGGCGTTATCAACCTGTTAGAGGGTTATGGGAATGATAACCCAGGTGCAAAAAGCCAGGGGATCAAGCAGCTTATGGCGGGCGGAGGGGTGGCGCTCATCGGCACCCAGCTTGTGCCCCTGCTTGCAAACTTATTTGGATAAGATGGGAAAGGAGACCTGCCCATGTTTGATAACATTTTTGAGGCAATCGAGGAGTGGATGCGGGAGCTTTTATCCGGCATGATCCGTTCCAACTTATCTACCATGTTTACGGACGTCAATGAGAAGACCGGGGAGATTGCCGCACAGGTGGGGCAGACGCCGCAGGGGTGGAATGGGAACATTTTCAGCCTGATAAGGAACCTGTCGGATTCGGTCATCATGCCCATAGCGGGCATGATCATCACTTTTGTGCTGTGCTATGAGCTGATCACCATGCTGACGGAGAAAAATAACATGCATGAGATTGATACATGGATGTTTTTTAAGTATTTCTTTAAGATGTGGGTGGCGGTCTATCTGGTAAGCCATACTTTCGATATTACCATGGCGGTATTTGACGTGGGGCAGCATGTGGTCGGCGCTGCCGGTGCGTCCATTAATGGTCAGACTGCCATCAGCGTGGATTCCATGATAAGCCAGATGGATGCCGCCATGACGAATATGGGGATTGGGGAGCTGGCAGTGCTGGCTTTGGAGACCATGCTGGTAAGCCTTGGCATGAAGATCATGTCAGTGATCATAACTGTTATTCTTTTTGTAAGGATGATTGAGATCTATCTTTACACATCAGTTGCACCTATCCCCTTTGCAACCTTGTCAAACAGGGAATGGGGACAGGTGGGGAACAACTACTTCCGGGGGCTTTTTGCCCTCGGTTTCCAGGGATTTTTCATGATGATATGTGTAGGCATTTATGGCGTCCTGATATCATCCATACAGATTTCGGCCGATATGCACTCCGCCCTGTTCGGGGTGGCGGCGTATACGGTAGTGCTGTGCTTCGGGCTGACAAAGACAGGAAACCTGTCAAAAGCCATTTTCGGGGCGCATTAAGGGGAAAGAAAGGAAAGGATAAGCGGCGGAAAGGGGTGCTCCCCTGCCGGAAAAGTTTCTGCCGCAGGTATGGGAATGGCATATGTGAGTGTGCCGAAAGACCTGACAAAAGTAAAGAGCAAGGTGATGTTCAACCTGACAAAGAGACAGGTTATCTGCCTTGGATTTGCGGCGGCTTTGGGGCTGCCGTTTTATTTCCTTACAAAAGACCATATAGGGACCAGCAATGCGGCAGCGGGCATGGTGTTTATCATGCTCCCGGCATTTTTCTTCGCCATGTATGAGAAGGACGGGCTTCCCTTTGAGAAGATTCTGATGAACATGGTAAGGGTAAAGCTCCTCCGTCCGGCCATACGCAGGTATGAGGTGGAGAATTTATATGAAACGGGAGAAGAAATATCACATTCCAGACCGGAGAAAGGAGGCAGGAAACGTGGGAAGAAAAAGCAGAGAAAAAAGTAAAGTCCCTGTCAATGCCAGTGCTGGCAGTAATGGCAAGGGCAATGGTAAAAGCAGCGGCACTGGAAAGAGGCAGGAAGCAGGAGAGAAAAAGAAGAAAGAGAAGCGCATCTCCGCCCAGCAGTCCATCCCCTACCGGGAGATGGCAAAGGACGGGATATGCCGGGTAATGGATAAATATTATTCCAAAACAATACGGTTTTACGATATTAATTACCAGCTGGCACAGAATGAGGACAAGAACGCCATTTTTGAGAACTGGTGCGATTTCC
This sequence comes from Lachnospiraceae bacterium, assembly GCA_021772075.1. GTDB lineage: Bacteria > Bacillota > Clostridia > Lachnospirales > Lachnospiraceae > Kineothrix. The sequence goes on from JAETNQ010000025.1 coordinate 10,958, forward strand.
TCAATTACTTTGACAGCACCATCCATTTCCAGTTATCCTTCATCAACCGCAGGAGCAGCATGGAGGAATATGAATCGGTAATAAAGATCGTGCCCCAGAATGACGCGTTTGATGATGTAAGGATGGAGTACGCACAGATGTTAAAGAACCAGCTTGCCAAAGGGAACAACGGGCTGGTGCGGACGAAATATATCACCTTCGGCATTGAGGCGGAGAATATCCGGGAGGCAAAGCCGAGGCTGGAGAGGATAGAAGCGGATATCCTGAATAATTTTAAAGTCCTTGGGGTGCAGGCATATCCCTTAAGCGGGGAAGAGCGGCTGCAGATTATCTATGAGACTTTCAACCAGGAAGAGGGGGAGCCATTCCGGTTCTCTTATGAACAGGTGCTGCGCTCCGGCATGGGCACCAAGGATTTTGTTGCGCCGCCCAGCTTTGTATTTAAGAGTGGGAAGGATTTCCAGATGGGAAGCACCCTTGGGGCGGTGTCTTACTTACAGATCATAGCGCCGGAACTGACGGACCGCATGCTGGCAGAATTTCTGGATATGGACAGGAACCTTGTGGTAAATCTGCATATACAGTCCTTAGACCAGTTAAAGGCGATCAAGACGGTAAAAAGCAAGGTGACGGACATTGACCGGATGAAGCTGGAAGAGCAGAAAAAGGCGGTGCGGAGCGGCTACGATATGGACATCATCCCTTCCGACCTGAACACCTACGGAGGGGAGGCAAAGCGGCTCTTGGAAGATCTGCAGTCAAGGAATGAGCGTATGTTCCTTGTGACCGCCCTTTTCATGAACACTGCAAAGACGAAGCAGGAGCTGGATAACGGGGTATTCCAGACTGCCGGGATCGCGCAGAAATACAACTGCTCCCTGCGAAGGCTGGACTATATGCAGGAGCAGGGGCTGATGAGCAGTATCCCCCTGGGACTGAATTTGATTCCTGTGAAAAGGGCGCTTACCACTACTTCAACAGCTATTTTCGTTCCCTTCACCACGCAGGAACTTTTCATGCCGGGGGAATCTCTGTATTACGGGCTGAATGCCTTAAGCAATAACATGATCATGGTGGACAGGAAAAAGCTGAAAAACCCTAACGGGCTTATCTTAGGGACGCCCGGTTCCGGAAAATCTTTCTCTGCAAAGAGGGAGATCACCAACGCCTTTTTTGCCACCCAGGACGACATCATCATCGGGGATCCGGAAGGGGAGTATTACCCTCTGGTACATGCCCTGGGAGGGCAGGTGATCCATATATCCGCCACCAGCCATGACTATATCAACCCCATGGACATCAACATGGACTATTCGGAGGATGATAACCCGCTGGGGGTAAAGAGTGATTTTATCTTATCTTTATGCGAATTGATTATGGGGAGCAGGAACGGGATAGAAGCGGAGGAAAAATCGGTGATCGACAGGTGCCTTCCTATCGTCTACCGGAAATATTTTGAAAACCCTGTGCCGGAAAACATGCCTGTGCTTGGTGATCTGTATCAGTGCCTCAGGGAGCAGAAGGAAGTGCAGGCACAGCGGATTGCCACTGCCCTTGAAATCTATGTAAATGGCTCTTTAAAGGTGTTCAACCACCAGACCAACGTGGAGCTGGATAACCGGATCGTCTGTTTTGATATCAAGGATCTGGGGAAGCAGCTAAAGAAGCTGGGTATGCTCATCGTGCAGGACCAGGTATGGAACCGGGTGACAGTAAACAGGTATGCAAACAAATCGACACGGTATTACATAGACGAATTCCACCTCCTTTTGAAGGAGGAGCAGACAGCGGCCTATTCCGTGGAGATATGGAAGCGTTTCAGGAAATGGGGCGGCATACCGACTGGCATCACGCAGAATATCAAGGATCTGCTTGCCAGCCGGGAGATCGAAAATATCTTTGAGAACTCTGATTTTATTTATATGCTGAACCAGGCGGCAGGGGACAGGCAGATACTGGCAAAGCAGCTGAACATCTCCCCGCACCAGCTCTCTTACGTGACAAACAGCGGGGAGGGGGAAGGGCTGATCTTTTATGGCAGCACTATTATCCCTTTTAAGGACAAATTTGACCGTTCGTTGCGCCTGTATAAGCTGATGACGACTAAGCCCTCGGAAATGGAGAAGAAGGGGGAATGAGGACAGAAGAACTGTATAACGGGATTTACTGTATGGACTGCATGGAGCTTCTTCCACAGATTCCGGACGGGTCTGTATCCATGATACTCACTGACCCGCCTTATGGCATCTCCTACCAGAATCATTTCACGAAAAGGAAGCACCGGGTACTTACAGGTGATGAAGGGATTGATTACGGAAAGTTTGCAAGGGAGAGCTACCGGATATTGAAAGTGGATTCCCATGCATATTTTTTTACCCGGTTTGACTGTTACCCTTACCACTATGAGTGCTTAATACAGGCAGGTTTTTCCATAAAAAACTGCATGGTGGTGGAAAAGGGGACGGTAGGGGGCATCGGGGATCTGAAAGGGAGCTATGCAAACAATGCGGAATGGATCATCTTCTGCCAGAAGGGGCGGCGTCCGTTCAACCAGACCACGCTTTTGGAAAACAGGAAAAAGGAGGGCACCATCTACTGTGCAGGCAGGAAGCCGGGGAAGAGGTATAAGACAAGGTTTAACGCCTGCTGGTTCGGTCCGGAATACCCGAAAGCGACTTATAATTCCGTCTGGCAGAAACAGCATGGGATATACCACCCCACCATAAAAAATGTGGAGTTCCTTTCATGGCTGGTACAAATCTCCAGCCAGCCGGGGGAGCTTATATTTGACGGCTTTATGGGCAGCGGCAGTACAGCGGTAGCGGCGGCACTGGCAGGAAGGGGATACCTTGGTGCGGAGATCGACAGGAGTTATTTTGCCATTGCAAAAAAACGGGCGGGAGAGGCGGTGACAGTCTATGGAGGGCAGCATGCCTATAGAGGAAGCCCTTATGGCATTTGTGGGGATTGACATTCCCGGAAAGGAAATGGAAAAGGGCATACCATATGTTTCCTTTGTGGTGAAAGAGGGGGAGCGTGCAGTTTTTATAAAGCCGCTCCCTCTTTTTGCAGCTGACAGTATCCTGAAGGGGCAGGAGATGGCAGGCAGGGAGATTTTGTACCGGGCAGATTACATGCGAGGCGGCAGGGAAAGGTTTGCAACGGGCGTCCTCATTGCCGGGGAAAAGCCGGAAACATTCCTGAAACTGTTGGAGCGCAATATCCGTTCCGGCAGTGCAAAGGCAGACATCATGGAAATCTGTCCTTACTTGGAAACACACCTTACCCTGTGCGGGCTGGAAAGGCTTGCACAGGAAGAGATTGCATTTATGGGAAGGCAGGAGGCCGGGACGGAAGATTACAGGGAGGCAAATGGTTCATATTACAAAGAAGTCCTTTCTTATGTGGAAGCGGGGCGGAGATATTTAAATGCCGGGACTTCCGGGATATCCCTGCCGCCCTTCCCGCAGAGAAGCGTATTTATGGCGGCATGGTACCGGGAGCATAATGGCAGCCGGAAATAAAGTTCCTGTGGAACAGGAAAGAAAGTGAGGGAGTTTGGAAATATGCACAGGCAGCGTTACAGGGCAAGGGATAAAACGGTACGGAAGATGGGCAGGGACGGGCTCATGGAAGAGAACCTCCGAAGCGGCGAATCAGTCAGGGTCAGCAAAAGAGAAAGTGATTATCTGACACTCCCAAAAACAGCAGATGATTCCATGAATTTTCAGGACAGGCGAAGCCACAGGGCGGAGGATAAAAAAGCAGGTGGGAAACAGAGGGGCGGATATTCACCGGATTTTAAAAGACCGGATGATAACAGGGTGGAAAACATACAGGCTGATCTTTTTCGGGCAGACAGGGAGAAAGCAGATTCCTGTCAGGAGAATACCGGGGAAACAGATAATTATGGGGAGAATGTGCAGGGGACATTTCCGGATAGGGAAAATATCCCGGAGACAGACACCGGGGGAAGGGAAGGGAGTCTCAGGCAGGTTCCGGCTTCCTCTTCTTACCGTCCTTCCGGGGGAAGGAAAAAGTATATCCCGGAACCGCTGGCGGTACGTTACCGCAGGAATGGGACCAATATACAGCAGGAAAAACCATCAGATATGGAACCGGGTACTGCGCCGGATATGGCATCGGTTCCCGGAGATACGGCAGATACAATGGAAAATGTGCAGGGGCATTCTTCCCATGTGGAAAATATCAGGGAAAGGACCATAAGGAGCGAAGAAGCTTCCAGTACAGATACAGCGCCAGGCAGGGACGGTTCCCATAACCGGAAGAAAAAACAGGTGTATGCCTATTCCCGGAGGAAAGAAGAACAGAGAAAAATAAAGGAAGGAAAGGAGAATGCAGCCCGCAGGGAAGATATCCGGCATACAGCAAACCAGCTGGCGGCAGGGCAGGCATTACAGATTTCCCAAAAGGATTCGGAGAAAAAGAGCGGGCGTGGGCGGCTGCATCAGGAACAGAAAAAGAAGGATTCCCGCCTTCATTTTGACAAAGAGGGAGGCATGGTTCGCGGCAGAGGCATGGGGCTTTTAGGCAGGGTGGCGCTTAAGGCTGGTGTGCTGGCAGCTTCTGCCCTGGCAGATGGCGGGGCAGACGGACAGCAGGAAGATATGGAAACGGAAGTGCTGCATGGCACAAAACAGGCAGGGGAGAGGACGCTGCGCTATGCCATGCGCCAGTCCAGCTGCCGGATGCAGAAAAGGAGCCGACGGGAAGGGATTCCGGAAACTGACAGGGAAAGGAAGTTAAGGAAATTTTACCAGAAGCGGCGGATCAAAAAAGCCTATGCAGAGGCAAAACGGGGAGAAAAGACAGCAGAAGGCGTGGCAAAAGCAGCAAACGGATTTTTGGGGAAAGCAAGGAGTATTGCGGCGGAGGTTTTCAGGAACAAAAAGGGTCTGCTCATAGCAGCAGTTTTTATGCTGCTTATATTTTTATTCTTCTCCGCAGGGCTTTCCAGCTGCAGCGCCATGGTGCAGGGAGCCTCTTCTACTTTTATTGGGACAACGTACCCAAGCGAAGATGAAGATATTTATGATGCGGAGAAAGATTATAAGGAACTGGAAGAGGCGCTGGACGAACAGATCAATACCATGGAAGCTGCCCATCCGGGCTATGACGAATATCGCTACCAGGTGGACGAGATTACCCATAACCCTTACCAGCTGGTCTCTTTCCTCACAGTGCTATATGAGGAATTTACCTACAATCAGGTAAAAGATATCCTTCCGGAGCTGTTTGAAGAGCAGTACCGCCTTACGGTGGAAGAGATCACGGAGACGCGGATAAGGACGGAGACACAGACTGTAACAGATCCTCTGACAGGGGAAGAAACGGAAACAGAGGTGGAAGTGGAGTATGAATGGCATGTGCTGTGTATCTGCCTGACCAACAAAGGGTTTGACACGGTGGCAAGGGGCAGGCTGACGCAGGAGCAGGCGGAGCTTTATGCTGCCTATAACCTGACCTATGGGAACAGGAGCTATCTGTTTGATATAACCGGGATACCCACTGATAATGCTGGCGGTGCCGGTTATGAAATCCCGGAGGAAGCCTTGTCGGATGAACAGTTTGCCCGCATGATACGGGAAGCGGAAAAATACCTTGGCAGGGCTTATGTGTGGGGCGGCGCTTCGCCGGAGACCGGCTTCGACTGTTCCGGCTTTGTAAGCTGGGTTATCAACAACAGCGGGAATGGCTGGGACGTGGGCAGGCAGACTGCGGAGGGGCTCCGGGGAAGCTGCGCGGCGGTGCCCCCTTCGGAGGCAAAGCCCGGAGACCTGGTATTCTTTCAGGGGACTTACAACACTTCCGGGGCAAGCCATGTGGGGATTTATGCCGGGAATGGGATGATGATCCACGCGGGCAACCCAGTGAAATATTCCAACATCAGAACCCCGTACTGGGAAGGGCATCTGCTGTCCTACGGAAGGATACAGTGAAAATGGCTGTGTCTGATTATAAAAAAGTTATACAATTTGATAAAAAAGCGTGACACAAAGATAAAAAAGTTATACAATAACAGACAAAGAGGAGAATGATAAAAAAGTATGACATTAAAAACCAAAAAATATAAAAAAGCATGACATTGGGGTGATGGGAATGGCAAAGAGAACAAGGATATGGAATGAGGCCAAATACCGCAAATATCTTGCCGAAGGGAGAGGCCAAGGAGAACTTATAGAATATAAGCCATGGATTCAGGTTCAGGACTTTCCTTCTAAAGGGATTGTTTCGCGCGTAAAAGGCCGTACCACTGGAAGAATCCATCACCTGATGTCAAACCTGGAGCTTCGGTATTTCTATTTATTGGATTGGTCTGAAAAAACAACAGATATTAGGGAACAGTTCCCTCTTGATGAAATATCAGATGCCATTAAGATTGCAGATTCTTGTGGAATCCGATACCCCTACGATAATGTCAGTGGGTTTCCATATGTAATGACAACAGATTTTTTGATTACAGTAAATGGCGGATATATAGCAAGGGCAATAAAGCCTAAATCTGAGCTTCAAAAATCAAGGGTAAAAGAGAAGCTTGAGATAGAGAGGCGTTATTGGCTGAAAAGAGATGTCGAGTGGAAAATCATAACAGAAGATGAAATCCCATGCACAAAGATAAGAAACATTGAATGGCTGTGCTGTGGGAGTGAATTTAATGAATTGGTCAGTGATGGTGATCTAGCCCAGAGATGTGAAGAAATATTTATGGAGATGTATGTCTATGAAAAATGTCCTGTTATTACGATAATCCATTGTGTCGAACAGTCTTATGGACTAAATAAAGGCACAGGTATAGCGTTATTTAAGCAGCTTGTACGCAATAAAAGTATTGAACTGGATTTGAATAAACAGATTAACTTGTCAGAACAAAGATATGGAGTGCAGATATAATGGAGCAAAATATTTCTATAAATGAAGTCGTGCAGGCTGGACAAGAGAAACAGCTATATAGGGTACTCTGGGTTTCGTCAGACCAGGAATACGGATACTGGATTTCTTTGGAAAAACAAACCCGTGTTCCAGAAAAATTTATATGCCAGGAGGTAATTGAAAACATATCTGCTGGAGAGGCTTTTGCAGTTGAAGATCCAATCAGAGTTTATGAAGGAAACGTGGCGGAATCTGCAAAAGAAAGAAGAGATGAGTGGTGGCGGATTCTAAAGCCGATACTTGAATGTGAGCCGGACATATACGAACGCAGGCGCAGAGGTGAATTGCTGTCTGAGGCCGCAAAAAAGAGTAACAAAGACAAGGCAAATCTATACCGGTATCTTGTAAAGTATTGGAAAAAAGGAAAGACGCCAAATGCTTTTTTGCCGGATTTCAGGAACTGTGGCCGGGGCGCTAAAACACAGAATCAAAAAAAGCTTGGGCGACCGGTGAAACATGAAGGTGGTTTTGGGAAGATTCTTACAGACGAGGATATTGACCATTTTGGAACAGCAATCAGGAAATATTACTTAAACCGGAAAGCAGTTACTTTGAAAAGCACATATGAAAAAATGCTTGGAGATTTTTATTCTGTTCCTGCTTATGATAAAAGCGGAGGCGAATACCTGCGGTTATTGCCGGCAGACCAAATCCCTTCCATTACTCAGTTCCGCTATTGGTATAAAAAGAATCGGGATGAGAAAACAGAAATCCAGAAACGTAGCGGCGAAGCAAAGTTTGAACTGACTGGACGTGCAATCACCGGGAGGTCGGACTATCAGCTGATGGGGCCAGGGGCAAAGTACCAGATCAATGCAACGGTAGGCGATATCTACCTGGTCTCGCAATTTGACCGGAGCGATATCATAGGCCGCCCGGTTATGTATTTCGTCGTGGACAGCTACAGTCGGATGGTCACCGGGATGTATGTCGGGTTGGAAGGGCCGTCATGGGCAGGCGCAATGATGGCGATTGAAAATGCCGCCAGCGATAAAGTAGCTTACTGCGCATCCTATGGGGTGGAGATCACAGAGGACGAATGGCCATGCCGCCATATCCCCACGGCGATCCTCGGGGACAGGGGCGAGATGGAAAGCAGGCTTGCGGACAACCTTGTCCAGATGCTTGGGGTACGCATCGAGAACGCCCCACCTTACAGGGCTGATCTGAAGGGAATTATCGAGCAGCACTTCCGGACAATCAACACAAATGCCCTGCCCTTTCTTCCAGGGAAAGTCCTGCCGGATATGAGTGAGCGTGGAGGCCATGATTATCGTCTGGATGCAAAACTTGATATCCGGCAGTTTACGGAGATCATCATCCGCTGCGTGCTCTATTATAATAACAGCCATAGCATGGAATACTTTGAAAAAAATGAGCAGATGATGCAGATGGGCGTTGATGCGGTGCCTCTGGAACTTTGGAATTTCGGAATCCGCTACTGCTCTGGATGCCTTAAGACCGTCCCCAAAGATACGCTGCGGCTGGCGCTTATGCCGATGGAGAAGGCATCCGTGACAGAACGGGGCATCCGTTTTAAAGGTATGTATTATTCCTGTGAAGAAACACTCAAAGGCTTATGGTTTGAGAAAGCAAGGGCAAAGGGGATATACCGGGTGAAAATTTATTATGATCCCCGTGACATGGGCGCAATCCTTGTGGAAAACCCAATGGGTACGGAGGTGATCCGGTGTGAGCTTGTAGAATGGGAAACGAAATATGCAGGGAAGCAGCTCGATGAGGTCTGGTATGAGCAGGAGAAAGAGAAACTCCGGAATAAGGAACTCAAAGCAAAAGAACTGGAAGCAAAAATCAACCTTGGAAAACAGATTGAATCTATTGTAGATTCGGTAGGGCAAAAATCCGGCGCTGACAATGTCACATCAAAAGCGGAGCGGATTAGGAATATCCGTGCCAACCGGAAAAACGAGAAGGAAGAAATCCGTAAGAAAGAAGCATTTACAGGGCGGAAAGCCGGACAAGATGAAAAAGCGGTACAGCCAGCCAAAGAACCGGAAATATCGCCCATCATGCGGCTGATACAGCAACATGTGGAGGAAGAAATCAAAGATGATGCCTTATACAACCAAAGCAGAATACCGGGAACAGGTGATCCCGGAGTATCAGGGGAATCCCCTGATTGAAGCACTCCCGGATATATGGCCCAGTGATCAGGTAGTCCAGATGTTGTCGGAAAAAGCAGCTTATAATAATGGGGAACGGAAGCTGGACATACAGTACCGGATGCATTGCATCTACAGACTGTTCCGGTATTTCCAGCCTTTGGAGCAGCACATTGATATTGAACAGCGCATATCCCGGAGCATTCGCCAGGGCTACCTGTACAGGAACCCATTAACGCCAGAATATGCGTCAGGGCTTGCCGATGGGTTCGCCGCCATTAAGGATAAGTCTAGCTACCATATGCTGCGTGGCACGAAGTCAGCAGCATCCGGCTTCACAATCATTGGCGTGTCCGGGGTCGGAAAAAGCACGGCAGTAGAAAAAATACTTTCCCTATATCCGCAACAGATTATCCATACAAGATACCGGGAAGTGCCATTTGCATCTACACAGCTGGTATGGCTGAAGCTGGACTGCCCGCATGACGGGTCGCTAAAACAGCTGTGCTACCAGTTTTTCTATGCATTGGATATGGCTGCCGGGACGGATTATTTCCAACAATATGCAAAAGGCAGGCATTCCCTGGATATGCTGCTGATCATTATGACACAGCTTGTAAGGCAGTTCCAGATAGGCGTCCTTGTGATTGACGAGATACAGCATTTAAGTGAAGCAAAAGGCGGCGGTTCTGATAAGATGCTGAACTTCTTTGTCACGCTGGTGAATACCATAGGATTGCCAGTTGTCATGATAGGGACAACAAAAGCAATGTCGATCCTCCAGGGGGAGTTCCGGCAGGCAAGGAGGGGAAGTGGCCAGGGAGACCTGATCTGGGACAGGATGAAAAATGACGCGGCATGGCAGGTGTTTGTAAAATCCATGTGGCGCTACCAGTGGACAGGGAACAGCGTCCCTTATACGGATGAGATGGTCAATACGCTTTATGATGAAAGCCAGGGGATCATTGATATCGCCGTGAAGCTCTACGCTATCGTGCAGATTGAAGCAATCACAGGCGGGAAGGAAAGTTTCAGCACCGTAGACATACATAAGGTGGCAGAGAAAAAGCTCAGTCTCGTAAAGCCGATGCTGGATGCCTTGCGCAGCGGGGACAGGAAAAAGATACTGCGTTATGAGGATATCACGCCGGTGAGCATTGAGGATTACCTGTCCGCATACCAGGCTGTAAAGCCGGAAATCAGTGAAAAATCAACAGAAAAGAAACTTACCGTGCTTGAGCAGACGGTAGTAAAACTGTTGGAGGTGGATGTGGAGCCACCCATGGCTAAGCGCCTTGCCGGGAAAGTGATCGCATCCCATAAAAATCCGGTTAGTGTCGGCGAGGCTTTTAAGGAAGCATACCGCCTGTATATTTCAGAAGCGCCAGATAAACCGGAAACAGAGGCATCAGAGGATGACCTGCGGAAAAGTGACAGCTATGAAGACATGAAAAAGAAAGGGCTTGTAGATGAAATGGAGTGGTAAGGATGCACAGGCTGAGTTTTTTTCCAACGCCATATCCGGACGAATGTTTTTACAGTATTTTCTGCCGCTACTATGTCCGGAGCGGGATAACCTCCCCGAAGGCGGCGACAGAGATATTTTTCGGATGTGACAGGTCACTGCTTGCATCTACCGTTTATTTCCCAAGAAAGCTGGAACGGCTGGGCTACTGGGTCGGCCCGGATAGCGGCATTACTGGAAAAAAACTGATCTGCGAACATACAGCCTACCCTTACCACTCCATCTCACATACCAAAGATGTGTACCAACGGATGGAGGACGTGATCCGGGACGGCATCCCGGAAGGAGGCATAGCCAGCCTGGTACGCAGGATGATAAGCAAAAGCAAATATGTTTCTGCGGGGCAGTATCTCCGCTACTGCCCCAAATGTGTCAGGGAGGACATAAAGAAATATGGGGAGGCTTACTGGCACAGGCTGCCACAGCTCCCAGGTGTGAGGTTCTGCCCGAAACATGGCTGTGGCATTGAAAACAGCAGCGCCTCTTTTGAAGGAATGCGGGTGCGGATATATCCCGCATCTTATGTCCTCCGTAATATGGATGGCGATACAGAAGGCCAGAGCCTGTTATATAAGGAAGAATACCTTTCTATTGCGAAGGAAACGGAGTGGTTGTTGGAGAACGGGAGGCAGTTTGGCGGGCATCAGCCAATCAGCGGTAAATACAGGGAATTCATGAGGGAACAGAATTATACAGACTTTCATGGAACAGCCATCAACAGGGAAGCCCTACGGAATGACTTTATAAAAAGATATGGCGAGGCATTTATTGCGGAACTGCTCCCATATGATGGAGATCCCCTATACTGGCTGAGATATTTGCAGGAAAGTATTGGGGTCAACCTCCGCCCAATCCATCACATCCTACTGATGGGTTTTTTCGCCGGTTCAGTAGAAAATTTCCTTAATATAGAAATAAAGACGGAACTGCCCTATGGGAATGGGCCTTGGCCCTGTGCAAATAAGCTGTGCAGCCATTACCGGAAGGACGGAGTGAGGAAAGTGGAAATCTGCAAGAAATGGGATGAGGTGTGGGCATGGTTTGAATGTCCGCACTGCGGAATGCGCTATCGCCGGTCAGACCCAGAACAGAGTTTTGAAGAATATCTTAAAAAGCCATGTATTTCAGACAGAGGTTTTTTATTTGAGCAGCGTCTGAAAGAATATCTTTCCAATCCTGAACTGTCACTGAACACAGTTGCTGACTTGTTGGGTGTTGGTGTCAGCACGGTTGGTCAATATGCAAAAAGGAGCGGGATTGATGTAAAGAAAAGGCGTAAAGCGAGCTATTATTCCCGTGATGTTGATAACGATGAGGATAAAACTGCTTACTATCGTCGGCGTGTTCAGGAGGAACTACAAAAAACACCCGTAATGTCCTGCAAGGATATCAAAGAGCGTATCCCAGGGGCTTATGAATGGCTAATCCGCAAAGAGCCAGAATGGCTTCATGCCAGACTGATTCACGAGTTTGATAAGCCCAAGTGGAATGAATGGGGAGAAGCTGCTCTTGTAGAACTAAAGGCTGCATATGCGGAAATCCAGTCATCCGGGGATAAGCGGAAACGCATGAATATCAGCTGGCTGGCAAGGGTAGCCGGGATAAACAGGGACGATATATATGGCAGGCTGAGGTATCTGCCGGAAATGCAGAAGTTTTTTGATGAAGTCTGCGAAACGCAGGAAGAATGGATCCGGCGGAGATACACAGAAATCGCATACGAAAAGAAAAAAGCCGGAGGAAGGGAGTTTACATATGATGACGTAAAGCGGAAAGTCCAGATCAGGAGAGGTTCTTATGAAAGGAATCAGGAACTGATAAGAGCATTAATTATAGAAATTAATAGTACAATATTTACAAATGATAATTGAAAGTTTGCTAGAAGGAAGAATAACCTTGATTTTATTAGTATATTACTATATTATTTTACGCATAGGGTAGTTCTTTTGGTGATATTTTTCTGTTTGGCTTTAGTAAATTGTATGTGTTGGTGTAATCTGTTATAATGTAAAGAGGATATCTCAGCACAGAAAAATATGATGCTCACTACAAATATTGGCTAATGCTTTTGTCTGGGGCTTGATTAGCGGTTTTTGTCGGGTGATGTGTATTTAAAATAGATATAAAATGGAGAGGCTTTATGGACAATAATATTGAAATTATGGATAAAATGTACGAGGCAAATGTATATCGAAAAGAGCAAGAGTATGATGTAGCTATGGAAAAATACATGGAGTTATATCAGACGATAAAAAGAAATAAGCAGTATTATAGTCAATATGGCTGTGATATACTAAAACAACTATGTTTTTGCTATAGGAAAAAGGGAAACATTGGCGCAGCAATAGAGTCCATAAATGAAGCAATTAAGTTAGCTAATAAAAATAGTTTGCGATATGGAAGTAATGACACGGCCAGAGAAAATTTGGCGATATGTTATATGAATAAGGGGGTTATTTTTGACGAAGGGGGTACTTATGATGAGGCGATAGAAAACTATAATATGGGTGTGACTATTTTTAGGGAATTAGTAGCACACAATGATGCAAAGGTAAATTTATTAATTAATGCATTGTTAAATTTAGGTACTTCGTATTATAATAACAAAGATTACAATACGGCAGAGCATATTTTTATAGAGTTATTGAACTCTTTAGGAGAGACTAAAGAAGAGGATAGCAGAGGAATATATGCGATAGAATATCTGGAAAAAATACAAGGAATAAAAGGAGAAAGAACATGATACTAGTGAATCCAGAGGTAGAAATTATTGATATGGCTGATTACTCAGACATTTTAAGAAAAATTGAAAAAATAGGAAGGGTCTGTTATAAAAGTGAGGATAGGATACAAAATGATTCGGCAGAAAAATTTATTGTTGGGCTTATAAAAAGAGGTCATGAATCAGTAATTGAACATGAAAGTGTGAGCGTAAAAGTTATTTGTGATCGTGGAGTGACTCATGAGATTGTAAGGCATAGAGTTGCCAGCTATAGTCAGGAGAGCACACGGTATTGCAATTATTCTAAAGATAAATTTCAAAGCCAAATATCAGTAATTGATATTTCAACAGGATTTTCATATGACATGGAAAATCCAGCAGATAGCCAAAAATATGAAATATGGCATGAAGCTATGGAAAATGCAGAGAAATCTTATTTTCGGATGTTGGATGCAGGTGCATCCCCTCAAGAGGCAAGATCAGTTTTACCTAATTCATTGAAGACAGAATTAGTCATGACAATGAACTTAAGAGAATGGAGACATTTCTTTAAGTTAAGGCTTGCCAATGGGGCACATCCGCAGATGAAAGAGATTTCAAAATTGATATTGGAAGTATTCAAACAAAAATTGCCTGTATTTTTTCAAGATATTGAGGAATAAAAATGCAAAAAATCATCTGGAATATAACAAAAAAATGTGGGTTTCATTGTAGCATTTGTGCAACACAATCTGATGGAAAAAGAGAACTTTCCTATGAAGAAAAGAGAAAAGTTCTTTCGAAAATATGTTCTTTGAAAGCGGAATTAAGAGAACTTGATTTTGCAGGTGGAGATCCTCTATTTGATAAAGATAGTAGAAAAATAATTGGAGAAGCAATTAATGAATTGGGGAGGGAAAAGATTTCCATTACGACAACAGGGATTGGTATTGCTCAATTAAGCGCAGAAGAAAAAAAGCACTATTTATATAAGTGTGAGTTATCGTTGGATAACATCGAAAATTGTGATTTCCAAATAAGAAAGGAAAATTTGTATAGTAAAAAAAATCTGGAAGCGATAAATGAAAGTAAAAAGTACATACAAAATTTGACAATCAACATACCTATATTTGAGACAGAAAGACGGATTGATAGTCTGAAAAATTTAATATGTATAATAAATGAAATAGAGGTGCAAAATTTAAGCGTTAATATTTTAAGGTATATGCCAGTAGGAAAAGCAAAATTATGTGACTATCCTAAATTATATTCTCCAGAAAGATATATAGATTATATCGAAAAAAATCTGAGAAGGGATATTCATTTGAATGTTCACTGTGCAATGAGGGGAATTAGAGGTGTAAATGATAATTGTGGCATGCTTTTGAGGAAAATAGGAATAGACTGTGAAGGGAATATTTTTATGTGTGCGTGGGCTGGTTATTTACAGGTGGATAGAGAAAGAAATCCATTTTATCTAGGCAACATATTTGAGCAAGATTTTGAGAGTCTGCTAAAAAACGAAAAAGTAACTAAAATGCAAAGTAATCTAAATAAGATTCATAAAGGTTGTTGTATTTTTTCTTATTTGTGTTCAGATTCTCATGACATGTTTTCAAATAAAGACCCATTATTTAAGGAGATTTAAAATGATTAATGAGGCATATGAGCTTGTTAAAATCTTTCAGGAAATGGCTGAACAGCCGATTGGAGAATTTCCGCAATTTTTAAATAGGCAAAGATGTAATATAAGATGCAAATGGATGAGAGAAGAGATTGAAGAATTTGAGAATAGTAATACAGTTTATGAGCAGGCAGACGCAATCATGGATTTGTTATATTATGCATTAGGTGCATTGGTTGAGATGGGGGTAAAGCCGGATGAATTGTTTATGCTTGTACATGAGTATAATGTAAAAAAAATAAATGGTAAGCGGTGCGATGCTGATGGTAAAATCATGAAGCCTTGTGGGTGGCAACATCCAGATAAAGAAATAAAAGAAATAATTGATGCTATGATGTAAGAGTAGGAGGTTTTTATGCAAAAGATTAAAGTTGAAAATATAGAACAGGATGAATTGGTTTCTGATATTATGGAACAAGCAGCAAGATGCGTGAGTGAGGAAGGCAATATAACTGAATTGGAAACAGTACAGCTAGAAAATACTAAAGATATGGGAATAATAGCATCCTTTTTGGTCTCAGTAGCTGCGGGGGTATTTATTGAAGCTGCGAAGTACGTCATAAATCGTATTAAAACCAGACAAAACTATAATGAAAATTGTAAGATAAAAATTGGAGATAAAGTATATACATTACGTGAAATTGAAAGCTATGAGGAACAATAATAAGTTAATATAAGCAGGGATAAAAATGGTTTCTGTAATAAGCATTGTTAATAGCAAATATTCTGACCCAGAACTTAATATTAAATGCGCTAGACAAGATGGCGAAATGGTGTTGGAAACATTTAAGCATTTGCTAAAAAATGAATATGATTTATGCACCAGTGGATGTTTTGAAAATATTAAATCTCGCCAATTGAAAGATATATTAGAGGTGCTTTTTCAATCGCAACGAAAGGGGAATACGGTGATAGTCTATTTTAGCTGTCATGGTAAAATGGATGGTAGTGAACTATGTTTGTTGATGTCTGATGCTGGTAAAGAGGAGAAAGAAGGATATTTTGCTGTGTCAGATTTGCAACGATTGTGTCAAAAATTTGAAAATAAATTTTTGCTTATATTTGATTGTTGTTATTCAGGTGGTGCACTCTCTTTAGCAAATAAGAAGGATATAGATATAGAGTCAAATATTACTGTTATTTCTTCTTCAAGCCATTGGGCAAGAGCCAAATATGATGAAAAAGGAAGCAAATTTTCTATTAATTTTTGTGAGGCGTTGAGAAGACTGGATAGATTGGGAGGAGAAATAACGGTATCCAATGTTGTAAAACAAATAAAACAGATAGATCAAAAGGAGGTAAACTGTTTTGTCAATATTTCTGAAGGCAAGGAAGACTTCGTGATATTGCCTGCGGGAGAACAAATTACGATATATGATGATAAATTTGTTAAAACATTTATTGAACGACTTGATAACTGTGTTGCAGTGAGAGAAATGATGTGGTATTCGATAAATGATCTTCCAAATAAAGTGAAAGTGAAAATATTTGAAAAATATTTTGAGAAAGGTTGCTCGGAGGCAAGCTGGCTGGTTCGCAGGGCTATGGGAAATACATTGTCTAGCTTAGATAATGGTAGTAAATCTGAAGGTATTGTTCATAAATTTTTAGATTCTTTTAATTGGATGGAGAAATGTGTAGGGATAGTTGCCATTTCAAAATCTATTTCTGAAAAAAGAGCACAATATTTAAAGAATATATTGTGTGATGATAATTCGAATATAGATTTGATTTGGTTGTCTGACTTATATTTGTCAGATAGCGATTATCATGACATACAAGTGACACTAAATACGAAATTGTCAAAATCAGTTTGGGGGCTAATAGAAATTTGGGATAGATATTCGGGGAAATACGAAAATTTGTTTGATATTATTAGTAAACACATAGAAGATAAAGAACTGATAGATGGGCTGTCTAGGGAAATTCAGTTAAGAGAAAAAACAAGAAGAGGTTCCTTGGCTAGTTTTTTATATAAAGGTGAAAAACGTGGAAGAACTATTGAACTGAAAAAGAAATGGTTATTGTCACTTTTGTATGGGAATTGGAGGGGAAGAATTGAATGTAATTTAAAAGGATACTTTTCTAATAACAACGATAGCAAAATCATCGATGAATTAGAAGATGCTAAAAATATTCCCAGTGTAGAAAGAAGAGTAAGTCTTTTTGAATACTTTGAAAATGAGCCGAAGCATTTTGAAAAATATAAAGAGCACATTAAATGGGGATTGCAGGATGAGCATCCATGGGTTCGTCGAGTTGCTATTTTGTGTTTCAAAAATTATCCCAAGGAAGTTGATAAATCTTTTGAAGACAAGATTGAGACGGATATTTATCCAGAAACTTTTGCGATGATAATAAATGCAGCATCAATTACATTGGAAAATTATGAAGAGTACATACGGGGATATGGTTGGGCAGAAAGTGAAAATGAAGCAATACTTAAGGCCGTATTTAGAGAAAATAAAAGGAAGTATATGTAAATGAATTCAAGAGGATGAACTTATGAAGTAAAGTTGTGAAGGTATTGCAGAACTGGATTTTTACAAATATTTTTAAGTTTTTGTAGGTAAGATGGAAGTGAAAGTCTAGAGAAAAAAATTTAATAATATCTTGTACATAGGCAAGAAATTAAAGGATGCAAAAGCCGCGATAAGCAGATGCATCTTTTTTTGTGTTCAAAAAGGAGGGGAGGTGAGGCCATTGATTGTAGTGTATTGAGATCATTGTCAAACTTTTTTATAGAAATAATGAAGAAAATGTCAAACTTTATTATGAAAGGACAGGCTGTCCGGGTGACAAATATAACTGATAAAGTTATAAAATAGGGTGATAAGTTACAATTATGTTTTATAAAAGCCGCAGGAGTTTCAGGAAAAAGGAATATCCATGCGGCTTTTATTATTTCAGGGAAGGAGGAGCGTATGGCGCAGCTGCAGTATCAATTTAAGAAAAATGATGAATATTTTACGCCGCCTTATGCGGTCTATCCGGTTATGGAGCGCTTAAGGACAGGGGCAAAGGTATGGTGTCCCTTTGATAAAGAGGAGAGTGCGTTTGTCAGGATACTTTCCGGTAATGGGTTCCATGTGACCTATGGGCATATCCAGACCGGGCAGGATTTTTTTAACACGGAAGTGCCGGACTGCGACTATATTGTCAGCAACCCGCCCTATAGTCTGAAAAGCGAAGTCTTGAAACGGCTGTATGAGATCGGGAGGCCATTTGCAATGCTGGTTAATTTTCAGGGAATCTTTGACAGCAAAGAGCGCTTCCGTATGTTTAAGGAAAACAGGGTGGAAATGCTCTGGTTAAGCCCAAGGGTCTACTACCTGACAGAGGACGGAAGACTGCCTGCAAGGGCACCCTTCCAGAGCGGCTATCTGTGCAGCGGGATATGTGAGCACCAGCTTGAGTTTGCATACATTGATGTTGACTATCAGCAGGGCGGCTGAATCCAGATTGTTTCCGGTTAGATTGTGCCTGCCAGGAGGGCGGCAGGGAAAATATCAGGCAATAATTTTTTAAGAAATGAGGCAGGAGATGAACACAAAATTAAGCAGGATTTTAGACGAGATCAAAAGGACGGAGGAAAAGATTGCTGCATGGAAAGCGCATCTGGAAGAACTGAATATCAGGAAAAAACAGCTGGAAGATGCGGAGATCATAAAGAGCATCCGCTCCATGAAGCTGGAAAGCCGGGAGATGCTCCTTTTTCTGGAAAATATCCAGAACGGGACGGTGGCTGTCCCTGTCCGTCAGGGAGAGCCCGAGGCCATGCAGCAGAAGGAAAATATGCGAAATGAAGCAGAAAAGATTGGGGAGCCGGAAAAAGCACCGGCAGAAAGAGAGGACAGGGAATATGAAGAAAAAGATTAGGAATCTGGCAGCAATGCTTGCAATGGTGGCGGCAATCCTTTCGTCAGGCACGATGACGGCATACGCCTATGTGGACGAAACAGAACAGACAGCGCCGGAGCCTGTCATCACGGAGGAAACACCGGAAGAGACGGAAGCCACGCCCTTTTCGGTGGCAGGGAACGGGCAGCTTTTAGACGACATCACTGATGATGATACGAAGCAGTTCCTTACCGTCCAGACAAAGAACGGAAATACCTTTTTCATGGTCATTGACCGTTCCAGAAATTCGGAGAATGTGTATATGCTCTCACTGGTCGATGAACGCGACCTGGCGGAGTTTCTGGAGGAAGAGGAGCCGGAACCGGCAGAGGAAAAGCCTGCGGTGATCGTGGAAGAGCCGAAACCGGAGCCTGTACAGGAAGAAATCCAGCCGGAGCCGGAAAAAGGCGGAATGGGCATGGGAGCGGTGTTTACTATTATCCTTTTAGGCGCAGGCTGTGTGGGCGGATATTACTATTTCAGGATATGGAAGCCGAAGCGTGAGGAAGAAGAAGCGGAGAGTGAAGACCTTGAATTTTATGACGAGGGCGCTTACGTCAATGAGAACCAGGAAAACGGACAGGGGGAGGAAGAAAGCGGAGAATAAGTCTGCCGGAAAAAGATACATATCCTGATACTGGCCTCTGGCGGGGCATTGTCCTTTCAGAGGAATTACGGTATAATTTTTCCATAGTAAGAAATGGAATAAAGATGCCTGCTGCATATCCGCCGGATATGCGGCAGTACTTTACAGAGAGCATGAACATATATGGGAGAGATCAACCGTGAGGATATGCTGGAACTGACAAGACGCATGACTTTGAAGAGGAACTGCTTTGACAGGATTGCCGGGGCATATCTGGACGAAGAGGGGTTTGTGGACGGAACCTTTAACAAGCATTTCCAGAAGCTGTCGCAAAAAGACCAGCAGGCAAACCTTGATATAGCAAAGGCAGTTCCTTTTTCCGATACGAATGTACAGCTTAGGGAGCATGTTTCGGGGAAGCGGACAGGAAGCCGGGGAGCATATGGCAGCTGCTTATGGCGCTGAAAGAGTGCGGGTTGAAAAATGACGCGATGCTGGATGTATTCTATGAGGAGTTTGGGCAGAGATACCGGACGGATGGCAGTTATGCCATTTATTTTTTCCATGGCAGTTATGACGTACCGCTGAAAGCCAGCGATAAGGAAAGCCTTTGGGAATCGGAAGAGGTTTATCAGTTCCTGATCTGTGCGGTCTGTCCGGTAAATGGTGATTATGAACCAGGGGAGCCGGAGTGCGGTTTCCTGTTCCCGGCATTTAAGGACAGGAGCAGCGATATGGAGAGGATCAATGTTTTTGCAGCAGATGGAAAATTTGGGAAAGCCGGTGGAGTGGAAGGAACCCTGTATTTCCAGAAATAGATATCCTGCTGATAAATAGGAAGCTTGAAATGAATGCTTGCGGGGGAATGGAACAAGGATAAAAATCGTAAGTTGAGGAGGCAAAGAAACATGAGAAAAATAAGCTTATTTATTGCGATGAGCCTTGACGGATATATAGCTGATAGTAAGGGCGGTGTCGATTGGCTGGAGGGGCAGGGCAGTGATAATGAGAATATTGATACTTATGCAGAGTTTGTAAAGGATATTGATACGGTTTTAATGGGGTGGAATACTTACTATCAAGTCATTACTGAACTGTCCCCTGAGGAGTGGATATATAAAGATTTCACAACTTATGTTATTACGCATAATGACCATGATTCCTCTGAAAAAATCCGGTTTGTAAACAGGAATCCTGCTGACCTGGTAAAAGAGCTGAAAAAAGAGGATGGAAAAAATATCTGGATATGTGGTGGTGCTAATATCGTTCAGCAGTTAGTAAACGAAGATTTAATTGACTGCTATTACATTACTGTAATTCCAACACTTTTAGGCTCAGGTATCCGGCTTTTTGAAAATACAAAACATGAGATTAAGTTAAGATTGGTTGCTACACAGTCATATAATGGCATGACGGATTTAATCTATATGCGAAGATGACTTCTGGCTTTTGGGGGTAAATGAGAAATGGACTATGATACATTTAAACTGATACATAGTGAATTGATTATGTCTGTTCAATATATAGAGCAGGACTTGAAACTGGTATATTCTATTCTCAAAAGTGGAAAGTTTGATGATAATTATTCCAATGTTGAAAATGCTCCTTTAGGAAGACTGCTCAAAAGTCTTCATGAAGTGGATCAGGAATTGGGTTATTCAAAAATCAAAGAGAAAGACTATGAGCTATTGGACAGGATTCGGGAAATACGCAATTACTGGTGCCATCAGTGCTATATTGATTTTCACTATATTGAAGAGCCCCAGGCGCATGAAAAGGCTTTTCAGGAGGTGGCTGCCAGGCTGCATGAAGACGAACTGTGCGTTTATGATTTGCAGCAGAAGGTAGAAAAGCTTCGCAAAAGTGTAGAAAAGAAAAACAGGCATAAAAAGAGTATTCATTAAATTTCAGCTTGCAGGAATCGGTTTAATACTGCATGGGGGTAATCAATGGAGGAACTGTTTGTATATGCATTATTGTATAGTGAAGGTTTCGATGCATGGCTTTCGTATGCGGATAAGCTAGATAAGCTCTTTATAGAAGATATGGAAAATGAGACTTATCTTTCCCTGGAAGGAATGACGCCCAAGGGAGCTGTTTTACATACGCTGTCTATTATGGACAGAAGTGAGTTTGATACGGAATATTTTGGGAAGATACTGATGCGGTCACTTTTGCAGATATATGAAAGTACTGATCTTGCACTTTTTGCAGGTAAAATGTATTCCCTGTGGAATAAGCTGCCAAGGGATATAGGACGGAGGGAACCGTTTTTAACATTATGTTATGCAGATGACTGTCTTTCCTATCATGATGAGGAACAGTGCAGGAAGTTATATGAAAAAGCAATGTGTTATTATGAATGAGCAATGGATTTATGGAGGAATACAGAATGGCGGTTACAGTGAACATTTATTATAGCGGCGTGAATGGAAATGCAAGAAAATTTGCAGAGGAAATGGTTTCAAGCGGCGTGGTTGATGATATCCGTGCGGAGGCTGGAAACATCAGGTATGAATATTTTTTCCCAATGGAGGATACGGAAACCGTGCTTTTGATTGACAGCTGGGAAGACCAGCATTCCATAGACATCCACCATGTTTCCCCAATGATGGCAAAGATTATTGAACTTAGGGAAAAATATGACCTGCATATGAAAGTAGAGAGGTATGTGTCTGATGAAAATGGAGTCCCGGCGGCGGATAAAGCGTTTATAAAGGAGTAATTGCTTAAGTTATCTGTAAAGAATGATACGTATATCGGTGGAATTAAAAACAGTAAAATATTTTATTGATCAGGGCAATCATAAACGGTTGCTCTTTTTTTGCGCGCATAAGCGCTGAAAGGAGGGAGAACAAAATGTTTTTAGTCATCGGTGAAAAGCCCAGCGTCTCGCAGGCGCTGGCAAAGGTATTGAAGGCGGAAAAGAAAGAAGACGGATACCTTGTTGGGGAAGGCTGCCTTGTGAGCTGGTGCTTCGGGCACCTGGCAGAGTATGCGTCCCCGGAAACTTATGATGAGCGTTACGAGAAGTGGGATTTTAATGATCTCCCGATCATCCCGGAGAAGTGGAAGCTTACCGTAGCAAAGGATAAAAAAGGGCAGCTTGCAGTCCTGAAAAAGCTGCTCTGCAGGAAGGACCTGGAGTATGTGGTCAATGCCTGTGACGCAGGCCGGGAAGGGGAACTGATCTTTAAGCATGTCTATGACCTTTCCGGCAGCACCCTTCCAGTGAAGCGCCTGTGGATAAGCTCCATGGAGGATTCTGCGGTCAGGGAAGGTTTTGCAAATCTGCATGACGGAAAAGAGTACCAGAATATTTGTGAGGCTTCCGTCTGCCGGGCGAAAGCAGACTGGCTGGTGGGAATGAACGCCACACGTGCCTATACCACGAAATATTTTAAGAAGCTGGCGGTGGGCAGGGTACAGACGCCAACTCTTGCCATGCTTGCAGAACGCGAGGGGCAGATCAGGGATTTTAAGAAGGAAAAATATTTTGCGGTACATATTTCCTGTGACGGAATGGAAGCGGTGACAGGGCGTGTGGATAACAGGAAAGATGCGGAGAAGATCATGGAAGACTGCAGCTGCGGTCAGGCGCAGGTGGAATCTGTAGTAAAAGAGGAAAAGACAATTTTTCCGCCAAGGCTCTATGACCTTACCACCCTGCAGAGGGATGCCAACCGTATTTTTGGCTTCACTGCAAAGGAAACGCTGGAATACCTGCAGAGCCTTTATGAAAAAAGGCTGGCAACCTACCCGCGGACGGACAGCCAGTTTTTATCAGACGATATGGGGAAGACGGCCGGGAAGGTGATAGAAGCAGTCCTACACTCCGGTTTATTTGGGGAAAATGCTTTCTCCGGCATGGAGATACCCAGCCCGGATACCGGCAGGGTATTGGACAGCAGGAAAGTCACTGACCACCATGCAGTCATCCCCACGGCAGGGATCAGGGAAGTTGGCCTTTCGGAACTTCCGGAAGGGGAGCGGAAAATATTATGCCTGACTGCCAGCCGCCTTTTGTGTGCAACAGGGGAAAAGCATATGTATGAGACGGTAAAGGCGGAAATCTCCTGTGGCGGGCATACCTTTTCTGCTTCCGGAAAAACTGTCACGCACAATGGCTGGAGGGATTTTGAAGATATGCTGAAACGCTCTTTCAGGGCTGTGGAAGATATGACGGATAAGGAAACTGCAGAAGATGGGAAAGTACCGGGAACTTCTGAAAACTGGAAAGATAATAAGCTGCCGGAACTGTCCGAAGGGCAGATATTTGAAGGGATAAAAGCAGAGATCAGCGAACATTTTACCTCCGCCCCGAAGCACTTTACGGAAGACCAGCTCCTGCTTTCCATGGAGACTGCCGGGAAGGGGGAGTTTGAAAACGGGACGGAGAAAAAGGGGCTTGGAACACCTGCTACAAGGGCGGGGATCATTGAAAAGCTGGTATCTTCCGGCTACGTGGCAAGGAAAGGAAGGCAGTTGCTCCCAACACCGGAGGGAATGGACCTGATTACTGTGATGCCGGAATATTTAAGGTCGGCGCTCATGACTGCGGAATGGGAAAATGACCTGCTCCGCATGGAAAAAGGGGAACTGGACAGCGAAGATTTCATGCAGGGAATTACAGAACTGGTAGAAAAGATACTGGAAGGGTGCAGGGCTATCCCTGAAAGTGAGCTTTACCGCTTCCACCAGAAAGAGAGCGTGGGGAGCTGCCCGTTATGCGGGGCAGAAGTCTACGAGGGGAAGAGGAACTTTTACTGTGATAACCGTGGGTGCAGTTTTTCCCTCTGGAAGGAAAACCGCTACCTTGCCGGCATGAAAAAGAAGGTGGATAAAAAAATGGCGAAGGAGCTTTTAAAAGCCGGACGGAGCCATGCAAAAGACCTGTATTCAGCGAAAAAGGATCGGACTTTTGAGGCGGATATCGTGATGAAGGTAGAGGACGGGCGGGTAAATTTCAGCCTTGCATTTCCAAAGCAGGAAGAAGGGAAACAGAAGGGTAAGAAAAACAGGAATCAGTAAAATTTAACCATACCGCCAGGGAATGGCCCTGCCGGTATAAAAATGAATATTTCGCATTTCAGAGAGGGGGATTTTACCATGGGCAGACTACAGGAGATCCGGCAGCTTGCCGGGGAGGAGGCAAAAAAGATCAGCAGCTCCCCAAGGGACTGGATGGACTATCTTGATACGGCGGCAAGGCTGTACCGCTACCCGTTTTCGGATACGATGCTGATCCACGCCCAGCGCAGGGACGCGGCCGCCTGCGTCTCTTTGGAAGACTGGAACAAAAAAGTAGGGCGGTGGGTAAAACGGGGAGCAAGGGGGATTGCACTGCTTGATGACAGCGGGACAAAGATGAAGCTGAAATATGTGTTTGACGTTTCCGACACCCATTTGGTGGAGGGCGGCTGGACACCCGTCCTGTGGAAGATGGAGGAGCGGTATGAGACGGAAGTACTCCCATACCTGTCAGATACCTATGAGATCACAGGAGAAGCGGCAGGGAACTTAAACCTGGCGCTTATGGAGATTGCTTCCCGCATAGCACAGGAGAACCTGGAGGATGCCATGCAGGGTCTTAAGTATGCGGCAGAGGGGACTTACCTGGAAGGGCTTGGGGAGGATACTGTCAGGGTAAGTTTCAGGGAACTTTTAACAAACAGCATCTTTTATGCTGTATCTGTCCGGTGCGGCT
This sequence comes from Lachnospiraceae bacterium, assembly GCA_021772075.1. Lineage (GTDB taxonomy): Bacteria > Bacillota > Clostridia > Lachnospirales > Lachnospiraceae > Kineothrix. The sequence goes on from JAETNQ010000025.1 coordinate 36,135, forward strand.
TAGACCCTATGGAATACCTTGAGGAAGAGGATTTCGCGGGCATTACGGATTTTAATTCTCTTGCGGTTCTCTCTGTTTTAGGGAATGCGGCAAGCAGCCTTACGGAACCTGTCCTTAGGGAGATCGGGCGGACGGTGAAAAAGATTTGTCTGAAAGAAGAACAGAAAGCTCTTGAAAACCGTATAAATACAGGTTATAATAAATTTAACACTTTAAAGCGCGAAAATGAAAGCAGGAAGGGAGGAACCGGAGATGGAACTGACATACCACTGGGAGGGGGATTACCTGATCCCGGACCTGACCATAGGGGAGAAGCAGGAACCCATCGGGAAATACGGGATGCTGCGGAAGACGTTCTTAAAGGAGAACCGGGCGGGCCTGTATCAGGGAATGATGCTGTCGGGGAAACTGAACGGGCACCTGGCGGAGACAGAGAGAGCGGCCACGGAGAGGATGGAAATTCTGGTAGAGAGGCTTTTGGAGAAATATCCGGCGCCGGACAAGGGGAAGGACCAGCTGGCGTGGGCAGCCCATATGAACAGCCTGACAGCCATGGCGGAGGAGAGCGTCTTACAGGAACTGGTCTACAGTTAAGCGGAGGGGGAACAGAACAGGGAACAGACAGGGCAGGGGAAATGAAATCCCCTGCTTTTTCTTACAATAAGCTGGCTCGCGAAGCGTGGCAGCGTTTGTTGCATAAGGACAGATTTCCTACTGTGGAGCAGCAGATCCGTGAGATCGAGGAGCGTGTGCAGGCGCTGTATGCCGGGGAGATCACAGTCCCTGCCAGTGTGGTGGACGAAGTACTCCGTGCAGGCGGCAACCAGAAGGGGAGCATGCAGCGTATCATTTATAACTTTATGCTTACCCAGACAGAGGAGGAATATACGGAATTTATCCGTCAGGAGTATGGGACCGGCGGCAGGGGAATGACCATCGGGGATATAAAATATTCCGTCTGGAATGATGAACTTGGCATGCAGATCGCAGCTGGCGATACGGTGGCAGGGCAGGTTTTAAATAAGGCGTTCCTGTCATGGGAAGAGGTGAGCGGGCGCATCCACCAGCTCCTTAAGCAGGGGGAATATGCCCCGCAGGAGGTACTGGACAGCGCCCGCCCCAATGCCCTTAAGGAACATGCCAAGGTGCTGGAAGACTTGGAAAGGGGTATGGCGGAGGGCGTTTCTGAAACTGTTTTTAAGGATATGGAGCCTTTTAAAGAGAGCTCTTCAGACCTGGCAGAAATGCTTGCGCCATTGCTGGCACAGCCGGGATACCTCGCAGAGTTAAATATGCGCCTTGCAAAGTTTGCCAGTGACTGTAAGGAAAATAAAGGGCTGATGAGATACCACCGGTATCTTCCTGAACAGGCAGCGGCACAGTTTCAGAAGTTCGCACAGGAAGCTGTCCCCTATCAGGCAAAGGAAGGGTTTGCATGGGAGGAACACCCGGCATTTATCACCCAGGACGAGATTGACGCCTGCCTTACAAGGGGCGATGGCTATTCGGACTGGCGGCTTTCTGTCTATTCCTGTTTTATATCAGACAAGACGGATAAAGAAAAAACAGATTTTCTCCGGAAAAAGTATGGGATCGGGGGCGGCGGGAGCATTTATGCCGGTGCGGACGATTCCGATGTGTGGTACAGCGGGAAAGGGCTGTCTCTGGCAAGGGGGAAATATGGCAGCGAGAAAACGGAAATCCTGCTGAAATGGCCGACTGTGGCAAAGCGGGTAAAGTACCTGATTGAGAATGAAAGATATTTAAGCACGGCTGACCTTTCCCATATGCCGGAGTATGAAAAAGAGCAGATGGCGGGGCGTGTCCTTGATTTCTACCACCGTATCCCGGAAGCTGTCATGCGCCCATGGGAGGGAAGCCCCTATACTTATGAACACAAAGAGGATGTTATCAGCCTGTTGGGGAGCCCGGAGGGACAGGAACTGCTCCTTAAATCCATTGGACAGGCGCTGGCAGCGCTCCCGGCAGATTTTGAAGGTTATGATAAAAGAGTGCAGATACTGGCGGATTTGCAGGGGTATGTGGAAGGCACTTATACAATTTTTCCGGAAAGGAAAAAGGAGATACAGATCGGGGACAGCGTACAGCTGTCCTTATTTGATTTCATGGATATGGGCACAGCCCCGGCAGAAAAACAGGCAGCCCCAAAGAAGGAGGTAAAAGCACAGCCGGGAGAGGGAAAACAGGAAGAAAGCAGAAAAGATAAAATTCCGGGAAAAGACAGCCGGGAAGATAAGGGGGCATTGCAGGCCGCTTTCCAGCAGCAGGAAGGAATGCAGGAAACCTGGGAGGAAGCGGAAAACAGAGAAGGACAGATTCTGTATCAGCATATGGGAGAAGAGCTTTCACAGGAGGCAGGACAGAAACCAGGTGTCCAGGGAACCGGCAGTATACCCATACAGGATACAGCTTCTGGCCAGATGCAAATATTAAACCCGGTCAATTTCCACATTACCGATGATGACCTGGGGGCAGGCGGTCCGAAGCAGAAATTCCGCGCCAACATGGAGGCAATTCTGCTCCTTAAAAAAATAGAAGGGGAAAACCGTACAGTCACACCGGAAGAACAGGAGATTTTATCCCGGTATGTGGGCTGGGGCGGCATCCCGGCAGCCTTTGAGGAGGGGAACGGGTCATGGGCAACAGAATATATGCAGTTAAAGCAGACTCTGACGGAAGAGGAATACCGGCAGGCGCGGGCTTCCACCTTAAATGCATTTTATACGCCGCCTGTGGTCATTAAGGCAATGTATGAAGCCCTTGGGAACATGGGGCTTACAAAGGGGAATGTATTGGAGCCTTCCTGCGGCACCGGGAATTTCATGGGCCTTGTGCCGGAAGGAATGGGTTCACTAAAGATGTACGGCGTTGAGGTTGACAGCATTTCCGGCAGGATTGCCAGGCAGCTCTACCAGAAAAATCGTATTTCTATCCAAGGGTTTGAGACAGCGCAGTATCCAGATAGTTTTTTTGATTGTGTGGTTGGGAACGTGCCTTTTGGAGCATATAAAGTGTCGGACAGGCGGTATGACCGTTTTAATTTCCTTATACATGATTATTTTTTCGCAAAATCCCTTGACCTTGTGCGTCCGGGCGGTGTGGTGGCGGTGGTCACATCCAGCGGCACCATGGACAAGGCAAATCCTTCCGTGCGCCAGTATATCGCAAACCGGGCTGACCTGCTGGGAGCCATAAGGCTTCCGGAGAATGCATTTTTAAGGAATGCAGGGACGGAAACGGTGGCAGATATCCTGTTTTTCCAGAAAAGGGACAGGGCGTCTCTGGAGCAGCCGGAATGGGTAAGCCTTGGCATTACGCCGGAGGGATATTCTGTAAACAGCTATTTTGCCGCACACCCGGAAATGGTGCTGGGCAGTTTTGCCATGGAAAGCACACAGTTCGGGAAGCAGGCGCTTACGGTAAAGCCCATAAGCGGGGCAGCGCTTTCAGAACAGTTAAAGGAAGCGGTCCGCCAGATACAGGGAGACATTACGGACAGGGAGCCGGAGGAACTTCTGCCGGACGGGGCGGATATTTCCATCCCCGTCGACCCTTCCGTGAAGAATTTCAGCTTTGCAGATGTGGGCGGGAGGGTATATTACCGGGAAAATTCAAGGATGAACCTGGTGGAACTGCCTGCAAAGACCACGGAGCGCGTCCTTGGCATGGTGAAGCTCCGGGACATTACGCAGGAACTGATCCACTGCCAGATGGAAGATGGAAGCGATGCGGAAGTGGAAGCCCTTCAGAAAAAATTAGGTGAACAGTATGATAGTTTTACGAAAAAGTACGGGCTGATCAGCAGCAATGCCAACCGCAGGGCTTTTTCACAGGATTCCAGCTACTGCCTTTTGGCGGCGCTGGAGCTGGTTGACGAGAACGGAAATTTAGAGCGCAAGGCGGATATTTTCACAAAGCGCACCATACGGAAGGCGGAACCTGTCACCAGCGTGGACACTGCCAGCGAAGCACTTGCTGTCTCTATCGGTGAAAAAGCAAAGGTGGATATCCCATTCATGGCGGCGCTTTGTGGGAAAACAGAAGAGGAAGTGGTAAAGGAGCTTGCCGGGGTGGTCTTCCAAAACCCGGTGACAGAGAGGTGGGAGACTGCGGACGAATATCTTTCCGGCAATGTCAGGGAGAAGCTCCGGGTGGCAGGGAATTATGCAGAAAGCCATCCGGAGTATGCCCCTAACGTGGAATACCTTAAGAAAGTGCAGCCGAAAGATCTTGACGCTTCGGAGATCGAGGTGCGGCTTGGGGCTACATGGGTGGAGGATGCCTATGTCACGCAGTTCATGGGGGAATTATTCCAGACTCCGGCGAATTATCTGGGAACGAAGATTGAAGCAAGATATGCAAAGGAGACCGGCCGGTGGCATATCAAAGGGAAGAACCAGGATTCCCATGGGAATTCCCTTGCCACTTCCACTTACGGGACAGGCAGGGCAAACGCTTACCGCCTATTGGAGGATGCCTTAAACCTGCGGGACACCAAGATATATGATAAAGTCAGGACAGAAGACGGAGGGGAAAAACGTGTCCTGAATAAAGCGGAAACCATGGTTGCCCAGCAGAAGCAGGAGATGATACGGGAAGCCTTTAAGGAATGGGTGTTCAAAGACCTTGGCCGGAGGGAGGAACTCTGCCGGACTTACAATGAACTGTTCAACAGCATCCGCCCCCGTGAGTATGACGGGAGCCATATCCGGTTTTCAGGCATGAACCCGGAGATCACCATGATGCAGCACCAGAAGAATGCGGTGGCACATATCCTGTACGGGGGAAACACCCTGCTTGCCCACTGCGTGGGCGCGGGGAAGACTTTTGAGATGGTGGCGGCAGGCATGGAGAGCAGGAGGCTGGGGCTTTCCCATAAGAACCTCTATGTAGTGCCGAACCACTTAACGGAGCAGTGGGGCAGCGACTTCCTGCGCCTTTATCCGGGGGCAAATATACTGGTAGCCACAAAAAAGGATTTTGAGCCTGCAAACAGGAAAAAATTCTGCTCCCGGATCGCAACCGGGGATTATGACGGTATCATCATAGGCCATTCTCAATTTGAGAAAATCCCTTTGTCTATAGAACGCCAGATCGCAGCTATAGAGAGGCAGATCGATGACATCATCCTTGCAATCTCAGACGCAAAGGCAGCGGAAGGGGAGCGCTATACCATTAAGGAAATGGAAAAGACCAAGAAATCACTGGAAGCCAGGCTGGAGAAATTAAATAACCAGGAGCGGAAAGACAGCGTGGTGACTTTTGAGGAACTTGGCGTGGACCGGCTGTTTGTGGATGAGAGCCATTTTTACAAAAATCTTTTTTTATACACGAAAATGCGTAATGTTGCGGGCATAGCGCAGACGGACGCACAGAAAAGCTCCGATATGTTTATGAAGTGCCAGTATATGGACGAACTTACCGGAGGCAGGGGCGTCACTTTTGCAACCGGCACTCCCATATCGAACAGTATGGTGGAGCTTTATACCATTATGCGTTATTTACAATATGATACCCTGCAGAAGCTGGGGCTCGGACATTTCGATTCCTGGGCGGCGGCTTTCGGGGAGACAGTCACAGGCATAGAACTTTCACCGGAGGGAACCGGATACCGGGCAAAGACACGCTTCGCCCGGTTTTACAACCTGCCGGAACTGATGTCATTATTTAAAGAATGTGCGGATATCCAGACTGCCGACCTTTTAGACCTCCCGGTGCCGGAGGCGGAATATGTCAACGAGGTGCTAAAACCAAGCCGGGAACAGCAGGAAATGGTCAGGGCATTTGCAGAGCGGGCGGAAGCTGTCCGGGGAGGCGGCGTTGACCCATCGGTAGACAACATGCTGCGGATCACCAATGACGGGAGGAAGTGTGCGCTGGACCAGCGTCTCTTAAATGACATGCTGCCGGACGCAGAGGGGAGCAAGGCGAACCGGTGTGTAGAAAACGCTTATGAAATATGGAAAAATACTATGCAGGAGAAGTCGGCACAGCTCATTTTCTGCGACCTTTCCGTGCCGAAAGCAGGAGGTGTTTTCAATGTTTATGATGATGTGCGGGAAAAACTGGTGTCGATGGGAATGCCAAGGGAACAGATCGCTTTTATACACGAGGCTGGTACAGAGACAAAAAAAGCGGAATTATTTGCAAAAGTCCGCTCCGGCCAGGTGCGTATCCTTCTTGGCTCCACGCCAAAGCTGGGGGCAGGGACCAATATACAGGACCGGCTCATTGCCCTCCACCACCTTGACTGCCCCTGGAAGCCTGCGGAGCTGGAACAGCAGGAAGGGCGTATCCTCCGGCAGGGAAACCAGAATGAAAAAGTGTGGATCTACCGGTATGTGACAGAATCAACATTTGACGCGTACATGTGGCAGATATTGGAGAACAAGCAGAAATTCATCAGCCAGGTGATGACCAGCAAATCCCCGGTGCGCTCCTGTGAGGACGTGGACGATACCGCCCTGTCCTATGCGGAGATCAAATCCCTTGCCACCGGGAATGTTCACATAAAGGAGAAGATGGAGCTGGATATCCAGGTGAGCAAGTTAAAACTGTTAAAAGCGGAGCATACCAGCCAGAAATACCGTCTGGAAGCGGATATCGCAAGGCATTACCCAGCGGATATCGCCGCATTGAAAGAGCGTGTCGCAGGGCTTTCGTCAGACTGTGAAATGGCAGCCCCTGTTTTGGCGAAAGAGGATGAAAAGGATAATTTCTCCATGGAGATAAGGGGAAAGGTATATACGGACCGTAAGGAAGCCGGGGAAGCATTTCTCTATGCCTGTCTGGGCCTTGGGCGGATAGACAGGGAGAGGACGGTGGGGAGCATTCATGGCTTTACCCTGACTACCTTTTATAATGCCCTGAGCCAGCAGTACATGGTCAGCATCGGGGGAAAGTGCAGCCACAGGATAGAGATCAGCAGAGACGCCCTGGGCAACATGCAGCGTATCAGCAATGCCCTTGCAAGGATACCGGAAGAACTGGAAAAAACGCGGCAGGAGCTGGAAAACGTACAGCGCCAGCTTGCCATTGCAAAAGAGGAAGTGGAAAAGCCATTTACAAAGGAAGCGGAGCTTCAGGAAAAACTGGAGCGTCTGGCGGAGCTGAATGTGCTGTTAAATATGGATGAGAAAAGCCCTGCGGAGGCAGTGGGGCTGGATGAAGAGGACAGGGAAGAAGGAGATAATCCGGACCAGGATGCGGAAGAAAATCTGGAAGAGGAAGCTGCTAAAAACAGCACGGAAGAGGAGCCTGAACTTTCCGCCTTCCCGGAACAGGAAGAGGAGGCGGACGATGAACCGGAATACCCGGAGGAAGTTGCCTGCAGGACAGAGAAAGGATATTTTGCCATACAGGTTTCTCCTGGGGGATATGACTATAACTTTTACGGGGAAGATTACAGGCTGTTGGATGGAGGGGAATATGAGAATCAAGATCCTGATATGCCTGCAGAGTATGTTATGTGGGAGTTCCTTGAGGCAGAAGGGGTCTGTGTGGATCAATGCGTCATGGAGGATTATGAAGAACTTATGGAGAAGGTTGAGGAGGTGGCAAGGGCGGATATGGAAACGTTCCGGCCTGTGTCTGACAGCACAGGAAAGGAAGCGGCACTGAATGGACAAAGCCGGGCAGGGATAGAGGAAACGGTGCTGTGTTATGCACAGGCGCAGCTTGAAGAGGCGGGGCTTGATGGGAATGTGGAGCTTCTGGCGGCAAGGGTATACGGGAGCCGCACAAGGGAAGGGCTGTACCGGGAGGATTCGGATATCGATGTTGCAATATCCTATATCGGGGATATCAGGGAGGATTCCCTTTTTGACATACTGAGTGAGGGAGATCTCAAAATCGCAGGAATTCCTGTCGATATGGATCCGGTTTCCATGGTAAAGACCAGTACACTTTGGGAATACCTTGAAAATGCGGAGAAATATCTGGATGACAAAGAGGCGCGGATGAAAGCTGCCAGAACCGGGCTGGAATCTGCTGGCAGCATGGAAACAGGGCAGACAGCAGAAAACGGGGAAAGGCGGTCTGTGCTGGCGGCCCTGAAAGAGAAGCAGGAAGATTTAAAAGGAAGGGAAAATACGGCAGATAACTTAAAGGAATATAAGAAAAGGGGGCAGGAATTGTGATCAGGGAGAATCAGTTTGCAGTTTATCAGATGAAGCAGACGCCGGAAACAAGGCAGATGCGTTTCCGCTCTTATCAAACGCTGCAGGAAAAGGGAATCCAGGTAAGGCAGGAAGATTATGAGCAGATATATGTGGGAAATCTTTATCCGCAGGATACCCCGGAAGAGATCAGGGAGCGGCTTGACAGGCAGCCGCCCCGCTCTTTTGCCGGGCATTCGATCAGTGTCAGTGATGTGCTGGTGTTTAACAGGGCAGGGGCGGTTATCTCTTACTATGTGGAAAAGACCGGATTTACTGTGATAGAAGATTTTATAAAAAAGAAAAGCAGCTCATCCGGACCGGCAGTCTCTATTGACACTGTAAATTTCCAGATCAAAGGGAAAGCCGGGAGCTGGCTTGCCTTTGACAGTATCAGGCTGGAAGGGAAGGAATTCTTTCTCATGGAGCATGAGACTTATGGGAAGGAAGCTGCATGGGTGGTGGTGGACGGAGCCGGGAAGCTGGCAGTGGATAATGTCAGGAACGGTTTTGACCAGGAAGTAAAAAAGAAGCTGGAAGAGTATCAGCACCCGACACAGGCGGAAGAGGAAAAGCAGGAAGAAACCCGGCAGCAGCCTGATCCGGCAGTAGAGGAAAATCGGCAGCCATATCAGGAAGGGGATATAATAGATAAGCCCCAGCTTGATAACTGGCAGAAATACATGGAGAATGGGGAGTATTTAAGAAGTGCAGAACTCAGTGAAGAACAGAATTACAATATGATTGACGGAAGGAAAAATAATGGGTACAAATCCCCGCCCGCCATATGCAGTATGCCAAAGCCAAAGAAGCCGCAGGGCAGGGTATCGGTGCTGGCAAAATTACATAAAAAGCAGGCGGAGATTGCACAGCGGAGCGTGAAAAAGGAGCGGCAGGCGGCAGCGGAAAATGATATGGAGCGGGAACAGAAATAGTAAAAGGAGTGTCTGGCATTGTGCCGGATGCTCTTTTTTTACGCAAATTTTGTGTTGCCGTTACTGATATACTGCATTGCCGGGGCGGGAGTCATTATGTACGAATGATTTTCGGGAGCGGTTTGCTTTTGGCGCAAGATAAGGACAGATTATTCAAATGATCTAAAAAATAGTTGCAAACCAGAAAAAAAGATTTATAATAGAACATACGTGCGACTTTGGGGTTATAAAAGAATGGCTCCGGCGTGAGGATAACAGGAGTGCAGTGAAAAAGATATTTTGGCGATTATAGAGAGTGGGGGAAGAACAATCATGGCGGCAGTGATGAATGATCAGGATAAACGTGCAGTGGAGTCGATGTGCCGATGCGGGCTGGAACTTGAAGGTGTTATAGCTGTTTTTCCGGCATTTTCCAAAGAGGACGTTATGGCAGTCTATAACTCTGTGAAGGGATTAGGTGCAGGCGTTGATGGGAAACCTAATGTAAGTATCAATTGTTCATAGCCAGCTATAGAGTCTGCAGGGAAGCGTTTCAAAATATGTCAGATATATATCCCGATGTAAGGCGAGAGGTTCCCTTATATTGGGATTTACCATTTTTATGAAACAGGTATGAAAAAGTGCAGACAGAAAACACTAAGACTAAAAAGGATTTTTTATGGCTGCTGCATGCATATAAAGACTCCCTCATTTCCAATTAATGACTCTTTACAAAAGAATATATGTTTGGTACTATAAAAGCAAACACATGTTCGGAAAAGAGGTGAGACGGAATGGAAGATAAAAATGGACAGAAAAAGATGGGAGAGTTATCACCTGTGAATATCCCGGTCCAGATGTTCAGTCTGGGGGATACGACAGGCAGGATCACTCCAATCCGTTTCCGTTTCCAGACAGCAGAGGACATGATAGAAACGATTGAGATACAGAAAGTCATTTCCCGTGATGAGAAGAATTATGTAGGGATCAGGGAAAAACAGTTTATCTGCGCTGCAAGGATCAGTGGCCAGGAAAGGATCATGGAGATCCGGTATAATGTGGGGAGCCAGAAATGGACGATATTCCAGTTCCTGGCATGATGGATGGAAGGATCTATATTTTCCATGTGGATGCAAACAGCGCCTTTTTGAGCTGGAGCGCTTCTTACCGTGTGAATGTGCTGGGAGAAAAAACAGACCTGCGGTCTGTCCCGAGCATAGTAGGGGGAGACCAGGAGAAGCGCCATGGAATTGTCTTAGCAAAAAGTACCCCTGCGAAAAAATACGGGATACACACCGGGGAAGCAATCGTCACAGCGAGGCAGAAATGTCCGGGGCTGGTGGTGATCCCGCCGGACTATGGGCTGTATGTAAATGCATCACGTGCGTTTATAGGAAAGCTGAAACAGTACTGTGATAATGTTATCCAGTATTCTATTGATGAAGCATGGTGTGTGTTTGACGGTTTTGAAAACTTATATGGAAGGGGGCAGATGAAAAATTTTGCCTGCCGGTTAAAAGATGAGATACGGGAGGAGCTTGGCTTCACTGTCAATATCGGGATTTCCACGAACTTCCTCCTCTCAAAGATGGCAGGGGATTTTTCTAAACCGGATAAAGTCCATACCTTATTCCCGGATGAAATTCCCGGAAAGATGTGGCCGCTGCCGGTATCAGATCTTTTTTTCGTGGGACGGGCGACAACATCAAAGCTGCACCGTCTTGGGATTTATACAATCGGTGACCTGGCTAAGGCAGACGATGCGGTGATAAAATCCCACCTGAAACTGCCGGGGCAGATTGTACAGGGTTATGCCAGAGGGAAAGACCTGGAGCCATATATGTTTGGCCATGAGACAAATAAAGGCTATGGGAACAGCCTGACGGCTCCTGTTGATATAACGAGTACAGAATATGCAGACCACTTGTTATTGTCTCTGTGTGAGACAGTGGGAACAAGGCTGCGGAATGACAATGTGAAGATCAGCGTGGTCAGCGTCCATATCACAACCTGCGAGTTTATCCATGAAAACAGGCAGATGCAGCTTCTGACAGCAACGAATGTGACGGAAGAAATATTCCGGGCGGCATGCCAGGTGTTTAACAAGCTGTGGGATAAGAAGACGCCAATCCGCCAGATCGGTGTCCATACTTCAAAGGTACAGGCGGATGGAGGGAGGCAGTATAACCTGTTTGACCTGCATAAATTTGACCGGCTGGAAATACTAAATAGAACCATAGATGAGATCAGGAGAAAGTACGGAGAGGATGCGGTGTTCCGTGCCAGTTTCCTTAAGGGCAATGTCCCGCATATGGGAGGCGGCCTGGATAAAGAACGCCGGTCCGGGGTAACAATAGGGATAGATGTGGACAATGAAAAGACACGGATCATTTAAATATGATAAAGGAGATGGGAGGGTAAGGCATGTGCGGACGGTTTTATGTAGACGATGAAACAGCCAGGGAAATTGAGAAGATAGCCAGAAAGATTGATCAGAAAATAGCAAAGGTGGGAGATGTACATCCTTCGGAACCTGCATTGATTTTGAAGGCATTAAAGGGCGAGATGGTGTCTGAAGTGCTAAAGTGGGGATATGATGCAGCAGGAAAAAATATTTTTAATGCACGCTCAGAGACGGTTCAGGAAAGGCCAATGTTCCGTTATGATTATGAAAACCGGCGTTGTATCATTCCGGCCAAAAAGTTCTATGAATGGAAAAAATCTGGCGGGAAGCAGAAGGAGAAATATGATTTCTTTTCAGAGGGGGAAACCTTATTTCTGGCCGGGATCTACCATAAGGACCCGGATGGTGACAGGTTCACGATCCTGACCAGGGAAGCAGAAGGGTGTATGGTGGGAATCCATAACAGGATGCCCGTGATCTTAACCCATAGTGATATGGAAAAATGGCTTTTTTCTAAAGAAGAAGCCGTGAGGCTGTTGGACGGGCATTTTGATAAGCTGCAGAGAAAAAAGAGCATGCAGGAGGAATACCGGCAGATGAGCCTGTTTTAATTTAAGGCGACCTGGATTTTTCGGAAGAAGAGGAAGGAGAACAAATCCTAAGTTTTCTTTTCATTTATCCTTCCATATCCAGCTGGTCCATAGGCAGGATTTACAGGCAGGGGTCAGGATATATTTTCCGGTTCCCGTTGATGTGCCGGCCTGCGCTGTGACAGCCCCAGGGCAGAGTGGATATTAGTACAGACGGTATTCAATTCTTTCTGGTAATCCCGGCAGTAATAATATTTCTCCTGTGCTTCTTTTTTCTGTACCAGCAGTTTTTCTTTTTCTGCTTTCAGCGTCTGCAAGTTTGGGAGCTTTCCGTCACTGGATTTTTCTTTCAGGAATTTGACAGCAGCTTCATAAAGGGCAAGTTTGACAGAATGCTCCTGCCGGAACTGCCCTTTGTTTTTGGATTTAAGGAACTGTGAATAAACAGATTTATTGGCAAGGTATTGTCCTGTATAGTGGATCTGCTCGTTGACCTGCCGGAGCTTGTCTTCTGTATCTTTTAATTTTTTTCTGGAAGAGGATGCAAGTTCTTTTATTTCGGCAAGCCTGCTTTCCATATCTTCTACAGTATCATAGCCATGCTCCTGCACATAGGTGAGTGTTTTTGCCATGTTCTGTAGGTTGGAGAGCTTCACTTTTCCGGCGTAGGCTTTGCTCTGCTGTGCCTTGATACAGTGCTGTAAGTCTGTTACCAGACGCAGCCCGGATTTCTTAAACGTGGCAGCTGGCATATCTGCCTCATCCGGTATCTCCTGCTGATGGGCAGGGCGCTCCGGAGCAGTGGTATTTTCTTTTGGTAAAATTTCGTTCTGCACAGTCTGGTCTTTTCCGGTATTTTCAATATGGGAATTATTTTCAATCACTTCCATAAGGTAATCTTTTTCATAATGTGTCCCAAGGCTCCTGCCGGTGATCGGCTTTTCTCGATCAGGATGGACATAGCTGAACCTGCCCCGGCTGATTTTGAATTTAATATTGAATTTTTCTGAAAGTATCTGTTCCAATTCTTTAAGGTCATGTGCGGAGGCGGCAGCTTCATCAATGGAAGCACGAAGGTATTCTTTCTGTGTTTGGAATACGGTAGTGCGCGGTGTGATGCCATCTGAAAGCATCTGCCGGTTGCGTTCCTCTAATTTTTTCTGGCCGCTGCGTTTTGCGTGGTATTCTTTTTCCGTCACTTTCCGTTCTGCTTTGGTGAGCAAATCTACCTGGTGCAGATTTTCCCTGGTACATAAATCCATAAGGGACTGCTTCAGATAAACAAGGTAATTGCTTGTCAGGTGGTGTTTGTTCCCGGCGCGGAAATCGCAATCACGCTCCATAAAGTCCTGCCGCTCCACATCATTTTTCCGCAGGCTGTTGATGACAATATGCACATGGATATTACCGCTCCCGTTATGCCCATCCGTGTGGGTGCAGACAAGCGCCTGATGTCCGGGAAAATTCTTTTTGCAGTATGCAAGTCCAAGCTGCTGTGCCCGTTCTCCGGTCAGCCCGCATTCGTCCCTGTCTTTCGGGTCGAAGCTGATGATGTAGTGGTGGGATTTAATCTCATCATACTTTTGGTTTTTGTGGGAACGGGCATTCAGTTCTTTGCACTCCATATCAAAACTGAACGGATCGCATTCTACCCCGTCAAGGTAATATTCTTCCCGGAGCTGCATTTTCCCATTTTCATCAAGGACTGGTTTTCCGGTGTATTCGTCATGCTGGAAAATGAGATAACGCTGTGCTTCCCCATAGTCTGCGTTTTTACTTGCTATGTGTTTCAGTATTGCCATGGAAATCCCCTGCCATCTTAATCACTTCATATTTCATTTCATAAATTTCTGCAATGCACCTGTTTATCGCCTGACGCATTTCCTGTGAATGGATGCCGCCCTGGTTAAAGTGGCGGGCAATCTGGTTTAAGTTGCTGCCAATCTTGCCAAACTCTGCGACCAGCTTTTTCAGTTCCGGCACGTCTGCCACGATTTCATATTTAGCGATCACTTTTCCTTTCATCAATTGTCTGCGGATATATTCAGAGATAGAAAGCCCTGCATCTCTGGACGCTTTGCATACGATATCGTATTGCGTGTCAGTAAAGCGGAGGTTTATCTGGCGTGTGTATGTGAGTTCATTATCTTTTTTTGGTCTTGCCATATCATATCCTTTCCCGTGATGGAGCTGGATAGTGCTGCCATGTAATGGCAGCGCTATCGTGCTTCATCACGCTGCGAGAGTGTAACGGAGCCAGAACTGCATATCCGAAGGATATGCCAGCCGAGGGTATGGGGCGCGGAAGCCCCATCAAGTAAGACCTGTGATGCAAAAGGCCGCGAAGCGGGTTTTTGTATTACAGGGCGAAACTTGCTCTCCGAGAACTGAAAGCCCTTCTATAATAAAAGCCGATTTGAGGGAAAGTATGCTACCGCATGGAAAAGAAAATTTTGAGAAAAAGTAAATGGGAAGAAATAAAAAACGTGGAGGCAGCGGGCAAGGGCTGCAAGGCAGCGCTTGCATAAGAGCGTTCCCGGAGCAGGGCGGAGGGATACGGTATGTGCGTAGGAACGGAGCGCATGCCGTAAGCGACTGGGTGGGGAAAGCGTGGCGGGAGAGGAGCAAGGATACCGACGCAGGAGGTATGCTTGCCTTTGGGCGTAGTGGAAGGGAAAAGTGAAATCAGGTGCATGATGACGCGGAGAGCGGAGCCGGAGCGGCATCATGCAGCCTGCCGGTATGTGGCGGAAAATCCGTTTTACGGTTTGGGCAGGGAAAAAGAAAAGCTGCCGGTATGTTTTCCAGTGGAACAAATAGAAGTATGGAAATAAAAAACAGTTGCAAAGGGGAACAGATGTTTTGTAATAGAACATATTCGACCATACTAAAACTAAGAGTGGAAATTGGCATAGAAAGAAATTATGTATTTTAAGTATGGATCAAAAAGAAGGTGCGGGTATGGCTTTTGAAGTTGAAAATGGTACGCAGCAGTTAAATACACGGAGTGTCTCCTTATACGGAATTTGCTGCGACAATAAACTGCCAGGGAATTTATATGGAAGTGAAGCTGATATTTTATAAAAAAGAGTGCAGGTGGGTGATGGCCACAGGGCGGGATTGAAGGTTCCTGCCATTTTATCCCCCGCCCCTCTGAAAATGCGCGGCGGACAGCGGAAGATGGTGCGGGGGGGTCTGTGGGTGAACCCTCCCTAAAAGGAATCTGAACCCACTCATATTTTCAGCACCACATCTACATAAAACTCCGTTCCGCTGTTGGAAGCCTGTGCCGAACCGCCGTACTTTTCCGCTGCTGCTGCAATGGCGGCAAGCCCGATCCCGTTTCCGCCATGCTTTGTGGAACGGTAGCCGTCCTTCCCTTTCCGCACCCTGCCGTCGAAGTTGTTGGTGGAAACGATGTACAGACTGCTTTTATGGCGGATTTCCGTGGTCAGGCAGAAATACCGCCTGCCCGACCGCACGGTAAGGCACCCGTCGATGGCATTCTCTATCAGGTTCCCGAACAGGGAAACGATGTCAAGTTCATTGGCAGGTGACAGTTCTGGCAGTTCAATATGCCAGTCTGTGTCTATGCCTGCTGAAACAGCTATCTCGTGATAGTGGCTAAACAGCGCATTCAGGGCGGCATTGGCACAGTAATTTGAAGGTGCATTTTCCGCAAGGCTGCTCTCGTATGCTGCAAGATGTGTCCGGATGCTGCCGATGTCGCCTTTCTCTGCAAGGGAAGAAAGCAGGCGCACGGAGTGGCGGAAGTCATGCCGCAGACGTGCGGTCTGGCGCATATGCTCCTGCAGCGTCCGGTACTGTCGTGCCTGCATTTCAAGGAGCTGTGTGCGTTCCTTCAGTTCGGCGTGTTCCAGTATAACGCTTGTACCCAGGTAAAGAAGCACATAAATTGTTGTAAGGATTGCAAACAGGCAGCTCTCCAGCAGCAGGAAAAGGAAAAACATACGCCCCGTATGGAGGGTGCTGTAGGACTGGGGGACAGCCGCTATATTGAAGAACAGAAAGACAGAGGACAATATGGCGGCGGAGTACCATATCTTTGGCGTGTCCAGACAGTCGATGATCCTGAAAAAAAGCCCGCAGGCAGGCTGTGCGAAAGCGGCGGCAGCCAGACAGGAAAGTACAAGCCGGAAAAAAGCCGCTTCCACGGAGAAGTCCGCCGCACCCGACGCCGGATGAAGAAAGGCATCAAGGGCATAGGCGAACTGTGCCGGAAAGGTATGGACGGCACAGACACCCACATAGACGGCAAGGCATTTTGGCAGGCTTGCCGTCACGGTGCAGCGGTATGGGAAAAAGAGCAGGACGAGGGACGGCAGGAGGATGATATTTACATCGATCCGCAGTAAGACGCTTAAAGCGGAGCAGAGGAAAGCGTATGGGAGCAGGACAGCCGTGAACAGTGCGGCTGTCTTACGCAGGGTGTACTTCATCTGGTTCTTCATTACATAATAGCAGGATGCCCCCGAAGGGAGCAGTACCAAAAGCACCAGCAGCGCCGATAACCATTTTTCCATATCCATGTTCAGTCCCCCTTCCTGATGCCTTCCGGCACAGGGCGTCCGGCAAAGTGTGCCTGACGCTCCCGTATCTTCCTGAAATGGTAATCCCTCGCCGCCTGCTCGATTTTCAGGCGGTCCCGTACACGGATTGGCAGCTTTGCGCCGTTTTCCAGCACACAGCAGTTATCCGTAAATTCAAGGATGCAGTCAGCGTTTACCATGATACCCTTATTGACGGCAAGGAAGCGGGAATCCCCGTCTGTAAGCATTACAAATTCCGGCATGGTCATGCGGCAGTGCAGGTTTTCCCCGCTTGAAAGGGCGATGTCAAGATAATGTGCGTCCGTAATGACGGAGGAAATCTCGTCAAGGAATACACGAATGGTTTTCCTGCCGTTTATTACTTCTATGTATTTTTGCAGCGGGGGAAGCATTTCCAGAATGTCCCCAAGGACTTTGAATATACGCTGCGGGGAGAAAGGCTTGATAATATATTCAAACGCATGGCAGGAGAAGGCGTCCGGCATAAAGTCCGAGCTGGAAGTCAGGAACACGAGGACACACCTGTTGTCCATGCTCCGGATTTTCTGCGCTGCGGCAACGCCGTCCATGCTGTCCATGTAAATGTCCATAAAAACGGCATCAAAACTGCCGCCTGCAGAAAAGCCGCCGTCCCCAAATGCCTCAAAGAAGCCTTCCGCATTCAGGAATGGGACAGTTTCCACATGGCAGTGGCGCTGTGTGCCAAAGTCGCGGACAAGCCCTGCCATTTCGTCCAGAAGTTTCGGTTCATCATCTACTAAAGCAATCTTCAAATTGGTTTCACCTCAAATCCATAAAAAATCAAATATAATCATACAACAAAAAAAGACATTTTTCAAACCTGTCAAGACCTAATTTATAAAATCTGCCTGACGTTCTTGCCAGAAAATTGACGTTCCTGCCAAAAACCTTGTTTTTTTTCAAATATCTATTATAATTAAATGAAATTTTCTGCCAAAGGAGGTTGACAGGATATGCCGGAATGCCTGATAATTAACAGACAGACAGACAGACAGACAGACAGACAGACAGACAGACAGAC
>JAETNQ010000079.1 GCA_021772075.1 Lachnospiraceae bacterium
TCTTTGAATTTCCTCTGAATTTTCCGCCCCGTTTCTTCGGGGCTCTCGGAATTTTCAGGGCTGCATTGCTGTTCATTTGCCAAGGTTCGCTTCGCTGCCGCTTTTTTCTTATTTCGTCGGCAACGAAATTGAGTATAGCACCTAAAAAGGTAGTTGTCAACTATAAATCTAACAAATTTTACATTTTTTTTATAACGATAAAAATATATACTTATTAATTAAGCGTAAGACGCGCCTCCTCCGAACCATTTCGCATAAACAATCTAACCGTCTCTATCGATCCCGCCTCCTCTTCCGGCAATTCGCAGATCAACACCAGATTTTCGGAACTGCCTGCAGGAATCGTTCCAATATAAGAAGCCAAGTCATTCTCCAGCATCGTTGTCAACGCATATTTGGGTGAGGCCTCGTTCAAAGATATCTTAAACTTTGTTCCTATCGAAAGCATATCGAGGTTTAAATCCTGACTGCCAATATTCTGCACATTGAAATTCAATACGATGAGTTTGCAGCCGTCCGATGCGTTCATTGCAAAAAACAGGTCATCCCCCGTCGCCTCAGGATAGGTATCTTTTACTTCATATCCTGTATAAGAAATAGCTGTCCCTTCTATACCGCAAAATTCCTCTATGCTTTTATCCGCCACTTCTTCCTGTTCCTGAACAATTTCTTCCGGCGATTCCGCGTCAACCGGAACTTCTTCCGGTTCTTCTTCCTTTGGCTGCTCCACAGGTTCCGCCGGTTCTTCTGACAGTTCTTCATCCGGTTCTTCTTCTAGTCTGCTGTGATAATTCTCATCATACTTTAACATTAAACCCGCTGCATATTCCACAATCTGCGCGTTTTGCTCTTCCGTCAGTTCCGGCCCTGAAACACCACAAGCCGATAACGGCAATGCAGCCGCCATAATTCCTATAATTCCCAACCTATGCCACTTTTTCATAACAGTATCCATACCCTCCTCTATGATTCATGACCATGCTTTTTTTATTATACACCAGCTTCTCTTTCCTGAAAAGAGCAAGCTTAACTAATTTGTTTCCAGTTCGAACCAAAAAGCAACTCCGTTATCGTAATTTATCACTCCATAATCCTGATTCATGGATTCCATAATTGCCCTGACAATGGATAATCCAATTCCGCTTCCTCCATACTCCCGCGTCCTCGCTTTATCCACTTTATAAAATTTCTCCCATAAATGAAGCAGGCTTTCTTCCGGAATCGGTTCCCCTGTATTAAAAACAGAAACTCTCACTTTATGCTCTATCCGAATCAACTTGACATCTATAATCTTATCCCCGGCGGCATAATTAATGGCATTGCTAAAATAATTGCTGAACACTTCTTCTATCTTAAATTCATCCGCCCACACATAAACCGCCTCGGTAAAATTATCAAAACGAACCTGGATTCCTTTTTGTTTTGTTAATATCTCTACCGACTGGATATAATTTTTAATAAGAGCCGCAATATCAAATCGTTCCATGGAAATTATATCATTCCCGAATTCCAGCTGATTCAGCGTCAGCAGTTTCTTTACCATATTATTCATCTTGGCTGCTTCATCAATAATAACGTCGCAATAAAATTCCCGGCTTTCCGCATCGTCGTTAATCCCTTCCTTCAGCCCTTCCGCATAACCCTGGATCAGCGCAATGGGTGTTTTCAGTTCATGGGAGACGCTGGACAAAAATTCTTTCCGCATCTCATCGATCTCATTTTTATGCTCAATATCTTTCTGTAATTCATTATTGGCCGTCTTCAGCTCGGATATCGTCGTTTCCAGCGTATTAGAAAGCTCATTAATATTATTTCCCAGAAGTTCGATCTCCGTTCTGCTGTTTCCGCAATATTTGGCATCAAAATCCAGCCTCGCCATACGCTCGGAAATCTCCGTCAGCTCCAATATCGGTTCCGTTACTTTATTTGACACTCTTACAATAACAATGCCGCTGATCACAATCGCCGCCATTCCAATATAAGCCAGCAGACGGTTAGCTATCGCAACACTGTCCTTGATCCCTTCCAGCGCCGACCGGAAAAGAAATATGTTTCCATTATCAAAAACTCCCCATATTTCAATATATTCCGTCTGCGTACGGGAATCCACGATCCTCTGTATCGTATAGTTTTCTCCTGTTTCCAGAATGGTGTCCCCTGTTTCATCCTCAAAGTTATGAAAAAAATTCTCCCATAGCCTTTTGCTCATGATCTCTTGGTCATTTCTTGAGGTAATCAGCATCTGGGAATCCGTGTCCAACACAATCAGGCTGATATTATCTGTTTCAATGATTTTTTGAAGCTGTATGTCGAATTGTTCTGTCATCGCATTGCCTGCACTAAAAGCACGGTTTACCACCGTATATGCATTTTTTAAAGCTCCCATTTTATCTCTCATATAAAATCTGCCGAGAAATGTACTGTTAGTAAACCAGCAAAGCAAAATGGTCGCAGACATCAGCCCGATAAATATCATTGCAAACTGTTTTTTTATTGAGTATTTCATCTTAATAACCATGCCTTTCCCGCAGTCTGCAATTTTCTCATTTCTATCGTTACTCCGCCTCGAATTTGTAGCCCATCCCCCAAATGGTTTTGATCAAATTCCCTTTATCACCCATCTTGCTGCGAAGTTTTTTGACATGTGTATCGATTGTCCTTGCATCCCCAAAATAATCATAATTCCATACGCTGTTTAAAATCTTTTCACGGGAAAGGGCGATTCCCT
The DNA here is from genome assembly GCA_021772075.1 of Lachnospiraceae bacterium. Classification (GTDB taxonomy): domain Bacteria; phylum Bacillota; class Clostridia; order Lachnospirales; family Lachnospiraceae; genus Kineothrix. The sequence continues at coordinate 2,729 of JAETNQ010000079.1, forward strand.
TATTTTCCATAAAATAAGCCAAAAGTTCAAATTCCTTATAGCTTAAGTCTACCTGTCTGCCATCGATCATCACGATATGGGCCGCTTTATCCAGCTGTATCCCTCCGGCATCCAACTCTTCGTCCGCGCTGATCTGGCTTGTCCTGCGGAGAATCGCCTCCACTCTGGCAACCAATATCTTGGGGCTGAATGGTTTTGAAATATATTCGTCCACCCCCAGCTGGAATCCCAGCAGTTCATCCCTTTCATCACTTTTCGCAGTCAGCATAATAATCGGAACTTTGGAATATGCGCGGATCTCCTTGCATACTTCCCAACCGTCCATCTTAGGCATCATCACATCTAAAATTATCAGCGCAATATCCTTCTGCCCAAAAAAAAGATCCAACGCTCTGCTGCCATCCTCCGCCTCCACAACCTCATAATTATTTTTGACAAGGAAATCCTTCACCAGCTTCCTCATCCGGCTTTCATCATCCACCACTAAAATTTTCAGCCTATCCATAATATCACAAACTCCTTTTACCGCCTTTATTCTTCGATATTATCCAAGCATCTATTTCTAATTGGTTTTTAGTATAACCGAAAATTATGTTAAAATTGTGAATTTCACTCATCCATCCTAAGATCTCTTTCTTTTTCCCTGACTGCCTTTTCCCTTTCTGATAATTCCTGCTCCCATTGGGCATATTTATTTACCAGATTGCGCTTGTAATTCAGCACATTAGGATTCTCGCTCGTATATGCTATGTAAAACATGAAGCCCACGGCCAATACGAGTACCACATTCATAATAACAGAAGTAATCAATCCCTTTTTCGTATTGCTTTTGCTTTTTTCCTGTATCCTCGGTTCGGGCACCCTGATGTCATCCCCTACGCGGTGGGCAAATACAGTATATAATGCCACAGGAGGAACTTCTTCCGCCAAATCCGAGCGATTATTCAGCTCCCTCTGCAGCTTCTTTAAATATTCCCATCCGACCGGGGTGACAAATATGCGGCTTTCTATCGCTTTTTTATAAACTAACAGGATATTCTCCGTCTTTCCCAAATCCATATGCTGTTCCAAATATTCAATTTTTTTCTCTTCCTGTCTCGCAATTTCTGCATCTTCCGCTGTACCGAAGCAATATCCTTTTACAATATTATTATTTTCACTCATTCCGTTTTTCCTTATTCCACTTGAATCATATTCCTGTACCGGGCAGGAAAACACATCTTCTTTCTGCGTTTAGAAAAGGGAAGTATTGACTTCCCTTTTAACTATTTTATCAGAACTTCTATTATTCGCCCGTTTGCTTATAATTTAAAAATTTCCACATGTTTTTCCAGGCTGTCTGACACCTTTTTCAGTTGTTCCGAATTATCCGATATGCCAGATACGATATTCGCCACTTCCGTTACCGCCGCAGATGCCTCCTCTGTGCTGGCCGCATTTTCTTCCGCAATGGCTGTCAGGTTCTGTACAATATCAACGACATTGATTCTGGCTTCATCCATTTTTCTGGTTTTTTGCGCAATCGCAGTAATTCCTTCTATGGAACTGTCGATCCCGCTTTTCACTTGCCGGAAAATATGATTAGTCTTATCCACATTTTCACTTTGCTGTCCGATAATATTCCTTACCACATCCATTGTTTCCACTGCCTTTTCCGAATCCCTGATCAAGGAATTGACAATGGCTTCAATCTGCTTCGCCGATTCATCGGACTGCTCTGCGAGTTTCTGTATCTGGGATGCCACTACCGCAAAACCTCGCCCTTGCTCCCCGGCTCTCGCCGCTTCTATAGAAGCATTTAAAGACAACAGGTTGGTTTCCTCGGCAATCGATGTAATAATTTCTGTAGCTTCCCGGATCTTGACGGCAGACTGGTTCGTAGTATTGGTCTGTCCATAAATAACCTCAATAGCATCTTTGGTTTTCCGGTTGATTCCTTCCAGATTTTCAAGTATTTCCATTGCATCGTCGCTGGATTCCCGTATCGCGGAAGCATTATCCCTTAAATTCTCTACTTCTATATTTGTTTCCTCTACCATGCTTCCCATCAGGATTACATTCTCCGTGGCCTTTTGCGTTTCTTCCGCCTGGGAAGTCGCTCCGTCCGCGATTTCCGTCACGGTTTTTTCCACTTCCCCCATATTTTCCGCCGTATTTCCCGCGTTAGCATTCAAATTCTCCGCCGCATGGTATATCTCGAAGCTTTCTTCCTTAATCCCCTCCGCCATTTCCCGAAGGCTCTCCCGCAGTCTGGTAATCGCCCGGCTCATGCTTCCCGTCTCGTCTTTTCTGCGGTTCAGTTGATCCTGTATCGCGCTTTCCGTAAAATCCATATCCGCCATTTTTACCACGATGCCCGTAATCTTATGAATAGGACTTACCGTAATTCCGGTTATCCACAATCCAAGCAGCCCGAAAAAGATCAAAGCAAATACGGCCGTTGTACCCGTTCTCCGCAATATATAATTCACCACAGTGAAAACTTCTTCCTCATCCGCCGATATTACCAATATGTAACTGGCATCCACGCCCACATAATAAGCGGCATATTTAATAACGCCCTGAAATTCATAACTGACTACATCCGGTTCCGGAATCCTCCCGGATCCGATCTCTGCTACCAGTTTTTTCACCACTTCATTTTCTACCGGCTGTCCTATCTTATCTTTTGTAGGATGATAAAGCATCGTTCCCCGGGCATCCACCAGATAAGCATAACTGGACGCTACGCCGTTAATTGATACCTGTCCGATCAATTTCTGCAAACTGGCAGCATTCAGGACATTTTCATCCGTCTGAACCGCCACGTCCAGCATCTCGCCATATGCATTTGCCACATCGTTCATATAATTACGGTTCACGCCCGACAGTTCTTCTTTCGTAGCCGGTATGATGGATATAAGGAACAATGCGGAAACCATGATGATCGTCCCGATCAGCAGCACGACGATCCGCATTCTGATCGAGCTTAATATGTGTACCTTCAGACCCTTTTCTTCTTTTTTCTCCAACTGGCATGCCTCTCTTTCCTGCACCTTTTAGAAACCCCTCCGGAATTCCAGCCGACGCATCTTCTCCACCTCAATAAAGTATGTGATAAGGCATCCTCCCACTTCGTGGGTCCCTCCTTACCAGGGGTACGTGATAAGGCATCCTCCCACTTCGTGGGTCCCTCCTTACCAGGGGTACGTGATAAGGCATCCTCCCAC
>JAETNQ010000026.1 GCA_021772075.1 Lachnospiraceae bacterium
AAATAGAAAGACAGATTCGACAACACCAAGATCTTAAAGTCGACAGCAAAATTTTACATATCTAATTTTTATCAGAAAGATTCACGTTCCAAAGACACAAGATTTTTTACGCCCTCCGGTTTGTTGTTGACTCAGTCTATCGCAGCAGTGGCATACTGCCTGTGAGCTTATTAACTTTTTTCTTAGGACCGCAGATGGCAAGACCGAAGTATTGCAGAGTGCTTTCTGATACGTTCCCCATCTTTTCAATAAACTCGTCATAGGTTTTGCAACCCTGTGCCAGATCGGAAAAGTCAACCACGGTCAAATCCTGAAAGTCAGGTTGATAGAGCTTTTCGCGGATTGCTTTGATGATTTCTGGTGAACCTTTCAAAATTGGTACGGGGAACTCAACAATTCCGAGATGTTCGTTTCCACTCTGGTCTGTAACATTTATACCGACCACCTCCGGCATCTCTTTTCCTAGGGTGATTCCCATGATAGCCGTCGTATTTGCGATAATGCCAAGTGGCAGATTGTCATCAATGACCATGACGCATTTTTTATTCTGTAAATCCATTGCAGATTTCCTCCTGTTTTTGTGTCTTTCCTCTGTATTCAGAAAGGAACAGTCCGATTAGTGCCAGAACCGTACCTATGCCGGACATCACGGTTACTTTTTCGTTCAGGATAAGGGCGGATGTGACAACCGTAATAACCGGAACTAAGTAAATGTAAATGCTTGTTTTGACAGCGCCTAGAATCTTTACAGCCATGTTCCAGGTAACGAAACAGAGTGCGGATGCGCCCAAGCCCAGAAAGATCAGATTTCCCAGGTAGACTGGATTTGCGAACCGTTCTGCTCCAATGCGGCAGTCAAACAGGAATAAAGCAGGTATCATAAATACGATACCATAAGCGAATACCCGCCTTGTGGTTTGGATGGTGTGATATCCCAAACCGCTGATTTTCCGTGTCAATACAGAGTAGCAGGCCCACACAACTGCCGCAGCTACGGCCAAGAAGTCACCGATAGGACTTAACTGCATCTTTGTTCCGTTAAAGCTGATCAGGCAGATGCCGATCATTGCAACTACAAATCCGACGAAAAAATTTGCACGCAGTTTTTCTTCCTTTGTGAACAGGTGGGTGAGCATGGCTGTGAAAAAGGGTGCAATAGAAATAATCACACCTACGTTGGAGGCCATTGTATAAGTCAGGGCAATGTTCTCCAGCAGATAATACAGGCACACACCGCACACTCCCGCTGCAGCAAAGGCAACCTCCTGCCGTTTAGTAGTCCCTCTCATCCGATGAGGGTAGGCGATCAGGAGTGCGAGAAATCCCAGGATAAACCGGAAGAACAGGATTTCTATCGGCTCAAAATCTATTAAAAGCACTTTGGTGGAGATAAAGGTGATTCCCCATATCAGGATCGTTACCAGTGCTGCCAGATGCCCGGCTGCCGTTTTATTCATCTGGCGTCTCCTCCTTCGTGGCTTCTTTCTCTAAAAATATGTCACGGTAAAGGCCCGGAGCCAAGCCGATAAATCGGTTGAAATAGTTCGTGAAATGGCTCTGGTCGGAAAAGCCTGTCTGCATGGCTGCCTCTATGGGAGGTACACCCTGTTCCAGAAGTTTCTTTGCTTTGCCAATGCGTATGTTCTCTAAGTAGCTGTATGGCGTGACGCCTTTGGACTTGGTAAAGGCCCGGAGCAATGTGGATTTGCTAAGACCAGCATAACGGCAGATCTGATCTAAATAAATCCGATCCGCAAAGTGCTGTTCCATAAAAGCGCAGGCTTTGTCAATTTCCTCCCGGCATTCCGGGATACAGCTTTCAAAGGGCTGCCCATACCGTTGAATCAACAGAGATATGAGGAGCAGCAGATTTTCTTCTTTGCCGAACTCACAGGAGCCTTTCATGACCAGTTCGTGGAGTGGGTGCAGATAGCAGGTCACTTCCTCATCGAAAATCACGTTTTGGGAAAAGCCGGGAAGTTCCCTTCTCCCGGTCACTTCTTCTGCCAGGTCCAGCATGATTTCTTTGGTAATGTTAAATCCCCGGTAACCCAGTGTGCCGTCATCGCTCTGGACACAGGTGTGGTTATCTCCGGGATTGAAAAGAATGATATTGCCTTTTGTTATGGTGTATTCCTGATTGCGGCAGGAGAGGCAGCGTTCCCCGTCCTCTATAAACCCAATCACATAGTATTCATGGAAGTGGTTTGGAAACGGCTGCACGATTCCCTCAAAACGGTATGCCTCAATCCGAAGCTCATCATCATAAACCACCGTCCTTGTTTCTTTTTTCATGTGTGTTCCCTCCTTGCTGTCCTTCATTGTAGCATTTCAAAATGCAAAAGGCTTGTAAAATATCTTCATTTTTCACGGTCTACTGGATAGCCGACCGCAGATATGGTATGCTATAAGCAATTTATCTGACGGAGGTATGCGTATGGATGAACACCAGAATCCATTAACTTATGAAATAATCAAAGCGGCGGTTGCCGGGGAAAAATGGGCAACAGAAAAGATTATAGCACACTATGATTCTTATATTGCAGAACTGTCCACAGTGAAAGAAAGACAGTCGGACGGAAGCGTAAAAATCTATGTGGATGAGGATATAAAGCAATCTATTATTTTAAAGCTACTCGAAGAAATACCTAATTTCCCGATGGAGGAAGCGGAGAAACGGGCAAAAGAAGAAGCTGTCGATATTTGAAATAGTTTCGATGCATTGTGATTTTAGACCGAAGGTTTTATTTATGAATACTAAACTCTGGAAAAGGCAAATTGATACGTTTTGCAAGAGTCATATCACCAGATATGTTTTTGGGGGAAGAAAACAAGATATTGCATAGAGGACTTTTATATAAATAGCAAAACCGCAATATAGGGTATTTGAAATGGAGGCGCAAGAACCCTTCAAAACCGGAGATATAACATTGGGGTATAGTGGTGTCTGATTTTACGAAGTATCGGGCTTGAAAACGGTTCGAGGGTACATTATGTGGTAGAAAAGCCTGAAATAAGCCCTATATGTGGGAAAAATCCGGCTCATGCAGAAATTAGAGTACATAAAATTTGTGTGTTTCTTGGACGAACGGTTCATACTCATGGAAGAATAAAAGGGTGGGGTAAACTTCAGAAAAAGAAGCCCCCACCTTTTCGCGTAACTAAGAGGGTATCAGAACTTTTCCGCAAAACGGAAAATGCGGTTGTACCTTTTCGCAAAAGAGGTATGAGTGATAAAACGGTGGTTGCCGGAAAGAAATGGGCAACAGAACGAGTTCTTAGGTATTACGATGATTATATGATACCCTGCTATAATTGATTCCGGATAATATCGGCAAGTGTTATGGCAGCTTTTTTAAATTCTTCACAAGATGTATAGGCATAAGAAAGACGGAGGGAGTTATTGTGTTCGAAATCATAAATGTCTCCCGGATTTAACAGTATTTTATTTTTCGCAGCTTTTTCAAAAAGCCGCTCCATATTGGTGGCAACCTTTAAGGTAAGCCAGATATAAAAACCGCCTTTCGGAACAGTCCAATCTGCAAAGTCTTTATAATGCAGAGATAAAACAGCAAGGGCGTGATCTCTCCGGCGCAAGAGTTCTGCTTTTAAATCGGTCAAATAGTTTTGATACATTCCACTGGAAAGAAGTTCTGCAAATGCCCATTGGGAAATAGAACTGGCACCGTAGTCCGTTTGCATCTTAACATCACCTAGTCTTTGAACGATTGGTTCGGCCGCAATGAGCCAGCCGATACGCAGACCGGGAGCAAAGGATTTTGAAGCACTTCCCAAGTAGATTACCATGCCTGCTTTATCCATTGATTTCAGCGTTCCGGGTGGATTTCCCTCAAAACACAATTCCTGATAAGCACCATCTTCAATAATGGGCAGACGGTTGGCGGTACAGAAATCAATTAAATCTTTACGTCTGCTTTCTGACATTGTTATACCAGTAGGATTATGGTTGGTCGGTATGGTATAAAGAATGGAAGAATTCTGCTGATTGTTTTTTCTTAGTTGCTGTTCCATCTTTCCAAATTGCATACCCTTATCATCCATCGGTATACCGGATAATTTCATTCCGGCAGACTGGAATACCTGTAGGGATTTCAGATAAGTCGGGGCTTCTGTGTATATGGTAGAACCGTTTTTTAACAGGCAGACAGAGATTAGCTGTAATGCCTGAAGCGAACCGGATGTGACCAATATGCAGGATGGAGGAGCATCAATCCCTAAATTTTTCATGTGTCTGGAAATTGCTTCCCTTAATTCTGGAAGTCCCAATGGTTCTAAATATCCCAACGAGGTCATTTTCTGGCTTAATTTTTCTAATACACATTGCCATATCTTTTTCGGGAAAAGACGTGGATCAAGTTCACCAGTCCCCAATCTTATCATATCTGGCACAAACTCTAAGCGGTTGATGGCCTGAATTGTAGAATGGTTTGCCTTGAAAAATCCAGAAGAAACGTAATTGCTCCAATCTGGGGAAGGTGGCAGAAGCAGGGACCATGTATTACTGACAATTTGTGTTCCAGCTCCGTGACAGCCTTCGATAATGCCATAAGAGGCTAATTCATCTATGGCAGTGACAATCGTACTTCTGTTTACTCCAAAGCTCTCTGCTAAAGTACGTTGTGAAGGAAGTCTAGTTCCGATAGGCCATTCCCCTTTTGCAACTCTATTGCATACGAACTGTACAATCTGTTGATAAATAGGTGTTACTGATTTTTTATCCGGTTTCCAATCGATCTGGATCGGTGGTGTTCGTTTCAAGCGATCATCTCCTGTTTGGTTGGTTTTGCATTTACATATTTGGATGGTTACAAAATAGCATAATATCACTATAATTGACTGGTAGCGTGAAAAACAATTTGATTATACCATAGATTATTGGCTGCATGAAGAAGCAGAGATGAAATTTGGTTGGTTTGGGAGAAAGTGATATGAACTACTTTTTAGAAGGATTGACTATGGGACTTGCCTATGTTGCCCCTATTGGGCTTCAGAACTTATTTGTGATTAATTCGGCGTTGACACATTCACGGAAACGAGCTTTGATCACTGCATTGATTGTAATTTTCTTTGATGTCTCATTGGCGTTGGCCTGCTTTTTTGGGGTTGGAGCAGTGATGCAGCGATACGAATGGTTGCAGATGGTGATTTTATTAGTAGGTAGTCTGATTGTAATGTATATAGGAATAGGATTGTTGAGGTCGAAGGTGGAAGAATTGAAAAAAGCAGAAGCGGATATGTCCATTCGGAAAACAGTTTCTTCTGCCTGCGTTGTAACTTGGTTTAATCCACAGGCTGTTATAGATGGGACGATGATGCTCGGTGCATTTCATGTAACACTTTCAGCATCGCAGTCAACACCGTTTATATCAGGTGTTGCTGCGGCTTCCTGCTTATGGTTTACGGGATTGACTCTGGTGATTTCAATTTTCAGCAGTAGATTTAATGCTAATGTTTTGAGGATGATCAATCGGGTGTGCGGTGTAATTATTATTTTCTATGGAATAAAATTGTTTTGGAAATTTATATCAATGGTAGTCTGAGGCTAGGAAAAACTGGTGGTTTGTGTACCATAAATTGTTACAATGCATCAGTGGCAGTCAGCGCATTTGGATGAGATATGGAAAATACCAAACTCGTATGTTATACTGGACGCTGAAAACAAAGAAACAAACGTAAAGAATTTATAGAGGTAAAAATGGACGAAAAAAATAATGTGACAAAACAGTTAAAAGAACTTATTTTTGCATACGGGTTTAATAAGAATACGCTTTCCAGATATTTAGAATTACCTGTAGATCGTGTGGAAAATCTGGCACAAGGGGATATTGATTTTTTGCCAGATGAACCGACAGATCGTTTTCAGATATTCAATAAAATTATGTTTCTCTATGCAAGTGCAACAGAGGATAAAGATTTAAAACTAAGGGCATTTTTACAAGTGCTTATTTCAGAACATAAATTATCAAAGCAGACGATTGCTAAAATGGCAGATGTGGAAATAAAAGATATTGAAAAATTCTTATCCTATCCGCCCCAAAAGATAGAGGCGGAAGTTAAGTATAAGATAGCAGTTACAGTTATGACCTTACGGTTTTTCTTAAAAGATTGTGAATCAAAACTGTAATTTTCCAGTTTATAGGAGAGCAATTGCAAATTATTAAAATAAAAGATGGAAAGGAAATAGAAATAAAAACTATTGGTTTGATTGGCGGAATGACTTGGGATGCGGTATCGCACTATCAGATTATTAATGAAACAATTAATGATATTTATATCGAAGGAGAGTAATATTGAAAATATTGGTTAGTTCCTGTGTGATGGGTAAAAACTGTAAATATAATGGTGGTAATAATTACAACTCAAGAGTTATGGAATTTTTAAAGGATAAAGAAGTAATTGAAATTTGTCCAGAATTGTTGGCCAATTTGCCAATTCCCCGGCCATCGGCAGAATTGGTGGACGGAGTTGTAATGAGTATAGACGGAGAAAATGTTGATAATGAATACCGTCATGCTGTTGAATTAGCAATGAGAGAGATTGGAAATGTGGATATTGATTTGGTAATTCTCCAGTCAAGAAGTCCTACCTGTGGTGTGAACCAGGTTTATGATGGGAGTTTTACAGGCAGACTGATTAAGGGACAAGGTCTGTTTGCCCAAGCATTGATTAAGGCTGGATATAAAGTAGTGGATGCTGAAGATTTTTAGAAAGTCATTATTGTCCTGGGTTCTATCTAAAGAGCAAATCTACGAAGCAGTCTGGAAAGTGGACCCGGAGCATTGCGGGGCGGCAGTGACGAATGTGGTATATTCGCTTAGACGGAAGATTGGGGATGGGTACATAGTGTCTGCTGATTAATAGTCAAAAGCTTGAAAATACTGAATTTCTGTTCCTTATGTGGTAAAATAATTGCAAGGGTTTCAATATTTTGAGTTTATTTTTCTTGCAGTTTTTCTGCTGAAAACCATATAGAAGGAGCTGAAATTCATGTACAAGGAAGTTGATAAGTCACATTTTTCTTTTCTGGATTTTAATCAGCCACTGGGGCTTCATATGAATCCGAACAACCGTTGGATCAAGATGGCTGATGCCATCCCGTGGGATGTTTTTGAAAAGAAGTATTCCAGACTTTTTAAAGTAAAGACTGGAAATGTTGCAAAGCCGCTTCGTACAGCACTTGGCGCCCTGATCATACAGACAAAGTTCCAGTATTCTGACAGGGAACTGGTTGAGCAGATCACAGAAAACCCGTATCTACAGTACTTTATCGGGCTGCCGGGGTATCAGGAAACACCACCATTTGATGCAAGTACGTTGGTGCTGTTCCGTAAGAGAATTAATGCTCGAATGATAGCGGAAGCCAACGAATACATGTTGGATGCCCTGAATAGAAAGCAGGATGATGACGATCATCCAAAGCCGCCATCGGGAGGAGGAAGCTCTTCATCAGATATCCATGCAGAAGAGGAGCCTGAAAACGAAGGTACATTGATTCTGGATGCCACCTGTGCTCCTGCAAATATCAGATATCCGCAGGATGTTTCTTTACTGAACGAGGCAAGAGAAAAACTGGAAGCCATCATTTACAGGTTCCATAAAGCATATGGTCTGCCGTTGCCTCGTCGCTATCGCAGGAAAGCCAGGAAAGATTATCTGGCATTTGCCAAGTGTAAAAAACGTACCGTAAAGAAGATACGCAGGGCTTTGCGTCAGCAGCTGCAATACGTCAGACGTGATATGGGATATCTGGAAGGCTTTATGTCAGAAGGATATGCGCCAACCAGCAAGGAAATCCCACTACTGCAGACCATCTTCCAGTTATATGAGCAACAGCAGTACATGTTTGAAAACAAAGTGCATTCTGTTGACAACCGAATTGTAAGCATAACCCAGCCATGGCTGAGGCCAATTGTTCGGGGAAAGCTGAATGCACCGGTTGAATTCGGGGCAAAGCTTGATGTCAGCCTTGATTCACAAGGTTATGCAAGGCTCGAAAAAATATCCTTCGAAGCCTATAATGAAAGCACTTGTCTGCGGGAAGCGGTGGAACGTTTCAAGACTCGAACCGGTCATTATCCGGAGAGAGTCCTTGCAGATCAGATATACAGGACCAGAGATAACAGAAGCTTCTGTAAATCAAAAGGCATCCGCCTTTCCGGTCCCAAGCTTGGGAGACCAAGCACAGAAACAATCAAATCAGATAAAAAGACTGAATATCAGGATAATACAGATAGAATAGAAGTGGAACGCGAGTTTAGCCTCGAGAAACGTTGCTACGGTCTAGGCAAGCTCGTTACCAAACTGGAGGAGACCCAACTTACATCTATTGCATTATCTGTATTCGTTGCGAATCTCTTTAAGATCCGGCGACGAATACTTTTCGCATTTTTTTATCTGTTTGAAATTTTTACAGAGTATTCTGCTGAGTTAAGACTGAAAATGGCTTAATCAGCAGACACTACATAGAAACGGTGGTTGGGAGCGGGTATCGGTTTGTAGGATAGATGATATGTCAGAGACAGTTTTGTATGAACTGTTTCTGTCTTTTTGCATAATAGTTTGCCAAGCATTAAATATTGTGATTTCAGTGATGCAACTGCTGGTTGCACAAATTCAAACTAAAATTGGTTGTGATAATAACAAATTTCCAGTATGCTATAAATAAAAAAGGGGGCTGGTAATATGACGTTAGGAGAAAAAATACAGAAACTCAGAAAGTCATGTGGTCTGTCGCAGCTTCAGTTAGCTGAGCAATTGGATGTATCCCGTCAGTCAGTTTCAAAATGGGAATTGAATGAGTCAGTTCCTGATATAAATAAAATAGTAAGACTGAGTGAATTGTTTTCTGTTTCTGTGGATGAATTATTGAAAGAGCAATACACATCTTATGTAGAGAATGTCGATACAAAATCAACGATTGAGGATATTGTTCAAATGAATTATATAAATAGTTTAATTAAAATCGGTATTAAAACAACTATTTTAGGAACGGTGCTAATTGTTTTAGAATGCTTGTTTTTACCGGTGTTGGCAATTATTCAGAAATCACAGGTTAATGGGCAGGGGTTTTATACGGATTTTATGGATTATATATCTGTTCAGCCAATGCCAATTATATATATCCTTACGATTATAATAATTTGTGTGGGGATTTTCCTTGTTTTTTGGGGGAGTAGAAGAAAAAGGAAAAGTCATAATGGCGAAGGTGATTGATATGTCGAAGTGTTATATAGAAGCTCTCATGTTTTTCCCAAAAGAGCAGATCTACGAAGCGGTCTGGAAAGCGGACCCGGAGCATTGCGGGGCGGCGGTGGCGAATGTGGTGTATTCCCTCAGACAGAAAATTGAAGATGAGTACATAGAAACGGTGGTTGGGAGCGGGTATCGGTTTGTGGGATATTGAGTTAAGTGCCGATGGCAATGAGCGTTTATGCGCTGTTGCTGTCGGCACTTTTGATTTGTATTAGAAATAACTTGATAAGCGGAAAAGAACGATTTATAATGCTAGTTCACACCTTGTATTGTTCGAGCATAAGAACTATAATAAATGCGTTGGAGGTGCTGAAATGGATTATATGACGTTGAAAGAGGCAAGCGAGAAGTGGGGTGTTTCTCCGCGAAGAATAAATTATTACTGTACTGCAGGGCGAATCCCCGGTGCTGTGAAGATGGCGACAATTTGGTTACTTCCGAAAAATGCGGAAAAGCCAGCAGATAAGCGTTATAAAAAGATAAAGCAGAGGTAAATGTTATGAAGCCGTATAAAATATTGATTATAGAGGATGATCCTGTTATACAAAATGAACTCAGAATCTTATTAAGTGGAAATGGATATGATGCTGTTTTGGTAAAAGATTTTTCCGCTGTGATTGAAGTGGTTAAAGAGGAATGTCCGCATTTGATTTTACTGGATATCAAATTACCCCAGGAAAATGGATTTTCCCTCTGTTCAAAAATCCGCACGTTTTCCAATGTGCCAATTATATTTGTGACAAGCTGTGACACTGATATGGATGAATTAAACAGTATCATGCTGGGCGGGGACGCTTTTATTACAAAACCATATAATACTGCTATTTTGCTTGCTAAAATAGCTTTCCTGCTCAAAAGAGTATATTCAGTGGAGCAAAGCGAAACCCTATCGTGGCAAGGTGTCATTCTCCATTTGGAAAGCAGCATGATTGAATATAAAAACCAGCAGGCCGAGTTGACAAAAAATGAAGTCAAAATATTGTACTATCTATTCAAACACGCTGGTAAGATATGTTCTCGGAATGATATTGTGGATTTCCTTTGGGATAATCAGCTTTATGTGGATGATAATGCCCTTAGTGTAAACATTAACCGTATTCGTGATAAGCTATCAAGTATTGGGCTGAATGATTTCATACGGACAAAACATCGACAGGGGTACACTCTATGAGCAGAAAACAGTATGTAAAGAATCTGTTACCTACATTCCTGGTTAATTTCATAGGTATGTTGGCACTTGCATTATTTCTTATAGCAAGCGGAAACAGCATTGATACCATAATACTTATTCTGGTAGTGTGGAGTGTAATTCTGCTTATTTATATTTCGGTAAGCTGCACTTTGCGAAAAAGATATGTTGAAAGGCTCTTGTCAATGGCCGAGCAATTAGAAGAACGATATTTGATTCCAGAACTAATGAAAGAGCCTGAAAGAGCTGATGATCGTGTTTTTTATCAGATTTTGAAGATGGCTGAAAAAGCTATGCTTGAAAAAATCAATACAATACAGAGAGAGCGCAAAGAATATCGGGAATACATTGAACAGTGGGTACATGAAGTAAAAACCCCCATTACCGCAATGAAACTTCTTTGTGAGAACAATCATTCTGACTTTACCAGAGAGTTGTTAGTTGAATTGGAAAAAACCAATCGTTTTACAGAACAGGCACTTTACTATGCCCGCAGTGAATATACGGAAAAAGACTATTCAATCCGGGAAGTTCCGTTAGCAGATGTGATACATGAAGCCATAGCTGACAACAAATACCTACTACGGCAAAATCATATTACGATTGATATTGCGGGAGTTGGCGATTCTGTTTATACAGACGAAAAATGGGTGCGTTTTATTTTGAATCAGCTAATCGGCAATGCGGTAAAATACCGTACTGAACAACCCTTACTGTGTTTTCGTTCTGAAAAGCAGGACGATCAAGTGCATCTATTTGTAGAGGATAACGGTATAGGTATTTCCGAAAGTGACTTACCTCGTATTTTTGAAAAGGGATTTACTGGACAGAATGGCCGAATGATTCAAAGTTCAACAGGTATTGGTCTTTATCTTTGTAAGCGTCTGTGTGATAAATTAGGAATCGGATTAGAAGCTCATTCAGATGGCAGTGGAACATCCATCGTATTGTCTTTTCATGTTAATCACTTTATTGTTCAGGTGCAGGGCTAAAAGTCCTGCACTTCTTACATTTTTGTTAGAACTTCGTAAGAAAACTTGATACAAAATGTCCTCCCCATTGCTTACAATAAGATTAGGACGATAAATATGGAGGTAAACACATGGATACAGTCTTGAAATTGGAACATATTCAGAAATATTACGGAAATGAGGGAAGCCTCACAAAAGCCATTAAAGATATTAGTTTTTCTGTTACGCGAGGGGAATTTCTCGGAATCATGGGGGCCTCCGGCTCTGGCAAGACTACATTGCTAAATTGTATCTCTACCATTGATACTGTAAGTGCGGGACATATTTACTTAGAGGGAACGGATGTAACAGAATTAAAGCCGAGGGCGCTTGCACGTTTTCGCAGAGAAAACCTGGGGTTTGTATTCCAGGATTATAACCTGCTGGACACCCTGACTATTTCGGAAAATATTGCCCTGGCGCTCTCAATCAATAAAGCTCCTGCTACTGAAATAGAACCGCGTATTTTGGAAATCGCAAAAAGCCTCAATATCGCTGATATTCTGAACAAATATCCTTATCAGGTATCTGGAGGCCAGAAACAGCGGTGTGCTTGCGCCAGAGCAATTATAAATAAGCCCAAACTGATTTTAGCAGATGAACCGACAGGCGCATTAGACAGCCATTCTTCCCAAATGCTTTTATCTACCTTGCAAAGCATCAACGAACAACTCGGCGCAACAATTTTAATGGTAACACATGATGCGTTTTCTGCCAGTTACGCTGGCCGTATCTTGATTTTGAGAGATGGCGAGATTTTCACTGAAATTCATAAGGGCAGCGATACAAGAAAAGTGTTTTTTGAGAAGATATTGAATGTTCTCGCCATGATTGGAGGTGGGCAAAACGATGTATGTTAAGTTGGTTTTAAGAAATGTTAAGCGGTCAATAAAAGATTATTTGATCTATGTCGTAACCATGACTATTTGTGTTACACTTTTTTACGCCTTTCTTTCTATTTCAAGCAAATACTATCATCCTGATGTGGGAACGGAATACAATTTTACATTACTAAACGATGGCATGAAAATGGCAATCTGTGCAGTCACCTTATTACTGCTATTTTTGATACGATATGTAAATAACTATATGCTTCGGCGTAAACAAAAAGAGTTTGCCATCCAGTCAGTTATGGGCATGGAGCAAAAAACAGTTGGCTGGCTGTTTTTCGCAGAAACTTTTGTTATGGGAGCTGCTTCTATTGTAGTCGGCATTTGTCTCGGCGCACTCTGTTCTCAATTTATTACGGCAATGTTGTTAGCATCTTACGATCAGAACTACCAACTATCTTGGACATTGTTTCCTGATACAGTGTCACTCACAATCTGTTTCTTTGTATTGAGCTTCTTTGTAGTAGGAATGTTTAATATCCGCACAATACGGAAAATCAAAATAGTTGATATGCTCTATGCAGACAAGAAAAATGAATCAGCTTTGAAAAAGAGTATATGGATGCCAGCTATTGTATTGCTTTATGAAGTATTTTGTCTTTGGGTTCTAATAAATGGCATTCAGACAATGCACTACTTCTATGATAATCGCTTTGCGCTCCCTGTTCGTATGATGTTTTGGGGAAACATTATTGTTCCGGCAATGACTTTGCTGTGGGTGGTCATTTGGATTATCAAATGGAAAAAATGTAGTTTCCATACTCTGATTCGTGGCCTTATTCTCTGCTCAATCTTAAATACGATTGTAGCTGCCAGTGTACCAAAATTCCAAAGTGCGTACTATTTGTCGCTCGGAACTGATACAACAACTCAATGTATGGTGTTTGTTTTAGCAGATTTGTTTTTCTTTATCTGCGGAATCATATATCTTGTGAATAGCCTAATTATTGCTTGGAAAGAGAAATCGCCTGAACATAAATATAGCGGCCATAATCTTTTCTTTTTGGGGCAGATAACTTCCAAACTGGCTACAAATACTAAAACCATGACCCTGATTTGTATTACTTTAGTTGCAGCGATTTTCTTGTTTATCATATCGCCAGTGCTTACGGGATGGAGTTCTGGCTACTTGGATATTCGGTCTATGTACGATGTGCAAATAAGTACAAAATACAATAATGTTTATGAAGAGGAAGATCTTCCAACAGATAATTATGATCTTGTAACGGATTTCTTGATTCAGCATGGTATTGAGGCCGATTACGATTGCACTTTTAATCTTTATCTGGCAAAGCATACAGATTTTTATAGTCGTGTAAAATCTGATTTCCCGGTTGTAGCAATCTCACTTAGTGATTATAACACGATACGAAAAATGCTTGGATATGACGCAATAACATTGAATGACAGCGAATTCACAACGCAATGGCAGTCTATCGCAACTGAAAATGAACGTGATATTTTTCTTCAGAGTCATTTTGAAATATCCACAGATACAGGAGCATTGACGCTTGCGGATCATGCTTATTATGAGGAACCCATTGGAGAAACTGTATATAACTCTTATACGAATGTCTTATATGTTTTCCCGGATAGCGTTTGTCAAGAACTTCTTCCTGTCATCAGAAACCGTTATATTATAACAGACGCAAATATCTCATACGAAGATGCACTTACTCTTGAACATGATTTTTCTGCGGAATATCCAGAAGGAAACGATAATGGCGTTTCTTATACAATCCGCATGAAAACGCTACAAATCAATTCTACAAAAGCAAGCAACTTTGTCCTAAAGGCTACAATGATTTATGGTGCCATTGTACTGATAGTTATTTGCCTCACGATTCTTTCTTTGCAGCAGTTATTGGACGCAAATCATTACAGATACCGTTTTTCCGTACTCCGAAAATTAGGAGTGGAAGACCGGGAAATTGGAACTATCGTGTTAAAACAATTAGGAGTATGGTTTGGATTGCCTATCGTTATTGCGATATTGGTATCAGGCGTCATTGTAATGTATTTTATTGGAACCATATCGGCAGAAATTGCAGCTTATATCGGTTTGGGGACATTATTAGCACAAGTGTCTGTTACCATAGGGATTCTTGCCCTCTTGTTAGTGTGTTATTTTATTAGCACATGGATACTGTTCAAGAAATCCATATCGGAATAGGAAATAGCAAATTAGCATCTGTGCGATGAAAGGAGACAAGATGCAAATGAGTAAAAAGCTAAGTAGGATTATTGCAATTATAATGTTACTGATTGGTATTTTCTTTATCCTCTTTGCGTTTAGCCATCCAGAAATGAGTTGGCCGTGGAGTAACACCATCAGCTACACCCTATATTTGATCTATCTCATTGTGATGGTTGTTTTCTTTATTGCACCGTTCAAGAAGAAAGACTGACATAAAAACACAAATGGTAAAGTTAAAAGGCGGAGGTGATATTGGTTGGAACGATAGAAATTGTGATGAGGAAGATTGCTCCCACCGGGAGCGTTTCAGAAACCGTCCTGGTTTCACTGCCGGGTGCGGAATCCCAGGAAACCACCCATAGTTCCGACATCCTCACATTCCACAACCTGGAAATCCGCATCAACGAACAGACAGTCTACCACAATGGCATTCCCGTTCCACTCACCCACCATGAGTTCTTTACCTTACTCTATCTAGCCCAACACCCATTCTGGGTTCTTAGCAAAGAGCAGATCTACGAAGCAGTCTGGAAAGCGGACCCGGAGCATTGCGGGGCGGCGGTGGCGAACGTGGTGTATTCCCTTAGACGGAAGATCGGAGATGGGTACATAGAAACAGTAGTCGGGAGCGGGTATAAGTTTGTAGTGTAAAAGAGCATCCCGGAGGGAATGTTATAAATGCTGCTCTGTGGTGTTCCTAAATTGAAAGTATCGTTGAATTTGTACTGACAAAATGCTATAATGGCATTGATTTTACAGAATGAAAGAGGTGAGCTTATGCGTGCCGATAAAAAAGGTCAAAATGAAGCTTGGCTCCATGCAAAACCAGTAGATAGCGACATTTGCATGGAGTAATTAAGGTCGCTTAATGAATATGCTGGTTTTGTAACTTGACTATTTATAATCAAGGAGGAAGCCTGCATGAAATATATGAATGCGAAAGATATTCTTCCGGACTTGCTGGTTAAGGAACTGCAGGGTTACATACAAGGAGGCTATATTTATATACCTGCGAGTGAAAATCAGCATCGACGCTGGGGAGAAGTATCTGGATATAAAGAGGAATTACGGCAAAGAAACATTGAGATAGTCAAAGCGTATAACAGTGGTTTTTCTATCGAATATCTTGCTGAAAAGTATTGTCTTTCCATTTCCGGTATTCGGAAGGTCATTTATCAGAAATAATTAATAGAAGGGGCTGCTATATGCAGTCTCTTTCTTTTACCCAAAACATTACCGAAACATTCTGTGGATTGCTATGATAAAAAGAGTTAGGTAAAATATGAGCAAACAACAGAAAGTGTGAGGTAAATCAAATGGCTAATTTGGGGAAAATATATCCTCGTTCAGGGGATAAAGAAACAGTGTATTTAAAATCGGTTATTTCAAATCCTAATATATCAGTTGGCGAATTTACCATGTATAATGACTTTGTTAACGATCCGATGCAGTTTGAAAGAAATAATGTGCTGTATCAGTACCCAATTAATCATGACAAATTGATAATTGGTAAATTTTGTTCGATTGCTTGTGGTGCAAAGTTTATTTTTAACAGTGCAAATCATACCTTATCTTCGGTCTCCACATATCCGTTTCCGATTTTTTTTGAAGAATGGGGCTTGAATATCAAGGATGTTGCTGCTGCATGGGACAATAAAGGAGATATTGTAATCGGCAATGATGTTTGGATTGGATATGAGGCAGTAATCATGGCTGGTGTTACCGTTGGCGACGGTGCGATTATCGGAACTCGTGCCGTTGTTACAAAAGATGTGCCACCATATACAATCGTAGGTGGTGTGCCAGCGAAACCAATAAGAAAACGCTTTGACAATGAAACTTTAGATGAACTACTTAAAATAAGATGGTGGGATTGGACAGAAGAAAAGATAGCAAGAAATATTCAGGCTATCCAATCGGGTTGTTTAAAACATTTAAAAGAATAAGAAAAAATGAAAGGTAAAAAATTATGTTAATAAATAGGCGGTGTGGAATGTTAAGAACAATGAGAGTTGTAGCCCTACTTTTTTTGATGATGGTTTGTATAGGCGGAATAATGGTAGTTTCTAATACAGAAAAATACGAAAGCAAAAATTACTCATTTTCTGATTCTATGGACAAAATCGAGTTTGAAAAGATGTTGGATACAAATGAAATTCCCTACAGAATACGTTCGACTGATACCATATCTGTGACAAAAGACTATATAGATGAGGCTGATAAAGTCTATGATATTATCTTTGAATAAAGTTGTAGATTATGAAAAATTACCGTTTGTCGCCCCTGTTCTTTTATACATAATGGGCAGGAAAAGCCTGCCGACAAAACGAGGTTCAGTGGGTTGCGTTCCCATGCTCTCATTTCACTCTGGATTTCGTTTTGAGGTTTAGAGGGATTTTTATGTGCAGGCGCAATGAAATAGGTGATTTCTCATCTGGAAATAAAGATGTTTCATGGAGGAGTGATTACAGTGGGGAGTTTCAAATTTATCATATTTTGCTGAAAAGTTTTCAAAATATTAGACCGTTCATAACTCATCAATAAATTATCCAGAAGTCGGTGCTTTATGATGGCAGAAAATGAGAGAAACCAAAATAAGCTGGCATAAAATCTCATGTTACCATTTGGTTTACATGGATTTTTAGGGGTGTTTCTTTCATTTCACAGCAGGATATTTTATAATCAGCCTATCCTATAGGAATCAAAACAGAAAAGGTGGTTGATATTTATGGTTGAATTTGGTGAGAAACTAAAAAGGGCAAGAGAAGAAAAAGGGATGACGCAGCAGACCTTGTCGGATCATCTCTATGTTACCAGACAGGCCGTGTCCCGTTGGGAATGCGGGGCGCGGTATCCAGACCTCTTGACAGCTAAGAAATTATCAGAAGTATTAGAGGTGTCTCTGGATGAGTTGCTGTCTGGCGAGGAAGTGAAAAAATGTGTTGAAAAGAATCCGGTTGTGGAGTCTCCCACTATAGGCCGAGTACAATCTGCACTATATGCTTTTGCCGGAATAGCATATTTGCTTATGGGAATTTTCGCAAGTCGATTTATGATACTGGAACTTCCAGAGGCGGAACCACAGGTAATAGGATATGGGATATCTTATTTCTTGGGATATGTGCTGATTACGTTGTTGCTTTTTTGCGGACTGGCATTTTCCATTCGCGGGAAATTAACACCCAAAAAGACAGGAGTAATTGCAGCGGCCTATTTTGGTATGACGATTTTCTCAAATATTTTTGAAATTGCTCAGACTTCAAATGTGTGGCCGGTTGTGCTTCAAAGTATTATTTGCCTGATCTGCATTGCCGTTATGGTCGGATATTATTTCCGGGCGAGGAGAGTTTCGTCTATACCAGTGTATTGTGTAGCTGCATTTGGAATGATAAGAAGCGGTATCATGTACTTCCAAATGCTTCAGTTTGAAAATGACTTTGCATTCATTGTGAGAACTATATGGCTGATGGCGATTGTGGGGTATATGGGCTTAATGGCATATCAAGCATATGCGCTGGAGAAAAAATGGTGTTTAGCAATAAAATGATGAAGATTTTGAGAAATTGGAGGAATGCTTAGTGCAAAAAGTAGACTGGGTACGGTGTCCGGCTTGTAGGAATAAGACTCGTACCAGGATTAGAGAGGATACAGTTTTGAAAAATTATCCTCTCTATTGTCCAAAATGTAAACAAGAAAATTTGATTGAAGCAGAAAATTTACATATAACAGTTATCAAAGAGCCAGACGCTAAGACGCAGAGCCGATAACCCTATTGAGAAATCACACTCGCAGGTTATCGGCTCTGTTTGTTTTTGTCACATTCTGTCGAACAATTTTCAAAATATTAGACCGTTCATAACTCATCCATAACTTATCCAGAAGTCGGTGGTTTATAATGGCAGAAAACGAGAGAAACCAGCAGAAACAAGGAACTCTTGTCCTGCTGGCTTCACTTAGAGTCTTTCGTTTCGGACCCGGATTGGCGGGCAAGTAACTGCTCGACCATACAGTCCACGGTGTTCAGCATGAATTTCCGATCTTCGGAACTGCACACCTGAAATTTCCCGATGAGATGCTGTATTTCTTCCTCATCCTCTGTGCTGTCCGGGTTGAACAGTATGTTCGCTGAAATTCCTAACCGATTCACAATCGGATAGAGAATTTCAAAGGAAGGGTTCATCTGTCCCTTCTCTATGTTCTGGATGGTCTTGATTGCCACATGGCAATCATCCGCCAGTTCCTGTTGGGTTAGTTTGCAGTCGTGCCTTGCAGTGCGGATACAGCTACCCAAATGTACTAATTTGTCTTTCGGCATAATCATTCACCTCACATATATTCTATCGTGCCGATTTGGGTTTTCACATTCCCTAATCGTACCGATGATTTATGTACGATTATACCGATTTTGAAAAATAGAATACGCAAAGCTCTGCTGAGAGGCCCAATAAAAAAAACGGCTTTTCGCAGCAGGGCTTATTGTGCGTGCCATCTGTGACCTGCCGTTAGGAGGAAATCATGGATGGCATTATTTTTGTAAAAGGATACAGGCTCCGGCCGGGTGAGCCGTTAAAAAAATCTTAGCTTGCGATGCGGAGTTTTATACCCTCGCATATGCAGGATACTGCGTATTCGGCAAGCATTATCATACCTATTTTCATATTCTGGAACATTACGTCAGGAAGCAACGGAAGCTCCCTGGCGTTTTTCTATGTCTAATTCTGACGAAATCCCACGATTGCCGTAGGAGCAGAAGCCCTCCCTTCCCTGTCTGTTTTGTGCCTCGACTGATTGTAAAACAGCCCGTGAAAAATTTTTTTGAGAAATTTTCAAAAACCTTTCCGGTTTGGGGTGAGCAGATTTGTCTTAGTAGTTAAAGGGACAAAAGGATGATATTGCCGCCTGAAAAAATTTTATAAGAAATTTTGAAAAACCTTTCCGGTTTGGGGTAGGCAGATTCGTCTTAGTAGTTCAAAGAGGGACAAAAGGACGATTTTGCCATCCAGAAAAAAATTTTTGAGAAATTTTGAAAAACCTTTCCGGTTTTGCATGGGCAGATTTGTCTTAGTAGTTCAAAGGAGGCGATAAGGACCACTCAAAACTGCATAGAAAGGGGGAACGATCATGTCGGCTCCCTTAAGAGATAAGGACTGCATCATTGCCATATTTGACAGTTTTGCCAAGACTGTGATGAAGAACGAGTGCAGGAATGCAGTGGAACAGGAAAAAAGAAAACGACAAAAAGAACATACGGCGACAGAGAAGATGCAGTATCTGTTTGAAACACAGGTGCAGGAAGACGTCTATCCATCCGAGCATCTGGTTCTGCAGGGGAAATCCCATATCTGTGTGATTACCTGTGAACTGCTGTACAATGCCATGCTGAAATTGACGGAAACACAGCGGGAAGTACTGATCCTGGATTTCTGGTATGGGTACACGGATACGGAGATTGCTGCACAGTTTTCTGTGACACCAAGAACAATCTACAACTGGCGGCAGAAGGCTTTTGCTGCCATACGAAAGTATTATGAAAGGAACCATTATGAAAGAAAATGAACTTACATATGAGCTGATCTGCGCCGCCGTAAGAGGCGAGCGCGAAGCTCTCGACCAGATTCTAATTTACTATGACGATTATATCAACACATTAGCGACTGTGAAGGCAGAGGACGCCCAGGGGAAAGAGTATCAGTATGTCGATGGGGATTTAAAGACGCGGATTCAGATGAAGCTGGTGGATGCCATACCGAAATGGAGGGGACTTAGAAATGTTGACGACAGATTTATTTGATTTTGCCTATGTGCCGGATTGGTACGGGCAGTTGGACGAGTTATCAAGGATGGCCCTGCCGGAGCCGTGGCGGTTTAAGAAGCCAGCCAATGAGACAAAGAACGTAGATACTCCTATCCTTGAGCGATACATACATATCATTTTTCGCAAGCAATGCATTGAGTTTAATTCAGCAAGGGATGCCAGAAGAGCATCGCAGTTCTTCCATGTGGAGAATGAGCGTGCGTGTTTCCATACCGGGCTTTACAACAGCCGGTATAAGGGAATCTATGCCTTCTTTGACCGGAACCACAAGAAGGATTCCATGTTGGACTGGTATTTCCGGGGATTCTGTGACGAACTGTCACCGTGGCTTCGATACATACAGCCGCTGCCGCAGAAGCCTTCCTACTATATGGCGCAGAGGGGCGCAGGCTTTAATCCGGACTGGCCGATAAGGGTAAAGGTAGAACACATATTGGGGGATGAAGAAAATCTGGAGCGGATTCCAGCTAAAATCCGCAAGGCAAAGAACCTGCCGCTTTTATTTGAAACAGCGGTGGAGCTTGGCAGGCGGCGGGCCGTGGTGGAACCAGGGCTTGTGGTGCCGCAGGGGTACCAGGGGAAGATACAGTACCTTCTCCCGGTCTATCTGACGAACATGAAAAAGCCAGACCTTGCCATGACGTTGGCAGTCATGGACGGCTATTACATGGGACACACCTGCCTGACATTGGAGATGGCCTACTTAAATGCCAGGGTAATCGCAAGACCGCTGGCTCCGTGGCTTACAGAATTAGTGCGGTAGAGATAAAGGATTAGAGAAAGAGAACGCCCGACAAGATGCACTACGATTGTGCCTTGTCGGGCGTTTTTTGCCTTTTCCGAGGGTTTCCTTTTGTCATCCAGGTGATTGATTTTATCCATTGTGCAGAAACAGCTATTTGAAAATTCAACTTTTACTATAAGGCTGTTGAGCTAAATTCAGATGGTTTTTCTGAGATAAGGACAAGCCTATGCTCCCCTTCTGAAAAAAATTGAAACAAATTTTTTAAAGGTGCAATTACCTTGCACCTTTAACCGTTATTCTTGCTTCACAAAGCAGACAGGAAGGAGGTGAGCAAGGGTGAAGATGTCCGTAAACGAGCGGCGGGAAGCGATTTTAAGTATTTTATGCAGACGCCGGGAAGAAACTGTGGCAAATCTGGCACAGGAGTTGGAAGTGAGCCGCAGGACAATTTTATACGATATTGAGGCACTCACCCTTGCTCATCCTCTGGAAACGGTGCGGGGACGGTATGGCGGAGGCGTCCGGGTTGCAGACGGCTATTACATCGGACGTAAATATCTGAAACCAAGCCAGCAGGAGCTTCTAAAGAGGCTGTCCGAGCAGTTGGACGGTGAGGACCTCGCCACCATGAACAGCATCCTTTCTGAGTTTGCTTTGAAAACCGAGAAATGACGGAGGTGAAAGGATACGGAAAAAGTGTATGTTTGCAGTCCCTATCGAGGGGACGTGGAACGGAACACCCGTCTGGCGAGGCAGTATGCCAGGTTCGTTTATGACAAAGGGTTCCTTCCGGTAGTGCCGCATCTGTATTTCCCGCAGTTCCTTGAGGAACAGAAGGAGCAGGAGCGTCTGGCCGGGATGGAGTTCGGACTTTCCCTGATGCTTCAGTGCCGTGAGGTGTGGGTATTCGGGGAGCAGATGAGCGAAGGGATGTGCAGGGAGATTTCCTATGCAGTGCGTCATGGAATCCCGGTACGGTATTTTGCCAGTTCAGACGGAGCATTTGCAGAAAGGAGCGTAGGCAGATGAATGAGGAATTATTGAAGATTGCGGATGGGCTGCTGGTAGTGGCCGAGGGCATCCGCGCAATGGCGGGAGGCAATACGGCTGGTGACAGTCCGGCAGAAACACACGCAGATGCTGGTAAGGCCGGAACGTCTGAACCTGAAAAGACAGTTACTATTGAGGACGTCCGTGCGGTGCTGGCGGCAAAATCACAGGACGGCAAGACCAAAGAGGTCAAGGCGCTGCTGATGAAGTATGATGCCGGGAAGCTGTCTGGCGTCAAGCCGGAGGACTATGCCGCCCTTCTTAAAGAAGCGGAGGTGCTCTGATGGGCGCTCATGCCCGCTTTTCCCCATCTGCCAGTAAGCGTTATCTGAACTGTCCTCCGGCTTTACGTCTGGAGGAGCAGTTCGCAGATGAGGAGAGCGTCTATGCGGCTGAAGGTACTGCCGGACACGCTATGGCAGAACACCTTGTTAAGAAATACCTGAAGCGGAGAACCCGCCGCCCGGTATCGGATTATTACTCGGATGACCTTTTGGAAGCGGTGGAGGAGTATGTGGCCTATGTGGTGGAGCAGATCGAAGCTGCCAGGCGGGAGTGCGCCTCCCCTATCCTTTCGGTGGAGCAGAGGGTGGATGTATCGGAGTATGTGGCGGACTGCTTTGGGACAGCGGACATGATGATCGTGACCGACAGAAAGGTCCATATCATCGATCTGAAACTTGGCCGGGGCGTTCCGGTGTATGCCGAGGAAAATCCGCAGCTTATGATCTATGGCCTGGGTGTCCTGCTGATTGCGGAGATGCTCTATGACATTGACACGGTGGAAATGACCATCGTGCAGCCGAGGCTTGAAATCTTAAGCACCTGGGAAATGGCAGCCGATGACCTGAAAGCGTGGGGCGAGGAAGTCCTGCGTCCGAAGGGAGCGATGGCGCTTGCCGGAGAGGGTGAGTTCTGTGCCGGGGACTGGTGTCGGTTCTGTAAGGCGAAGAACACCTGCAGGGCAAGGGCAGAGTCGTTTCTGAAGCTGGCGCAGAAGGAGTTTGCCCCTCCTCCCACCTTATCGGATGAGGAGATCGCGGAGGTGTTAAAGGTTGCGGACGAACTGTCCAAATGGGCGGCGGATGTATATGCCTATGCACAGGATGAAGCGGTCACTCATGGAAAAGAGTGGAGCGGGTTCAAGCTGGTGGAGGGCCGGACGAACCGGAAGTACACCGATGAGCAGGAAGTCATCGCCGCTGCCAACGCTGCCGGGTATACGGATATTTTCAAGCGTTCCCTGATCGGCATTACAGAGATGCAGAAGCTGATGGGAAAAAAGAAGTTTGATGCGGTTTTGGGTTCGCTGGTGTATAAGCCGCAGGGCAAGATCACCCTGGTCCCGGAATCGGACAAACGGGAAGCCATTCATAAATCAACCGCTGCGGCGGATTTTCAGGAGGATTAATCATGAGTAATACACAGAACAAAACCAAAGTTATCGTACCCTGCCGTTTTTCCTATCTCCATTGTTGGGAGCCGGATTCCATCAACGGCAGCGAACCGAAGTACAGCGTGTCTGCCATTATTCCGAAGTCAGATACTAAGACTGTGGAGGCGATCAAGGCTGCGGTGGAACAGGCCAAGAAGGATTCCGTTTCCAAGTGGGGCGGCAAGATTCCGGCCAACTTAAAGCTGCCTTTGCGTGACGGTGATATCGACCGCCCGGATGATGAAGCGTATGCAGGATGCTACTTCTTTAATGCCAACAGCCGACAGGCCCCGGAGATCGTGGATGCCCAGGTGCAGCCGATCTTGAACCAGGCAGAGGTGTATTCCGGTTGTTACGGCAGGATCAGCGTGACCTTCTACGGTTACAACAGTAATGGCAATCGTGGCATTGCTGCCGGACTTGGCAACATCCAGAAGCTGCGTGACGGTGATCCGCTCGGCGGCAGAACCCGTGCAGAGGATGACTTTGAGCCGGAGGCAGACGAGGACTTCCTTTCCTAACCATTCAAAGGGTGGCGGGCAGCCGCCGCCCGGTACATAGCAAGAGGAAGGAGGACCTGAAACCTATGGAACCAATCAAAACGATATCTGTGGATATTGAAACATATAGCAGTGTGGATTTGGGAAAAAGCGGAGTTTACAGATATGCGGAGTCAGAAGATTTTGAAATCCTCCTGTTTGGATATTCCGTAAATGGAGGTCCGGTGCAGGTGGCTGATCTGGCCTGCGGGGAAGAAATCCCACCTGAGATCATTTCAGCCCTTTTGGATAATGCTGTCCTGAAATGGGCCTTTAACGCACAGTTTGAGCGCATCTGCCTTTCGCGGCATCTTGGGCTGCCGACAGGAAAATACCTCGATCCGGTATCCTGGCATTGCACCATGATCTGGTCTGCCACATTGGGACTTCCCATGTCACTGGCCGGAGTGGGTACCGTCCTGGGGTTGGAAAAACAGAAGCTCACGGAAGGCAAAGACCTCATCCGGTATTTCTGTGTTCCGTGTAAGCCAACAAAAGCCAATGGCGGCAGGACCAGGAACCTGCCGGAGCATGACCGGGGCAAGTGGGAGCAGTTTAAGGCATATAACCTCCGGGATGTGGAAACGGAAATGGAGATACAGAAGAAGCTGTCAAAGTTCCCGGTACCAGAGAGCGAGTGGCAGAATTACCACTTAGACCAGCAGATCAATGACCGGGGCGTTGCCCTGGATATGGTGCTGGCGCATCGGGCAGTCCGGTGTGATGAGCTGTTCCGGGAGTTGTATCTACAGCAGGCACGGGATATTACCGGATTGGAAAATCCAAATTCCGTATTACAGCTTCGGGACTGGCTGCGGGAACACGGTGTGGAGCTGGATTCCCTGTCAAAGAATGCAGTTCAGGATTTATTGCCGGATACTGATGGGGCTGTGAAAAAAGTCCTGTCACTCAGGCAGGAGCTTTCAAAGAGCAGCGTCAAGAAATACACGGCAATGGAAAACGTGGCCTGCAGGGATTTTCGAGGACGGGGACTTATCCAGTTTTACGGTGCATCGAGAACCGGCCGATATTCCGGGAAACTTCTCCAACTTCAAAATCTCCCTCAGAACCATCTGCCGGATTTGGAGGTTGCCCGTTCCCTTGTACGGACCGGGAATTTTGATGCTTTGGAGTTGCTCTATGACAGCGTTCCCAATGTGCTGTCGGAACTGATCCGGACAGCGATTGTGCCAAGAAAGGGATGCCGCTTCATTGTATCCGACTTCTCAGCGATTGAAGCGAGAGTCCTCTCCTGGTTTGCCGGAGAGAAATGGCGGCTGGATACCTTTGTGCAGGGCGGTGACATTTACTGCGCTTCTGCATCTCAGATGTTCGGGGTTCCGGTAGAGAAGCATGGAGTCAACGGTGACCTCCGGCAGAAAGGAAAACAGGCGGAGCTGGCCTGCATTGCCGAGGGGCAGTTGGTTTTGACCGATCATGGGCTTATACCGATTGAAAAGGTCACTCCTTCCCACCTGCTGTGGGATGGCTGCTCATGGGTTGCCCATGAAGGCGTGGTATGCAATGGAGAACGGGAGGTGTTGGAATATGACGGACTCATCGCAACAGCCGACCACCTCGTCTGGATCGAGGGGAAATCGGAGCCGATACCATTTGGAATCGCCGCCTCCTGCGGCGCACATCTCATACAAACCGGAGATGGTCGGAGAACAATACGGATGGGTGAAAATTATCAGCCCGGAGAAACGCTGGAACAAAGCAATGAACCATTGTTATGTGCTGACCAAGTGCCAGGGGTGCGGGAGCATCCAGTGGCAGAACCGGAACAATCTCATAAGCGGGAAGTCGAAGGGCTGCCAGAGCTGTTCGCAGCCGAGGCAGATTCCCAAATGGCTGGACAGACGATTAACAGCAGCAAAGCAGCGGTGCGAAAATCCCAACGATCCCGGATATGCCAATTATGGAGGACGGGGCATAAAGTTTTCGTTTCCAAGTGTGACAGCGGCGGGGCTGTATCTGATAAAGAAGTATGGCCTTCCACCCAGGCAGATGGAAATCGACCGTATCAACAACAATCTGGATTATGCTCCGGGCAATTTGCGGTTTGTGACTCATGCAGAGAACAACAGAAACAAACGGGGTACGGTGCTGACAAGGTTCGCACCGGAGTTCTGGCCGTACTCCTACACCGTTGTGATTCGCAAACTGTCCCAGGGACTAAGCCGGGAGGAGATTATCCGGGAGGCAGAAATTGCAGTGTTCGAGAGAAGGAAAAACTGGCGGCTCATCCTCGCAAGGTTAGAGTTTATGACATACGAAATGCCGGAGGACATCATCGTTTTACCGTATCGGGCAGGTTAGTCCATAACTGCGGGTATGGCGGCTCGGTGGGGGCTATGAAGTCAATGGGCGCAGTCCGTATGGGAGTAAAGGAAGAGGAATTGAAACCGCTGGTGGATGCGTGGCGGCAGTCCAATCCGAAGATTGTGCAGTTCTGGTGGGAGGTGGACCGTGCGGCGAAGATGTGCGTGAAGCAGCGGATCACCACGCAGGCTGGCAGAATCCGGTTTGAGTACCAAAGCGGCATCCTGTTTGCCACGCTCCCCTCCGGCAGACGGCTTGCTTATGCAAAACCGCGCATGGGCGAGAACAAGTTTGGCAGTGAGGCGATCACCTATGAGGGTGTGGGAGCATCGAGGAAATGGATGCGTCTGGAAACCTACGGGCCGAAGCTGGTGGAGAACATTGTCCAGGGAACCGCCCGTGACCTTCTGGCCCTGGCGATGCTGCGGCTGGATGCGGCAGGCTATTCGGTTGTGATGCACTGTCATGATGAGGCAATCTGCGAGGTTCCCATCGGGCAAGGCTCCGTGGAGGAAGTCAACCGGATCATGGCAATCGCACCGGATTGGGCCGGGGGACTCCCGCTCCGGGCAGACGGCTATGAATGCGAATTCTACAAAAAGGACTAAGGAGGTGCGTCTTATGGGAATCAGCAGATATAACTCGGAAGGATACTATGATCCTACCGCGCATTTGGCAATCCGTACTATGGAGCAAAAGGACAAGGTTTTGCGTATCAGTTACCCCACGGGGTACATGGACATCCGGCTGGATGCTTTCTTCCCATGTACACTTAAGAAAGCGCGGAAGATCTTCCGGCTGGTGCAGAGCTACTCGTCTTTTGAGGATAAGAAACGGATACTTAGCTGCCTCCGGGGGAAGGAGCAGAAATACAAGTCACAGATACAGACCTTTTCCGGCAAGCTGGCCGCCAGTAAGGAGAAAGCAGAAATGCAGAAGTGGGACGCAAGGCTTAGAGAAGCGAAGCGCCTCCTGCACCGGACACAGCGGAACATGGAACTGTTCCGGGAGGCGGCTGGCTATGGCGGGGAAATGTAGCGATTGGAGGTAGAGAAATGAGATTGTACGTTTCAACGGGAAACTCCCGTATGGATAAGACCTGGAACGGTCAGGAAATGGAGCTGGATGATTTTATTGCCCGGATTTCTGTAACCAGAAGGACTTCGGAGACTGTGGCGCAGTACCGGAAGCTGTCGAAGGCGAAGCAGGATGCCATCAAGGATGTGGGCGGTTTTGTCATGGGCCGCCTGAAGGATGGCCGCAGGAAGAAAGACAGCGTTATCTCCCGGTCGGCCTTAACGCTGGATATGGATTATGCGACTGCGGATGTTGCGGAGCAGTTGGAGATGTTCTCTCCTTCCAGTGCTTTTTGTATTCCACCCATAAAAGCACACCGGAGAAACCGAGGCTCCGGCTCATCATCCCTCTCTCCCGTGAGGTGACGCCGGATGAGTACATGGCGGTGGCCCGCAAGATTGCCGAGGATGTGGGCATGGAGCTGTTTGATGATACCACCTATGAGCCGAGCCGCCTGATGTACTGGCCTTCCACCTCTGCGGACGGGGAGTTTATCTACCGGGAGATCAAGGGCAGCCCGCTCGATCCGGATGCCGTGCTTGCCAGATACACCGATTGGAGAAACTCTGCGGAGTGGCCCGTTTCCAAGCGGCAGGAAAAGATTGTGCAGCGGGAGATCAAGAAGCAGGCGGACCCATTGCAAAAACCCGGTCTGGTCGGAGCGTTCTGCCGCGCTTACTCTATCGAGGATGCCATCGACACCTTCATCCCGAATGTCTATAAGCACAGCGCCATGCCGGGGAGGTATGACTATATCCCTGCGGACTCCCAGGCAGGCGTGGTGATCTATGAAGGGAGGTTTGCCTATTCCCATCATGCCACGGACCCGGCCTGCGGCAAGCTGATGAACGCCTTTGATGTGGTGCGCCTGCACAAGTTTGGCGATCTGGATGGAAAGGCGGATGAAGATACACTGCCTACGAAGCTGCCATCTTTCAAGGCCATGCAGGAATTTGCTTCTCAGGATGAGACCGTCCGGGAGGTGCTTGGCCGGGAGCGCCTGGAGGCCGCCAGTGAGGAATTTGACGATGCAGATTGGCAGAAGCATCTCAACATCGACAAGAACGGCAAAGTGGTGGAGGATATCGGCAACTATGTCCTGATCCTGCGCCATGATGAGAATTTGCAGAGCATGGCGTTCAATAAGCACCGGGACGGCATTGACGCCAGAGGGGAACTTCCCTGGCAGCAGATGAAGGATGGCTGGAATGATACGGATGACGCTGCTCTTGCCGTGTATCTGAACAAGGTCTATGGGCTGTACTCCCCAACGAAGATGCGTCCTGCGATCCTGGCAGTGGCGGCGGAGCGGGCCTACCATCCGGTGCAGGAATATCTGGAGCATTTGCCAGCCTGGGACAATGTCCCCCGCGTGGAGCGCCTGCTGGTGGATTACTTTGGGGCGGAGGATACCAGTTACACCAGGGCAGTCACCCGCAAGACGCTGGTCGCGGCGATCGCACGGATTTATAAGCCGGGTACGAAGTTCGACTCCGTCCTCATCCTGAACGGTCCGCAGGGAATCGGCAAGTCCACCCTCTTTGCGAAGCTGGCGGGACAGTGGTTCTCCGACAGTCTGGCGGTTACCGATATGAGGGATAAGTCCGGCCCGGAGAAGCTGCAGGGCTATTGGATTCTGGAACTTGGCGAGCTGGCCGGAATGAAGAAAACCGATGTGGAGACGATCAAGTCCTTCATCTCCCGTGTGGATGATAAGTACCGCGCCAGTTACGGAACCAACGTGGAGAGCCATCCGAGGCAGTGTGTCATCGTGGGTTCCACCAATAACGAGAATGGTTTCCTGCGTGACATTACCGGAAACCGGAGATTCTGGCCGGTACGCATTAGCGGCGAAAGTGAGAAGCACACATGGGATATCACGGCGGAGATCGTGGAGCAGATATGGGCGGAGGCGCTGGTGATCTATGGCCGTGGCGAGAAGCTGTATCTGGAAGGAGAGGATGCGAAGCTGGCCGTGAAGGAGCAGTCAGACGCGATGGAGGTGGATGACCGGGAAGGTCTGGTGCGGACATATCTGGAAAAGCTGCTGCCGGAAGGTTGGGATGGTATGAGCATCTTTGACAGGAGGAATTTTCTGAACGGTAGTGAGTTTGGAGGAGGCGGACGTGTGGGTACGGTGCGCCGGACGAAGGTCTGCAACATGGAAATCTGGTGCGAGTGCTTTGGGAAAGAACCGTCAACCATGAAGAAAACGGATTCCTATGAGCTGACTGCCATCATGAACCGCATCGGCTGGAAGAAATATGCCGGAACCAAGACGGGAACGTGTCATTTTGCCATTTACGGGAAGCAGAGGGCAATGGTGCCGCCGGAACAAGGAACAGTTGGAACATCAAATGTATAAAAGGAAATTTTTAAGTTTTTATATAGAAAAGGAAAAAGGGTGTGCGTATATACGCGCGTATAAGGGATTTTTGGTTCCAGTTGTTCCCTTGTTCCAGAGAGGAGGAGGCCGATGAGGGAGTCAAAGGTAGAGGAAAAGTTAAGAACCGAGGCAAAACGCCGGGGCGGATGGGCTGTAAAGTTCACCTCTCCCGGTTTGGATGGGGTGCCGGACCGTCTGGTGTTGTTCCCCGGTGGCAGGCTGGCTTTTGTGGAAGTGAAGGCTCCTGGGAAAAAGATGCGGCCCCTTCAGGAACGGAGGGCAAAGCAGCTTCGGGCATTGGGATTTCAAGTTTACTGTTTGGATTGCATGGAGAAGATTGGAGGGATTTTGGATGAGATACAAGGCACATGATTATCAGGCTTACGCCACGGAGTTTATTCTGGAACACCCGGTCTGCTGCCTGATGCTGGACTGCGGCATGGGAAAGACGGTGGTTACCCTGACGGCATTGTGGAGTTTGATCCTGGATTCCTTCGACACCGGACGTGTGCTGATCATCGCCCCAAAGCGTGTGGCTGAAACGGTATGGCAGCAGGAAATTGAAAAATGGGAACATCTGACGGGCCTCGCTGCTGTCCGGGTTCTTGGCAGTGCCACGGAGCGCAGGGCTGCCCTTAACCGGAAGGCCAGCGTGTATATCATCAACCGGGAAAACCTGGTGTGGCTGACCAAGAATGCAGCGTGGAACTTTGACACGGTGGTGGTAGATGAACTTTCCAGTTTCAAATCCCACCAGTCGCAGAGGTTTAAAGCCCTGAAAGCTGTCCGGCCGAAGGTTGGAAGGATCGTGGGCCTGACCGGAACACCTGCGCCCAACTCCCTCATGGATTTATGGCCGGAGATGTATGTGCTGGATATGGGACAGCGGCTTGGGAGGTTTATCGGCGGTTTCCGGGAGAGGTTCTTCGTGCCGGATAAGCGGAACCGGGAGATCATCTATTCCTACAAACCAAGAGAGGGTGCCGAGGAAGCCATTTATTCCCTGATCTCGGATATCTGCATTTCCATGAAGGCTGTGGACTATCTGGATATGCCGAAGCTGGTGGATAACCGTGTGTTTGTGGAGATGAGCGCCAGGGAGCAGAAATCCTATGACCAGTTCTCAAAGGATATGGTGCTGTCACTGG
The DNA here is from genome assembly GCA_021772075.1 of Lachnospiraceae bacterium. GTDB lineage: Bacteria > Bacillota > Clostridia > Lachnospirales > Lachnospiraceae > Kineothrix. The sequence goes on from JAETNQ010000026.1 coordinate 31,080, forward strand.
ATGGCGAGGAACTGGATGCCATCAATGCGGCGGCCCTTTCCAATAAGCTGCAGCAGATGGCGAATGGTGCGATATACGGAGAGGACAGGAAAGTTCTCCGGCTCCATGACCGGAAGCTGGATACTCTGGAGGATCTGATCGAGGCGGCAAACGGCAAGCCGATGCTGGTGGCCTACTGGTTTAAGCATGACCACGACCGCATCCATGAGAGGTTTTCCGTCCGGGACATTGATACCCCAAAGGACATCGAGGATTGGAATGCCGGGAAGATTCCGGTGGCGCTGATCCATCCGGCCTCCGCCGGACACGGGCTGAACCTGCAAAGCGGCGGTTCCACTCTGGTGTGGTTTTCCATGACCTGGTCTTTGGAGCTTTACCAGCAGATGAATGACAGGCTGTGGCGGCAGGGACAGGAACACACCGTAGTGGTCCACCACATCCTGACGAAAGGAACCATTGACGAGGACATCATAAGGGCATTGGAGAGAAAGGACGTCAGCCAGTCTGCTCTTGTGGCGGCTGTCCGGGCGAGGATTGGAGGTTAGGTCTATGAGTGAAAGGATAGAGGAAATGCTCCGGGAGTATCCATCAAAGAAAAGGTATCTGAAATGCCTGGAAAACCAGCTTCGGAATTTTTATGGGATTTCAGATACCGAAATGATTGATGCCATGTGCTTTTATCAGCCGGAGGGAGAACGGGTGCAGACCAGCGCAGTGGCAAATAAGACTGCCAGCATTGCACTGAGCTATCGGGAGAAAATGGAGGAGATTAACCAGGATTGGTATCGGCATTTAAGAAAGCAGTATGAGGTGTTGCGTGAGGAGGTACGTCTTTTTGAGTCGGCGCTGGATTCCTTAAGCGGCAGACTGCCAGACATCATGAGGGATATGGTGGTCAATGATTATACATGGGATTATATCTGTAACCATTACCATATCTCCCGGACTACTTTGGGAAAGTATCGCCGGAAGGCCATTCAGGAATTGGAAGTCTTGTATGAGAAGCAGGATGTTGAAATGATAGATTATCTGTTGAGTTGAGGTGAATGGAATGTGCAGGCGTGGAGATATTTACTATGTGGACTTTGGGAAAAACATAAACAGCAGCAAGCAGAACGGCATCCGCCCTGCCGTGGTGGTCAGCAATAACCGGGCAAACCGCCACTCCCCTGTTATTACGGTGATACCGCTGACTTCCCGGATTTATAAGAAACGGTTCCTCCCCACCCATGTGCTGATTCCAAGAAGCAGCGGATCGGGACTGAGCCAGAACAGCTTGGCATTGGCGGAGCAGGTGGAGGCGATTGATAAGAGATGCCTATTGGAAAAGCGGGGAGCAATACAGGATGCGGAGGTCATGGCGCAGATCACCTATGCCCTGCAGATACAGATCGGAGCAATAGAGGAATATAACTGAGAGGACAGTCGGTCGTTTGTGATTGGCTGTCTTTTTTTTTAATATAAGAAACCACGTTGAACGTGGAAAAATGTTGACTTACCACGTTGAACGTGGTATTGTGGGATTAGAAAAAGGTCGGGAGGTCTAACCATGAAGTTTGGGTTATTTTTGGAATTATACGAAGAAGCAAAAGGGTGTGCGGATGTTGACGAGTTCATAGATCATCGGGAGAATGATACTGCGCTTAAGAAAACGCCGGATGAGAACATCGTCCTGTTGCTGCGTTTTATTTATGAGATTGCCCACATGAGTATTCGGGACATTCGGGAATATTTAGGAATGCCGCGACCGCAGTTTTGCGAGTATTACGAGATAAAAATGAGAACCCTGGAAGATTGGGAATATGGGAAAAATCCCGTGCCGCAGCGTTTTCTTAAACTGATAGCATACACGCTTGTGGAAGATTTTCTAAGTTAGCAAAGGCCATCTGCCATCCTGCAATTCTCCCCAGAGGACTAGGAGCATTCCGTTCCCAGTCCTTTTTTGTTGTCTGAATATATCCTTTTTACGATTGAACAAATCTGCTGCCGGGTGCCTGTGCAGATTACTTGATCCGTTTGGAAAGAGGCAGTCTGCCCTTTCTCATGAGCAGATGGGGTGAGTTACGCCGAAGGGGTGTACTAAAGGTGTACTGTTTTTTCAAATCTCATGTGCTATGATTATACTTGCCAGGATTGGATAGAGGACTAGGAGCGTTTCGTTCCCGGTCCTTTTTCTTTGGCCGGATGCGGCTTTTATCCTTTCACGCATCCGTACATAGAAAGGAGCGAGGCTTTATGGTTTTGACGAGCGTTCAGAAGAAAGCGATGGCTGATCTGAAAAGGAATAAGGGCAGGCTGACGGTGCAGCAGTACCGGACGGTCAAAGGCCAGATACTTGCAGGAGATACAGCGGGAGCAGAAAGAGGAATGAAGAAGCTGCTTGACCGAAGGAGCAGACTTGGAAGGAGTGAGACCTTTGCCAAGCAGACCTAAGACACCGTGCAAGTATCCGGGCTGTCCGGCGCTGGTTCCTTACGGCCAGCAGTATTGTGAGGCACACAAGAGTCTGCATCCGGAAGTTACCCGGTCAGCCGGGAAACGTGGGTACGGGAGCAGGTGGCAGAGGTTCAGTAAGAATTATCTGAAAGCACATCCGCTTTGTGCTGCCTGCCAGAAGGAAGGCAGATATGTGAAAGCAACGGTGGTGGATCATATAAAACCACACCGGGGTGATCAGACGTTGTTTTGGGATGTGGAGAATTTACAGCCGCTTTGCAAGCCCTGTCATGATAAGAAAACCTGGACGGAGGACAGCAATCCCGTGTATCGGTACTGATTGTTACCCCCCCCCCCCCCAGGGGCGGTCAACTTCTTCACGCTAAAGTATCCCAAAGACCGGCGCCCCCTCAAACGTGAATTTTCGCAGAATTAAAGAGGGGGGATACCCAGGAGGGCAGCTTTGAGCCTGAAAAAATTAAATAAATGATGGCGAAAGGCTGTAAAAATGGGCATTTTCCGATTTGGTTTTCCAGAATACTTTCGCCAGATTGTTAGGAAAAAGGGCTATAAAACGGTGCAAAAACATCCGTTTTCGTGGCCCTTTTTTCATGTACTTTTTTGCGAAAGGATGTGATGGGATGACGGAATTTCAAGCCGAACAGATAGAGAACCTGCGTAGGCAGGGCGTTGGATACCGGAGCATCGGCACGATTGTCGGGCTGTCCCGTGACATCGTCCGTAATTACTGTAAGTCCAAAGGGCTGGATGGCTATGCCAATGACCTGACAGTCAATATGCAGGAGCGGATGTCGCAGGGAAAAGCCTGCTGGTGTTGCGGCAAGGAAATCGAACAGCCGCACACCGGACGGCGCAGGAAATTTTGCACAGAGAAATGCAGACGGGACTGGTGGGCAGCTCACCCGGAGGCCGGAAGGCACAGCGAGGCGGCTTCTTATCATCTGACCTGCGCCTATTGTGGGAAAGCATTTATTTCCTATGGCAATAGAACCCGGAAATATTGCTCACATCACTGTTACATTCGTGACCGCTTCTGGCGGGAGGAGGATGGCCGGGAGCCGTATGTGAGTCCGGCTGTAAAGTGAACAAAAATCATACGCAGAAGGGCCGGATATTCTACTGGATGATTTCCCGGTTCAGAGGTAATATGCCACTACCAAAAGAAAAGGAGGTAATGGCATGACGAGTCAGGAAATATGGGAAAGGGCTAATGAGCAATTGATTTTTGTCGGAGTCTTGTTCACTTGGATTCAGGAAAATCCGAATGACCTTCGTATTGGAGCAGGAGCCACAAAGCTGAAAGAGATGCTTCCCTGTTTTGTGGGAATCGATCTGGAAGCGAAGGCACTTGTCTTTCAGTCAGAAGACGAAGGCATCGTTGCGTTGTATATGAACCGGATTGATGAGCAGACGATCAGCCTTTCAATGGCAACGGGCTTGACATTGGAAAATTGAATGTAATTGAAAGATGGAAAGACACTTACTGAGGTTTCTAGGTAGGTGTTTTTCTTTTGCAGAAAAAAGGAGGATACCCATGAGTGAAGTAACAACAGCAATGGAATGGAGGACGATTCCCGTTGGGGACCTCCGCCCTGCTGCCTATAATCCGAGGAAGAAGCTGAAACCCGGAGATAAGGAGTATGAGAAAATCAAGAAATCCATTCAGGAATTCGGTTATGTGGAGCCTATCATTGTCAACTTTGATATGACAGTCATCGGCGGCCACCAGCGTCTGACCGTCTTAAAAGACCTGGGATACACCGAAGTCCAGTGCGTGGTGGTTCATATTGAGGACGATGCAAAGGTAAAAGCCCTGAACATCGCACTTAATAAGATCACTGGCGCATGGAATGAGCAGCTTCTGGCAGACCTCATTGTTGATTTGCAGAGTCAGGATTTCAACACCGATCTGACTGGTTTTGAGCCAGCGGAGATTGACCAGCTCTTTTCCAAAGTCCATAACAAGGAAATCAAAGAGGATGATTTCGATGTGGATGAGGAATTGAAAAAGCCGACCATGTCAAAGACCGGGGATTTGTGGCTGCTTGGCAGGCACCGTCTGGTCTGCGGTGATTCTCTGCTGCCGGAAACCTTTACTACATTGATGGATGGAAAACGTGCCAATCTTGTGGTAACGGACCCGCCCTACAATGTAAATGTGGAGGAAACTGCCGGGAAAATCAAAAATGACAATATGCCCGATGAGGATTTCTATAAGTTCCTCTTTGCGGCTTTTGTAAATATGGAACAGAACATGGAAAATGACGCATCCATTTATGTGTTCCATGCTGACTCAAAGGGATTGATCTTCCGGCAGGCATTTCATGATGCCGGGTTCTATCTGTCCGGCTGCTGTATCTGGAAGAAGAATGCCCTGGTGTTAGGGCGCTCTCCTTATCAATGGCAGCACGAACCGTGCCTGTTCGGGTGGAAGGTCGGCGGTAAGCACCAGTGGTATTCCGACAGGAAGCAGACGACCATTTGGGAATATGACCGTCCGAAGTCCTCCAAAGAACATCCGACTATGAAACCTGTCGCACTGATGGCATACCCTATCCAGAATTCCAGCATGAGTAACTGCATTGTGCTGGAGCCTTTCGGCGGTTCCGGCTCCACGCTTATTGCCTGCGAGCAGACAAACCGTATCTGCTATGCCGTTGAGCTGGACGAGAAATTTGTGGATGTTATCGTGAAACGCTACATTGAAACAGTAGGCAGCAGTGATGGTGTGTTCCTTATCCGTGATGGCGTTAAGTATCCGTACCAGGAGGTGGCTGTCCATGAAGAATAAGAAGCTGACCCTCGGAAGCCTGTTTTCTGGCTCCGGGGGTTTTGAGTTAGCCGGCCTGCTGTCAGGGATTATTCCTTTGTGGGCATCGGAGATTGAGCCGTTCCCTATCCGGGTAACGACAAAACGGCTGCCCCAGGTAAAGCATTACGGAGATGTGTCTGCCCTTTGCGGGGCTGACATCGAGCCAGTGGACATCATCACATTCGGCTCACCGTGTACCGATCTTAGCGTGGCAGGAAAGAGGGCTGGCCTTGACGGGCAGCAGTCCAGCCTGTTTTATCAGGCAATACGAATCATAAAAGAAATGAGGTGTGCTACCAATGGAGACTATCCAAGATACATCGTGTGGGAGAATGTCCCCGGCGCTTTCTCCTCCAACAAAGGCGAAGATTTCAAGGCCGTCCTCGAAGCGGTCATCGGCGTCATCTGTCCGGGAACCGAGGTGCCTATGCCTGAAAAGGAACGATGGCCCTATGCCGACTTATACATGGGAGACGGATGGAGCGTTGCGTACAGAGTTCTTGACGCTCAGTATTGGGGAGTCCCCCAAAGAAGAAAACGCATCTTTCTTGTCGCAGATTTTGCAGGCGGGAGTGCCGGAAAAATATTATTTGAGTCCGAAGGCGTGTCAGGGTATTCTGCGGAGGGCTTCCGTGCGTGGCAAAGAGCTGCCGGAAATCCTACGGCTTGCATTGGAGCGGCAGGCTGTGTCTGCTTGAATGACCAGGGCGGATGCCGGATGGATGTGACGGAGGATGTTACCTGCACCCTCCGGGCGGAAGCACACCATCCTCCCTGTGTGTTGGAATCGGCGGGCTTTTGTACTGAACATTCTGCACAGAGCAGGGGCATCGGTTATGAGGAGGAGACCTCCCCTACCCTGCGGGCCGGCACGGTTCCGGCAGCAGTAGCTTTGGAGAATCACCCAACAGACAGCCGTGTAAAAATTTCAGAGGACAACAAAGTACAGACACTGACTTCCCGGATGGGAACTGGCGGCGGGAATGTGCCGCTGGTCATGACACCGGAGAATCCGTTGGAACCAGTAACGTTGAAAATCCGCTCCGGCTGTGAGGGTGGAGGCAAGGGCGTTCTGATCCAGGAGGACAAATCCGCAACGCTCTCCTGCAATAATGACCAAACAGTGTTTGTGCCGTTCTGCAAAGGGGCGCGTCCACATTCAAAAGAGGAAGCCCCGACCTGGAAGAACGGAGATGTTGCAAATACGCTGAATACCTTTGATGTTGGGGAGTCCCGGTGCAATGAACTGGTGGTGCAGGCATACGGCATCTGTTCCGATAAGAGCAATGCCATGCTGTCAGATAACCCGCACAGTGGGTTTTATGAAGCGGATACTTCCCGGACACTTGATGCGAATGGCGGCAATCCCGGATGCAACCAGGGCGGCATTGCCGTTGTTGCGGTACAGGGTTCCATGATTGGGCGGGATGATAAGAACGGACCGCAGGGCAGCGGCATAGGCGAGGATGTTTCTTTTACGCTGAACACCACGGATCACCATGCGGTGGCATATCCTGTCTACTGTGCAAGTAAGAGTTCCCATTTCACACGGGCGGAGAAGGAATTGGCAGGCACACTGGTGGCTACGGATTATAAAGACCCGCCTCTTGTGAATGACAAACCTGTGCCAGAGCCGGAGTACATTGTCCGCAGGCTGACACCGACCGAATGTGCAAGACTGCAGGGTTTCCCGGACTGGTGGTGTTCCGGTCTTGGGACTGAGAACCCTTCCGAGGAAGAGATCGCTTACTGGACAGAGGTATGGGAAACACACCGGAGGGTAACGGGTGCCGCGAAAAAGCCTAAGACCAGAAACCAAATCGTGAAGTGGCTGAAAGACCCTCATGCGGATGCTGCGGAGTATAAGATGTGGGGAAACGGCGTCGCTTTGCCGTGCGTTGTTTTCGTCCTTTGCGGTGTGGCGTGGGCTTATTTTGAGCATGAAAAATAGTCCTGGAAATATGGAATATTGGCTTGACTTATGGAGGCTTTAGAGTGATATATGGTGTACCAAAAGAAAAGGAGGTCGCCATTATGGAGATAAAAACAACTGCGGAAAACCGCAAAGATGTGGTGCAGGCAATCAGGGAGTTTTGCGGAGAGGATTCGGTTTACATGGGTCCCCCAACCTTCGCATATCAGGTTGGTAGCTACACCATCGGACGTGACGGAACAGTCACCGCCGAGGGAGAAAATGAAGAATTGAGGGAGTTCCTTGTTGGGAAAGGGCTGGCTGCCCCGGAGGTCACAATGATGAATGTGGCGGTTCCCACAGGGGACATTACTCCGGCAGGAATGAAAAATCTGATCTTCCTGTTACATTCCAAGCAGTACCTTATGAACCGCATGGTCGGGTACAACGCATTTTCGATTTCCGAAAAGCTGATAGAGGAACTGGAGCAGAAACAGCCGGAGGATATGGATGCATTCTATTCCCTGCTGGCCGGGTATGCAGATAAGAACCTGGGATTTGCGGCAGATGCCGAGCAGATCACCTTTGCCTTCCCAGTCCAGGAGGATTCTGAGAAAAATGCGGCCCTTACGGAGCTGATGGCGAACATGGTGCAGTATGTACGGTCTGCCAAGCGCGTCAATCCGAAGCTGGTGATGGAGGAGAATGAAAAATACTATCTGCGGAGCTGGCTTTTGCGGATAGGTTTCTCCGGTAAAGAGGCAAAGGAGAAACGGAGTGTTCTGCTAAAGGGGCTTAAGGGGCATACTGCTTTCCGCACTCCGCAGGATGAGGAGAAATGGAAAGCGGCGAGGGCTGCTGAAAAAGCAGAGAAAGAGGATGATCCGATGGAGATTCCTGCCCTTACCCCGGAACAGGAGATGGCAGAGGCGATGGCGGATGCAGCCCTGATCCATGAGGTCAACAGCAGCTTTGAGGATTGATAAGGTGCCATAATGTACACAATTTCTGCCCCGGAAGTTTGTGTACATTATGGCTCAGAATTGAGTTGCTATTATGTGCTTTTAGAGCGAATATGTGACTACCGAAAGGGAAAACAAACCGCACAGAAAGGAAGCACATACCATGAACGAAAAGATTACAAGACAGATTGAGGAAATGAAAAAACAGACCATCGGGGTTGAGGTGGAGATGAACCACATCACAAGGAGCAAGGCAGCGAAACTTGCCGCCAGCTTTTTTGGAACAGGCAGATATGAGGACACGGCAGGCCGGAACGGATACTGCACCTGGTCAGCCTGGGATGCACAGGGCCGGGAATGGAAATTCCAGAGGGATGTCAGCATTGAGGGGCCGGACAGCGAAAAATGCGAGATGGTCACGCCGATCCTGACCTACGCAGACATGGAAACCCTGCAGGAGCTTATCCGCCAGCTTAGACACGCGGGAGCAAAGAGCGATGCCTCAAGGGGATGCGGAGTCCACATCCACATCGGGGCAAAGGGACACACACCGCAGACGCTTAGAAATCTTGCAAACATCATGGCGAGCCATGAGATGCTGATTGCAAAAGCCTTAAACCTGGACAGTTATCGGATGAACCGCTACTGCCGCACGGTTGATCCTGCATTTTTGGAGAGGCTGAACCGCAGAAAACCAACCACCATGTCAGCATTGGCAGACATTTGGTACGAAGGCACCTACGGAAGTAGGAACGCTCATTACAATAACAGCCGATACCATATGCTCAACTACCATGCAACCTTTACGAAAGGAACAATTGAATTCCGGCTTTTCCAATTCGATGAGCCTACCGCAGAGCGGAGGGGCGGGCTTCATGCCGGACAGTTAAAGAGTTACATCCAGCTTTGCCTTGCACTGAGCCAGATGGCAAAGACGGTACGGTCGGCAAGCCCGAAGCCGCAGCAGAATGAGAATCCGAAATACGCGATGAGGACCTGGCTCCTCCGGCTCGGATTCATCGGGGACGAGTTCAAGACCGCAAGGGAAATCCTCACAAAGCGCCTTGACGGAGATGCCTCCTTCAGAAATGGAAGGGCAGCCGCTTGAAGGGACCGCAGGAATTAGCCTCCTGCCACCTTACCCTTGACCGCTTCGGCGGTCTTAAGGTGGTAGAAGGGTGATCCCTTCGGAAAGGATGGATACCATTATGGAAAAAAGATACTACATTGCTTACGGAAGCAACCTGAACATTCCGCAGATGCGGATGAGATGCCCAGGGGCAAGGATCATCGGCACTTCGGAGATCAAGGATTATCAGCTTTTGTTTAAGGGCAGCAAGACCGGCTCCTACCTGACCATTGAGCCGAAGGAAGGCAGCAGTGTTCCGGTGGTGGCTTGGGAAGTCACAGCGGAGGATGAAGCGGCGCTTGACCGCTACGAGGGATTTCCCACATTCTATTATAAGGCAGAAATGAAACTGCCTATCAAGGGGATCAGGTCCGGCAAGGTCAGAACCCGGAACACCTTTGTTTACATCATGCACGAGGACAGACCGCTCGGATTGCCGAGCAATTATTACCTTGCAACCTGTCTGCAGGGATATCGGAGTTTTGGATTTGACAAAAAGATGCTGGCGCAGGCTTATACCGACAGTGACAGGAGGGACGGCTATGAAGATTGATGCAAACACACGAATTAAAATATGCCCACGCTGTGGGAACGCCTATCATGGCGCTCCCGCACTTTCGAGGACGGATAACCATATTTCGATATGCCCCGACTGTGGAACGAGGGAAGCCCTGGACAGCTTGGGAGTCAGTATTGAGGAGCAGGATGAGATCATTGCGACTATCCATCGGTATGAAAGGAACGTGAGCTTTGATGACTAACGAAAAATACATGGCAGAGTGGACACAGATATGTGCCGCTTACTGCAAAAAAGTAAATGCGGAACTGCTGTTTGTAAATATCAGCAGCTTTGGGGTGCAGTACCCGGATGGAACGCTCCGCCATATTTATGCGGATGAACTGGCACAGATTTTAGGTGTGGAGGAAGGAGGCTGAGATATGAGGATACCAGATAAAGACATCGTGGAGCGTATGCGGCGGGCATTTCCAACAGGCAGCCGTGTCCGGCTCCTTGTGATGGATGATCCACAGGCACCGCCTGTGGGGACGCTTGGAACAGTCGAAGGCGTGGATGACATTGCCAGTGTTATGGTGCGATGGGATACGGGCAGCGGGCTTCATGTGATTTATGGCGAGGATGCCTGCTGCATTGTGGATGATGAAGCCGAATTGGAGAACGCTGATCCGGTAAAGACCTACTGCTTTGGAGAAACCCAGGAATGGAAGTCAAGGAAACAGGCAGAGCAGTTTTTTATCAGGGTAATGCTGGCATCCGAGGGCAATGAGCAGAGACGCTGCCTTATCATTTACACAAAGCTGGTGTTGGGATTCCAGTTCTGTGATGACGAGGAGGGGAGAACAGATGGACATTAAGGAAAGTGGGAAAAGCAGAGTGGATGCCCTGTTTGAAAAGATGGTGGGATTTCGCTTTGAATCCTATGCAGAGATGGAGCGGTGGTTCCGGCGTGAACTGGGGGCGGAACTTCCCCAACTGAGTATCACAGAGTGCGGCGGCATCAATGCGGAGATTGAGAACGGCATGACGGATGTGGATTATTCCACGGACTGTACTTTTGGAGAGAATATGTTCGGCATGGAATATGCGGATTTTACTATTGACTACATACTGGATAACCAGAAACGGATGTATGTGACTTATGTGAGATGGAATTAGGAAAGGATGATTGAACTATGGCAAAATGTGAAGTGTGCGGAAATGAAATGCTGACTGCAAAAGGATGCAGTGTTTCAAAGATATTCTGCAACGGAAAAGAGTATAAAAGGATCAAGGCCGGGGATGAACGTGACTTTGATCCTGATATGGAGGATGGGGAGCGCTGCCATGACTGCGGTGCCGCAAAGGGGTATTACCACCATTGGGGCTGTGATGCGGAACGCTGCCCTGCGTGTGGCGGACAGCTTATAAGCTGCGGCTGTGAGGATGTGCATTTGGAAGTAGAGAAATAAGCAATCCCGAATTGGAGAAGCACTTGGGCAGCCAGGTGCTTTCCTCTGTCCACTGTATAAATCTGACAGATTTCCTCCCTTATCTTTGTGTACATTATGGCGCAGAATTGAGTGGATAATGTACCGGAACAGAGGTAATATGCTACTACCGAAAGGGAAAACAAAGAAAAACGGAGGAACACACCATGAAGAGAATTGAAACATTTGAAAGCGCAAAGGACAGCGGAAAGACCTTTGATGAACTGAAAATCAACCACACCTTGTATTGGGCTTACATGACCGCCAGGGAAACCGGAAACGACCTGATCGATTTTAACGAGGTTATTTGGGATTACGACATTCAGCCGATTGTTGAGGAATGCAGGGTGCTTGGGATTGAGAAGTTTACAATTTCCAGCACCTTTTCAAGCCTGATCCCGACCCTCGCAGAATTTGAAAAGCAGGGATGCAAGATGGAAGGGCTGACACAGGTTAAGAGCAGACACACGGATTGGCAGACTGGCGAGCGGGCAGAAATCCCGGCCATCCTGATGAGCCTGTAAGGATGGGGGTGAGATCATGGGATGGAAAACTGATGAAACAATCAGAAAGAAAGCGCAAAAATTCAAGGAAGATTACAACAACCTTTTTGATGAAAGGCATGAATCCATGAAAGAGATCGTGGATGTGGTGGTCCCGTATATGAAGCGGGAGCATCTGTGGGAGGACCTGGAGGCGATTCTGAATGTGATCTGCGTACTGCCAAGCTGCCATTTCCGGGTTTATATGTATTCGCGTTATTATGAAATCACAGATAAACCGCATGAGATTATCAAAAATCCGGATTGTGGAGTCTGGAAAGTGGATCGTGAAATACTGCTTAAGATTCAGGATTTTGCAGATGACTATAAGGAAAAGGAACTGCGCCTTCGGCAGATGGAGCGTTCTGCGAAGAAAGAGATCATCACCTATCTCGAAGAAACCGGATTATGGAACAACTTGCAAGCGGTACATGAAATGCGGTGCTGCCTGCCAATATGTCTTTTGCAAAATAACCTGAATGAGCGTTACTATGAATTGTTCATGGCAGAAAGCGAGATGGATGGTGAGTGAGCCTTATTATTAAGCCATAAATCCTGAACAATTTCCCTCCCCTATCTTTGTGTATATTATGGCGCAGAATTGAGTGGATAATGTAGCGGAGCAGAGGTAATATGCTACTACCGAAAGGGAAAACAAAGAAAAACGGAGGAACACAGTATGAAAGCATATTACGATTTTCCTGAGATCACCAGCATGGAGAACCTGCAGTCGAAAGTTACATCTTACGGGGCGGTCTTAAGATACGGGGACAAGGTTCTGGTAACCGACATCGCCTGGATGGGATTTGCGGCAGCGGTTTATGAATTTGTTGAAACCCCGGATGTGGAAGGGCTGGCTGACATTGAATGCAGACTGAGCCTTTTGGAAATGACGGATGAGGTTTTCGAGGATGGCGGCCACGCGATTGCATGGTGCATGGAGAAAGTGAAATAGGACGGAGGGGATTGGTTATGAATATTGCGGATAAGATGGAACGGGAGAACCGATTGAAAACAAACCTTTCCCGGTGGATGGAGCAGCACGGCACTGTCCTCGATGACCGGAGCAGGAGTAATGAATACGTCGGCTTGAGAATGGTGGAGATTTTGTGGAGAAATAAAACCTGGAGGATCACAGAAGTGGATGGCACGACCTGCCGGATTGAGAGGGTATAAGATTTTTGAAAGCGGATAAAGGAAAGCGGCTGGAAATAACCAGCTCTTTTCCTTTGTCTGTTTTCCTGCAAGATACGCGGGTTTCTTTCTGTATCTTTGTGCAGTTTATGCTGCGGAATCAAGTGGATAAATATGAAGTTCAGAGGTAATATGCCATTACCAAAAGCAAAGGAGGGCATTTAGGATGTTTGAAACTTACAAAGGGTATGGCATAAGCGTAACCATGAGCTGCGGAGATGGTGGATTTCATTATGCAGTGTATCATGCAGATGCAACAAAGGTTGTTCCCAACTCAGAAGCGTATTTTTTATATGAGAATGCGCTAAAAGATGCAAGGGAAATCGTTGACAAGCTGGTTCAGGAAGATTCGGAGGAGGATGAGGAAAATGCTGAAAATGTCATTTTATAACGGAAGCCTGGACAGGGCTAAAGCAAGAGAGATTGTTGCGGCCACGGAAAAGGCGTTGAAATACAGATATGGTTTTGCATACCGTGGGGCCGAGGCGGTTCCTATCCGGAAAGAAAAGGCGCTGGAGGTCATCAGGAAAGAGGATTTCCTTGATATCGATGAAACGGAAACAGAGATTGTGTTGAATGCATATTCAAGCAACGATATGCTTTAAAGATTCGGAGGGAACAGATGACCATAAGGGAATGGATGAAGGAAAAAGGGATTGACGGCTTGGACCTTATGACGGGCGGCGGATATGTTAAGATTTTCAAGCCGGATTTTCCAGCGGTTTCGGATGGAAAATATGTAACCGCCCACCTGGGTTGGCGGGGCAGCGAGTACAAGATGAACCCGGAAGAATTTTTAGACCTGGAACCGTCAGAGTACCGTATAAGCGATGGGATTCTACACGGGATTGTATAATTGATATTTCAAGAAAAGACTTCTTCGGAGGTCTTTTTTTGTTGCCATTTTTCACGGAGAGGAGGTGAGGCTGATGGCGCAGAGAGGAAGAAAACCGACTCCGACTGCGATTAAGGAGCTGGAGGGCAATCCGGGTAAGCGGAAATTGAATGCCAACGAACCGAAGCCGAAGAAAAAGGCTCCACGGTGTCCGGCATGGCTGGAGGACGAGGCAAAGAAGGAATGGAAGCGGATGTCTAAGGTGTTGGAGTCTATGGGGCTTCTGACAGAGATGGATATGGCCGCCTTTGCCGGATACTGTCAGGCGTATGCCCGGTGGAAAGAGGCCGAGGAGTTTATCTCCCAACATGGTTCTATGGTGCGGACGCCGAATGGCTACTTGCAGCAGGTACCGCAGGTTTCCATCGCACAGACCAACCAGAAGATCATGCTGAAATTCTGTGAGCAGTTCGGCCTGACGCCTTCCTCCCGGAGCCGCATTGTGGCTGGCACGGATGGAGATGGCTCCGGTGATGAGATGGAGGAGCTGTTGGGAGGTGGGATGTAAATGGAAACAAGACCAGTAGATTATCCAAAGCTAAAGGATTATAAACCGACAAAGTTTATGCTGCCCACATCCCATTATGATAAGGCAAAAGCGGATCGTGCGGTGAAGTTTATCGAGAACCTCCGCCATACAAAAGGAAAATGGTCTGGAAAACGATTCTGGCTGCTGCCGTGGCAGGAGCAGTTGGTCCGGGATATTTTTGGCATCGTGCAAGAGGATGGGAACCGCCAGTTTCGTTCAGCGTATGTTGAAATATGCAAGAAAGTCGGCAAGAGTGAGCTTGCGGCAGCCATTGCCCTGTATCTTTTGTTTGCAGACAATGAACCGTCAGCAGAGGTTTATGGCGCGGCGGCCGACCGCCAGCAGGCATCGATTGTATTTGATGTGGCAAACCAGATGGTGCAGATGGTTCCGGCACTTATGAAACGGTGCAAGATTATGGCGGCCACAAAGCGGATTGTAAACTATAATAATGCCGGGTTTTATCAGGTGCTATCGGCAGAGGTTGGCTGTATGGCCAGAGAAACAATCGTGCAGATGGCAGACGGTACCATTCGGCGGGCAGATGAAATTAAGGTGGGTGATGTCATTCTTGCTTCTGATGGACAGACTCCGGTATTTGATGAAGTAGTTTCGATTGCGGAAGAAGCGCCTGCACCAGTGGTAGAAATTACCACCCATCACAATCGTAAGACGAAAGTGACCTTGAACCATCCATTTTGGCGTATGGAGCCAGGACGGAGACGGCAGGATTTAACTCATGTGTATGAGTGGATGGAGGCAGGGCAACTCCAAAAGGACGACCGTCTGGCTGTTTCGCTAGGCTGGCCGTCCTCTTTTGTAGTACCGGAGGATGCAATCGATCCATTAGATGCCTGGGCGCTTGGAGCCTGGGCCGGAGATGGCGACTGCACACATTTTCGCTTTATCAATCCGGATGAACCTGTTATTGAGAAATTGCGGGGTTTTATGGAGCGTATCGGCTGCGGATTAAAGTCTGTATATTCTACAAGACAGAAGCAGGCAGGAAAAGACCAATACCAGAAGCCGATTGAACATTTGATTACAGGCCAGGGAAAACGGAGAAAGTGTGCAGGACGGGAATGGGTAAGGGAGAACTTTGGACAGGAGTGCAGAGCAAAAACGAAGCGTGTGCCAGTGGCTGTCTGGAGGGGCGGCCCTTTGGTTTGGGCGGCTTTTTTAGCGGGCTACATTGATACGGATGGCTGTGTGATCTGCAAAGACCATCTGAGTGTGACGATTTGCAGTGTGAGTCAGGAAATGAGGGAGGATTGCCGAATCCTCTTGGCCCGTTTGGGTATCAACGCTTCCAATTGTAGTAAATTTAACCTGAGAATATCCGGTAAGCCACAGCTTAGAAAGCTATGGAAGCTGCTCTCTCCCCATATGGTCCACCCAAGAAAAAGAGAACGGTTGGAAGTGTGTGCAAATCAGGAAATTAGCTGTTGGCAGAGAAGCTCCGAATCAGACAAGGTTATGACGGTAACGGAGCTTCCGGAGCAGAAAACGATCTCCTTTGAAATGAAACAATACCAGACTCATGTGACGGATGGGCTGGTTACCCATAATACCAAACATGGGTTCAATGTCAGTGGACTGGTGTTTGATGAGATACACACGCAGCCTAACCGGAAGCTGTATGATGTTCTGACCAAAGGCTCCGGCGATGCCCGTGAGCAGCCGCTTTTCTTCATTATTACAACAGCGGGTACGGATAAGAACAGTATCTGCTATGAGCTGCATACCAAAGCACTGGATATTCTGAATGGCCGGAAGATCGATCCCTCCTTTTACCCGGTGGTATATGGATTGACCGAGGAGGATGACTGGACGGATGAGGCGAACTGGTATAAAGCGAATCCGTCTCTTGGCTATACCGTGAAGATGGAACGTATGAGGGATGCGTTCCGTGATGCTTTGGATAACCCGGCAGAGCAGAACGTGTTCAAGCAGCTTCGTTTGAACATCTGGACATCGGCAACGGTGTGCTGGATACCGGATCACATCTATGACCGGGGAAACACACCGGTTCCGGTCGAGTCGCTCCGTGGCCGGGACTGTTACGGCGGCCTGGACCTCTCCAGCACTTCGGACATTACAGCCTTTGTGCTGGTGTTCCCGCCACGGACAGAGGATGAAAAATACATTGTCCTTCCGTTCTTCTGGCTGCCGGAGGAAACGATGGAGCTTAGGTGCCGGAGGGATCATGTCCCCTATGATGTCTGGCAGCAGCAGGGCTTTATCATGACCACGGAGGGAAACGTCATTCACTATGGATTTATTGAGAAATACATTGAACGGTTGGGAGAGATTTATCATATCCGGGAGATTGCCGTTGACCGATGGAATGCCACGCAGATGATCCAGAACTTAGAGGGTGACGGATTCACGATGGTTCCCTTCGGACAGGGCTATAAGGATATGTCCCCGCCGAGCAAGGAGCTGTATAAGCTGCTGATGGAGGGGAACTTCATTCATGGCGGCAACCCGGTCCTCAAATGGATGGCGCAGAACATTGTGATGCACCAGGACCCGGCTGGCAACATCAAGCCGGATAAGGAAAAGTCCACGGAGAAGATCGATGGCATCGTGGCATGGATCATGGCCCTTGACCGCTGCATCCGGCATAAGGATGAGGGTGGTAGCGTGTATGACGGCAGAGGAATTTTGGTTTTCTGATCATGTCGATACTTGTTTTTCCTGGTTTGTGGGGTATGATAAAGTATAGTTATCAAAACAGACCAGGAAAGTTATCTTTTTAGACAACGAATCATAAAAAAACCGTGGTAACATCCTATCGGTAACGAAAACTGATCCTACAGAAAGGGTAAGAAGCATGGAAAATGAAATATTTGAACGGGACTATGCCGATGAGTTCCGTAAGAGAAGTGAAGGACGCCAGGGAGCGGATTTCCTGGATGCATTAGAGGAATCTGGCTTTTGGCAGGCGTACAAAGAAGAAATGGATAAAATCCCAAAACGGGTAGTTCCAAAGGAAAAGGCGGACTATGAGTATTTACTGAGTGAGTGTGATGCCTATGTCCGGCAGTTCGGAGGAAAAGTCCGGGGTGAGGTGGACTATGAAAGATGGCAGGCAACGATTGACCTTTACATGGAGCATTTTGAATTCTGCGACAGGGAGCATCTGTCGCTCTTAAAGGAAATCGCAGAACGGGCGGAGAACGTGACGTTTTCCATGAAAGACGGGGTGCTTCGTCTTTCTATCTTCATTGGCTATTTCGATGAAGTCTATTAACCAATAACAAGATCATTTTTACTGAGCATCTGTCAGTTTGAAATACTGGCGGGTGCTTTTCTTTTGCCCATTTTTAGGAGGTGCAGTATGGGACTAAGGGATTTGTTTGGACTGGCAAAGGCGAGGGATAAGCCTATGGATTACCGGGTGGGATCACAGTATTCCTTTTTATTCGGACCGACCACCAGCGGAAGGACAGTCAATGAATACACGGCCATGCAGACCACGGCAGTGTATTCCTGTGTGCGGATACTTTCCGAGGCGGTGGCATCCCTGCCGCTTCACTTATACCGCTATGCGGGAAGAAGTAAGGAACGGGTGTATGACCACCCGCTTTATCACATCCTGCACGATGAACCGAACCCGGAAATGACTTCTTTTATCTTCCGGGAAACGATGATGACGCATCTGCTCCTTTGGGGAAATGCTTATGCACAGATCATCCGGGACGGGGCTGGCCGTGTGGTAGGGCTTTATCCCCTGCTTCCCAATAAGATGCGTGTTGACCGGGACAGGAACGGGCAGCTTGTCTACACCTATACCCGTGATTCCGATGATAACCCGAACTTTACAGGCTACGGGCAGGTGACGCTTGGCCGGGAGGATGTGCTTCATATTCCGGGGCTTGGGTTTGACGGGCTGGTGGGGTACTCCCCCATTGCCATGATGAAGAATGCCGTGGGGATCACGCTGGCCTGCGAGGAATACGGTGCCAGTTTCTTTGCCAACGGAGCCACACCGGGCGGTGTCCTGGAGCATCCGGGCATCCTAAAAGACCCGAAGAAGGTGCGCGATTCGTGGAATGAGGTGTACCGGGGCAGCGGAAATGCCCACAAGGTGGCCGTACTCGAAGAGGGCATGAAGTACCAGCAGGTCGGCCTGCCACCGGAGGACAGCCAGTTCCTTGAAACGAGGAAGTTCCAGTTGGATGAGATCGCGCGGCTTTACCGTATCCCTCCGCACATGGTTGGCGATCTGGATAAGAGCAGCTTTTCCAATATTGAGCAGCAGTCTTTGGAGTTCGTGAAATACACCTTAGACCCCTGGGTGATCCGGTGGGAGCAGTCATTACAGCGGGCGCTCCTTCTGCCGGGGGAAAAGACAGCGTATTTCATCAAGCTGAACGTGGACGGTCTGCTGCGCGGTGATTACGCTTCCCGTATGGCCGGATATGCGACCGCAAGGCAGAATGGCTGGATGTCCGCCAACGATATCCGGGAGATGGAGGACATGAACCCGATTCCGGATGAAGAAGGCGGCAACCTGTATCTGATCAACGGCAACATGACCAAGCTAAAGGATGCGGGCATTTTTGCCGGGAAGGGGCTGCCGGAGGAATAGCAACGATTTGTTGCGAAGGTGGCGTTCTGCCACACTCTGCAAGGCACACCTTTGGTTGAGATTCGGAACCAGATGCTGCACTTGCGACAGGCCCGCAGATGCCGGGAAACGCCGGAAACTGGGGATTTCCGGGCAAATGCCGGAGGATAAATGGGTGTGTCTGAAACGCACCTGTTTTCTTTTGTGGAGAGAACTTAGTCCCGGATAGTGTGTGTTTCAGACACACAGAGATTTTGACAGTAAGTAAGAAGGAGGAACTGCATGAAACGAAAGTTCTGGAACTGGATAAAGAATGAAGCGGATGAAACGAAGGGCGTACCTGAGAGCAGGACGCTCTTTTTAAATGGCGAGATTTCCGATGAGACATGGTTTGGGGATGAAGTGACACCGAAGCTGTTTAAGGACGAGCTGGAATCCGGCAGCGGGATCATTACGGTCTGGATCAATTCTCCGGGCGGCGATGTGTTTGCCGCAGCACAGATTTATAACCTGCTGATGGAGTACCCCTATGACGTGACCGTGAAGATCGACAGCCTTGCGGCATCGGCGGCCTCTGTCATTGCGATGGCAGGCACCGAGGTCCTGATGTCCCCGGTGGCGGTCATGATGATCCACAATCCGGCCACCGTTGCCATTGGTGACGCAGCGGAGATGAAGAAGGCCATCGATATGCTCTCCGAAGTGAAGGAAAGCATTATGAACGCTTATGAGATCAAGACGGGCTTGTCCCGTTCTAAGATTTCCCACCTGATGGATGCGGAAAGCTGGTTCAACGCCACGAAAGCAGTGGAGCTTGGATTTGCGGACGGCATCCTTTTTGATGCCCCGGAGGATGAGGCAAGGCCGGAAGCATATCTGTTTTCCCGCATGGCGGTGACGAACTCCCTGCTTTCCAAACTCATCCCGCCGAAGGCAGAGAAGAAAACACCCATTGAACAGTTAGATAAGAGGCTTGCCCTCTTGAAACATTAAAGGAGGATTTTATCATGAACCAGATTTTAGTATTGCGCGAAAAGAGAGCAAAGGCGTGGGAGGCGGCTAAGGCATTCCTGGATTCCAAACGGGATAAGGACGGGTTTGTTTCTGCGGAGGATACGGCCACCTACGACAAGATGGAGGCTGACGTGATTGCCCTGGGCAAAGAGATCGAGCGCCTGGAGCGTCAGGCAGCCATTGACCTGGAGCTTGCCAAGCCTACCAGCCAGCCCATCACCAACCAGCCGGGAAGCGGGATGAAGGAGGATAAAAAGTCCGGCCGCGCATCCGATGCGTACCGTAAGGCGTTTTGGGACAGCATCCGCAGGCGCAACTATTTTGATGTCCAGAACACCCTTTCCATTGGTACGGATACAGAGGGCGGCTATCTGGTGCCGGATGAGTATGAGCAGCGCCTGATTGACGCCCTGCAGGAGCAGAACTTCTTCCGTCAGTTGGCAACGGTCATCACTACATCCAGCGGTGACCGTAACATCCCGGTGGTATCCGGCCACGGCGAGGCGGCGTGGATGGACGAGAATGGTCTTTACACCGAGAGCGATGATACCTTTGGCCTGATCTCTCTTGGCGCATATAAGCTCGGAACCGCCATCAAGGTTTCCGATGAATTGTTAAATGACAGCGTCTTTGACCTGGAAGGCTATATCGCTACGGAGTTTACCCGCCGTATCGGTGCGAAGGAGGAAGAGGCATTTCTGGTGGGCGATGGCAAGAAGAAGCCGACTGGCGTCTTTGTGTCTGCCGAGAACAGTGTCACCACTTCCGGCACCAGTATTACGTTTGATGATGTGATGGACCTTTACCATTCTTTGCGTGTTCCGTACCGCAAGAATGCGGTGTGGCTGTTAAATGACACCACGGTCAAGGCACTCCGTAAGGTGAAGGACGGAAACGGCAACTACATCTGGCAGCCTTCCGTACAGGCGGGAGAACCGGATACGATCCTGAACCGTCCGTACTACACCTCCAGCTTTGTGCCGGATCTGGCTGTGGGCAATAAGATTATGGCCTTCGGTGATTTTTCCTACTACTGGATTGCCGACCGTCAGGGACGTTCCTTCAAGCGGCTGAATGAGCTGTACGCTGCCAACGGGCAGGTCGGCTTCCTGGCAAGCCAGAGAGTGGACGGCAAGCTGATCCTGCCGGAAGCCGTCAAGACCATGACGCTCAAAGGCGGCAGTGCGTCTGCGTAAAGCATGATACGGGAGGAGGCGTGTCTTTATGTTGGTGACTTTGGAGGAAGCGAAGGAATACCTCAAAGTGGAATATGAGGATGAGGACACCCTCCTCCTCACACTGCTCTCCACAGCGGAGAGCCTGTGCAGCGATATTTTACGGCGTGATCTGCCTGATGGGGACGATACAGTCCGTACCGCCATCCTCTATGCGGTGGGGGTTCTCTTTGAAAACCGTGGGACACCGGAGGTAGCCGATCTGGTGCCGACCTTAAAGTGTATCTTATCCGGCAGGCGGCAGGAGGTGTTCTGATGGTGGAAATCGGTACGATGCGTCAGCGCATTACCCTGCAGGAACACCGGACAGTGGTGGATGGCATCGGGAACCACACCTCTTTCTGGGAGGATTTCCATTCCTGCTTTGCCTATGTGAACCTGTCCTCCGGCAAGGAATACGGACCGGCCCCGGAGACGGTTTCCGAGGACACGCTGGTGTTTGTGATCCGGTGGTGCAGGAAACTGAAAAATCTCAGCAGCCAGGAATACCGTATTTCCTATGCCGGGGCATTTTACAACATCACCTGTGTGGATGATGTGCAGTTCCGGCATGAGAAGCTGAAGCTGACAGCAGATAAATGAAAAAGTCTTTTAATCCCCCATCTGAGATGGGGGAACAGGCAAAGCCGTAGCGTTGCGTGGAGTATAAAAAACTCCTATGCTATAATGATATTGGTTTCGCAGGCCATA